>NZ_CAXTQF010000005.1:27285-91931 GCF_964246335.1 uncultured Jatrophihabitans sp. | reverse complement strand
GCCGCTTCTGCGAGCGGATGAAGTCCTGGAACTTCATCGGGTCCTTGACGAAGAAGACCGGCGTGTTGTTGCCGACCATGTCGTAGTTGCCGTCTTCGGTGTAGAACTTCAGCGCGAAACCGCGCGGGTCACGCCAGGTGTCGGGGGAGCCCTGCTCGCCGGCAACGGTGGAGAACCGAGCCAGCATCTCGGTCTTCTTGCCCGGCTGCAGGAAGTCGGCCTTGGTGTACTGCGCGATCTCCGGGTTCGTCACCTCGAACTCGCCGAACGCGCCGCCGCCTTTGGCGTGCACCACGCGCTCGGGCACCCGCTCGCGGTTGAACTGCGCCATCTTCTCGATGAGATAGTGGTCGTGCAGCAGGATGCCGCCGGCCTCGCCCTGCGTCAGCGAGTGTTCGTCGCTCTCGACCGGCGCGCCGCTGTTGGTGGTCGTGTACTTCTCGGGTGCTGTCGTCATGGGCGCCTCCTGGGCTGGGTAGCTACCGGCCCGGGCACACGCCACGCGGCCGCAACAGGTCACGGGTGGCGTACCCACTTGAACCCGCACGATCCCGGCCGAAGCACCCTTTTCTGGAACCAGTCAAGTGCTGCCCGCCGGGTTCAGCCAGGCATGTCGAGATGCGCGGACCAGCGCGCACGACGGTCGGCGTCGCTCTGCTCCCACCACGGCGTGCCGCGCTCGCCGAGCGCGACCTTCGCGGCCTGCACACCGTCGCGGGCGCGCCGCCGTGCCGCGCCCGATGTCTTGCCGACCTCGCGGCGCCAGGCCATCAGGTTCTTGCGTAGTTCGGCGGCGCGCTCTTCGGGGATCGCCGGGTCGGTTGCTCGCCACCGGCGCCCGTCGACGACGATGTAACGCCCGTCCTCGGTGTGCTCGACCAACGGCGTCAGGACTCGAGCACCAGCAGGTGGGTCGCGATGTGGCCGTCGCGCATCAGCTCGCCCAGGACGGCCGACTGGTGCTGAGCGGTCGACCACGCATCCTGCGAGCCGTACCGGCGTTCCAGCTCGTCCTCGACGCGTTCGGTGCGCTGCGCCCAGTCGTCGTCGATGCGTTCGGTGAGATCCGGCTCGGCCACGCGATCCACGACGCGCAAGCCGGCCGCGGCGAGCGAGCGCGCGAGCGAGTCGTCGGTCGGGAAGTTGTTGCCCTCGGGCTGCCGCGGTAGGTGATCGGTGTTCGCGACGAGTACCAGCAACCCGATCCGCGCGCCCGGGACGACCACGCGCCGCAGTTCGGAAAGCGCTGCGCCGTGGTCGGCCATCGTGCACAGCACCCCGAGTGCCCACGCCGCGTCCGCGCCTGCGTCCCTGGCGGGCAACGCCGTGGCGTCGGCGATGGCCACCGGAGCGGCGTACAACTGTCGGGCCGCGCGGCACGCGCCAGGCTCGGGCTCGAAGAGCGCCGGCCGCACACCGTGCCGGCGGCGGGCGTACTCGGCCGGGCCGCCCACGCCGGCGCCGACGTCGACGAGCCGTGCCCCGGGCCGCAACTGCATCCGGTCGAGCAGCCAGTCCAGCGCGGGCGGGCTGCCGCTGCCGCGACACCCGGCCGGCACGTGGAAGTCCTCGCCCAGGTCGAGCGCGACCTGCGCCGTCCACGCGGCGACCGTGTCGAACTCGGCGTCCATCGCCTCCGCGCTCATGCCGCCCCCCGGATGCGTTCGCCGAGTTCGGCCTTGACCCGCGCGGCGTGCTCCCAGCCGCGTGCCGAGGCCTGGCCGGAGACGTTCACCCCGACCACCCCCTCGATGGCCAACAGTCGTCGCGCCTCGGTGAGCGCGACGTCGATGCCGGCGCTGCGCGGATCGCCGGCGCCCAGCACGCTGCGCACGCTGGTCTCGTCGAGGGCCAGGCCCGGCAACCCGCTCAACGACGCGGCCGACTCCGCGTCGGTGTACACCGCCACCGCGGCGATCACCGGGATGGTCAGGCCGAGGTCGCGGGCCGCCGCGACGAACGCGGCCACCTCCGCCGGGTCGGCCACGTGATTGAGCACCGCGACCGACGCGCCGCACCGCTGCTTGTCGACCAGCCTGCGCGGCCGCGCGGTGACGGGAGCGGCGGTGATCGTCTCCGGGACCGCGACCGGCAGGCCCTCGTCGGCGGCGAGCATGGCCAGCCGCGGTCCGTCCAGGTCGAAGACCTGGGTCACATCGGGCCGCACGTCGTACGCGCGCGCGTCTCCGGTCACGCACAGCACGGCCGCCGCGCCGACCTGGCGCAGCCCGCGCAGCTCCTGCTCGAGCCCGACCCGGTTGCGGTCGCGGCAGGCCAGGGTGATCCACGGCCGCAGGCCGGCGTCGCGCAGCAACTGTGCGAACAACGTGGGCGGGAAATCCGGGCGGTCCTGGTGCTCGCCGACCAGCACGGCGTCGCAGCTGGGCGCGAGGATTGCCGCGGTGCGGCGCACTGCCGCCTGGTCGAACGGCGGGGTGCTGAAGTCCGTCAACACCAACGGCACCGAGTGCAGCGGCACGCTGTCACGCTCGGCACCGGCCGGCAGCGGTGTCGGCGCCGGGAAGGTGCAGGGCGCGGCCACGACTTCGCAGGTGCCGTCCGGGTGCGCGCCGCCGCAAGGCCCGTAGACCATCCGTTTCGGGCACGCGTCGAGCATCGGCGTGCCGGTCACCGGGTCATTGTGCGGGTGTCACTGCGGCGGCGGGTAATTGTCCGCCCGCAGCAGCCGCGCCAGGTGCGCGGCGTTGGCCGCCGCGGCCTTGGTCGTACTCGCAGTGCCCGCGGGCGTCTCGTCGAGATCCTGATAGTCGGTGCCGTGCATGGCCTCGCCGTTCCAGTAGGTGACGGCCTGCGCGGCGAGGGTGTAACCGACATCGTTGAGCGCCTGGAAGATGATTGCGCTGATGTGGTGCGCGCCGTCCTCGTTGCCGACCACTGCGGCGACCGCGACCTTGCCCGCCGTGTACAGATGGCCGTTGTCGCGGGTCTCGGACAGCTCGGCGTCCAAGCGTTCCAATACCCGTGCGCACACGCTGCTCGGCTGGCCCATCCACGTCGGCGTCGCGAGCACCAGGATGTCCGCAGCGATCACGCGCTCGCGGATCGCCGGCCACTGATCACCGTCACCCATGTCCAGCTGTACACCGGGCTTGACGTCGTGGTCGACCACCCGGATGAGGTCGCCGGCGACGCCGTGTTCGCCGAGCGCGTCGAGGACCTGCCGCGCGATGAGCTCGCTGCTGGACCTGGTCGGCGAGGGGCTGAGCGTGCACACGAGCGCGACGGCGCTCAACGTTGGCGAGCTGGTCATGACAACTTCCTGCTGAAGTTCGGCCGGCGCATCGACCGTTGTCTCGCGCGTACCCCGTCGGGCCCCCGTGCAAACGAACGACAACCCGGGAACGTCTTCGACGAACCGGCGCAGGCCGGTCGTGGAGAGGAGAACTCATGGCCGACGAACTCAACGGCAAACGCATCGCATTCCTGGTCGCCAACTCCGGTGCCGAGCAGGTCGAGCTGACGACGCCGTGGGACGCGGTGAAGCAGGCCGGCGCGACGCCGACGCTGGTGGCGCCGGAGAAGGACAAGGTGCAGGCGTTCAACAACGACGTCGAGGAGGGTGACAGCTTCGACGCCGACGTCGCGGTGGCCGATGCGTCCGCCGACGACTACGACGGCCTCGTCCTGCCCGGCGGCACCACGAACCCTGATCAGCTGCGTGTTGACAGCGACGCGGTGGGCTTCGTCAAGGCATTCGCGCAGGCGGGCAAACCGATCGCCGCCATCTGCCACGCACCGTGGACGCTGGTCGAGGCCGATCTCGTCCGCGGCCGTCGGCTGACGAGCTTCCCCAGCCTGCAGACCGACGTGCGCAACGCCGGAGGCGATTGGCACGACGAGGAGGTCGTCACCGACGCGAACGGTGATTTCACGCTCGTGACCAGCCGCAAGCCCGACGACCTCGACGCCTTCAGCAAGGCCGCGATCGAGGCATTTGCGGGCCGATAGCGCACAAAAGGTGTTCGGGATGCAAGGATAGGCATGTCCACGCGGATATCGCGTGGATATTCATCATGGCTAGGAGAAGGCATGCAGGGAACGGTCAAGTGGTTCAACAGCGAAAAGGGTTACGGATTCATCCAGCCCGATGACGGCTCGGCGGACGTGTTCGTCCACTACTCCGAGATCCAGACCAACGGGTACAAGACCCTGGACGAGAACCAGCGCGTCGAGTACGAAGTCGGCCAGGGCCAGAAGGGTCCGCAGGCGCAGACCGTTCGCCCTCTCTAAAGAGTGACTGTCTGACGTAACCGTCGTAGACGGCCGGAGCGCACACCGCGCTCCGGCCGTTCGTCGGTTAAGGATCGCCGGATCGAACGCGGCGGGTGGTCGCATCGACCCGCTCGGTGACGCCGAGCCGGTCGAGGTGTTCGAGCAGCGGCAGCACGACACGCCGGGTGCTGCCCAACGCCTGCCGGGCCGCGCTCGCGGTGAACGGTTGGGGGAGCGCGGCGAGCCGGTTCGCTGCCTGCCTCGGGGCGTCGGGCAGCAACACGATGTCGCCGGGCAGCACCAGCACCGTCCCGGTCTTGGCGGCAGCGGCGAGTTCGCGCCGGCCCAGGCGCAGCCGGGCGAGGTCGTCGCCGGTGGGCGCGTCGAACGGCGTGCTGGCCAACCGCTGCGTGACGTCGTGCACACCCGCGGGCAGGTCCGGGGCGGCCGCGCCGGCCACGGTCAACCGGCCGTCCGCGGCCGACAACCCGGCCGCGTCGACGAGCGCCGCGAGCAACGCCGCGTGGTGTGGGATGCCGGCGGCATCGCGAGCGGCGGCCGGGGTGGGCCACGGCTGCAACGGGTCGCGTGCCGCCCAATGCGTGACCGTCTCGTGCAGCGTCGTCGTCCACCGCTGCCAGGCATCGTCGGCGACGAGAAGGTCACCGACGACGCGCAGCCTCGGGTCGACGTCCGCGTCGCCGTCCGCGCCGTTGGTCGGCACGCCCAGCCGAGCTAGGTGAGCACGAGTCACCGCGCCGCGCCGTGCGACGTGGGCGTACACGTCCGGCACACCGGCCTGCAGCTCGGCCGCCCGGGCGGCTGCCGCGCCGCGCCGGCGTAGCACCGGCGCTTGCACGTCGAGCACCTCGATGCCGGCCGCGACCGCCTGGCGTCCCGGGTCGCGCAGCACGCCGCGGTCGCCGGGCTCCAGCGCCAGCCGGCGGGTGAGCCGCAGCCGGGCGATCGTGTCGCCGAGCGGGCGGACGTGGACGGGTACCGCCGCGGTCCCGATGTGCAGCATGCACTCGGCGGGCACCTCTTCGGCAACGCGCAGCCGGACGTCCACGGTGTCGGTCGTGTGCCAGGCGTCCGGGGTGAGCAGCGCATCGCCGCGGGTGATTGCCTCGTGCTCGACGTTGCGCAGGTTGAGTGCGACACGAGCGGGGGCGTCGACCGCAGGCAGGGCGTCGCCGTTGCTCTGGATGCCGCGCACCTGGACCCGACGGCCGGCCACCGTGAGCGTGTCGCCCGTGGTCACCCGGCCGGCGCCGAGCGTGCCGGTAACCACCGTTCCCGCGCCGCGCACGCTGAAGCTCCGGTCGACCCATAGCCGGATCCGTCCGTCGGTGCGTGGCGCCGGCAGGTCGGCGAGGACGTCGTCGAGCGCGGCGCGCAGCTCGTCGACCCCGCGCCCGGTGGCGCCGGACACCGCAACACTGCGCACCGCACCGAGACCGGTCGCGGCGAGGCGAGCGCCCGCGTCGGCGAGGGCGGGCTGCGGGTCCGCGAGGTCGCTGCGGGTGACGGCCAGCAGGCCGTGCCGGATATTCAGCGCGTCGATCGCAGCGAGGTGTTCGGCCGACTGCGCGGACCAGCCCTCGTCCGCGGCGACGACGAACAGCACCACCGCGGCCGGGCCCAGGCCGGCAAGCATGTTGGCGATGAAGCGCTGGTGCCCGGGCACGTCGACGAACGACACGGCGCCGGTCGTGGGCAGCGTGGTCCACGCGAATCCGAGATCGATGGTCAGCCCGCGCCGGCGCTCCTCCGCCCAGCGGTCGGGCTCCATCCCGGTGAGCGCGCGGACCAGTGTCGACTTGCCGTGGTCGACGTGTCCTGCGGTGGCGACGACGTGCATGGTCAGCGCGCAGCCGCGGTCCGGACGGCGTCGAGCACGGCGGCGTCGTCGGCCGGTTGGATGCAGCGCAGGTCCAGCAGGCAGCGGTCGCGTTCGACGCGGCCGACCACCGGCGTCGGCCCGTTCCGCAACCGGGCCGCGAAGTCGGTCGGCAGCGAGAGCGCCCAACCGTCGAGGGTGACGCCGGGTCCGCCGCCGCCACCGACCGCGCCGGCCGACGGCACCACCTGCGCGTCGATTCCGTCCGCGCCGAGCTGCTTCGCGATCGCCGTGCACCGTTCACGCAGTCGCGCCTCGTCGGCGGTGAGCGCCTGCCACACCGGGCTGCGCAGTGCGTCGAGCGACGCCGCCAGCGCGGCGATGGTCAGCTTGTCCACGCGCAGCGCGCGGGCCAGCGGGTGACGCCGCAGGCGTTCGATCACCTCGGCCCGGCCGGCGAGCAGCCCGGCCTGCGGTCCGCCGAGCAGTTTGTCGCCGCTGCACGTGACGACCGCGGCGCCGGCACGCAGTGCCGTTCGCATGTCCGGCTCGTCCGGCAGCAGCGGATGCGGTGTGAGCAGGCCGCTGCCGATGTCGGCGATCACCGGCGCCGGCAGGGTCGCGAGTTCTTGCACGGGCACCGTCGAGGTGAATCCCTCGATGCGGAAGTTGCTCGGGTGCACCTTGAGCACGGCTGCTGTGTCGTCGTCGACCGCCGCGGCGTAGTCGTCGAAGCGCACCCGGTTCGTGGTGCCGACCTCCTTCAGCCGCGCACCGGCCGACTCGAGCAGCTCCGGCAGCCGGAAGCCGTCGCCGATCTCGACGAGCTCCCCGCGGCTGATCACGATGTTCTTGCCGGCGCCCAACGCAGTGACTGCGAGCAGCACTGCCGCCGCGCCGTTGTTCACCACGAGGACGCCGCCGGCGTCGGGCAGCGCGGCCTGCAACGCATCGACCAGGCCGCGCCCGCGCTTCGCGCGTTCGCCGCTGGCGAGGTCGAACTCGACATCGGTGTAACGCGCAGCCGTCGCCATCGCCTCGATCGCGGTGTCGGAGAGGGGAGCGCGGCCGAGGTTGGTGTGCACGACGACCCCGGTGGCGTTCAGCACCGCGCGCGGTGCGCCGGCCGGGCCGCCGGCGAGTTCGTGCAGCACCGCGTTCACGACGTCGTCGCGGCCGAGGTCGCCGTCCCGCACGTGCTGTAACGCGGCGACCACTGCGCGCTTCACCGCCGGACGGCCGCGGGCCTGCGCGGCATCGGCGAGTCGCGGGTCGTCGAGCACGGCGTTCGTGCTCGGCACCCGGCGTCGGTCGTCGATGGTCAACGGTCGCCTCTCGGCTGGTACGTGCGTCGTGTGCGTCGTGTGCGTCGTGTGCGTCGTCTGCGGAGACGGACGGGAATCGAACCCGCCAAGCCGAGATGCTCGGCTTCACCGGTTTTGAAGACCGGGAGGGCCACCAGGCACCCATACGCCTCCATCGCCGAACGCTACCCACCTGCGGGCTAACGTCGGACAGGTGACTGTCACCCGTGTCCTTGCGCAGGAAGCCGACGTCCGGTTGACGCAGTACGCGCACGGTGGCGGTTGTGCCTGCAAGATCCCGCCGGGCGAGCTTGAGGACATCGTGCGCGGGCTGTCCGGCGAGCACCGCGCCGACGTGCTGGTCGGGTTGGACGACGGGGACGATGCCGCTGTGGTGCGCCTCGACGAGCACACCGCAATCGTGCACACCGCGGACTTCTTCACCCCGGTCGTCGACGACGCGTACGACTGGGGACGCATCGCCGCGGCCAACGCACTCAGCGACGTCTACGCGATGGGCGGCCGGCCGATCGTCGCGGTCAACCTCGTCGGCTGGCCGCGGGACACCCTGCCGACCGACCTGCTGCGCGAGGTCCTGCGTGGCGGGCTGGACGTCGCCCGCGAGGCCGGTTGCGCGGTGGGCGGCGGGCACAGCATCGACGACCCCGAGCCGAAGTACGGCATGGCGGTGACCGGCATCGTCGATCCCGAGCGGCTGCTGCGCAATGACGCTGCCGAGCCCGGGCTGCCGATCACGTTGACCAAGCCGCTGGGCGTGGGCGTGCTCAACAATCGGCACAAGAGCACTGGTGAGATCTTCGCCGACGCGATCGCCACGATGGTCGCGCTCAACCGTGACGCCGCGGGCGCGGCGTTGGCCGCCGGTGCACGCGCGGCCACCGACGTCACCGGCTTCGGGCTGCTCGGTCACCTGTACAAGATGCTGCGCGCGTCCGGCGTAGGGGCCACGATCGAGGCGGCCGCCGTGCCGTATCTCGACGGTGCACGTCAGGCGCTGGGCGACGGCTACGTCAGCGGCGGCACGCGTCGCAACCTCGACTGGGTGCGCTCGCACCTCGACGCGCACGTCGACGAGGACGAACTGCTGCTGCTCGCCGACGCGCAGACGAGCGGCGGCCTGCTGGTTGTCGGCGAGGTGCCCGGTTACCCGGTGATCGGCGAGACAGTCGCCGGAGCGCCGACCATCACCATCCGCTGAGCTGCTGCCGCTCGCCGGTCGCTGTCGCCGGTCGCTGTTCGTCGGTCGCTGGGGCGCCAACCGTCGTCAGGCAGCGGTTGCGGTTCCGGCGTGGCAGGTCGACCGCGCGCCGACCGTCACTGTCCATCACCGCCCATCGACGTGGCGCCCATCTGCAAACGGGGGTCACTTCGACCCTCATCAGCCGGCGAGGCCGACGTCGACGTCGATGGGGAAGTCGATTTCGGTGGCGTGGTGGACGGTGTTGTGGAGGGGTGTTTGTTGTGGGTCGATGAAGGTGGGTGGGATCCAATACGGGCGGCCGTTGATCATCTGCACGTGCCAGCCGTGTCGGGCGAATTGGCGGTGGTGGTAGCGGCACAGCAGGCACAGGTTGTCGATGTCGGTGGGTCCGCCGTCGGCCCATTCGCGTATGTGGTGGGCTTCGCACCAGGCGGCGGGGCGCTCGCAGCCGGGGAAGCAACAGCCACCGTCGCGGGCGGCGAGGGCGTAGCGCAGCGCGGGGGTGGCCAGGCGTTTGGTGCGTCCGCAGAACAACACCGCACCGTGGTGGTCGACCACGATGGGCACGATCGCGGCGTCGGTGAGGTTGGCCTGCACGAGGGCGGTGGGCCACAGGTCACCGTTCGCGGTCTGCGCAACACCCACGCGAGCGTGAACGCCACCGCCGGCGTCGGCGTCGGCGTGGTGGCTGTTGAGCGGGTCGGCA
Organism: uncultured Jatrophihabitans sp.; assembly: GCF_964246335.1. Lineage (GTDB taxonomy): Bacteria > Actinomycetota > Actinomycetes > Mycobacteriales > Jatrophihabitantaceae > Jatrophihabitans. The sequence goes on along the minus strand of NZ_CAXTQF010000005.1, from coordinate 82,626 downwards.
GCGTGTTGGTCGGTGAGGTCTTGGGCGTGCATGCGGAGCAGGACGGTGACCGGTGCACCGCCGGCGGTCGGCAGGTCAGCGGAGCGCAGGAGTCGGTTGCCGGCTTCGATCATGGCGTCGTGTCGCCGTTGTGCCGGGGACCGGTCGTCCGGGCCGCCGTCGGCGGCGGGCTGTGGCGCGGCGAGGGCGTCGAGGATGGCGTCCCAGAGGGCGGTCAGTTCCGCGGTCCATTCCCCGCTCGGGCGGCTCGAGCCTCGACCACGCCGGGCCAGGGTGAACCCGCGGCGGCGTTCGAGCTCGGCATCGTCGGGGGCGCGCCCGTCCGGGTCCAGGCGGGCGAGCAGCATGTCGGCGGTCTGCGCCAGCGCGCCCGGGTGCTGGTGCCGCGCAGCCTGGACCAGCAACTGCTCACACACCGGCACGACCTCGTGCGCGACACGACGCGAGACCCGGTCAGTGGCCGTGGCGATCACCGTGATGTGCGCAGCGGAGATCTCCCCCGCCCGCGCCGCGGCCGCGCAGCGCGGCAACACCGCGGGCGTGACCGCACCGGTGAGCGTCGTGTTCGGCTGCACCGCACGGGCCTGGCGCACCCGGGCCTTCGCCTCGGCCGGTGTCACCCGCAGCATCTGCACCAGCAGGTCCGCAGTACTCGAGCGCGCGTACTCCCCGGCCACCCCCCGCTCGTCAACCTCGGCCAGCACCCGATGATCGACCGCGGCCAGCCGCCGGCGCTGCACCTCCAGCTCGCGCAACAGCTGCGTCACCTCGACCGAACCCAGCATGGTCAACGACGCGTCCAGCAAGTGATCGAGCGCCGCGCGCAGCGGCCCGACCAGCTCCTCAACGACCTCGCTCCCCATACCGAACACATTAGAACAAGGGTCCGACAGAACCAGTCTGACCGGGGCGTGCAGATCTGTGCCAAGATCCGGACGTGAACAGGGGTGGACACGGTGATCACGCGAGCCTCTCCGGCTGGAGTGAGGCCGACGATCGCCGGTCTTTCCCATCATTGGCAGCGGCTCAGCTGCATATGCCGAGCGTCGTGTACCTCGAAGGCGAAGATGGCGGATCCGTGTACGTCGCTACGACCGCCGACGTGGTCCGGTGCGGCGAGGTCGAGTTGGAGCAGCTCCTGCTCGACCTCGACTTCATCGCCTGGCCCGGAGCGGACGACGGCTCCCGTCGCGTCGTGTACGAACAGTTGCGCGAGGGGCAGCGCCTCGAGGACAGCTTCGTCGAAGGACCTGTTGTGCTGGGGATCTGGGTTCACCAAGAATTCGACGCCCGGGGGATAGCGGAGGAGATCCGCGACGTTGTCCTGGGACGCACGACCCGCATAAGCGAGAAAGGGCTGTACCGCGGCAAGCCGAAACAGCGAGAGCGGCCGTAACCCACCGGGCTGCGATCAGTCGCGTTCGGGGGTGGAGGATGCCGATGCGGCAGCGATCGACTTGGTACCGTATGCGAGCGGTGAGTTGACCTTCGAGGCCGCGATCAGCCGGTGCCAAGTCAGTGAGTGCCGACGTTCACTGAGTGCCGACGATCAACAAGTGCCGACGATCAACGGTCGGAATCACTAACCCGGTCGGTTATGTGAGAGGCGGGCCGAGCAGGTCCCAGCGATTCCCGGCGACGTCGAGAAACACCGCGACCCGCCCGTACGGCTCGTCGCGCGGTTCGCTGACGAATTGCACGCCGTGCGAAACCATCCGCGCGTGCGCGGCAGGGAAGTCGTCCACGCGGAGGAACAACCCGACGCGTCCGGCGAACTGCTGCCCGACCGCCGCCGCCTGCGCGTCACCGTCCGCCTGTGCGAGCAGCAAGCCCGTCTGCGCGCCCGGTGGCCGGACCACCACCCAGCGCTTCGGCCGGCCGTCGTTCGTCAGCGACGGGGTGTCCTCGGCCAGCTCGAAGCCCAACGCGTCGACGTAGAAACGGATCGCTGCGTCGTGGTCGAGCACGATCACTGCGGCATGTTCGAGATGCATCAGTCGGGCTCGTGCGGATGGAAGCTCACGCTGATGTCCTCGAAGCCCTTGAGTCGCGCGGCATGTGCCTGGCCGGTGTAGGCGGCTTCGTCGGCGTCGGTGAGCACGACGTTGTCGGTGAACGGCGTGAGCAACGCACGTGGCCACAACCGTTGCGCGCGGACGACGTTCAGCTCCACCGCGAACACCACCACGATCGCCTCGACGTAGATGAAGGCGATCAAGCCGAGCACGATGCCGAACACCGAATTCGACTCCGAAGCGTTCTTGACCACACCGCCGACGAGGAAGGTGCCGATGTACTGCAGCGCCTGCCACGCCACCGCGGCACCGACGGCGCCGGGGACGGTCTCGCGCCAGGTCAGCGGGCGCGCGGTGGCGACCTTGAAGCCGAGCGTGAACACGGCGGCGTTGACCACCACGGCCAGCGCGATGAACAGCACCTTGAGACCGTCGCCGATGCTCGCGCCGAATGCGTCGGCGCGCGCACCCAGGGCGGACAGGATGGTCGTGCCGATGATCGCCAGCCCGACGACGAGCAGCAACTGCATGCTGCGCAGTCGGCTACGGATCGGGTTGGGCCGGTCGTTGCGCGGCACCCGCCACGCGGAGTTCATCGCGTTCTGCGCGGCCTGCGCCACGCCGAGGCCGCCGTAGACCGTACCGAGGATGCCGAACACCAGCCCGAGGCCGCTGCCCTTGACGCCGCTCTCGTTGTGCAGTGATGTGCCGACCACCGGGAACTGCCCGAGCGTCGAGTCAAGGACCCGATGCTGCAGATCCGGGTTGTCCGCGAGGGTGAAGTTCAGGATCGTCGAGAGCAGCAGTAACAGCGGGAAGAACGACAGGAAGCCGTAGAAGGCGATGAGTGCTGCGAGATAGGGGCCCTGGTCATCGAAGAACTTGTAGACAACCGCAAGCGGTAAGCCGACCTTCGGATGCCGGCGCTGAAACTGGTCCAGGCGTTGCACCGTGCTCATCGCGGCACCGACCGGGCCCTTCGTGACACCGGGTCGGCGACCCGTAGGCGGCCATTATCGCGCTGGGGCGATCAGGCCTGCAGATCCTGCGCCTCGGCACGCCGCGCGTCGACGCGCTCGCGTTGCGGCACGACCGTGTAGCGCGGATCGCGTGCCGACGCCTGTCCCGCCTCGAACACGCCGAAGCGCGTGGCGGCCGAGCCCGCCACCAATGCCGCACCGGAAACGACCGCAGCCGGACGCCAACGACCGAACAGCGCCGCGCCGAGCGCGCCGACCGCGGTGAGCACGCGGCTGGCCTGGATCAGCCGACCCGGCGTCCCCTGGTGCATGGCCTCGGCCGGTAGGCCCATCGACGACTCCATGCGGTGGCTGGCCGCGAGCTCGAACGCTGCGCCCGCGACCGCCAGCCTGCGGGCCGGTCCGGCCTGCGCGACGGGCGCGGTGATCATGGCCATGCCGCTGGACGCGGCCGCCGCTGACCCGACGAACACGAACGGCAGCTCACGCCGCGCGGAGTTCCACGCCGGCGTCGCGGTGTCGGTGAGCAGCACGGCGGTGTACGCGGCGATTGTCGGCGCTACGGCAGCTGCGCCGAGTCCGGCGGGCCGGGCGAGCGCCTGCAACAGCACGCGCAACGGTCTCGGCAGCAGCTTCGGGACCAGCGCCACGACCTCTTGCGCGCCGGCCACGCCGGCCGCCGGTCCGTAGGCCGTCAGCAGCCAGGTGCCGACCGACATCGGCGACGTCGGCTTCGCGACGCGCAGCATGTTGACGAACCGGCTGGGCCGGCCGAGGTCGTGCACGAGCGCCGCGAAGCTGCCGCTGATGGCACCGAGCGCGGTCAGCCGGGCGGCCCGACGCAGCGCGGGCCGGTCGGTCACGTCGGCCCCTGCGGCGAGCAGCGACGATCCGGCCGCGAGGCCGCCGAGGAACAGGTACGCCGGGATGTCGCCCTCCCACGGTGACGCCTTGACCACCGGCCGCCCGTAGTAGGAGGTGAACTCGGCATCGGGCACCACGGGTGCGCCATCGCCGCCACGCCCACCGCGGCGTCGACGGCGGCGGCTGCCCAGCTGGGTCGGCGGCTGCGCGTGCTCGCCGGAGCGTTGGTCGGTGACGCCGCCGCGGTCGACGGCATTGCCGCGGTCGTTCGCCTCGGTCACCGGCGCCGTCCCGCGAACGCAGTCACTGCACCGGCGAGCAGTGTGAGCGCCGCCGCGCCCGCGGTGCGCCACATCTGTGGCAGGTCGCGTGTCGAGACGACCGGATCTGGCGGCAGCCGGTAGACCTCGGGCTCGTCGAGCAGCAGGAACATCGCCCCCGCGCCGCCGATGCCGTCGTCCGGCCCCTCGAGGTAGAGCCGTGCCTCCGGCACACCGTTCTCGTGCAGCTGTTCGACGCGCGCCTGCGCACGCTCGCGTAGCTCGTCGAGGTTGCCGAACTGGATCGACTGTGTGGGGCAGGCTTTCGCGCACGCGGGCTCGGCGCCGACCTGCAGCCGGTCGTAGCACAGCGTGCACTTCTGGGCGATGCCGACGTTCTTCGCGCCCTTCTCGCCGACCCGCCGGTCGATGACGCCGAACGGGCAGGCCGGCACGCAGTAGCCACAGCCGTTGCAGATGTCGTCCTGGACGACCACGGTGCCGAACTCGGTGCGGAACAGTGACCCGGTCGGGCACACGTCCAGGCAGGCGGCGTGCGTGCAGTGCTTGCAGACGTCGGAGGACATCAGCCAGCGGAAGTCCGTGCGCCGGCCGTCCGGGTCGACGGCGCCGGGCAGCGTCGTCGACGGCATGCCGAGCGCCACGGTGCTGTCGGTCCCGAGCACGTTGCGGTCACCGGTCAGCGCCTCGCCGGCCATCTCGTTGACCGCGTCGCTGGCCGCCGCGCCCACCGGGGTGCCCTCCACGCCGGCGTCCTGTCCACCCAGCGGGCGTGCCTGCTCGATGAACGCGACGTGCCGCCACGTGGATGCCCCCAACGCGCCGGTGTTGTCGTAGGACGAGCCGAGCAGGTTGAAACCGTCGTCGGGGACGCCGTTCCACTCCTTGCATGCGACCTCGCACGCCTTGCAGCCGATGCAGATCGAGGTGTCGGTGAAGAACCCCTTGCGTGGTTCGTCACCGGTCCAGCCTGCGGAAGCTGCGACATGCGGGTCCGGGCCGGACAGTTGCGCCACGTCAGGTCTCCTGCCATTGCTCATTGCCGGTCTCGACGGTGATACCCGCACGGCTGCGGTACTCCTCGACGAAGCGCAGCAGTGCCGGCCCGGTGGGCCGTCGGCCCGGCTGGATGTCGCAGGACCCGACCTTGGACTCCTGGATGTGCACGTTCGGGTCGAGGGTGACACCGAACAGGTCGTTGGCGGAGTCTCCGCTGGACAGCGCGTCCTTGCCGACGCCCCAGTGATAGGGCAGGCCGATCTGGTGCACGACCCCGCCGTTCACCTGCAGCGGCACCATGCGGTCGCTGACGAGGACACGCGCCTCGATGGCGGTCCGGGCGCTGACGATCGTCGCCCAGCCGAGGTTCTGCAGGCCCCGCTCGCGGGCCAGCTCGGGGGACACCTCGCAGAAGAACTCCGGCTGCAGCTCGGTCAGGTAGGGCACCCACCGGCTCATCCCGCCCGCCGTGTGATGTTCGGTCAACCGGTAGGTGGTGAACACGTACGGGAACACACCTGCCCCGGGCTGGCGACCGGACGGGTTCTGCAGGTTGTCCTTGCGTCGGAAGACCTCACGGGCCGGGTTGGCCTGCTGCCGGTAGAAGGGATTGTCGACCGGGGACTCCTGCGGCTCGTAGTGGGCGGGCATCGGCCCGTCGACCAACCCGGTCGGCGTGAACAGCCATGCCTTCCCGTCCGGTTGCATGATGAACGCGTCGTCGCCGGCGAGTCCTTCGGCGCCGCTGCTGCCGGGCTCGGGGCGGAAGTCCGGCGGCTTGTCGGCGACGAAGTCCGGGATGTCGTGCCCGGTCCACTTGCCGGCGTCGGCGTCCCACCACACGTAGGCCTTGCGTTCGCTCCACGGCCTGCCCTCGGCGTCCGCCGAAGCACGGTTGTAGAGGGTGCGCCGGTTCGCCGGCCACGCCCAGCCCCATTCGGGGGCCACCCAGTTCTGCTCGTCGGTGTGCTTGCGGCGCGCGGCCTGGTTCACCCCGTCGGCGTAGACGCCGGTGTAGATCCAGCAACCACCGGACGTGGATCCGTCGGCCTTCATCTCGGTGTAGGACGACAGTGGCTGCCCTGCTTTGGCGCCGGTGAGGTGGAAGCCGTTGACCTCGGCCAGCACCGCGTCCGCGGACGGCTCGTCGCTCTCGTCGACCGGATAGTCCCAGGTGAGGTCGAGCAGCGGCCGGTCGCGCTCGAGTGTCGATTCGGCGAGCCGCTGGCGCAGCTTGCGACCGAGGTGGAAGAAGAAGTGGAGTTCGCTGCGGCAGTCACCCGGCGGCTCGACGGCCTTGTGATGCCACTGCAACATCCGCTGCGTCTGGGTGAACGACCCGCTCTTCTCGGTGTGGGCCGCCGCGGGGAAGAAGAACACCTCGGTGTCGATGTCCTCGGTGCGCAACTCGCCGGTCTCGATCTCCGGGGAGTCCTTCCAGAAGGTCGCGGTCTCGATCATGTTGACGTCCCGCACGACGAGCCATTTCAGGTGCGCCATCGCCAGGCGTTGCAGTTTGCCGTGCGCCGAACCGACCGCGGGATTCTGCCCGAAGACGAGGTAACCCTCGACCTTGTCATCGTTCATGTCCATCACGGTGCGGTAGGTGCCGTGGTCGGCGCTGATGCGCGGCAGGTAGTCGAAGGCCCACTTGTTCTCAGCGGTCGCAGCGTCGCCCCACCATGCCTTCTGCAGGCTCACGCTGTAGTGCTCGGCCGCCGCCCAGAATCCCTTCTGCCCCGTGTCGGCAAGATCGGTCAGGTACTGCTGCATCGACTCCTGCTCGGCCGTGGGCATCGGCAGATAACCGGGCAGCAGGTCGAACAACGTCGGGATGTCGGTGGACCCCTGGATGCTCGCGTGCCCACGCAACGCCAGGATGCCGCCGCCGGGCCGGCCGACATTGCCCAGCAGCAGTTGGACGATCGCGGCGCCGCGGATGTACTGGATGCCGACCGAGTGGTGCGTCCAGCCGACCGAGTACACCCACGCCGTCGTGCGCTCCCGGTTGCTGTTCGCGGTGACGGCCTCGCACACGGCGAGGAACTGCTCGACGGGCACGCCGCACACCCGCGACACCATCTCCGGCGTGTAGCGGGCGTAATGCCGCTTGAGCACCTGGAACACGCAGTTCGGGTGCTGCAGCGTGTCGTCGTGATGCGCGGGGTCAGCGGTCAGCGGCAGGTCGTTGCCGACGTTGCGCTTGCCGGCCGACGCGTGCATCGTGCCGTCCTCGTACTGCCAGGTTGTCGTGTTGTAGGTGGCCGTCTCCGGGTCGTAGCCGGAGAAGATGCCGTCGAGGTCGTCGGTGTCGTGGAAGTCGTCACGCAGGATGGTCGCCGCGTTGGTGAACGTCTTGACGTAGTCGTCGAACCACAGGTTGTTCTCGAGGATGTAGTTGACGACGCCGCCGAGGAACGCGATGTCGCTACCCGCGCGCAGCGGCACATGGGCGTCGGCGACCGCAGACGTGCGGGTGAACCGCGGATCGATGTGGATGACCTTCGCGCCGCGCGCCTTGGCCTCCATCACCCACTGGAAGCCGACCGGGTGGCACTCGGCCATGTTCGAACCCTGGATGACGATGCAGTCGGAGTTCTGCAGGTCCTGCAGGAAGCTGGTCGCGCCGCCGCGGCCGAACGAAGACCCCAAACTGGGGACGGTGGCGCTGTGTCAAATACGGGCCTGGTTCTCGATCTGGACGGCGCCCAGCGCGGTGAACAGCTTCTTGATCAGGTAGTTCTCTTCGTTGTCCAGGGTCGCGCCGCCGAGGCCGGCGAAGCCGAGCGTGCGCCGCACGAACTTGCCCTCGTGGTCCTGTTCCTGCCAGGTGCGCGCCCGGGTGTCAACGATCCGGTCGGCGATCATGTCCGTGGCCGTCTCGAGATCCAACGGCTCCCACTCGGTGCCGCCCGGACGGCGGTAGAGCATCGCGGTCTGCCGGCCGGGGGAGTTGACGTACTGCTCGCTGGCCGAGCCCTTGGGGCACAGCCGGCCGCGGCTGATCGGCGAGGCCGAGTCGCCCTCGATCTGGACGACCTTCTCGTCCTTGACGTACACCTTCTGGGCGCAGCCGACCGCACAGTAGGGGCAGATGCTGTCGACGACGCGGTCGGCGGTGGCGATGCGCGCGGCCGGTGCCGAGCTCGCATTCGTGTGCGCGGCGGCGCCGCGGCCCAGCGCGTCCGGGCCGGTGAGCTGCCGGACGACCGGCCAGCCGAGGAAGCTCTTCGCGACGCCCACGCTGCGACGCTACCCCGCGGCGCACCAATGTCGTCGACATCGCGCACAACGCGGCGAATTGCGGAAAGGTTGGGTGCATGACCTTCCTCGCCCCGCCCGAGATCGCCGTCGCCGCCATCAAGTCCGGCATCACCAAAGCGAACCTGGGACCAGCGAAAGCGCTCGTCGGCGGGTTCCTCGCCGGCGCCTACATCGCCTTCGGTGCACTGCTCGCCGTCATCGTGTCCTCCGGGCTCGACCCGAAGACATGGGGTGGGCTGATCACACTGTTCACCGGCCTCGTGTTCAGCCTCGGGCTGATCCTTGTCATCGTCGGCGGGGCCGAGCTGCTGACCGGCAACATGATGCTGATCCCGCTGGCAGTGCTCGACCGCAAGGTCAGCATCGCGCGGATGCTGGTCAACTGGCTGTGGGTGACCATCGGCAACCTCGCCGGCTCACTGTTCGTGGCCTACGTGCTCGCGGACAAGACCGGTGTGATCAAGAAGGGCGCGGACGGCACCGCCGGCGCGAGCTGGATCCGTCTCGGCGCGCTGGCCATGGGCAAGGCGAGCACCGAGACGCACGTGGAGCAGTTCCTGCGCGCGATCGCCTGCAACTGGCTGGTGTGCCTGGCCGTCTGGCTGGCCATGGCAGCCATGTCGGTGAGCGGCAAGATCTTGGCGATCCTGTTCCCGATCACCGCCTTCGTCGCCCTGGGATTCGACCACGTCGTCGCCAACATGTTCTTCCTGCCGCTGGCAGAGTTCGTCGGCGCCGGCTCGGTGACGACCGGTCAGACGGTGCTGAACCTGATCTTCGCGTTCCTCGGCAACGCCGTCGGCGCGGGGGTGTTCGTCGCCGGCGCCTACTGGTACCTGTACGTCCGCGGCGACAGCGGCGCCGACGGCACCCGTGCGGCGGGCACCGCTGCCGCGGCCGACACGCAGCGACCGACACCGACACCGAACTGAGCGCGGGACCGCGGCCCGGCAGACTGCACGCATGGCGCAACCGCGGACGCTTGGCGTCGAGGAGGAATTCCTGCTCATCGGCGCCCGCGACGGTGAGCTGCGTCCCGTCGGCGACCCGGTGGCGCATGCCGCGGACACCCGGTCGGACGGACAGTTCGAGCACGAGCTGAAGCGCGAGCAGGCCGAGCTCGGCACGACGCCGCACACCGACCTCGGTGAGCTGCACGCCGAGTTGCGCCGGCGGCGCGTCGAGTTGGCGCGCAGCGCCGACGAGCACGGGGTCCGGCTGCTCGCGGTGGGTGTCGCGCCCACCGACGACGGCGCAACCACCACGCGCGAGGACCGCTACGAGACGATGAGCGACATCTTCGGCGAGACGGCGCGCGGCGCGCTCTCCTGTGGGATGCACGTCCATGTGTCCGTCGAGTCGCGGGCCGAGGGCGTCGCGCTGCTGAACGGCGTGCGCCCCTGGTTACCGCTCGTGCTCGCGTTGAGCGCGAATTCGCCGTTCCGCGGGGGCCGGGACACCTCCTACGAGAGCTACCGCGCGATGCTGTGGCAGCGCTGGCCCACCGCCGGGGCCACCGGGCCGTTCGCCGACGTGGCCGACTACGAGCGCATCGTCGCCGCGTTGATCGAGTCCGGCGCCGCGCTGGACGAGGGCATGCTCTACTTCGACGCCCGGCTCTCGGCGAAGTACCCGACGCTGGAATTTCGGGTCGCGGACGTGTGCGTGCACACCGGGGACGCGGTGGCGCTCGCCGGACTGTGCCGCGCCGTGGTCGAGGGCTGTGCGCGCGGCGTCCTCCCGCCGGTGCCGCCCGACGCGGGCCGCGCCGAACGGCTGCGGGCGGCCAACTGGCGCGCCGCACGGCACGGCGTCACCGACCAGTTGGTCGATCCGCGCACCGGCGGACTCGTCGATGCATGGGCGCTCGTCGACGGCCTGTTCGACGCGCTGCAACCGGTGCTCGGCGACGCCGCCGAGGTGTTCGACGGAGTCGCGACGATCCGTACCCGCGGCACCGGCAGCCGCCTGCAGCGCGACACGTTCGCACGGACCGGCGACCTCGACGCCGTCGTCGACACGTTGGCCGCCGCAACCCTCGCCTGAGCGCGGGCCCTGGGCCGGACGTGACCGGAACGTGATCCACTCGGGGCAACATCTCTCAGCTCCAGCGCGTCATAATTCGTGACAAGGCCGTGCCGGGGAAGGCCGGGTCCGCCGTACGCCGGCGTTGACCACCACGAAGGACGGCGGGGAGGACGATCGGGTGACCGACGAGTCTGGCGACTCGGACCTGCGTCGCCGCGCCGCATGGCTGCTCGGAATGCTGGCCCTGGTGGCGGTGCTGCTCGTCGTGCTCCTGGTGTTGGTCGCCAATGGCGGCGGTAGCGGGGGCAGCGGGCAGGACAACGCCGGTCCGGACGACACCCTCGGCCCCACGTCCACGGCGTCGGCCGCGTCGCACAGCTCCTCGCCGTCGTCCGCGTCGTCGACGTCGGCGGCGACCAGCTCGCATCCTGAGCGCGCCAGCTGCCCGACCAAGTCCACGTGTGCCCTCGACTACGACATCGGCGACGCGGTAGCCGCGATCAACGCCTATCGCACGCACAACGGCATGCAGGCCGTGCCGGGAAAGGTCTCGGCGGGGGCGGCGAAGTGCGCGCAGCACCAGGGCGACGGGAACTGCCCGGACGGATACGCCGAGACGCAGGTGACGAAACCCACCGGTAAATCCGTCGTGGCGAAGATCGAGCAGCGCGCCAAGCTGGGCGACGCCTCGATGACGTCCTTCCAGGTCGGCTGGGCCTTCGACCCGGGATCGAAGCAGTACTACTTCGTCGTCGCGCACGACGACTGACGCCTGATCGACGACGCAAGATCGCGTCATCACCCCGGACGCCGCTAGGGTCGGTCGGGACCGGGCCGGCGCAGCCCCACGGAACTCACCGGGTGGCCGCGCACGTTGGACCCATGAACGAACAGTCCGGGACCTGTGGATCCTCGTGGAAAGGGAAGCACGATGAGCGTGAGCCTGAACAAGGGTGGCAATGTCTCGCTGACCAAGGAGGCGCCCGGGCTGCAGGCCGTGCTCGTCGGCCTCGGCTGGGACGCGCGCACCACCACCGGAACGGACTTCGACCTCGACGCCTCAGCGCTGGTGGTCGGCCAGGACGGCAAGATCCTCTCCGACGCGCACTTCGTCTTCTTCAACAACCTCACCAGCCCGGACGGCTCGGTCGAGCACACCGGCGACAACCTCACCGGTGAGGGCGAGGGCGACGACGAGGCCATCAAGGTCAATCTCGCCGGCGTGCCGCAGGAGGGCGACCGCATCGTGGTGACGGTGTCGATCTACGACGCCGAGGCGCGGCAGCAGTCCTTCGGCCAGGTCCGCAACGCGTTCATCCGCGTCGTCAACCAGGCCGACAACAAGGAGATCACCCGCTACGACCTGTCCGAGGACGCGTCGACCGAGACGGCGATGATCTTCGGCGAGCTGTACCGCAGTGGCACGGACTGGAAGTTCCGGGCTGTCGGCCAGGGCTACTCCAGCGGGCTGTCGGGCATAGCGCGCGACTTCGGCGTCAACGTCGGCTGAGCGGTCGGGAGGCTGAGGGGTAGTAGCGGTGTTCTTGCGCACCTTCGGGGCGTCCATCGGCATAGCCGTCCTCGGGCTGGTACTCGGGTTCGTCTACGACAGCGGCACCGGATTGGCCCTCGTGGCGATCCTGGCGATCCTCGAGGTGTCGTTGTCGTTCGACAACGCGGTCGTCAACGCCACCGTGCTGGTGCGGATGAGCGCCTTCTGGCAGAAGATCTTCTTGACGGTCGGCGTCGCGATCGCGGTGTTCGGCATGCGGCTGATCTTCCCGCTGCTCATCGTCAGCCTCAGTGCGCAGAAGACGCCGGTGGACGCGATCCGGCTCGCGTTGGACGGTGGTAGCCCGGACAAGGTCGGCACGTACGGCTACCTGCTCCGCCAGGCCCACCCGGCGATCGCCGCGTTCGGCGGGATGTTCCTGCTCATGCTGTTCCTCGACTTCGTGTTCGAGGAGCGGGAGCTGACCTGGTTGAGTTGGATCGAGCGACCGCTTCAGCGCATCGGCCGGCTCGATCAGCTGTCGGTGGTGATCGCGCTCGCGACTCTCGCCGCCGCGGCGTACACACTCGGCGAGAGCGCCGACACGCACACCCACGACCGCACGTCGACCGTCCTGATCTCCGGCGTCCTCGGCCTGGCGACCTACCTGCTCGTCAACGGGCTCGGTGAGCTGTTCGACGTCGACGACGACGATGGGGACGACGACGGCGCGGAAGCCACCGTCCGGAAACCTAAGACGGCCCAGGTCGTCGGGCGCGCCGCGTTCTTCCTGTTCCTCTACCTCGAGGTGCTCGACGCGTCGTTCAGCTTTGACGGTGTGATCGGCGCGTTCGCGATCACCTCGGACCCGATCATCATCGCGATCGGCCTCGGCGTCGGCGCGATGTTCATCCGGTCGCTGACCGTGTACCTCGTGCGCAAGGGCACGTTGAGCGAGTACGAGTACCTCGAGCACGGCGCGCTGTGGGCGATCGGCGCGCTGGCCATCATCTTGCTGATCACCATCGAGTACGAGGTGCCGGAGGTCGTCACCGGCCTGGTCGGTGTCGCGTTCATCGGCGCCGCACTCGTGTCGTCGATCGTCCGGAACAAGCGCACCGGGGACGACGAACCCCGACCGACGGCGGCGGAAACCGCCGCCGTCGCGAGTTAGCGGAGGTCTGCCATGCCGATCGACTACACCAAGCGGCCCAACACCCCGCCCGCGCCGCCGCCGTCGGCGGCCCCGCCGGGGGGTGCACCGGCGGCCCAGACCAAGGTCGTCCTCACGAAAGCGGCGCCGACAGTGTCGCTGACGAAACACGGCGGCACCGGCGGCGTGCTGCGTGTGAACCTGAACTGGAACGCCCGCCCGCAGGCGCACGGCTTCTTCCACAAGAACGTGGCGCTCGACCTCGACCTCGGCTGCCTGTACGAGTTCGCCGACGGCACGAAGGGGGTCGTGCAGGCACTCGGCAACACGTTCACCGCCCGCGACGGCAGCGGCCGCGAGATCATCCGGCTCGACGGCGACGACCGCTCCGGCAGCGTCGAGGGCGGGGAGAACCTGTCCGTCGACCTGGCGGCGCTGCCCGCCATCCGGCGCATCCTCGTCTTCGCGCTGATCTACGAGGGCGCGGCCAACTGGGCGGCGGCGCAGGGCGTGGTGACGATGTACCCGGTCGGTGCGGCGCCGGTCGAGGTCGTGCTCGACGAGACGCGCGACGGCGCACGCATCTGTGCCATCGCGATGCTGGAGAACCAGGGCGGCGAGCTCGTCGTGCGCCGCGAGGTGAACTACCTTGACGGCGCGCAACGCGCCCTGGACCAGGCCTACGGCTGGGGCATGAACTGGACCAGGGGCAGAAAATGACCGTCAACCTGTCGAAGGGGCAGACCGTCTCGCTGCGCAAGGAGGGCGGCACCCTGCGTCTGGTGCGCATGGGCCTCGGCTGGGACGCCGCCGCCAAGAAGGGCCTGTTCGGCCGCAAACGCGCGCAGACGATCGACCTGGACGCGTCGGCGCTGCTGTTCGACACCACTGGCAACCTCGTCGACCAGGTGTGGTTCCAGCAGCTGACCAGCCGCGACGGTTCCGTGCAGCACACCGGCGACAACCTCACCGGTGAGGGCGAGGGCGACGACGAGTCGATCCGGGTCGACCTCGCCTCGGTGCCGCCGACGGTCAGCACGCTGGTGTTCACCGTCAACTCGTTCACCGGGCAGGACTTCTCGGAGATCGAGAACGCGTTCTGCCGGTTGATCGACGAGCAGGCGGACACAGAGCTCGCGCGCTACGAGCTCACCGGCAGCGGCACGCACACCGCGCAGATCATGGCCAAGGTCGCCCGTGACGGCTCGGGCTGGTCGATGACCGCCATCGGTCAGCCGGCGTCCGGGCGCACGTTCCGCGATCTGCTCCCGGCCATCGCCGCGCATTTGTAGCAGGATCGGCACAGCACTACTCGCACGTACCGCAAGGAGTCACGACATGTCCGAGCTCGATCTCGGTGCGACCGCCAACCAGCCGGCGCCCACCACCACGACGGCGGCTGCGCAGCCGGCGCCGGGCGGCCTCGTCCTGGACCCGCCACAGCCGGTGCAGGCCGTGCCCGAGGAGCAGGCCGCGGGCGCCGTCCCGGTGCCCGACGCGCGCAAGGCCGAGCTCGCGCAGCGGGCCGCGGGATTCGCGAACGAGCTCGCCGCGATGGACACCCGCACGCCGGAATTCGCGAAGAAGGTCGACTCGATCGCGTCGATGGGCGACAAGGAACTGCGGGCGTCGGCCGGCGTGTCGAACCGGATGCTGGACCGGCCGGCGGCCGTCATGAAGGCCGGCAAGGGCGGCGGCGGTGGCGACGCGCAGACCCGCGTCGCGGGCACGCTGAACGAGCTGCGCAACACCGTCACCGACCTCGACCCCAACCGCGCGGACCTCACCGGCGCGAAGAAGGTGCTCAAGTGGTTGCCGGGCGGCGACAAGATCCAACGCTATTTCCAGCGTTACGAGTCGGCACAGACGCAGCTCAACGCGATCATCAAGTCGCTCGACTCCGGGCAGGACGACCTGCGCAAGGACAACGCGGCGATCGAGACCGAGAAGCAGAACATGTGGACCACGATGGGCAAGTTGAGCGAGTACAACACGCTCGCCTCCGCCCTCGACGACGCCGTGACGCAGAAGGTCAGCGAGCTCGAGGTTGCCGGCAACAGCGACGCCGCCACCGCGCTGAAGTCCGACGCGCTGTTCGCCATCCGGCAGCGGCGGCAGGACATCATGACCCAGATGGCGGTGTCGGTGCAGGGCTACATGGCACTCGACCTCGTCCGCAAGAACAACCTGGAGCTGATCAAGGGCGTCGACCGCGCGCAGACCACGACGATCTCCGCGCTGCGCACCGCGGTGATCGTTTCGCAGGCGCTCGCGAGGCAGAAGCTCGTGCTCGACCAGATCAGCGCGCTGAACACGACGACGTCCAACCTCATCGAGTCGACGTCGCAGCAGCTGCGCCAGCAGGGCGCGGAGATCAACCAGCAGGCGGCGAGCAGCACCATCGACGTGCAGAAGCTGCAGGCGGCCTTCGACAACGTGTTCCAGACGATGGACGCGATCGACTCGTTCCGCGCACAGTCGGTCGATTCGATGGCGCAGACGGTCACCGCCCTGGAGGGCCAGATCGAGCGGGCCCGGCCGTACCTCGAACGCACCCGGCGCGGCGAGGGCAACACCGCCGAGTTGCCCGGTGACTCGGCTGCGGGGCAGTTGCCGCCGGCCGGTTCGTGACGTCCGCACCGGACTGAGGCGTGCCCGGCTTCTTCCGGCGCGGCAACCACGACGACCCGCCGCCGCAGACGGACGCGGCCGGCGACGCCGACGACGCCCCCGAGCGGCTGCAGGAACGGCTCGTCGAGCTCATCCGGTTCGTCAACCACAACGGCGGAAAGCTGCCGGTGGACGCCGTGGTGCTGGCCCGTGAGGTCACCGACATCATGCGTGAGGTGATCGCGACATCAGCCGATCGCCCGCTCGACGTCTACGCCGTGGTGTCGATCAACGGCATCGTGGGCGATTACCTGCCGACGACGTTGCGTGCGTACCTGGCACTGGATCCTGCCGTCACCGACCGCGAGGGACCGTCCGGGCGCACCCCGCGCGCGGCATTGCGCGAGCAGCTCGAATCACTGGCTGACGCCGCTGACGACGTGCTGCAGGCCGCCCGCGCGCACGACGTCGACGCGCTGTTCAGCCAGGGCAACTTCCTGCGCACCAAGTTCACCCGGTCCGACCTCGATCTCTGACGCCGCTCGCGCGCACTACAGTCGCTGACGTCATGGCGGAGATGAAGCGTGGGGCGAACGTCGCGCTGACCCGCGAGGTGCCCAGCCTGCGCACCGCCGTCCTCGGGATGCGGTGGAACGCCGGCGCCGAGCGGGCGCTCGAGGACAACCTGGTGTTCGCCGCGATCCTGTGCGGTGCCGACGGGCGTGCTCGCGACGACCGCGACTTCGTCTTCTTCAACCAGCTCAGCTCGGCGGACGAGTCGGTGGCCGAGCGCGACGCGGCGCTCGGCGGCGACGCCGAGCAGATCGAAGTCGACCTCGCCGCGGTGCCGCCGGAGATCGCGCGCATCGTCGCGGTGCTGTACGTGAACGACGGTCCCGCCCAGCGCCGCACGCTCGGTCAGCTGCGTTCGTGCGTCATCCGCGTGTCGGACGCCGATCGCGATGCCGAGCTGGTGCGCTCCGAGGAGCTGGCACCGGGGTTCCACTCGGAGACGGCCGTCGTCCTCGGCGAGCTGTATCGGCACGACGGCGGGTGGAAGTTCAAGGTGCTCGGCCAGGGTTACGCGACGGGTATCGCCGGCGTCGCGGCCGACTACGGCATTCCGTTGTGAACACCGATCCGGCCGCCGCGCCGCCCCGCGCGGACCTGCCGTTCCTGACGCACCGGTCGGCGCCGCGCACCGTGCCGGCCCCGCCGCAGGCGGCCGCGGCAATCTCCTTCGACCGACCGGGCCGTACGAGGCCGCCCGTTCCCGCAGCCGGCTCGGCAGGTATCTCCTTCGACCGACCGGGCCGTGCGAGGCCGCCCGCTCCCGCAGCCGGCTCGGCAGGTATCTCCTTCGACCGCCCCGGTCGGGCGGCGGGCAACGCGCCGCCGCCCGCAGTCAGCAACTCGCTGGACCTGTCCGACGCGACGCCGGCACCACAGCCGGACGGTGGCGGGGCGGCGGCACGCCGAGCCGCGCGGGTCGCCCGCCGGCCGGTGCGCGGGCTGACCGTGCCGCCGGACCACACGCAGCTGCTCGGCGTCGCCGACCCGGCGGCGCGTCTCACCCGCGTGCAGTCGGGCATCGGCACGCTGATGATCGAAGCGGCGTGCTCGCCGGCCGTCGGCGACCTGCGGCTGGGCGCGGCGTACGAACTGGCCGACGGTGCGTCGTCGACCGTGCAGTACGCGGCGGGCGGCAACCGGTATGCGCCGTCGTCGCGGCGGCCGGTGATCGTCGGCGGCCGCGACGAATTCGAGCACCTGCGTCTCGACCTGCGCCAAACCCCTGACCTGCGTCGGATGTCGGTGTACGCGTTCTCCGAATCGCGTACCGAGCTGCGTTGGGGCGGCACACTGGTGGTCACGACGTTCGGCGGCGGCCGGGTCGAGCTGCCGCTCGAAACGCTGCACGCCGGGACGACCGCAGTGCTGGTCAGTGTGTACAACGTCGCCGGCGAACTCGTCGTACGGGCCGAGGTGGGGACGATCGCGGGTGACGTGCGCGAGGCCGCGCGCGCCTACGGGTACGACCGCATCACCTGGCGCGACGACCGCAACCCGGTCGACTGAGGAGGGCGCGATGCGAGCAGTGACATGCACCGGCGGCGAGTTGGCCGTTGCGCAGGTCGACGACCTCGAGCCGGGGCCAGGGCAGCTGCTGCTGCAGGTGTTGCGTTGCGGGATCTGCGGCTCGGACCTGCATGCGCGGGCGCACTGCGACGAGCTGGCCGACCTGACCAGCGAGGTCGGTTACGACGACGTCTTCCGCTCGAGCGACTCGGTGGTGCTCGGGCACGAGTTCTGCGGCGAGATCGTCGACCGCGGCCCGCGTACCGGCAGCGCGCTCAAATCCGGCACCCGGGTGGTGTCGTTCCCGCTGCTTCGCCGCGAGGGCACGGTGCATCTCACCGGTCTGTCGCCGAAGGCGCCTGGTGGCTACGCGGAGCAGGTGCTCGCCGAGCAATCGCTGACCTTCGCCGTCCCGAACGGTCTGTCCACCGAGCTGGCAGCGCTGACCGAGCCGATGGCTGTCGGACTGCACGCCGTGCGCCGCGGCGAGGTGAGCCGCGGCCAGGTCGCGGTGGTCGTGGGCTGCGGGCCGGTCGGTCTGGCGGTCATCGGCATGCTCAAGGCCAGTGGCGTGCGCACGGTGATCGCCAGCGACTTCTCCGCGGGCCGGCGCGCGCTGGCCGGCGCGTGCGGCGCCGACGTCGTCGTCGATCCCGCGGTCGAGTCGCCGTTCGACACCGCCGAGGAGCACGGCCACCTGACGCGCGCCGGACAGGTCCTCGATCTCGCGGTATCGACCATGGACAAGTTGCGCCGCCTGCCGCTCGTGCCGTGGGAGCGGGTGTGGCAGCTCGCCGAGGTGACCGGCGCCGCGACGCCCAAGCACCCGGTGATCTTCGAGTGCGTCGGCGTGCCCGGCGTGATCGATCAGCTGATCACCTCCGCGCCGCTGTTCTCCCGCGTGGTCGTCGTCGGGGTCTGCATGGAGGCCGATCGCATCCGACCGGCGCTGGCGATCAACAAGGAGATCGACCTGCGTTTCGTGCTCGGCTACACGCCGCGCGACTTCCGCGACTCGCTGCACCTGCTCGCCGACGGCAAGGTGCGCGCCGAGCCGGTGTTGACCGGCACGGTCGGGTTCGGCGGCGTGGCCAGCGCGTTCGACACCCTGGGCCGTGCCGACCGGCACGCCAAGATCCTCATCGACCCGACCAGCGAGCTGACGCGCCCGGCGCCGTGACCTCGCCGCGGGCGTCCCGGTGATCGACACGGTCTGCGCCCCGGTTGCTCGACGCCCGGACCGTGTTGTCCGGCAGTCAGAGCGGGGTGTCGAGGTCGAGTAAGGACCCGGCCGTGTCGACGTATGTGCGCTCGCGCCGCGCCGGTGCCGGGGCGGGCGCGTCGGCTGGTGGCTGAGCCGGCGGCGGCGGTGCCGGGATCGGCGGCGACGGCCTGCCGACGGTGATGCCGAAGTCGCCGGCCAGGCCCTCCAGCCCGGACGCGTAACCCTGGCCGACGGCGCGGAACTTCCACCCGCCGTCGTGCCGGTAGACCTCGCCGGTGACGAACGCGGTCTCGGCGTCGGCGTGCATCGCGAACACCGCGAGCGGCGCCCCGGAGGCCGGGTCGAGCAGGGTCAACGTCAGCTCCGGCACCTGCCCGAAGACGCCGCCGTCACACGACGCGGCGAGCACGATCCGCTGGCAGGTTCCCGGCACGGCGGCCAGGTCGACGTCGACGGCGTCGGTGGCCTGCGGCGCGGACGTCTTGCCCACGAGTCGCACCGCGCCGCTGGCATGTGCCGGCTGGTTGTAGAAGACGAAGTCGGCGTCCGAGCCGACGTCTCCGTCGGCGCCCAGCAACAATGCCGACGCATCCACGTCCGGCACGCCCGGACCCGCCCGCCACGTCAGCGCTGCGCGCACCGCCGGGCCGGGCAGCGGCATGTTCGCGCCCATCGTCATCTGCGTCATGCACTCATGGTGGCGCATCGGCCCGGCTACCGCTTAGGAAGAACCGGTGCGTCGTCCGTTGGTCGGACAAAGTGAATGCAGGCGACATTTCGGCATGCGATCATCCGCGAATGCGGCATTTCGACTTCCTCGCCGACGCCGAGTGCGACCGGCTGTTCCTCCGTGCACCGCAGGAATTCGGCGTCGATGCCGCGCCCGATCTGCTCGGCACGGCGATGGGCGCCGCGCTCTACTGCCCGGCCACCCGTCCGCAGCTCGCGCAGGACGTGCGCAGATGCGCATCGGCGGGTGTCGTCAGCGTGGTCATCTGCCTCGAGGACGCGGTGGCCGACGACGACGTGCCAGCGGCTCAGGACAACGCCGTGCGGCAGTTGCGCGAACTCGCCGCGGGCGACGACGCGCTGCCCATGGTGTTCGTGCGGGTGCGGGCCGTGGATCAGATCGCATCACTGGTCGCGGACCTGGGCGACGACGCCCGAGCGCTCACCGGCTTCGTAGTGCCGAAGTTCACCGAGGACAACGCCAGCGCCTATCTGGACGCGGTCGTGCAGGCGGGGGAGCGGATCGGCCGCCGGCTGCTCGTCATGCCGGTGCTCGAGTCGGCGCAGCTCGGTCATCTCGAGTCGCGTGTGGACGCGCTGCTCGGCGTGCGCAGGCTCATCGACAAGTACCGCGAACTCGTACCCGCGATCCGGGTCGGCGCCACCGATCTGTCGGCCGCATGGGCTCTGCGGCGCGCCCGCGACCTCACGGTGTGGGACGTGCGCGTCGTCGCCGACGTGTTGAGCGCCGTGGTCAATGTCTTCGGCCGGGTCGGCGACGCCGCGCCCGATTACGTCGTCGCCGGGCCGGTGTGGGAGTACTACCCGGCTACCGAGCGATTGTTCAAACCACAGCTGCGCGAGTCGCCGTTCGCCGCGCACGACGACCGCGCGCTGCGCGCCGAGCTGATCGCAGCAGACCTCGACGGGCTGATCCGCGAGGTCGTGCTCGACCGCGCGAACGGGCTGATCGGCAAGACCGTCATTCACCCGACGCACGTCGCAGCCGTACACGCGTTGTCCGTCGTGACGGCCGAGGAGGACGCCGACGCGCGTGACGTGCTGGCCACCGACGGTTGTGGCGGCGCCGCCGCGTCGAGCTTCGGCAACAAGATGAACGAGAGCAAGCCGCACACCGCATGGGCACGCCGGACGATGCTGCGTGCACATGCGTTCGGCGTCGCGCGCGACGGGGTCTCGTTCGTCGACCTGCTCGGCGCCGGCCTGCACGGATGACGTCGCGCAGCTGGGTCGCCGACACGTTCGGAGCGAGCCTCGACGGTGACGTGCGGTTGCCCGAGCTCGTCTCGCTCGGGCTGCGGCACAACCCGCGCCGAGCGCACCTGCTCGTGTCGACGGTGCTGGGCAAGCACGTCCCGGCGGATCCGCGGGTGATCCACCGGGTGGGCTGCGAGTTGGGCGCCGCGGTCGCGCAGTCACTGGGTGGTGAGCGTGCCGTCGTGCTCGGCTTAGCGGAAACCGCCACGGCGCTCGGGCACTGCGTCGCGGAGCAGCTCGCGGCGCCGTACCTCCACTCGACCCGCCGCCACGTCGCGACCGCCACGGCGCACGCGGCGTTCGAAGAAGAACACAGCCATGCCACGGCGCACCGACTGCTGCCGGCCGACCCGCGGCTGCTCGACGATCCGGACGCCGTGCTCGTGCTCGTCGACGACGAGCTATCCACCGGCCGCACCGCGCTGAACACGATCGCGGCACTGCACGCCCGCACACCGCGCCGGCAATACGTGCTGGCCGCGCTGGTGGATCTGCGCGACGAGGCGGCTCGTTCGGTGGTCGCGAAGACGGCCGCCGAGCTCGGCGCGGACATCGACGTCGTCAGCCTGGCCCGCGGGACGTTCACCGCGCCGCCCGGGTTCGGCGCGCACACCGCTGCCGCAGCGGCCGCGTTGCCCGCACCGCCGTCGTCTGCCGCGCGCAGCGGCCAGGTGCTACGCCACGATGCCGCGTGGGCCGCCGGGGTGCGCGAGAGCGGACGGCACGGCTGGGTGCCCGCCGACGTCGCCGCGGCCCGCGCAGCCGCCGAGCAGGTCGCGGCGCGGGTGCGCGACGCGCTGCACGGGAGCAGCGTGCTCGTGCTCGGCACCGAGGAGCTGATGTATGCGCCGCTGCTGATCGGCCTCGCCCTGTGCGAACCGTCCCGCGAGGTGCAGATGTCCTCGACCACGCGGTCCCCGGTCGTGGTGCACGACATCGACGGCTATCCGGTGCGCAGCGCCGTCCGGTTCCCGGCGCACGACCATCCGGCAGACGGGCCGGCCGAGCGGTTCGCCTACAACATCGGCGACTACAGCGACATCGTGCTGGTCGTCGACGAGGACGCCGACACCGCTCGGTTGCGCGACGGGCTCGTCGAGTCGCTGCGCGAACACTGCTCGCTCGTGCACGTCGTCGTGCTGCCGTGTGAGCGGCCGTTGCCGCCGCCACTGCGCGGGCCGGACTTCGGCAGCTACCCGCCGGCCGACGTGGCGTGGCTGCTCACCGACCTGTCCGGCGTTGCGCTCGAGGCACCGACCGAGGAACGCGAGGAGGCGATCCAGTCCGGCGGCGCGCACTACGCGCAGTCGCTGCCCGTCGAGTACCAGCCGGACGCGGAGTACCGCGCGCTGTACGACGACGCGCTTGCCGCCTCCGCCCGACGCATCGCGCATGCGGTCGGCCTGGTCACCGAGCTCGTGCTCGCCGAGCGGGGTCCGCGACCGGTGTTGGCGTCACTCGCCCGCGCGGGGACGCCGGTGGGCGTGCTGATGCGTCGATGGGCCGCGTTCGCGCACGGCCACGACCTGCCGCACTACACGCTGAGCATCGTGCGCGGCCGCGGCATCGACCGCACCGCGCTGCGCTACCTGGCGCGTAACCACAACCCGGCCGACGTCGTCTTCGTGGACGGCTGGACCGGCAAGGGCGCCATCGTCCGCGAGCTCGACGCCGCGATCACCGCGGTGAACGCGGCGCTGGGCACCCGATTCGTCGCCGATCTCGCCGTGCTCGCCGATCCGGGTTCGTGCGTGCGCACGTTCGGCACCCGCGCGGACTTCCTGGTGCCGTCGGCGTGCCTGAACTCGACGGTGTCCGGGCTGGTGTCGCGCACGGTCCTTAACGAGCAGGTGCTCAAGCCTGGGCAATTTCACGGCGCGAAGTGCTACCGCGAGCTCGCGGGTTCAGACGTCTCCCGGGCCTTCGTCGACACGATCGCGGCATGCTTCGGTGCGGTGGCCGAGCACGTGGCGCGCGACCTGCCCGCCGCGCACCGTGCTGACCGCACACCGACGTGGACCGGCTGGGCGCAGGTCGAGCAGCTGAGCGAACGGTTCGGCATCGGCGACGTGACGCTCGTGAAGCCCGGCGTCGGGGAGACGACCCGGGTGCTGCTGCGGCGCGTGCCGTGGGCGGTGCTGATCCGGCCGGACGCGGTCGCAGAGCTGCGACACGTGCTGCTGCTGGCGCAGCGCCGCGGGGTGCCCGTGCACGAGGTCGCCGACCTGACCTACAGCTGCGTCGGCTTGATCCATCCCCGGTACACCCGCGGGGCGACCGGCGCCGACGGCACCGCAGCGCGATGAGCGTGCTCGTCGCCGCCGACCTCGATCAGACGCTCATCTACTCGCGCCGGGCGATGGCCCGCTGGGGCGGCGGCGAATGCGCGGTCGCTGCGGTCGAGACCTACCAGCGCGTCGACTCCGCGTTCATGACCGCGAGCGCGGCGGCGTCGTTGGCCGTGCTCGCCGAGCGTGCGCTCGTCGTGCCGACGACGACCCGGACGCCCGAACAACTCGCCCGGGTGCGGCTGCCCGGGCCGCCGGTGCGGTATGCGGTTGCGGCCAACGGCGGCATCGTGCTGGTCGACGGCGTGCCCGATGCGGGTTGGACGAACTCGGTACGCGCCGGCCTCAACGGCAGCGCGCCGCTGGCAGACGTGCACGACCACGCGGAAGCAATCTGCGCACCGCAGTGGACGAAGCTGCTGCGGACGGCGTGCGACCTGTTCTGCTACGCCGTGCTGGAACGAGACCGCGTGCCCGCCGGTCTCGTCGCCGCGGAGACGGCGTGGGCCGCGGAACGCGGCTGGCGGGTGTCCCTGCAGGGCCGCAAGCTCTACTGGGTGCCGCAGGCGTTGACCAAGTCGGCGGCGATCGCCGAGATCGCGCGGCGCACCGGGTCTGCCACCGTCCTCGCCGCGGGCGACTCGCTGCTCGACACCGACCTGCTGGCCGCGGCCGATCGAGGCATCACTCCGCGGCACGGCGAGCTGGTGGCGAGCGGCTGGC
The DNA here is from genome assembly GCF_964246335.1 of uncultured Jatrophihabitans sp. Classification (GTDB taxonomy): domain Bacteria; phylum Actinomycetota; class Actinomycetes; order Mycobacteriales; family Jatrophihabitantaceae; genus Jatrophihabitans. The sequence goes on along the minus strand of NZ_CAXTQF010000005.1, from coordinate 58,618 downwards.
AGGCGCCGCACGTCGAGGTCACCGACGGCTGCGGGCTGGCCGCCGGGGAGGAGATCGTCGACTGGTTCGCGGCGAACGTGCGTTAGCGACTCAGGCGCTACGGCCGCGGCGTCGCCGGGCCGCGGCGAGCACGAACACGATGCCGAGCGCAACGGGCGCGACGCGCTTGGCCATCGCCTGGCGGGTCATCCTCGCCAGCGGCGGCTCGTCGGGGTCGGTGCCGCCCGCGGCCGGCAGATGACCGTTCACCGACGGTTCGTCGGACAGGGACGGCACCGGGATGCCGCCGGGTGTGCCGAACGAGGGCGTCCCGCTGGGCTCCGCGGCCAACGGCACGGCTTCGACGCCCGGCTCCGGTTCAGCGGCAGAGGACGTCTCGACGGCGGACGGGTCGTCGAGCGGCTGCTCGGCCGGCTGCGGCGCGGAGGCCTCGACGGGCGGCGCCGCCTCGGCGTCCCCGGCGGGCCCCGGCGACGGACGGCGTCGCCTGCGCGCGGCCGCTTCTTGCGCTGCCTCCGGTGACGCGTTCTCGCTCGACTCGTCGGTCACATCGTCTCCTTCGTCGTTCGCGTCGACAAGCGCGTCGGCGAACCGGTCGATCACCTGCCGGACGGCCGTTCGTTGCTTGTCCCTGCTCAACTGCGCCGCGCGCCCGGTGAGCTCGACGTCGGCCACGACGCGCAGGGCGACGGTTTCGCCGCTGCGCCGTACGGTCGCGGAGACCGTTGCCGAGATGGTGCCCACATCGCGGGCGTCGTCGCCACGCAGCTCGAGCACGACGCGGTGGGCGCGGGCGTTGTGTTCGACCAGACGCGCGGTGCCGCGGTACGTCGGGGCGATCGCGCCGAACCGGACCTTGAGCCGGCCCTGCGTGACGCCGTCCTCGGTCGTGCCCAACCTGCCGCCCGGCAGCGCGCCGGTGACGCGCTCCGGGTCCTGCAGCGCCCGCCACGCGTCGGCGACGCTGGCATCGACCGGCGCCGAGTGCTCGACGTGCACGGACGCGGGGGCGGTCATGGTCGAATCCTAGAGGCGCTCAGGTGGTCCGGCTCATCGGTCGACACGGAGCACGCCGGCGATGTGCCGCTTCGCGAGCTCCGGGTAGTACTGCGGGTTCATGTTCACCCAGAACTCCGCCTGGGTCCCGGCGATCTCCTTCTTGACCTGGGCGGGTACGCCCGCGGCGAGCACACCGGGCGGGATCTCCTTCCCCGAGGCGACCAGCGACATCGCGGCGATCATCGAGCGCGAGCCGATCCGGGCGCCGTCGAGTACCACGCAACCGTTACCGACCAGCGCCTCGTCCTCGATCACGGCGCCGTGCACCATGCACTGGTGCGCGACGGTCGCGCCGCGGCCGATCTCGGTGGTCACCCCGGGCGTCGTGTGGATCACCGTGCCGTCCTGCACGTTCGCCCGCTCCCGCACGATGATCGGCCCGTCGTCACCGCGCAGGACCGCGCCGTACCAGATCGACGCGCCGGCCTCGACCGTCACGTCGCCGATCAACGTCGCCGTCTCGGCGATGAACGCGTCATCGGCGATCGTCGGGCGCGTGCCCTCGTATTCGAAGAGATTCATCGCATTAGCATCCAAGATGTCGCCCGCTCGCTCTCCACACCCCGCCAGGAGCCCACGTTGACCGCCAGCGTCCGCCCATCCGTCACCGCCGCACGTATCCCGGTGGCGGCGGGCACGACGGCACTCGACGCGCTGCGCGGTGCGGGCGTCGAACTCACCGGCCCGGGCGGCGCGGTCGTCGTGCGTGACGCCGACGGCGCGCTGCGCGACCTCGCGTGGGCGCCCGAGTCCGACATCGAGGTCGAGCCGGTGGCCGCGCAGTCGCCGGACGGGCTGGCCGTCCTGCGCCACTCGGCCGCGCACGTCATGGCGCAGGCCGTGCAGGACCTGTTCCCCGGCACGCTGCTGGGCATCGGGCCGCCGATCGAGGACGGTTTCTACTACGACTTCCTGCCCGATCGGCCGTTCACCCCCGAGGACCTCGACGCCATCGAGAAGAAGATGGCGCAGCTCATTAAGGCCGGGCAGCGGTTCGCGCGACGTGACATCTCCGACGACGCCGCGCGCGACGAGCTCGCCGGGGAGCGGTTCAAGCTCGAGCTGATCGGGCTGAAGTCCACCGCCACCGACGAGGAGGCCACCGAGGTCGGTGCCGGCGGCCTGACGATGTACGACAATCTGAACGCCAAGTCCGGCGAGCGCGAGTGGACCGACCTGTGCCGCGGCCCGCATCTGCCCACCACGCGGATGATCCCCGCCGTCAAGCTGATGCGCAGCGCGGCCGCCTACTGGCGCGGCAGCGAGAAGAACCCGCAGCTGCAGCGCATCTACGGCACCGCGTGGGCCTCGCGCGACGACCTGAAGGCGCACCTGCAGCGGCTCGAGGAAGCGCAGCGGCGCGACCACCGCAAGCTCGGTGCGGAGCTGGACCTGTTCAGCTTTCCCGACGAGATCGGGTCGGGCCTGGCGGTGTTCCACCCCAAGGGCGGCGTGCTCAAGCGGGAGATGGAGGACTACGTCCGGCGGCGGCACATCGAGGAGGGCTTCGAGTACGTCGGCACCCCGCACATCAGCAAGGAGGGTCTGTTCCATACGTCGGGCCACCTGCCGTACTACGCGGACGGCATGTTCCCGCCGATGCACGTCGAGGGCGGCGAGTACCGGCTCAAGGCGATGAACTGCCCGATGCACAACCTCATCTACAAGGCGCGCGGGCGCTCCTACCGCGAGCTACCGCTGCGCTTGTTCGAGTTCGGCGGCGTATACCGCTACGAGAAGTCAGGCGTCGTGCACGGCCTCACCCGCGTGCGCGGCATGACGCAGGACGACTCGCATTCCTACGTCACTCCCGAGCAGGCGCCGGACGAGATCGCGCATCTGCTGCGCTTCTGCCTGAGCCTGTTCGACGACTTCGGCATGAGCGACTACTACCTCGAGCTGTCGACGCGCGACGACACCCATCCGGACAAATTCATCGGCAGCGACGAGGAGTGGGCGGCTGCGACCGCGGTGCTCGAGCAGGTCGCCGTGGACACCGGCCTGGAACTCGTGCCGGACCCGGGGGGCGCCGCGTACTACGGCCCGAAGATCTCGGTGCAGGCGCGCGACGCGATCGGCCGTACCTGGCAGCTGTCGACCATCCAGTACGACTTCAACCAGCCGCGCGGCTTCGAGCTCGAGTACCAGGCCGAGGACGGCACCCGCAAGCAACCGGTAATGATCCACTCGGCCAAGTTCGGCTCCATCGAGCGGTTCATCGGCGTGCTGACCGAGCACTACGCCGGCGCCTTCCCGACCTGGCTCTCGCCGGTGCAGGTGGTCGGTATCCCGGTGACCGACGACCAGGTGGCGTACCTGCACGGGGTGGCCGAGCAGCTGCGCGAGCGCGGCATCCGCGTCGAGGTCGACGAATCCGACGACCGCATGCAGAAGAAGATCCGCACCGCGCAGCGACAGAAGGTGCCGTTCATGGTGATCGCCGGCGCGACGGACGCCGACGCGGGCGCGGTGTCGTTCCGGTACCGCGACGGCTCGCAACGCAACGGCATCACCGTCGACGAGGCGATCGAGGAGATCGTCTCCACCGTCGCGCGCCGGTTCAACGGCTCGCCGACGGCCGAGATGTTCGCGTGAGCGAATCCGACGACGATGCGGCCGACGACGCGGCGGCCGATGACGCTGCGGCCGATGACGCTGCGGCCGACGTCGCGACCGGCGTGGTGGTCGAGGACGCCGCGGCGTTCGCCGGCGATCCGGACGGCTTCGGCCGGTTGTGGACGCCGCACCGGATGGCCTACATCAAGGGACAGGACAAGCCCACCGGTGACGGCCCGGACGACGGCTGCCCGTTCTGCGCCGCGCCGAGACGAGCCGACGAGGACGCGTTGATCGTTGCGCGCGGCGAGCACGCGTACGCCGTGCTCAACCTGTATCCGTACAACTCAGGACACCTGATGGCCGTGCCGTACCGGCACGTCGCCGACTATCCCGAGCTCACCGAGGCGGAGACCCTCGAGGTCGCGCGGTTCACGCAGCAGGCCATGCGGGTGATCCGCAGCGTGATGGGGCCGCACGGATTCAACCTCGGCATCAACCAGGGCGCCGTCGCCGGCGCCGGCATCGCCGCGCACCTGCACCAGCACGTCGTACCGAGATGGGGCGGCGACACGAACTTCATGCCGATCGTCGGCCATACCCGCGTGTTGCCCGAACTGCTGGCCGACGCACGCCGCGAGCTCGCCGCCGCCTGGACCGCCGCAGGCTGAGCCGGCCAATACCTGCCGTGCCGAGTTGCCGGGCAGGCCGACGCACTTCAGGCTGGGCGCGATTTGCCCGATTTTCGCGTTGCCGGGAGGACCGTTCCATGCGCTGTAGCAGGCATTTCGTCATGCGGGTGCTCGCACCGTTGGCCGCGGCGGCGGTCACCGCCGCCGCGGTGCTGGGCTTCGGGGGTGCGGCCGGCGCCGCGGGCTTCGACCCGGTGGTGGAGGCGAAGAACTTCTCCATCACCCAGCAGCGCCAGGCGGTTTACGACACGCCCGCGTACCAAGCCCGGTTGACGGCCGCCAGCGCGCAGAACCTGGCCCATGCAACCGCGGCCCAGGCGGCGGACCCGGCACGGTCCTTCGAGACCGATCTGTGCTGGAACGGCGGCAACGGCTGCGCCGGTGACGTGCGCCTCTACGACTGGGCGACGAACGGCTACGGCATCGTGCGGCCCGTGCTGTTCTCCGCGCGCAACGGCGCGACGCTGTCCGGCCACGTGTGGGCCACGAAGGGCGGCCCGGCGAAGCGGCCCGGTGTCGTGATCACCAACGGGTCGGTGCAGGCGGACGAGCAGATGTACTGGTACGCCGCACAAGCGCTGGCCAAGGCCGGGTACGTGGTGCTCACCTTCGACCCGCAGGGCCAGGGCCAGTCCGACACGCGGGGCCAGGGGGCCGACGCCAACGAGGGCTTCCCGGCCCAGAGTGACGGCCGGCCGTTCTACGACGGCACCGAGGACGCACTGAACTTCTTCCTCTCGACCAAGAGCCACCCGTACCAGCCGGTGCCCAGCTGCACGACGGGCACCAGCCACGCGGCCGAGCAGACGTCGCGCGCGAAGGCGGGTCTCGACGCGGCCTACAACCCGTTCTGGCAGCTGCTCAACACCAAGCAGATCGGGTTGGCCGGCCACTCCTACGGCGCGGCGGGCGTGTCCTACATCGCGCAGTTCGACCCGCGCGTGAGCGCCGTCGTCGCGTGGGACAACCTCGGCGGCCCGGGCCCGAGCAGCGGCAGCATGCCCGGCGGCTCCGGTTCGATCGGCGAGCAGGACTGCCCGGCGGACCCGGCCGCGCGCAAGGTCGTGCCGATCACCAAACCCGGGCTCGGGCTGTCCGCCGACTACGGCCTGCCGCCGACGCCGAACACGTCGCAGCCCGATCCGAACGCGAAGTCGGTCGAGACGCACCAGTACACCAAGAACGGCGTCGACACGGGCGAGATCATCATCCGCGGCGGCTCGCACCTGGACTTCTCCTTCATCCCGAACCAGGCGTTCGGCGCCTCGCTGCGCGGCGCGGACCTCATCGACTGGTACACCACCGCGTGGTTCGACAAGTACGTCAAACACGACAGCAGCGCCGACCAGCGCTTGCTGTCCAACCGGTGGCGCGACGACGCGGCCGAGAAGAAGGTCGACCCCGATCACGACGGCAACGCGTTCAGCTTCTACTACCCGTCGCGGCTGGACGTGCACCTGGCGAGCGGCAAGCGCTTCGACTGCGAGAACCTGCGAGACGGCTGCTCCGGGCTGACGAGCAACGACGGGGTCCGCGGGCAGTACTCCTACGTCAAGCTGGACACGTCGCCCGATGCGATCTCCGGGCCCGGATCGCGCATCACCGCCCCGGGACCGAACAGCATCTACCTGCACTGAGCGAGGTCGGCGGCTCTCTGCGCGTCGGGCGATCGCTTCTTCATCATCTCGTGGTCGATCTTGTCGACGACGGGTGTTAGGGTCCGCTCGCCGTTGCGCCCAGACGGTATCCGCTCGTCACCCGGAGCCGTCGCATGCGCCGTGTCGTTCCTGTCCTCGCCGTCGCCGTCACCGCGGCGGCGCTGTCCGCCGCAGTCGTGTCCACACCCGCCGGGGCCCGTGCCGTGCCGAGTCCGGCGACGCACGGGCACGCGGTCGCCCAACACCTCGCCTCGGGCTTCTGGCGGCACCACCGGCAAGCGTCGGTGCCGAGGCACAGCGCAACGCCGAAGCCGTTGACGGCCGCGCAGCAATTGACCCGGTCGCTCAACGCTGCTCGTGGATCGTCGACCGAGGTAACTCTGACAGGCACGTCGGCGACGGCCCTTGCCGACGCCGTTCGCAGCACGGGCGGTCAGGTGCTCGGCAGCGTGCCGGGGGAGATCACCGCTGCCGTATCGAAGACCAAGGTGTCGGCGTTGCGGAAATCGCCGGCGGTGACCGGTATGCACGCGCCGGAAAAGGCGTGGACCCACGCCGGGCCGACGTCCGAGGGCGTTACGCAAAGCGAAGCGGACACCTGGCAGAGCGCGACGCCGGGCGACACGGGTTCGGGCGTGACGATCGGCATCGTCGACGCCGGCTTCGGCAACCTGTCCGGCGCCATCGGCAGTGGCGACCTGCCCGCCGGGACGACCGTCGACAACTACTGCGGCACCGATGTCGACGACACCGACCACGGGACCGCGGTCGCCGAGATCGTCCACCAGATGGCGCCCGGCGCGACGTTGAACCTCTACTGCGTCACCGACAACGTCACGTTCAACGACGCCACGACCCAGGCGATCAGCGACGGCGTGTCGATCGTCAACTGTTCACTGGGCTTCGACGGCGATGCGCGCGGCGACGGCACCGGCCCGAGCGACTCCGCGTCGGCAGCGGTCGCGCGCGCACGGAAGGCCGGAATCCTGTGGGTCGAATCGGCAGGCAACGACGCCCAGGATCACTGGTCCGGAACGTTCGCCGACGTCAACAGGGACTCACTGCTCGACATCACCGGCACCGATATCGATGACGACGAGGAGAACGACGGCGTCTTCGTGCCGGGTGCCGACGACGTGTCCGGCGGCGGCTCGGCCGACTTCGTGCTGCGCTGGGACCAGTGGCCGACGTCATCGGCGGACGTCACGTTCGAGGCGTTCGGCGAACAGTGCGACGACGACGACTGCGACACGACGACGCCGATCAACAGCGGCAACCCGACAGCGGTGCAGCAGTCGCCAGGCACGGCACCGGTCCTCGACATCCCGATCACCGATACGAACGCGACTCCGCAGATCTGGTATCTGGAGGTCGAGCTCGGCAGCGGCTTCCCGAAGGTTCACTACGACCTGAACTACGAAGGCGACGTCGGCCAGTCCGAGCAGGCCCAGAACTTCCCGGCACGCGCCGCGGCCGGCAGCATCGAACAGCCGGCGGACTCACCGTTCGTGTTCTCCGTCGGCGCCGCGGACGTGGGTGCCGATCACACCCCCCAGGGGGTGCTCGAGGACTTCAGTGCCCAGGGGCCGACAGTGGACTCGCGGGTCAAGCCGGACATCACCGGCTGGGACGGCGTCAGTTCCCCGGAGTACGGCACACCGGACGCCGGCGACAGCAACGGCATGGGCTTCTACGGCACGTCGGCATCGTCGCCGCACGTCGCCGGTGCCGCAGCTCTCGTCAAGGCGGCCGACTCGTCGTTCGACGCCGCGCAGATCCAGAACTTCCTCGAGCAGCGCGCGAGCCGTTCGACGAGCACAGCCACTCCTCTCGACCCGCCCAGCAACCAGATGGGTCACGGGTTGCTGACGCTGGGGCCGACGCCGGCCGCCAGTCCCGTGGCGCCGGCGCAGGGGTCCGGCTACCAGGCCGTTGCGCCGAAGCGACTTCTCGACACGCGCACGTCCACTGGCGGACATCACGCCAAACTCGGCGCGGCAGGCACAGCGACAGTGACAGTGCAGGGCCTGCCGACCGACGCGACCGCGGTGGCCGTCAATCTGACCGGCACCGGAGCGACGGCCGGGACCTACCTGACCGTCTATCCCTACGGCAGCGCCTATCCCGGCACGGACAACCTGAACCTCAATACCGCCGTGCCGACGGCTGCGCAGCTCGCGATCGTCCCCGTGCGCGACGGCAAATTCGTGATCCGCAACGGGTACGGCACCGTCGACGTCGTCGCCGACGAGGTCGGGTACTTCGGCACCGACGCCGGGCGGTCGCTGTACACCGCGGTGTCTCCCGCGAACCGCGTGCTCAACACCCGCGACACGACCGGCGGCCACAAGGGGGTCGTCGCACCGAACAAGACGGTGACGGTCGACCCCGCAGTTCCCGCAGGGGCCACCGCCGCTGTCGTCAACGTGACGAGCGCGGACACCACTGCCTCCGGTTACCTCAGCGCGGCGCCGACTTGTTCGTCGACGACCTCGACCCTGAACTTCGGCAGATACGTCCGGGCCAATCTCGCGGTCGTCGGCCTGTCCGGTGACGGAACCTTCTGCATCACGGACAGGGGCAGCAGCGCGGACGTCATCGTCGACGTGATCGGTTACCTGGCTCCCGGCACCGGTGCGCAGTACGTGCCGCTGCCGTCCGCGTACCGCATCGTCGACACGCGTACCGGCAACGGCGGCAATGCCTCCGGGCACCCGCCGGCGCCCATCCCGGCGAATCGTTCGGCGATCTTCTACGGTGCAAACGTGGGTGACGTCCCCGCTGGGGCGACAGCGTTGTTCACCGGCGCCGTGGAGGCGAGTACGACAGCCTCGAGCTACCTCTACCTGTTCGCCGGCTCGACCCTGCCGTCGGCCAAGACGTCGAACCTCAACTTCGGACCCGGACGTGTGGTGTCCAACTCGGCGGTCGTCGGGCTGTCCGGCGGTCATCAGTTCGGCGTCTACAACTACGGCGGGAACACGCAAGCCGCCCTCGACGTGTTCGGTTACTTCCGTCCGTAGACCGGCGGCCGATCGGTAACGTCGCGCCGGTGACCCTGCACCTGCGTGGCGTCTTCCTGCCCGACGAGACCGAACGTGACGCGTGGGTCGTCGACGGCCGGCTGACGTTCACCCGGCCGACCGGGGACGCCGACACGATCGCCACCAGTGGCGGGATCACGCCCGGCTTCGGCGACGCGCACTGTCACGTCGGGCTCGCGCCGAGCGGTCACGTCGCCGACCCGGACGCGCAGGCCGAGCAGGCGCGGCTCGACCGCGACGCCGGCGCCCTGCTGCTGCGCGACGCCGGCTCGCCGGTCGACAACCGCAGCGTGCAACAGCGCGACGACCTGCCCCGGCTGATCCGCGCCGGCCGGCACGTCGCGCGGACCAAGCGCTACATCCGCGACCTCGGCGTCGAGATCGAACCGGACCAGCTGGTGGCAGAGGTCGAGCGGCAGGCCGCCGCAGGCGACGGGTGGGTCAAGCTTGCCGCCGACTGGATCGATCGCGGGGCGGGCGACCTGACGCCGACCTGGCCCGACGACGCGCTCGTCGCAGCGATCGGGCGGGCACACGAACTCGGCGTCCGGGTGGCGGCGCACGTGTTCGGCGAGGACGCCCTGCCAGGTCTGATCGCGGCCGGCGTCGACTCGATCGAGCACGGCACCGGCCTGACCGACGACCTGATCGCCGCGGCGGCCGAATCCGGCGCTGCGGTGGTGCCGACCCTGATCAACATCGACAACTTCCCGCAGATCGCACACAGCGCAGTGGCCAAGTTCCCCACCTACGCCGCTCACATGCGCGCGCTGTTCGCGACGTCGCGCGAACGCATCCGCTCGGCGTTCGAGGCCGGCGTCCCGGTCTTCACCGGCACCGACGCCGGCGGTTCGCTGCCGCACGGCCTGGTCCGCGACGAGATCCGCGCGCTGGTCGGCGCGGGCATCCCGCAAGCCGAGGTGATCGCCCAGGCGTCGTGGCGCGGGCGGGAATGGCTCGGCCTGCCCGGCCTCGTCGAGGGCGCGTCGGCGGACCTGATCGTCTACGACACCGATCCCCGCGCCGACCTGACGGCGGTCATGCTGCCGCGCCGCACGCTGCTGCGTGGCGCCGTCGTCGGCTGAGGATTCGGCGCGCTCCGATCCGTCTGGCAGAATGATGTGCTGAGTACCGGCCGGGCGCGGACCCTCTCACCGTGCGGCGGCCAGTCCACCCGGATGCCCGTCCGTCGCTGGTGTGTTCCCCGCCGGCAGGGCGCGTCCAACCGCAGAACGTCTGGAGCAGCAGAACCCGTGGCAACAAAGATCAAGCTCATGCGCCTCGGCAAGATGCGCGAGCCGCACTACCGCATCGTCGTCGCCGATTCTCGTACCCGTCGCGACGGCCGGTCGATCGAGACGATCGGGGAGTACCACCCGAAGAACGACCCGTCGGTCATCAAGGTCGACGGCGACCGCGCCGCCTACTGGTTGGGCGTCGGCGCACAGCCCACCGAGGCCGTCACCGCGATCTTCAAGGTCACCGGCGACTGGCAGAAGTTCAAGGGTGAGGCCGCCCCGCCGCCGATGAAGCTCGCGCCGGAGAAGCCGAACAAGCAGGAGCGGTTCAACGCCGCGTTGAGCGAGGTGTCCGGCGAGCCCGAGGCGCCGGCCACGACGCCGCGCAAGCGTGCCGCCAAGAAGGCCGCAGAGCCCGCAGCGGAGGCCGACAGCACCGCGCCGGCCGCGGGCGAGAACGCGGCCTCGGAGAGCTGACGTGCTCGAGGAAGCGCTCGAGCACCTGGTCAAGGGCATCGTCGACCACCCCGACGACGTCCGCGTCGACATGATCGACAACCGGCGCGGGCAGCGGCTCGAGATCCGGGTGCACCCGGACGACCTCGGTCGGGTCATCGGCCGCAACGGCCGCACCGCGAAAGCGCTGCGCCAGGTCATGAGTGGTGTCGGCGATTCGGTCGGCGCGCGGGGCATCCGGGTCGACGTCGTCGACGTCGACCGGCACTGACCCGGTCGGCGTGGACGCTGCCCGCGACGCAGCGCCCGATCTCGTCGCCGTCGGCAAGGTCGGCCCACCGCGCGGCGTGCGCGGCGACGTGTTCGTCGAGCCGTGGACCGACGCCCCTGGCGAACGATTCGTCGCGGGGGCATGGCTGCGGACCGAGCCCGAGTCGGCCGGGCCACTACGGGTAGCCACCGCGACGACGTCGAGCGGCAAGCTCGTCGTCCACTTCGACGGCTGCGACGACCGCGCGGCCGCGCAGGCGATCCGCGGCGTGCAGCTGTTCGTCCCGGCCGCGGAGCGTCCCGCGCTCGACGACCCGGACGAGTTCTACGACACCGACCTGATCGGGCTCGTCGCCCGCACCCCCGACGGTCGGGAGATCGGCACCATCCGCGATGTCCAGCACGCGGGCGGCGCGTCGTACCTCGCGGTGGAGGTCGCGGGCGCGCAGCGGCTCGTCCCGTTCGTCAGCGCGATCGTGCCGGCGGTCGACATCGCGGGCGCGACGGTCGTGGTCGACGCGCCAGAAGGATTGTTCGAGCTGTGAGCACCCTGCGCATCGACGCCGTCACGATCTTCCCGGACTACCTCGCGCCGCTTCGTCAGTCGCTGCTCGGCAAGGCGATCGACCGTGGTCAGGTCTCGCTCGGCGTCCACGACCTGCGGCACTGGACAGACGACGTCCACCACACCGTCGACGACACCCCCTACGGCGGTGGGCCGGGGATGGTGATGCGCGCCGAACCATGGGGCCGCGCGCTGGACGACATCGCGCCCGCCGACGCGCCGGCGCAACCGCGCCTGGTGGTCCCCACCCCGTCCGGTCGGGCGTTCACCCAGGACGATGCGCACCGGCTCGCCGCCGAACCGTGGCTGCTGTTCGCCTGCGGCCGCTACGAGGGCATCGATTCGCGAGTTGTCGAGTACGCCGCGGAGCGGATGCCCGTCGAGCAGGTCTCGCTGGGCGACTACGTGCTCTCCGGCGGGGAGGCGGCGGTGCTGGTCATCGTCGAGGCGACCTGCCGGTTGCTGCCCGGCGTGCTGGGCAACGAACGCTCGGCCGTCGAGGACACCTTCGCCCCCGAGTCCGGTGGCCTGCTCGAACCGCCCCTGTACACCCGTCCCGCGTCGTGGCGCGGGCGCGCGGTGCCGGACATCCTGCTGTCCGGCAACCACGCCGCGATCGAACGCTGGCGCCAGGAGCGGGCGCACCAGCGCACCGCAGCGGTGCGGCCGGACCTACTGCGCGAGCCCGGCGCATCCGCGCACTGACCTGACCGCCGCACGGATTCGGAGCGGCGCGGGTCGATGTGGCATCATCGTGGGGTTGCCTGCTGCGCAGCTGCGCGCGGGGACCGAGCCCGGCCGGAGCCCCGGGGCGTGCGCGGCCCTGCCGAGCGCACCGCAGCCACGACCTGCACGACACGACGACGAGAGCGATACCGCGACATGAACACCCTCGACACGCTCGATGCAGATTCGCTGCGCGCCGACATCCCCGATTTCCGCCCCGGCGACACGCTCAAGGTGCACGTCCGGGTCATCGAGGGCACTCGCTCGCGAATCCAGATCTTCCAGGGCGCGGTCATCCGGCGTCAGGGCGGCGGCGTCCGGGAGACCTTCACCGTGCGCAAGGTGAGCTTCGGCGTGGGTGTCGAGCGCACCTTCCCGGTGCACACGCCGGTCATCGACAAGATCGAGGTCGTCACCCGCGGCGACGTGCGCCGGGCGAAGCTGTACTACCTGCGTGATCTGCGCGGCAAGAAGGCGAAGATCAAGGAGAAGCGCGAGACCGTCGCGCGCTGACCTACGCCGCGACCACCCCCGCATGAGCGAGGACAGCCGGGCGGACGAGCGCTCCGAGGCAGCCGAGGACGCCCCGGACGACGCCTCGTCCGAGACGACCTCAGCAGTTGCGGATTCCTCGGCCGACAGCAATCCCGGTGATGACGGCGCGGGCTCGTCGACCACGACCGAGCCCACCGACGGCGGTCGCACCGCACGCCGGCTGGGTGATTCCAACTCCCTCCTCGCGCGCCGGCGCCGGCTGCGGGCGGCCAAGCGCCGCAATCGCAAGCCCAAGCGCAAGGCGCCGTGGTGGGAACTGCCCGGTCTGGTGCTGCTCGCGATCGTGATCGCGATCCTGGTCAAGTCGTTCGTGGTGCAGCCGTTCTACATCCCGTCGCAGTCGATGGAGAAGACGTTGCACGGCTGCCCCAGCTGCCACGGGGACCGCATCCTGGTCAACAAGCCGATCTACGACTTCCGCGACCCGCACCCGGGCGACATCGTGGTGTTCCACGCGCCGCGCGGATGGTCCGAGCCGGGCACGAGCAAGCCACCCGGCAACCCCGTACTGCGCCTCGTACGCGGCTTCGGTCAGCTGATCGGCTTCGTACCGCCCGACGGGCAGGTGCTCGTCAAGCGGGTCATCGCCGACGGCGGCCAGACGGTCAAGGGCACGGCCTCCGGCGAGGTCATGATCAGCAACAGCGGCGCGAACGGCCCGTGGCGCACGCTGCACGAGCCCTATAAGTACATCGATCCCGACGACGGCCAGATGCCCGCCTTCGGTCCGGTCACCGTGCCGAAGGGTCGGCTGTGGGTGATGGGCGACCATCGCAGCAACTCCGCCGACTCGCGCTACCACTGCACGCCAGGTGGCGGGGAGAGCACCTCGAACGACAGCGACTGCGACCCGGAGTCGAGCACCGTGCCGGACGGCGACGTCATCGGCAAGGCGTTCGTGATCGCGTGGCCGCCGTCGCGATGGCGCACCCTGGGCACCCCGTCGACGTTCGAGAGCACCGCATCGGCGGCCGGCCCGGCGCTGCCGGGCGTGGCGTCCGTGGCCACCGTGCTGCCGGCGCTGGCCGTGCGCCGCAGACGGCGTCGGCGCTCCGTCCACCGCTGACCGGCCGCCCCGGTCGTTGGCGTTGGCGGTTGGGTAGCCTCGGTCGTCATGGCGACGGCGGCGACATCCGGGTTGCGGTTCCGGCCCGCGCGCGTCGTCGTGCGACGTGACGGCCCACTGGGCGGGTACGAATCCGCGCTCGGCCGGGCCGGTTTCCGGTACGTCGCGGGGGCCGACGAGGCCGGTCGGGGCGCCTGCGCCGGGCCGCTCGTGGTCGCCGCTTGCATCCTGCCGCCGGGTCGGGCCGGGCAGATCGACGGGCTGGACGACTCGAAGGTGCTGACACCGGCGGTGCGCGAGCGCCTGTACGCCCGCATCGTGCGGCGCGCCCTGGCCTACACCGTCGTCGTCATCCCGGCGGCCGAGATCGACGCGTACGGCCTGCACGTCGCCAACCTGGCGGGCATGCGCCGCGCCGTCGGCACGCTGGCACCCCGCGCGGACTACGCGTTGACCGACGGTTTCGCGGTGCCCGGCCTCGCGGTGCCGTCCATCGCCGTGTGGAAGGGCGACGCGACGGTCGCGTGCATCGCCGCGGCCTCGATCCTCGCCAAGGTCACCCGCGACGCGATCATGACCGGCCTGCACGACCGGTGGCCGGACTACGAGTTCTTCGCGCACAAGGGCTACATCACGCCTGCGCATGAGGCTGCGCTGACCGCCCGCGGGCCGTGTCCGGAGCACCGCCGCCGCTACGTCAACGTCCGCCGGGCGATGGGCCAGGTGGTGGCCGCGAGCGACAATGAGGTGGTGGGCCTGCTGGACGCCCCCGCCGAGCCCCTCGGTGAGACCGCATGATCGCCGCACGCGCAAGGAGATCGACATGAGCGCCGAGGATCTCGAGAACTACGAGACCGAGATGGAGCTGCAGCTCTACCGCGAGTACCGCGACATCGCCGCTCAGTTCAGCTACGTGGTCGAGACGGAGCGCCGCTTCTACCTGACCAACGAGGTCGACCTCAAGCCGGTCAACGCCGACGGCGAGGTGTACTTCGAGCTCACGATGCGCGACGCATGGGTGTGGGACATGTATCGCCCGGCGCGCTTCGTGAAGTCGGTCCGCGTCGTGACGTTCAAGGACGTCAACGTCGAGGAGCTGGACAAGCCGGATCTCGCGCTGCCGGACAAGGGCGGCTTCGGTCGCTGACGCGGCGCACGATTCGCACGGCCGCCTCGCAGCGGTCGCCGAGGCCTACGCCTACGTAGAGGCATTGCGCTGGCCGGACGGCCCGCGGTGCCCGCACTGCGGCAACGCCCGCGCCTACTTCCTGCGACCGGGCGCTGAGTCGGGCGCGCGCCGCACCCGAACCGGCACAGCGACCGCTCGGCGGGTGTGGAAGTGCGCCGGGTGCCGCCGGCAGTATTCCGCGCTGACCGCGACGATCTGGCACGGCACCCGCATCCACGTGCCCACCTGGATCGCGCTCGTCCGGCACACCGCGAACCACGGCGAGCTGCCCCCGCCCGGTCAACTGCAGCGCGGCTGGGGCCTTTCCGCCGAAGCGGCGCGCCACGTCCGGCGCCTGCTCGGGGCCGCGTCGGCAGATCTGCTGCGCAGCGGTGGCGTCGGCGGTCGCGCGCAGGATCGCGGCGAGCTGCTGCTCGCCGCGCTGTTGTCGATCGAGGGCGGCCGCGCGGCGCGGCTGCGGCACGCCGCGGTGCGCCGCGCCCGGCCGCTGCGCCAGCGGGGCCCGGTCGCCGACTACGGCGACGCCTGACCGCTGCTGGGTTTGTCAAACCAACCCTCAAACTCCGTCCACAGCCACGCCGCGGTCGTCGCCCACCGTCCGGCACACCGGCCATCCTCGGCACATGCGAGTCAAGGACGCCGTAGGCCGATTCGGCGAGCAGGTTGCTGCCGACCTCGTGTGCGAGCGCGGCATGCAGATCCTGGACCGCAACTGGCGCGGGCCGGGTGGGGAACTCGACATCGTCGCCCGGGACGGCGCGACACTGGTGTTCGTCGAGGTCAAGACCCGGTCCTCGCGCGCGTACGGGCTGCCGGCCGAAGCCGTGGACGCCCGCAAGGCGGCGCGGATCCGGCGCCTTGCCGGGCAGTGGATGACCGCACACCGCGATGGCGGCGGTGTGCCGTTCTGGCAGACCGTGCGCTTCGACGTCGTCTCGGTCATCCGTGATCGCGCCGGCTCCGCGCTCGACGTCGACCACCTCGTCGGGGCGTTCTGATGGCCCTCGCCCGCACCCGTGCCGTCGCGCTGACCGGCGTGACGGGGCAGCTGGTCGAGGTCGAGTGCGACATCTCCGCCGGCCTGCCCGGGCTGTCGTTCACCGGCCGGGCGGACACCTCGGTAGTCGAGTCGCGCGACCGCATGCGGGCCGCGATCGTCAATTCCGGTGCCGCGTGGCCGAACCGCAAGGTCACGGTCGCCCTGCTGCCGGCGGACGTGCGCAAGATCGGCTCCCGGTTCGATCTCGCCATCGCGATCGCCGTGCTCGCCGCAGCCGAGCAGGTCCGTGCCGACGCGGTCGACGGCGTCGTGTGGATCGCCGAGCTCAGTCTCGAGGGACGGTTGCGTCCGGTGCGCGGCGTCCTGCCGGCCGCGCTCGCCGCTCGCGAGCACGGCGCGCGGCGCATCGTGGTCGCGCGGGAGAACGCCGCCGAGGCGTGTCTGGTCGACGGTGTCGACATCCGCGCGGCCGACTCGTTGCGCGACATCGTCCAGTGGCTGACCGGCGAAGGTCCCGCGCTCGAGCCGGTGGCCGACCAGCACGGCGGTTCCGCCGCCGGCGAGTACGGGCCGGATCTGCTCGATGTGGCAGGTCAGCAGACCGCCAAACGCGCACTGGAGATCGCCGCCGCGGGCGGGCACAACCTGATGCTCGTGGGCAGCCCGGGCGCGGGCAAGACGATGCTGGCCGAGCGACTGCCGGGCCTGCTGCCCTCGTTGGAGGACGCCGCGGCCCTCGAGGTCACCGCGGTGCACTCGGTGGCCGGTCTGCTCGACGCGCAAGCACGGCTCGTGCGGCGCCCGCCGCTGCAGGCGCCGCATCACACCGCATCGGCGGTGGCGCTGGTCGGCGGCGGCCCACACCTTGCCCGGCCGGGCGCGATCAGCCTCGCCCATCACGGCGTGCTGTTCCTCGACGAGGCATCGGAGTTCGCGCCGAGCACGCTCGATGCGCTGCGGCAACCGCTCGAGACCGGACACGTGGTGATCCACCGCGGCGGGGGAGCGGTGCGCTATCCGGCGCGGTTCCAACTCGTGCTGGCTGCCAACCCGTGCCCCTGCGCCCGGCCGGGCGTGCAGTGCATCTGTCCGTCGCTCGTGCGCCGCCGGCACGAGCAACGCCTGTCCGGCCCGCTCATGGATCGCATCGACCTGCGCGTCGAGGTCGACCCGGTCAGCCAGAGCGACTTCCTCGATCCGCTGGCCAAACGTGACTCCAGCGCGACGGTTGCGCAGCGCGTGCTCGAGGCCCGGGCGCGCGCCACACGGCGCTGGACCGGTACGCCGTGGCGGTGCAACGGCGATGTCCCGGGCGCGGAATTGCGTTCGGCGCGGTGGTTGCTCGGCGCGCCGGTGCTGGGCGGCGCCTACGACGCCCTGGCGAAGGGCACGCTGACTGCCCGCGGCTTCGACCGCGTGTTGCGCATCGCGTGGACGATCGCCGACCTCGCCGGCACGCCGCAACCCAGTGTGGAACATGTGCGCGAGGCGCTGTACTACCGCACCGGGAGGTCGCAGCAGTGGGCGGCGTGACCGAGCAGGTGCTGCTCGCCCGGGCCCTGCTCAGTCGAGTAGCCGAGCCGGCCTCGATCCCCGTGTGGGACGCGGTACGCAAGCGTGGCGCGGTGCGGGTGGCCGCCGAAGTGTGCCGCCTCGCGGAGGCGACCCGCCTCGACGACACCGAGTCGTTCACGCCGGAGCAGCAGGAACTCGCGAAGGCCACCGCGGCCCGCGTAGACGGCGCGGATCCCGGTGCCGACCTCGAGATCGCTGCCCGGCACGGCGTTCATCTGGTGGTGCCGGAGAGTGCGGAGTGGCCGCACTTCACGCTGTCCGCGCTCGAGGCGGCAGGCGTGCGCCGGCTGCGGACGTGGAACGCCGGAAAGCGCGACATCGCCGAATACGGCGAGCCGATCCCGCCACTGTCGCTGTGGGTGCGCGGCGGCGGCGACCTCGCCACGCTCGGCACGCAGTCGGTCGGCATCGTCGGTTCGCGAGCGAGCACGCCGTACGGCAGCCATGTCGCCGGTGACCTCGCGGCCGGCCTGGCTCGACGCGAGTTCACCGTGGTGTCCGGCGGCGCGCACGGCATCGACGCCGCGGCGCATCGCGGGGCGCTGGCCGTCGGCGCGCCGACGGTCGTGGTGTCCGCCGGCGGCCTGGACCGTCCCTACCCGGTGTCCAACGCAGCCCTGTTCGACCGCGCCGCCGCACAGGGACTGCTCGTGTCGGAGAGCCCGCCGGGCTGCGCGCCCCGCCGGCACCGCTTCCTCACCCGCAACAGACTGATCGCGGCATTCTCGACCGGCACCGTGGTGGTCGAGGCCGCGGCCCGGTCGGGTGCCATGAACACTGCCGGGCACGCGCAACGACTCGGCCGGCCGGTCATGGCGGTGCCCGGACCGGTGACCTCGACGATGTCGGCGGGGTGTCATGTGTTGCTGGCGAACTCGGACGCGCCGGCCACATTGGTGACCTCGGTACGCGACGTCGTGCAGGTCATCGGCCGGATCGGCGACGAGGCGGCGGACGAGAGCCGCGTACCGAAACGCGGCACGACCCTGCAGCAGGCGCTCGACGAGCTCGATCCGGCCACCCGGTTGGTGTTCGACGCGATGCCGGCCCGGCGCGCCGTGCGGCCCGACGAACTCGTCCGCGTCACCGGCCTGCCGCTGCCGACCGTGCTGGGTGCATTGCCCGATCTCGAGACGCGCGGCCTCGTCGTTGCTGACGGCGCCGGGCACCGCCTCGCGCCCAGCGACCGCAACGCCGCCGAGCACTGACAGTGCCCACCGGGTGCGGTTCGGTAGTCACGGGAGGCCCCAAAGAGTGCCGAACTCGTCTAGTTACCGTCTATGTCGCCAGAGAAGTTGAGCAGCGCAACCACCGCGTGCAATTGTTGTTCGATTGGTGGATGCTGACTTCGGTACGGCCGAACAGATGAGCGGCATGATGCGCCGCTGACGCTGGCAATGTGTGCCTTTGCGTCAGATCGCATTCGGGGGGTGCGACCGTGCACGATGCAGCGCGACGAAGCCGGGCAGGCGCTCGCCTGGACGACTCTTGGCGCTGGATGCCGCCCTCATCCGGTATGCGGAACCGCGTGCGACGACGCACAGAAGCCGGGCGCCTCACCACCTAGACCCCCGTGGCCGGGCCCGGTCGAACCCCACCCCGACCGGGCCCGGCTGCGGGCCTACTTTTGCTCCATCGACACCGCCACAAGCCCCCGCGGCCGGGGCCGATCGAACCCCCACCCCGTTCGGTTCCGGTCGCGGGCCCAGCGGTGCGTGACGCCTCGCTACCGCCCGCCCCGACACTGCGGTTGGGCTACCAGCGCGCAGCTGCCTGTCTCCCGCACTCCAGCGTGGCGCCTTGACCCGGCGCGCCGGTCTCGCGCACCGTCAGAGCGTGGTCACCGCAAACTCGCCGGCGCGCCCGGACCGACAGCAGCTGCGCGCGGACCTGCCGGCGGCACTGCAGCGCGCAGCGGCCGACTTCGAGCGGCACCTGCTGCTCGAGCGCGCTCGTTCCGCGCACACCGTCCGCGCCTACGTCACCGACCTGGTCGGCTTTCTCGACCACCTGGCAAGACTCGGCGGCACCGAGGTCGGCGACATCGACCTGCACATGCTGCGCAGCTGGTTGGCGATCCTGCGTACTCGCGGGATGTCGCGTGCGAGCCTGGCCCGGCACGCCGCCAGCCTGCGGACCTTCTGCTCGTGGGGCCAACGCACCGGCCTGCTCGACGCCGACCCCGGCCAGCTGCTCGCCAGCCCGAAAGCGCTTCGCACGCTGCCCGATGTCCTGCGTGTCGACGAGGCCAACCGGATGCTGGACGTCGACCCTGCCGGTGCGTCCGAGGGGCCGGACGCCGGCGCGCGCGAGGCTCCGGACGCCGGCGCGCCCGAGGGGCCGGACGCCGGCAGGGACCCGGTGACATTCCCAGCTGTCGGCCGGCCGGCGCGGCCGGAGCCCGACCCCGCCGGCGCGCAATCGGTGCAGGCCGACCGCGGCGCAGCAGCGATCGGGCTACGGGACCAGCTGGTCGTCGAATTGCTCTACGCCACGGGTATCCGGGTGTCCGAGCTGGTCGGGCTGGACCTCGACGACGTCGACCGGCGCCGCCACGTCCTGCGAGTTCTCGGCAAGGGCGCGAAGGAGCGCACCGTTCCATTCGGCGCTGCAGCCGACGACGCGCTCGATGCCTGGCTCGCGCACGGGCGCCCCGAGCTCCGGGCGGCACACTCCGGGGCCGCGCTACTGCTCGGCGCGCGCGGCGGGCGACTCGACGCCCGCGCGGTGCGCACGATCGTGCACCGCCGGGTCGCGCAAGTGCCCGGCGCACCGGACATCGGACCGCACGGACTCCGGCACACCGCTGCGACGCACCTGCTCGAAGGCGGCGCAGACCTGCGCACCGTGCAGGAGCTGCTCGGCCACGCCAACCTGTCCACCACGCAGATCTACACGCACGTCTCCGTAGAACGACTCCGGCGCACCTACGCACGCGCGCACCCGAGGGCCTAGCGCACTCGTGCCTGGCCGGCGTCGCAGAGGCGCCGGCTATGGAGCCGGTCCGTGCCAGGGCAGCAGACGCACCACCCCCAGCCGCTGCAGGAGGGTCAGCGGGTCGAAGTAGGCGCCGGCCCGGCGTGCGCCCCAGTGCAGGCAGCTGCCGGCACATCCTCGATGCGCGCCGTCGAGTGCACCGAGCACTTGGCCGCGGGCAACGCGGGCGCCCGCGTGGACCAGCGGCCGGACCGGCTCGTACTCGGTGCTGACGCCGTCGGCGTGCCCGACCACGACGACGCCCCGCCCCGCCACCGAGCCCGCGAAACTCACCACACCGGCGCCCGCCGCAAGCACCGGCGCGCCCGGCGTCGTGCGTAGGTCGACGCCGAGATGTCCGGGCCCGTACCGGGTCGCGGGTGGGTCGAAGCCGCGCACGACCTGCAACCCGCTGGCCAACGGTGCGGAGTAGCTGACAGCCGCGGCAACGACCGGCGCCGGCGACGGGTCTGCGAACGCGAATCGGCCGGTGGCATCGCTTGCCGCAACACCCGGTCCGCCGGCAGCAGCCGAGCCGGCGGCCGGCGCGCCCGAGATCAGCACGGCGACCAGCACCGAAATTGCGAGTGTTCCGGCGCCCGAACGATGCATGTGTGCAGCATCGCCGCGGGCGGTGACCCGGCGGCGACGTTCCCGCGCAGCTGTGGACGACGGTGCCGACCGTCCACAACATCGTCGTGGCCCTTGTGCCCGGGCCTGCGGACGGGTAGCGCCGGTCGAAGAACGCCACTGGACCGGCTACTATGGGCGACGCAGCCTGGGCAACCGGGCTGACTTCGCGTGTCCGCCTCCTGATCGCAAGAGGGAGGTTGGCGGCCAGCCTCGGTCCGTAACGACGTCAGTCCACACGGCCCCCTGGTTCGCGACACCGGGCACCAGGGCGGTCGGCTCACCGAGCCGGTCGCAACAACCGAGGCCGCGCGCAGTGTGGCGGAACAGTTCGCCGACGCTGCGCGCACGAAGGACGAGGAGAACGACAGGCATGGCCGTCGTCACCATGAAGGAAATGCTGGAGTCGGGTGTCCACTTCGGCCACCAGACCCGGCGCTGGAACCCGAAGATGAAGCGCTTCATCCTGACCGAGCGCAACGGGCTCTACATCATCGATCTGCATCAGACGCTGAACTACGTCGACCGCGCGTACGAGTTCATCAAGGAGACCGTCGCGCACGGCGGAACGGTGCTGTTCGTCGGCACCAAGAAACAGGCGCAGGAGTCGATCGCCGAGCAGGCCACCCGCGTCGGCATGCCGTACGTCAATCAGCGCTGGCTGGGCGGCATGCTCACCAACTTCCAGACCGTCTACAAGCGGCTGCAGCGGCTCAAGGAGCTCGAGGCGCGCGAGCAGGCCGGCTGGGAGGGCGTGGCCACCAAGAAGGAGCAGCTCATGCTCACCCGCGAGATGGTGAAGCTGAACCGTTCCCTCGGCGGCATCCGTGAAATGACCAAGGTGCCGAGCGCCGTGTGGGTCGTCGACACGAAGAAGGAACACATCGCCGTCGGCGAGGCCCGCAAGCTCAACATCCCGGTCGTCGCGATTCTGGACACCAACTGCGACCCCGACGAGGTCGACTACAAGATCCCGGGCAACGACGACGCCATCCGCAGCGCCGCGCTGCTGACCCGCGTCATCGCCGACGCCGTCGCCGAGGGCCTGCGCGATCGCGCCGCCCAAGCGGCCAACGCGGGCCGCAGCGACAAGTCCGAGGGCGCCGACGGTCAGCTTGCCGCCGACGAACCGCTCGCCGAGTGGGAGCGCGATCTGCTCGCCCCGACCGGCGGCGACGCAGCTGCTCCCGCGCAGTCGGCCGCGGCCGCCGGCTCGGCTGCCACCGCGGACGCCTCCGCGGACTCGGCCCCCTCGGCCTGACGCGCCGGGGCGGGCACCCGCCACGACACACGTCATCACGAAGAGAACGGACAGACAGAACACCATGGCGAACTTTTCGGCCGCAGACGTGAAGAAGCTGCGCGACCTCACCGGCGCCGGCATGATGGAGTGCAAGAGGGCGCTCGAGGAGGCCGACGGTGACGTCGACCGCGCCCGCGAGATTCTCGTGATCAAGGGCAACGCGAAGAACGAGAAGCGCCAGGAGCGCGAGGCCGCCAACGGCCTTGTCGCCGCCGCAGAGGGCGCGATGATCGAGCTGGCGTCCGAGACCGACTTCGTCGCGAAGAACGAGCAGTTCCAGACGCTCGCCGGCGACATCGTCACGCACTTCGCGGCGTCGTCGGCCACCGACGCCGACTCCCTGAAGGCCGAGACGCTCAAGGACGGCAAGACCGTCGAGGAGAGCGTGCGTGAGCTCGCGGCGGTCATCGGCGAGAAGCTGGAACTGCGCCGGGCCGTCAAGCTCGACGGCCAGGTCGCGACGTACCTGCACCGCAAGGCGTCCGACCTGCCGCCGCAGGTGGGCGTGCTCGTGCAGTTCGCAGGCTCCGACCCCGAGGCGGCACGCGGTGCGGCGATGCAGATCGCGGCCCTGCGCGCCAAGTACCTGAGCCGCGACGACGTCCCCGCCGATGTCGTAGCCGACCAGCGGCGCGTGCTCGAGGAGAAGACCCGCGAGGAGGGCAAGCCGGAGCAGGCGATCAGCAAGATCGTCGACGGCCGCCTCAACGCCTTCTTCGCCGACAACGTGTTGCTCGAGCAAGCGTCGGTGCGCGAGGAGAAGCAGACCGTCAAGCAGGTGCTCGACACCGCGGGCGTGACGATCGACAAGTTCGCGCACTTCGAGGTCGGCGCCGCCTGACCGGCGCGCGCCGCTAGGGTCGGCGCGGACGTTCACGCAGTACTCGTGGCACGAGGAGAAGGGGTCGCCATGACACGCACCGAGGCGGCCCCTTCGTCATCCGATGTCGCGGGGCGCGGCTACCACCGCGTGCTGCTGAAGCTCTCCGGCGAGGTGCTCGGCGGCGGGGCGATGGGTGTCGACCCCGGCGTGGTGCGCTCGATCGCGCGCCAGATCGCCGAGGTCGTCTCGGACGGCACGCAGATCGCCGTCGTCATCGGCGGCGGCAACTACTTCCGCGGTGCGGAGCTGTCGCACGGCGGCATGGACCGCGACCGCGCCGACTACATGGCGATGCTGGGCACGGTCATGAACTGCCTGGCGCTGCAGGACTTCCTCGAGAAGGAAGGCGTCCCGACCCGCGTGCAGACGGCGATCGCCATGGGCCAGGTCGCCGAGCCCTATATCCCGCGGCGCGCTGAGCGGCACCTCGAGAAGGGCCGGGTCGTGATCTTCGGAGCAGGCGTCGGCATGCCGTACTTCTCCACCGACACCGCGGGTGCGCAGCGGGCGCTGGAGATCGGCTGCGACGCGCTGCTGATGGGCAAGAGCGGGGTCGACGGCGTGTACGACGCCGATCCGAAGAAGGTCCCCGACGCCACCAAGTTCGACGAGATCGGCTACGACGACGTCCTGCGCCGCGGCCTGACGGTCGCCGACGCCACCGCATTCAGCCTGTGCCGCGACAACGCGATGCCGATCGTGGTGTTCGAGCTCGCACCGGGCAACATCGCTCGCGTCGTGCGCGGTGACAAGATCGGCACGCTGGTCCATGCCAGCGCACCCAGTGGAGGGACGCACCGGTGATCGACGAGATTCTCTTCGAGGCCGAGGAGAAGATGGAGAAGGCGGTGCATGTGGCGCGCGACGACCTCGCGGGCCTGCGCACCGGACGCGCGAATGCCAGCGCGTTCGCCCGCCTCGTCGTCGACTACTACGGCGCGCCGACGCCGATCCCGCAGATGGCAACGGTCAACGTCCCCGAGGCGCGTATGGCGGTCATCAAGCCCTACGACGCCAGCACGCTGGGGGCCATCGAGAAGGCCATCCGCGACAGCGATCTCGGTGTCAACCCGACGAACGACGGCCAGCTCATCCGGGTCGTGTTCCCGCAGCTGACCGAGGAGCGCCGCCGCGACCTCGTCAAGGTGGCCAAGGGCAAGGGCGAGGACGCCAAGGTGTCCATCCGGTCGGTGCGCCGGCACGCCAAGGACGCGTTGGACAAGATGGTCAAGGACGGCGAGTCGGGCGAGGACGAGGTGCACCGCGCGGAGAGCGAGCTCGACAAACTGACCTCCGGCTACGCCGCCCGCGTCGACGATGCGGTGAAGTCCAAGGAAACCGAACTGCTCGAGGTCTGACCGCGTGCCGGACGAGCGCGAACCGATCGAAGACGCCCAGCCGCAGGACGCCGCTCGGTCGCCGCTCGGCCGGGCACGGCGCCTCGGCGGTCCCGCGGTTCAGCAACGCACTGCCGCGCCGGTGCCACGTCGATCCGGCCCGCTGCGGGCAGCGGCGCCCGACGCTGTGGCACCCGGGACTGCCCCCCCGGCCGCTGCACCCGAGGCCGCTGCACCGGACGACGTGACCGCGCCCGGCGCACCCGGGTCCCGGGCGGGACGTAACCTGCCCGCGGCGATCGGCGTGGGCGTCGGCCTCGGCGCGGTCATCCTGGTCAGCCTGTTCGCCTACCGGCCGAGCTTCGCGGTGATCGTCGGGCTCGCTGTCCTCTACGGCTGTTGGGAGATGACGCGGGCGTTGCGCTCCGCGCAGGTGCACGTGTCGCTGCTGCCCGTGGTGGTGGGCGCGGCGGCAACCCTCGTCGCGGCGTGGGAGCGCGGGCCCAGCGGCCTCGTGCTCGCCGTGCTGCTGACGTTCGTCGCGGTCCTGGCCTGGCGGATCGGCGACGGCGCCGAGCACTACGCGCGCGACGTCGCCGCGTCGGCGTTCACGATCGCGTACCTGCCGATGCTTGCCGGCTTCGCCGTGCTGCTCGCGCACCCGCACGATGGCGCGGCGCGGGTGCTCGCGTTCGTCGCCACCGTCGTGTGCAGCGACACCGGGGGATATGCGACCGGTGTGCTGTTCGGCAAACACCCACTCGCGCCGATCGTGTCGAAGGGCAAGACGTGGGAGGGATTCGCCGGATCGGTCGTGGCCTGCGCCGCGGCCGGCGTGCTGTTCTGCACGCTGACCTTCCACGAGGCGTGGTGGAAGGGCCTGCTGTTCGGTCTCGCGATCGTCGTCACCGCCACGTTGGGTGATCTCGGCGAGTCGATGATCAAGCGCGACCTGCAGATCAAGGACATGGGCGCGCTGCTGCCCGGGCACGGCGGTCTGATGGACCGGCTCGACTCGTTGCTGCCGTGCGCTGCCGTCGCGTACCTGCTGCTGTCCGCGTTCGCGCCGGTCTGACAGCTGTGGCGCCGCGATCGGTGTCCGCGGCCGAGGCGATCCGCTACATCCTCGACGTCGCGCACCGTCGGCCTGCGCAGACGGTGTGGATCGGTGTCGACGGGCGCGGCGCGGCCGGTAAGACGACCTTCGCCGCGCGGCTCGGCGGCGCGTCGTCGCGGGTGAGCGTCGTACACGTCGACGACCTGTCGGGTCCGCACGTCGCCGAATGGGATTGGCAGCGGTTCGAGCAGCAGGTCGCCGCGCCGCTGCGGGCAGACCACGCTGCCCGCTACCAACGCTGGAGCTGGGACGCCGACCGCGCCGCCGAGTGGCACGACATCGCACCGGGGCGCGTCGTCGTCGTCGAAGGCGTATCGGCCACCCGCGCCGAGGTGGACGTGCCCTGGGACGTGCGGGTATGGGTCGACGCGCCGCGCGACGTGCGGTTGCACCGTGCTCTCGCCCGCGACGGCGTAGCGATGACGACGCGCTGGCTCGAGGACTGGATGCCGTCCGAGGAGGCGTATGTCGCTCGCGACCACCCCGACGAGCGGGCGGATCTGCTGGTCACCGGCGTCGATGCAGCAGACCCGTGACGTAGCCGTTTGCGAGAATGGACGTGTCATGACTTCCTCGTTGCCGCTGGTCTTTGCGGCGCCCCGGCGCACCCCGCCGCCGCGCCACCTTGCCGACCTCGCGCCCGACGCACTGCGCACGGCCGTGACCGAGTGCGACGTGCCCGCCTTCCGCGCCGACCAGTTGGCGCGCCAGTACTACGGCCGGCACGTCGCCGATGTCGCCGCGATGAGCGACCTGCCTGCGGCTGCGGCGGACAAGCTCGGCGCGGCGCTGCTGCCGCGACTGCTCACCGATGTGCGCACCGTCACCACCGACGACGCCATGACGCGCAAGACGCTGTGGCGCCTGCACGACGGCGCCCAGGTCGAGAGCGTGCTGATGCGGTATCCGGCACGCACCGCGTCACGCGAGCGCGTCACCGTGTGCATCTCCAGCCAGGCCGGCTGCGGCATGGCCTGCCCCTTCTGCGCGACCGGGCAGGGCGGCCTGACCCGCAACCTGTCGACGGCCGAGATCGTCGACCAGGTCCGCGCCGCGGCCCGGGCCACCGCGGACGGCGTGCTCGGCGTACCGGGCCGGCTGTCCAACGTCGTGTTCATGGGGATGGGGGAACCGCTGGCGAACTTCGCGCGGGTGCGCGACGCGGTGCGCCGGCTCATCGACCCCGTGCCGCGCGGTCTCGGCCTGTCCCGCCGCTCCGTCACCGTCAGCACCGTCGGTCTGGTGCCGGCGATCGAGCGGTTGGCAGCTGCGGAACTCGCCGTCACGCTGGCGGTGTCGCTGCATGCACCGGACGACGAGCTGCGCGACACACTCGTGCCGGTCAACACGCGATGGCCTGTCGCCGAAGTGCTCGCCGCGGCGGACCACTACGCCGCGGTGACCGGTCGCCGGTACTCGATCGAGTACGCCATGATCCGCGACGTCAACGACCAGCCCTGGCGGGCCGACCTGCTCGGCGACCTGCTGCGCCCACGGATGGCGCACGTGAACCTCATCCCGCTCAATCCGACTCCCGGATCGGCGTGGGACGCCTCACCGAAACGGGTCGAACGCGAGTTCGTCCGGCGGCTGCAGGAACGCGGAGTAACTGTCACCGTGCGTGACACCCGCGGACAAGACATAGACGGAGCGTGCGGGCAATTGGCCGCCAACGGCGGAAAAGCCGCAAAACAAGGGCAACGAATAGTGACGTCAACGTGATCCAGTGGGGTTAACCGTGTGGCTATCATGTACCGACTCTGGTAGCTCGAAGGGCGGAAATACTCCACGTGACGAACACCGAGCCTGCTTCCTCGACCGCGGCGCAAGCCGCCCCCAAGGGAGCCGCGGCAGCACCGCTGGAGTTCCGCGGTGTGTCCAAGCGATATCCCGGCCAGGAGACCCCGGCCATCAACGACCTGTCGTTCACCGTGCCGGCCGGCGAGGTGTGCGTGCTCGTCGGACCGTCCGGGTGCGGCAAGACCACTGCCATGCGGCTGGTCAACCGGATGATCGATCTCAGTGACGGCGACATCCTGCTCGACGACCGCAGTGTCATGGATCGCAATCCCACCGAGCTGCGCCGCGAGATCGGCTACGTCATCCAGCAGATCGGTCTGTTCCCGCACCTGACCATCAACGGCAACATGGCCGTCGTGCCCCGGCTGCTCGGCTGGGACAAGAAGCGCGCCACGGCGCGCTCGGCCGAACTGCTCGAGCTCATCGGCCTGCCGGCCGAGATGGGCAGGCGGTATCCGAGCCAGCTGTCCGGTGGTCAGCGCCAGCGTGTGGGCGTCGCCCGTGCGCTCGCCGCCGACCCGCCGCTCATGCTCATGGACGAACCGTTCGGCGCAATCGACCCGATCAACCGCGACCGCCTGCAAAACCAGTTCCTGCGCCTGCAGAGCGAGCTGCGCAAGACGATCGTCTTCGTCACGCACGACATCGACGAGGCCATCAAGATGGGTGACAAGATCGCCATCCTGCGTGAGGGCGGCGAGCTCGTGCAGTACGACAGCCCGGACGCGATCCTCGCCAACCCGGCCAACGATTTCGTTGCGCAGTTCGTGGGAGCCGACCGCGGCCTGAAGCGCCTGGCGCTCACCCGCCTCTCCGAGGTCGAGTTGGCCGACCGGGAAAGCTCCGGCGGCGAGCAGATGAGCGACGAGTCGCTGCGGACCGAAGCCAGCCTGCGCGACGGGCTGTCGCGGATGATGACCGAGTCGTCCTCCCGCGAGGTCGTGTTCGACGGCGACGGGCAACCTGCCGGCTACGTGACGATGGACATCATCCAGGCGGTGCTGCGCGAAGGTCGGCACGACAGCGTCGCGAATCAGCCGGCCTGACGTGAGCTTCGTCGCCGGTAGCGGGCCGGTCATCCCGACGTTCCAACAGTCGTCGTGCATCAAGAACAACCGGGTGTTCTGCTGGGACTACTTCAGCTCGCACTGGGACAGCGTGTTCAAACCTGCGTTGCTGCAACACATCGGGATGACGGTCGTGGCCGTGGTCATCGGGTTCGTGATCGCCTTCACGCTGGCGGTCCTCGCGCACTTCGCGAATTTTCTCGTCGCGCCGGTCACTTTCTTCGGCAGCCTGCTGTACACCATTCCGTCGCTGGCTGCGTTCGAAGTGCTGGTCCCGATCACGGGCATCAACTACGTCACCGTCGAGATCGCGCTGGTCGCGTACACCTTGCTGATCTTGTTCACCAACACGCTCGCCGGTCTGTCCGGCATCTCGCCCGAGGTGCTCGACGCAGCACGGGGCAGCGGGCTGACGAGATCGCAGATCCTCATGCGGGTGGAACTGCCGCTCGCGCTGCCGACGATCGTGGCCGGCCTGCGCGTCGCGACCGTGACGGTCATCTCGCTTGCGACCATCGCCGCGTTCAGCCTCATCCCGAAGGGCTTGGGGCAGCCGATCTACGACGGTTCGCAACGCAACATCAACACCGAGTTCATCGCCGCGGCGGTCATGTGCATCGCGTTGGCCCTCATCGCCGACGCGCTGCTCGCGGGCGGCCAGCGACTGCTCACTCCCTGGACCAGGCGGAGGCGGTGACGCGATGAGCAACGACTTCGTCCAGGCATTCACCTTCATCGGCGACAACCACAGCTACGTGCTGGGTCGCGTCTGGTCGCACCTGGAGATCTCCGGCATCGCCGTCGGCATCGCGGTCGCTATCGGATTGCCGATCGGCATCGTCCTCGGCCACTTGCACCGGCTGTCGTTCCTCGCGATCAACATCTCCAACCTCGGCCGGGCGTTGCCCAGCCTGGCGATCCTGGTGATCTTCCTGCCGATCGTCGGTGTCGGGGAGACAGATGTGATCATCGCGCTGGTCATCCTCGCGTTCCCACCGATGCTCACCAATGCCTACGTCGCCATCGACGGCGTCGATCCGGAGACGGTCGACGCGGCGAAGGGCATCGGGCTCAGACCGTGGCAGGTGCTGCTGCGCGTCGAATTGCCGCTCGCGCTGCCGCTGATCTTCGCCGGCGTCCGCACCGCCGTGGTGTTCGTCATCGCCACGGCCACCCTGTCCGGCTTCTTCGGCGGCGGCGGGCTCGGCGACATCATCTCGAACGAGGCGTCGTTCCACCTGTCCGGCGTCATCGGCGGCACGTACGTGCTCATCGCGCTCGCGTTCATCTCGCAATTCGTCTTCCTCGGTCTCGAGCGAGCCGTCACACCGACCGGTCTGAAGCTGCAGGCGCGCGGATTCCGGTCGAGCACGCAGACCCAGGTGCTGCTCAACGAAGCGGGCGGCAACGTTGCCGCGGAGTCGACCGACGCCGCGTAAAGCCTCGCCCGTTGTGGGTATCGGGTGCGGTTGAAGGAAAAGGAGAAATGGTGATCAGAAGTCGAATGGTGGCTCGCGCCGCAGTCGTCGGCATGGCCGTCGTCAGTGCGGCCACTCTCGCTGCCTGCAGTTCCAGTGGCAGCGGCGGCAGCAGCGGCAGCAGCGGCGGAAGCAGCAGCAGCAGCGGCAGCAGCGGGGGCGGCAGCACCTCCATGCCCGGTAAGGGCAAGCCCACGTTCATCATGGGCGACAAGAACTTCGCCGAGGAGTACCTGCTCGGCGACCTCTACCAGCAGGCGCTCGAGGCCAAGGGCTACAAGGTTCAGCTGAAGCCGAACCTCGGCAGCTCGGAGATCGCCGACGCTGCCCTGCAGTCCGGCAAGATCGACGGCCTGCCGGAGTACACGGGCGTCATCTACACCGAGCTCGCGAAGCTCGGTGACCAGCCGAAGACGGCGGCGATCACGCTTGCCGGCGCCACCAAGTACGAGGCCGGACGCGGTGTGACGGTGCTGTCGCCGACACCGTTCCAGGACAAGGACGGCGTCGCCGTCTCGAAGTCGTACGCGGCCAAGTACGGGCTCAAGACCATCGGTGACCTCTCCAAGGCTGGCTCGTTCACCTACGGCGGTCCGCCGGAGAACCGCACCCGCTACCAGGGCGTGGTCGGTCTGAAGAAGGCCTACGGTCTGAACAAGCTGCAGTTCGAGCCGTTGACGATCGGCACGCAGTACTCCGCCCTCGACCAGGGGAAGATCAACTCGATCGCGATCTTCACCACCGACGGCCAGTTGGCCTCGGGCAAGTACGCGGTCCTGACCGACACGAAAGCCATCTTCGGCTTCCAGCAGGTCGTGCCCATCATCAAGACCAGCAAGCTCAAGCAGATGGGCCCGGCGTTCTCGCAGACGCTGAAGCAGGTGAACGACCTGCTCACGACGCAGGCGATCATCGCCCTCAACAAGGCGGTGCAGGTCGACAAGCAGGACCCGGCGAAGGTCGCGACCGCGTTCCTGAAGGCCAACCACCTGGCCTGACGCAACTCCGCTCGACATGACGGCGGCCCGGTCCGAAGGCCCCGGCCGCCGGTGGTGTTTCGGCGTGCCGCCGGTGCTCCTCGAAAAGGGGCGCC
>NZ_CAXTQF010000005.1:0-27275 GCF_964246335.1 uncultured Jatrophihabitans sp. | reverse complement strand
CCACCCCACCCCCCCCGTGCCCCCCACCCCCCCCCCCCGCCCGGGGGCGGGCGCCCCCCCCCCCCCCCCCGCCGCCGTTCGTGTATCGGCGTGCCGCCGTTGCTCGTCGAACAGGCTCGACCTAACTGGGCGGAGCGGGTCCGGGTAAGACCGAACCCGATGTCGCTGCCGCTTCTGGTGATCCCTATTTCGCGTCCGCAGGCTGTGCGGCCTTGGTGCGGATGGCGAAGGTGACCAGCAGCAGCGTGCCGGCGAGGAACGCCGTCGCTACCCAGAACGCGTGGTCGGAGGCTACGACGAAGACCCGGCGTGCCGCCTCGGCGCGACTCAGGCCCTTCGGTAGATCGGCCGCAGCCGACGTGCTCGACGCGCCGAACACCGTCACCAGCACCGCAAGGCCCAGCGAGCCGCCGACCTGCTGCATGACGTTGACCAGGCCGGAGGCGGCACCCGCGTCGCGCGGCTCGACGCCGGACAGCGCTGACGTCGTCAGCGGGACGAACGCCAGACCGTTGCCCAGGCCGAAGACGACCAACGGGCCGGCCAACGAGCCGTAGCCGCTGTGCTCGCCCAGCTGGCTGAGCCAGAGCATGCCGAGCGTGGACAGTGAGATGCCGACGATCATCAGCCGGTGTGCGCCGATGCGTTCGACCAGCACGCGAGAAGACAGTTGCGTGGCGCCGAAGATCACCGCGGTCAGCGGAAGGAACGCGAACCCGGTGACGAGGTCGCTGTAACCGAGCACTCCACGCAGGAACTGCGTCAGGAAGAAGAACATGCCCATCATTCCGGCCACGAGCAGCAATCGCGCCACGTAGGCGCTCGCCCGGTTCCGGTCGGCGAACAGGCGCAAGGGAGTGATCGGTGAACTCGCGCGGGACTCGATCAGCACGAACGCGGCGAGCAGGGCCACGCCGACTGCGAAGGCGGTGACCGTCGCGGCGTCGCGCCACCCGTCGCTCGCCGCGTGCACGAAGCCGTAGACGAGCGAGGTCATGCCGAGCGTGGACGTCAGCGCGCCGGCGAGATCGAAGCGACCGTGCTGACGTTCGGTCTCGGTCAGCAACGGCCGGCCGAAGACCAGGAGCACCGCGCCGATCGGCACGTTGACGAAAAGCACCCACCGCCAGGACGCGTACTCGGTCAGCACGCCGCCGGCGATGAGGCCGAGCGCGCTGCCACCGACGGACACCGCGGCGTACAGCCCGATCGCGCGGGTGCGCTCGCGGGCGTCGGGGAACATCGTCATCAGCAGTGCCAGCGCCGACGGCGACGCGAACGCGCCACCGATGCCCTGCACGACTCGTGCGGCCAGCAGCTCGCCGGGGTTCTGGGCGAATCCGCCCGCCAGCGAGGACACCGTGAACAAGGCGATGCCGGCGAGGAACATGCGGCGGCGGCCGAGGATGTCACCGGCCCGCGCGCCGAGCAGCAGCAAGCCGCCGAAGGCGAGCGTGTAGGCGCTCACCACCCAGGACAGGCTCGCCGCGGAGAAGCCCAGGCTGCGGCGAATGTCGTGCAGGGCGATGTTCACGATGGTCACGTCGATGACCACCATCAGCTGGCAGGTCAGGATGACCGCCAGCACGAGATTGGGGCGTTGGGCCGGGCGGGGGAGTCGCCACGTCCGGCGACCGGCACGGGCGGCAGCGTCGGCGGCGGGGTTCGATGTCGGGGACTGGGTTTCGATGCTCACGAGCAGGACCTCTGTGTAGTACCGTGGGTGTAAGCGGAAGGTTCCTCCGGAACCGACGTTACCGGAGGTTGCCTCCGGTTATCAAGCGAATTGTGAGGGATGGGCGTGTCGCGCTCGACGTCCGCAGTTGCCGGATCGGCGCACGCCGCGGACACGGCGGATGACGCCCCGTCTGTCGCGCGCCCGCTACGCGCCGACGCCCGCCGCAACCGTGACGCCCTGATGAGCGCCGCCGCGCAGCTGTTCACCGACCGCGGCGTCGACGTCCCGCTCGAGGACGTCGCCCGGCAGGCAGGCGTGGGCATCGGCACCCTCTACCGCCACTTCCCGACGCGCGATGCGCTCATCGAGGCGGTGTACCGGCACGAGGTCGAGACGCTGTGCAGCGGCATCGACGAGCGGATCGTCGCCGACACCGAGCACCCCGACCGCGCTCTCGAGGCGTGGATGGGCGATCTCGCCGCGTACGTCGCCCGCAAGCGAGGCATGGCGATGGCCCTCAAGGCGGTGCTGGGCGCCGACTCGGCTCTGTTGACCGAGAGTCATAACCGGATCTCGAGCGCGCTCGGTCAGCTGCTCGACGCCGCGGTCGCGGCCGGCACCGTCCGGGCCGATGTCGACCCCAACGACCTCATGCGCGCAGTCGGCGGCATCTGCATGGCCACCGACACGCCCGGGTGGCGCGACCGCACCGGGCGGCTGGTCGGCCTGTTGATGGACGGCCTGCGCTACGGCGCGTCCGGCAGCTGACGCAACGAGGCCGGCGCCGCGATGCCGGCGCGCAGATCCGGCGCCGGGACCGGGGTGCCGCGCCGCGTGTGCATTGGCACCACGCCGGCCCAGGCGTCCCCGGCGATGTCGGCGTCCTCGTCGTCCGGCCAGCCGTCGGAGATCTTGAGTGACCACTGCTCGATCGGCATCGACAACACCAGCGTCGCCGCGAGCTCACGCGGCCACGGGCGACGCACCTCGGCTGCCCGGCCCGGCAGCATCGCGTCGGTCAGCACGTCGAGCGCGGCCGGCTTGTCGGCATCGCGCACCGCGCTGCACGCGCCGAAGAGCACCGCGCTGCGGTAGTGCAGCGACGATTCGAATGTCGAGCGGGCGACGACCAGCCCGTCGAGCGCCGTGACGGCGAGACTGGTCGGCGCGCCCGCGGCCAACGCGCGCATCCACGGTGAGCCGGTCGAACCGTGTGCCAGCACGTGATCGCCGTCGCGCGCGATCGCGGTCGGGAACACCACAGGGTGCCCGTGCCCGTCGGTGACGGCGAAGTGCCCGACGAACGTCGTGTCCAACAGCGCATGTAGAGCAGCGAGTTCGGTGCGCTGCTTCGCGCGCAGCCGGG
Source organism: uncultured Jatrophihabitans sp. (assembly GCF_964246335.1). Classification (GTDB taxonomy): domain Bacteria; phylum Actinomycetota; class Actinomycetes; order Mycobacteriales; family Jatrophihabitantaceae; genus Jatrophihabitans. The sequence goes on along the minus strand of NZ_CAXTQF010000005.1, from coordinate 24,231 downwards.
TCACCTGGGTGCTGGGGCCTTCGGTCACCGGCCCATCATCGCGTTGACGGCACCGACCGTGCGGGAGGGGCGGCGCCCGGCGGCCTCGGCGTGGTCGGCCCACTCCATCGCACGCAGGCCCAGGTTCGCGCCCAGCCAGCGCAACGGTTCCGGCTCCCAGGAGCGCGAGCGGTGCCCGACCCACGGCAGCGACGTGCGCTCCGTGTCCCGATCGGTGATCAAATCGGCCAGCGTCTGCCCGGCCAGATTGGCCGTTGCCACCCCGTCGCCGACGTAACCACCGGCCCAGGCGAGCCCGGTGTCGGAGTCATGGCCCACCGACGCGTGCCAGTCGCGGGCAATCCCGAGCGGGCCGCCCCACCGATGAGTGATCCGCGCAGAACGCAACACGGGGAACAGCTCGTGCAGCGTGCGCTCGAGCGCGTCGAACACCCGTGGCTCGCGGTCGTACGCGGGCTCGATGCGTGACGACCAGTGGTACGGCGCGCCACGCCCGCCGAAGACCACCCGCCCGTCCGCGCTGCGCTGGCCGTAGATGATCAGGTTGCGGTGGTCCGCGAACGTCTCCCGCTCACGCAGGCCGATCTGCTCCCACATGGTGTCCGGCAACGGCTCGGTGGCGATGATGAGCGAGTAGACGGGCACCAGCGCGCGGCGCGAGCCCGGCAGCCGGGCCGTGTAGCCCTCGGTGGCGCGCACGACCGTCCCGGCGCGCACCCTCGCGAGCGCGGTATGCACCGTGTGCGGCTCGATGCGCGTTGCTGTGGACCGTTCGTAGATCGTGACGCCGCGTCGCTCGACCGCGTCGGCCAGGCCACGGACCAGCTTGGCCGGCTGCAGCACGGCGCAATGTGGGGTGTACGTGGCGCCGAGTACGTCCGTGGCGGCGAGCCGTGCGCCTGCGGCGTCGGCATCGAGCAGGGAGATGTCCAGCCCGAAGTCGTCGGCCTCGGCGACTTCCGCGCGGGCGCGGTCGAGCTGGGCGGTGCTGCGTGCCACGACGACGGTGCCGCCGAGCGCGATGTCGGCGTCGATGTCCTGCTCCGCGGCGACCCGGAGCACCTCACGTACGGCGCCGCGTTGCGCGCGGTACTGCGCGACCGCAGCATCGTGGCCGGCTTCTTGGGCGAGCGTGGCCGCGCTGACCGGGAACAGCGCCGAGCACCAACCGCCGTTGCGCCCGGACGCGCCGAACCCGGCGACCTGCGACTCGAGCACGACGATGCGCAGCGTCGGGTCGAGCTCGTGCAGGTAGTACGCGGTCCACAGGCCGGTGAAGCCGGCCCCGACGATCGCCACGTCGGCCTCGACGTCACGGGCCAGGGGGTGCCGCGGCTGGAGCGTCGCAGGGGAGAGTTGGTCGAACCACAGCGAGAGATCGCGGTAGGAACTCACGTCTTCAGCACCACTCAACGCGGTGGGCCGGGTCAGGTCAACACGTCCGTGAGCGCGACCGACTGGTAACCGTGCGCCTGCGCGACCGGCTTGTTGGTCAGCTGACCCTCGTGCGTGTTGAGTCCGTGGGCGAGCGCTTCGTCGCGGCGCAGGGCATCGCGCCATCCGCGGTTCGCGAGCTCGACGGCATAGGGCAGCGTCACGTTGGTCAGCGCGAAGGTGGACGTGTGCGGGACGGCGCCGGGCATGTTCGCGACGCAGTAGAACAGCGAGTTGTGCACGGGATAGGTCGGCTCGGCGTGGGTGGTCGGATGCGAGTCCTCGAAGCAGCCGCCCTGGTCGATGGAGATGTCCACCAACACCGAGCCCGGCTTCATCCGCGACACCAGCTCGTTGCTGACGATCGTCGGCGCCTTCGCACCCGGCACCAGAACAGCGCCGATCACGAGGTCGGCGTCGAGGACGGCCCGCTCGACCTCGAGCGAGTTCGACGCGACCGTCTGGCAGTGGCCCTGGTAGATCGCGTCCATCTGCCGCAACCGCGCGACGTTCTTGTCCAGCAGCAGCACCTCGGCCTGCATCCCGAGCGCGATGGCGGCCGCGTTCTGCCCGGACACGCCGGCGCCGATCACGACGACCTTCGCCGCGTACACGCCGGGGACGCCGCCCATCAGCGTCCCGCGCCCGCCGCCCTGGCGCATCAGGTGGTACGAGCCGACCTGCGGTGCCAGCCGGCCGGCGACCTCGGACATCGGCGCCAGCAGCGGCAGCGATCCGTCGCGCAGCTGCACGGTCTCGTAGGCGACGCCGGTCGTGCCGGCAGCGAGCAGCGCGTCGGTGCATGCCTTGTCCGCGGCGAGGTGCAGGTAGGTGAACAGCACCTGGTCCTTGCGCATGCGGTGGTACTCCTCGGCGATGGGCTCCTTGACCTTGAGCACCATGTCCGCCTCGGCCCACACGTCGTCGGCGGTGGGCAGGATCCGCGCGCCGACGGCCGTGTAGTCGTCGTTCGGGATCGCCGAGCCGACGCCCGCGTCGTTCTCGATCACGACATCGTGTCCGTTGCGCACCAGCTCGTGCACGCCCGCAGGCGTGATCGCCACACGGAACTCGTTGTTCTTGACCTCGCGGGGGACGCCGACCTGCACCGTGACTCCTCGGATTGTACTGTGCCTCCTACGATGAACGACCGGCGCAAATCCCGGTACGGGGTTGAACAAGATTCTGTAACCTGCCGGTATGGCGACGAGATCTTCGAGTGGACCCGCGTCGAAACCGCTTGCGGCGAACAGGATTCGACCGCCGCTCGACGACGTCGATCGCCGACTGCTGCGCGCGCTCGCCGCGGACGCACGGATGCCCAACAACGCACTTGCCGAGCGGGCGGGCATCGCGCCGTCGACCTGCCTGGGCCGGGTGCGCGCGCTGCGCGAGGCGGGGGTCATCCGCGGCTATCACGCGGACATCGATCCCGTGGCCCTGGGCCGGCCGGTGCAGGCGATGATCGCGGTGCGTCTGCAGTCGCATGCCCGCGGGCACATCCCTGACTTCATGGCGAAGATCGCACAACTGCCCGAGGTGCTGAACGTGTTCTTCCTCGCGGGCGCGGACGACTTCCACGTGCACATCGCGGCACACAGCACCGACAACCTGCGCGACTTCGTGGTGGTCAACCTCAGCGGCGACCCGGACGTGGCCCGCACCGAGACCAACCTGATCTTCGACCACGTGCGGGCCGGTCCGGCCCAGTGACGCGCCTCGACGGACGGTCTCAGTGACCGGAGGCGAACACCCCGGGCGGGAAGGCGCCGGCAGCGATCACCGTGCGGGACAGCTGCTTGCCCAGTTCGGTGAGCCGCTCCACCTCTGCCGCGTCGAGATTGCGCCACGGCGCGGCCGACAGCCGGTCGGTGGTCGCCTCGATACGTGCGCGCAGTGCGTTCCCGGCCTCGGTCAGCGCGCCGTCCGCAGCGAGCAGCCCGCGTTCGCCCAGCGATTCGCGCGCCGCATCCCACTCGGCGTCGGACCACCCGCGTGACTTCTTCGCCGCCGGCTCGGTGAACCCGCGGCCGGTGGCGACGTGCGTCACCTGCGCGTCGATGCCGCTGACCTCGGCGTCGAGCAGAGCTGCGACATGGCCGTCGCCGCGGAACTCGCGCAGCAGGGTGATCGCGTGCCAGAGCACGACGTGTGCCGGGCCGTCCGGCCAGTCGAGGTCGGCGTGCCCGGCGTACAACGGCCGGGCCACGGCCGGCAGGTCGCGCGTGGCGCGCTGGGCGAGGTCGGCCGCCTCGCGGACCGCGTCGCTGTCGGCCTCGGCACCGAGCAGCCGCCCCAACGCGCGGTCGACGGCGCGGTAACGGGCGGCGAGCACGTCCGCGGGCGATGCCAGCGTCCACGCGTGCGGGATGAAGTGCGCGACGAGTGACGGGTTGAAGTTGTAGAACGCCGCCGTCGTGACGCCTGCAGCCACCGCACCCATCGGGGCCGAGCGGCTCGCGAAGTAGCCCATCCGACCGGGACGCAGGCCGGCCGCCGTGAATTCCTCGTCCGCCTCCGGGGCGAAGTAGATCAGCGCGTGCAACGACTCGAGCGAACGGTGGACCCGGGCCACGGCCGCGGCGGGAAGGTCGGTCGGCATGGGCGCCACCCTAGATACGCGGCGCGACGGTGAACCGGACGGGCGGCTGTTCCGTGGTGAAGTACAGACCACCGGTCGCGACCTCGGGAGACGTGATGCCGACCCAGATCAACGGACTGCCCGCGCACGTCCTGCTCATCCACGTGATCGTTGTGCTGGCACCGCTCGGTGCGCTGTTCACTGTGCTCAGTGCGGTGTGGCCCGCTGCACGCCGACGCATCGGCATCGTCGGGCCGATCACCACCGCGCTGGTTCTCGTGTTCACCCCCATCACGACCAATGCCGGCGAATGGCTCGAGCACAAGCTGGAGGCCAACGGGGCGAACAAGGCGATCGAGAAGCACGCGGACCTCGGCGACACCTTCCTCTGGTACGCGATCGGGCTGTTCGTCGTCTCGGTGGGCGTCTGGCTGTGGGGCCGGCGGCGCGACGCCGTCGCCGGCCCGGTCCGCACGAAGACGACCGGTGAGGCTGCGGGCGACGACGCCGCCGAACGCGCGGGCGGCGGCACCGCCACGCTGGTGCGGACGGACCGCCGGACCGCGCCGGAGTCGACGGGCGCACGGGTCACAGCGTTCGTCGTCGGCTTCGTGTCCGTCGCGGTGTCGGTGCTCGTCGTGTGGCAGGTGTATCGGATCGGCGATTCGGGCGCGCACGCCGCATGGGACTACGTGCACCACCTGAAGTAGGGCTCAGCCCGTCAGCCGGCCGGCCAGTTCTGCGCCGAGACGGTGGCCGGAGAGCCACGCGGACTCGACGCGCGGTGATCCGCTCGGGCACCACGAGTCGCCGCATACGCCGACCGGCCCGTCGGCGGTGTCGAGCAGTGCATACGCCGCGTCGCCGTGCGTGCCGGTCGGCTTGGCGTCACGCCAGTCGCGAACCGCGGTCCATTGCGGCGGCGCGTCGACGGCGAGGACACGACGCACTGCGGTGAGCATCGGCTCGATCGCGGCCTGCGGGTCCTCGGCGTGCTGTCGGGCGAGCTCCGGCGTGCTGTGGGCGACGAGCACCGGAGCGCCGTCGCCACGGCGGGCCCCGTCGTCGGCGATCAGCGCGATGTGCGGGTCGTCGTTGACGAAGGCGGCGTCGAGATCCCACGAGCGCGTGGGGAATGTCGCCGCCACGGCGATCACCGGGTCGTAGGCGACCGGGTCGAACTCGTCGGCATCGGCTCGGCCGCCGAGAATCCGCACCGCCTGCGGATCGGGCATCGCCAACACGACGGCGTCGCAGGCTACGGCCACATCGGATACGCCGCGTACCTGCGCCGTGAGCTCGACGTCGATGCCGCTCTCGCGAAAGACGTGGGCCGCGAGTGTCGCCAGTCCGCCCGGTGCCGCCCAGCGCATTGGCCCGGACTTGCGTTGCCGACCGTCCTGGCTGATCGCGTCGAGCGTGTCGGTCCACTCCCGGGCCAGCCCGGCGCGCTCCCAACCCGCAGCGGTATCGGCGAAGTCGTTGTCGCCGACGGTGAAGTACGCGGCGCCGAGGTCGACGCGGCGCCCGTGCAACGACGGCGCGGCCAGCCGGCCACCGATCTCGTTCTCGCGCTCGCGCACCACGACGTCCAGGCCGTGCGCGACCAGCACCGATGCGCAGGCCGCGCCGGCGATCCCGGCGCCGACCACGACGACCTGCGCACGGCTCACGGGCTCAGCCTGCCCCGGGGCGCGATGCGCTATCGCGAGCGAACGAACCGACCCGAAATCCTCAGATGCGCTGCCACGCCTCGGTGAGCACCGACCGCAGGACCTGCTCGATCTCGTCGAACTCCGGTTGCCCGATGATCAGCGGGGGTGCGAGCTGCACGACCGGGTCGCCGCGGTCGTCGGCGCGGCAGTAGAGGCCGGCCTCGAACAGCGCCTTCGACATGAAGCCGCGCAGCAGACGGTCGGCTTCCTCGCCCTCGAACGTCTCCTTGGTGTTCTTGTCCTTGACGAGTTCGATGCCGTAGAAGTAGCCGTCGCCGCGGACGTCACCGACGATCGGCAGGTCGGTCAGCTTCTCCAGCGTGGCGCGGAATGCGCCCTCGTTCTGCAGGACGTGCTGCGCCAGCCCCTCGCGCTCGAAGATGTCCAGGTTGGCCATCGCGACCGCGGCAGACACCGGGTGGCCGCCGAACGTGTACCCGTGCGGGAAGGACGCGCCGCCGGTCCAGAACGGCTCGGCGATGCGGTCGCTTACCAGGCAGGCGCCGATGGGGGAGTAGCCGCTGGTCAGCCCCTTGGCGCACGTGATCATGTCCGGCACGTAGCCGAACTTGTCGCAGCCGAACATCGTGCCGAGCCGGCCGAAAGCGCAGATGACCTCGTCGGACACCATCAGCACGTCGTGCCGATCGCAGATCTCGCGCACCCGCTGGAAGTAGCCGGGCGGCGGCGGGAAGCATCCGCCGGAGTTCTGCACGGGCTCGACGAAGACGGCGGCCACAGAGTCCGGGCCCTCCATCTCGATGGCCCGCTCGATGTCGTCGGCCGCCCAGCGGCCGAAGGCTTCGAGGTCGTCGCCGTGCTCCGGAGCCCGGTAGAAGTTGGTGTTCGCCGCCTTGTGCGCTCCGGGCACGAGCGGTTCGAAGACCATCTTGGCCTCGGGGATGCCGGTGATCGACAGCGCGCCCTGCGGTGTGCCGTGGTAGGCGATCGAGCGGCTGATCACCTTGTGCTTCATCGGCTTGCCGACGAGCTTGAAGTAGTTCTTCGCGAGCTTCCAGGCGGTCTCGACGGCCTCGCCGCCGCCGGTGGTGAAGAAGACCTTGTTGAGATCGCCGGGGGCGTGCGACGCGAGGCGGTCGGCGAGTTCGATCGCCGGCGGATGCGCGTAGGACCACAGCGGGAAGAACGCGAGCTTCTTGGCCTGCTCGTAAGCGGCGCGAGCGAGCTCCTCGCGGCCGTGCCCGGCCTGCACGACGAACAGCCCGGCGAGGCCGTCCAGATAGCGGCGTCCCTCGGTGTCGAAGATGCGCGCGCCCTCGCCGCGCACGATGGTCGGCACATCGGCGTCGGCGTAGGTCGACATCGAGGTGAAGTGCATCCACAGGTGCTCCCGCGCGCGTGCCGAGAGATCCGTGGTGTCGAAACCGGTACCTGACGTCTCGGTCTCGATCGGTGTGGTGGTCATGTCCGTTCTCCGTTGCGGGCGTAGATCGCGCCCCAGTTGTAGGTCTGCTTGACGAGCTTGAGGTAGAGGAACGTCTCGGTGCGGGTCACGCCGGCGATCGCGCGGATCCGGCCGTTGACCAGGCGCAACAGGTGCGCGTCGTCCTCGACCACGACCTCGACGATCAGGTCGAACGAGCCCGCCGTGATGACGATGTAGTCCACCTCGTCGATGCCCGCGAGTTCGGCCGCCACGGCCTCGAGATCACCGGTGGCACTGACGGCCACCATTGCCTGCCGGGCGAGCCCGATCTGCATGGGATCGGTGACGGCGACGATCTGCATGGCGTCGGTGTCGAGGAGCTTCTGCACCCGCTGGCGCACGGCCGCCTCCGACAGCCCGACGGCCTTGCCGATGCTGGCGTAGGGCCGGCGGCCGTCTTCCTGCAGCTGCGCGATGATGGCACGTGAGACGTCGTCGACCTGACCGGCGGATGCCGGTTTCACGGCTATACGCCCCTCTCGACCATTGATTTCGTGCTGTTCAACCGGTTTGACAGCAGAATCCGCACATCATAACCGTCTACCGGTGGTCGGCGCGACGGCTTCGACCGGCGTGCCGGCCGCGTCCGGGTCGGGGACCATCGTCGGCGTGTCCGCGTTGAGCGTCTCGCCGCGGAAGAACGCCGGGGCGACCGCGCGCCAGACGAACATCAGGATGACACCGACGACGAAGGTGCCGACCCCGAGCAGGAACACGCCGCCGATGTACCAGTGCGGCGAGAACGGCATGTGCCAGACCGTGTAGCTGGTGGTCACGCTGCTGAACACCCAGTCGTCCTTGATGCTCCAGACCAACGCGAAGAACAGGATGAGTCCACCGAGAAGCGGAATGAGTCCTTGGAACAGGAAGTTGCGCGGGCTACTGGTCAGGTTGTGCCGGTAGTACCACGCGCAGGCGAAGCCCGTCAGGCCGTAGTAGAACGCGATCATCATGCCGAGCGCGGACACGCAGTCGGAGATGACGTTGCCGGCATTGGCTGTCGAGTTCAAGATTGCGTAGAGCAGGATCGACACGCCGCCGAAGGCAAGGGTCGACACCGTCGGCGTGAGGTTCTTCTTGTGTGTCTTCGCGAATGCCTGCGGCAAGGCCTTGTAGACGGCCATGGACAACGAGGTCCGTGCCGTGGGCAGGATCGTGGTCTGCGTCGACGCGGCGGCGGAGGTCAGCACCAGGAACAACAGCAAGTGCGTCATCGTCGTGCCGTAGGCGCCGGTGCCGAACACCGCGTGGCCGAGCGGGCTGAAGATGTCCGACTGGTGGTTCTCGTTCAGTAGCCCGATGCCCTTGTCGCCGAGACCGGCGAACGACTGCGACGACAGGGTGAGCAACGTGTAGGTGCCCAGCAGCAGGAAGGTGGAGATCACCGCTGCGCGCCCGGGCGTCTTGGTCGGGTCCGCGGTCTCCTCGTTCACCGCGACCGCACTGTCCCAACCCCAATAGATGAACAGCATCAAGATCAGGCCGCGGATGAAGCTGGAGAAGTCCGGGATGTCGAACGGGTTGAACCACGACCATGACGGGTCGATCGCCTGCGGGCCGGCGGTGTTGTTGCCCACCTTGACCAGCGCGGTGACCGCGAAGATCAGCAACACGATGATCTCGATGACCAGGAAGAACTGCTGCAGCTTCGCCGACAGCTCGACGCCCACGTAGCAGATGTAGGTCATCACGATGATCCACAGCACACCGACCAGCAGCACGCGGCCGTCGGTCGGGTGCTCGCCGATCTTGGAGTTGAAGAGCAGGAAGACATACTGCCCGGCCACTTGCGCGAGGCTGGCCATCACCAGGATGTCCGCGGCGAGGATGCCCCAGCCGCCCATCCACCCGGTCTTGGGCCCGAAGGCGCGCGTGGCCCAGGTGAAGGTCGTCCCACAGTCCGGGTCGGCCTTGTTCAGCTCCTGGTAGCCGATGGCAGTGAACAGCATCGGCACGAACGCCAGGATGACGACGATCGGCGACTGCACGCCGACGAAGGCGACGATGAACGCAAGGGTGGCAGCGAGGCTGTACGCCGGTGCCGTCGACGCGACGCCGACTACGACGCTCGAGGCGAGCCCGAGGGCCCCGGTCTTGAGGCCCTTGCCCTCGAGCTCGGTGGACGACGACAAAGCGGCGGTGGTCAAGCGGGCCCCCCGGGGGTACTGGCGACTGTGTTGTGCGTTTATCGCAGCATGTGGGCCCGTACGCAATAGTTTCCGCTGCGTTACGGCTGTGAATCAGAGGATTCCGCGGATCGAACGGCTTGCACCCCGCGGAGGGACGACCGGTCGTGGGCGGATCGGCGCTATTTGCGCCAGGCGTTGCGCCGCTGCCGCCGCAGGTAGACCTCGCCGACGACGATGCCGCCGGCGGTCAGCCCAAGGAACAGCGTGCCCTGCAGGTTGTAGTGCGTCGTCGTCATGAGCAGCAGCAGCAGCACCACGACGACCCAGCCCGCGACAGCCGTCGCGCGGCCCCACTCGCCGTGCCAGCCCCAGTCCTCCGGATGCTCGGTCGGGTGGTCGGCCTTGTAGTCGTCGGGCAACGTGAGATCGGGCTGCTCGCTGTGTGGATTCAGGGCCACCTGAGTCGCTCCTGTTCGACGTGCTGGCCGGCGGGTCTGCTTCATTCTGGCATCCACGCTCCCGGATAACGTTGGCACCATGCGCATCACCGGGTTGGGTCACGCGAGTGTGTTCGTCGAGACGGCGCACGGCACCGTGCTGACCGACCCCTGGGTCAACCCCGCGTACTTCGGCTCGTGGTTCCCGTTCCCGGACAACTCGCTGCTCGACTGGGAGCGGTTCGGGCAGGCGGACTACTTGTTCGTGTCGCACCTGCACCGTGACCACTTCGACCCCGAGCACCTGCGCAAGGTCGTGTCGAAGAAGACGACGGTGCTGCTGCCGCGTTATCCGACGTCGGAGCTCGAGGACGCCCTGCGCGACTGCGGATTCACCTCGTTCGTGTCGCCGGAGAACGGCGAGGTCACCGAAGTCGACGGCCTGCAGGTCATGATCCAGTCACTGACGTCGCCCACCGACGGGCCCATCGGGGACTCGTCGCTGTGGATCAACGACGGCAGTCAGACGTTGCTGAACCAGAATGACGCGCGCCCATCGGAACTGACCGCGTTCACCGAGCTCGGCCCCGTCGACTCCTACCTCGTGCAGTTCTCCGGCGCGATCTGGTTCCCGATGGTCTACGAGTTGCCGGTGCGGGCGAAGCAGGCGATGGGCCGCACGAAGCGCGAGCGGCAGTTCGACCGGACGCTGCGCTACATCGAGGAATGCGGCGCGCGCTACGTCTTCCCGACAGCGGGACCGCCGTGCTTCCTCGACGAGGAACTGTGGGGGTTCAACGACATCTTCGGCGACGAGTCGAACATCTTCCCCGACCAGCCCAGCTATCTCGACTACCTGTGTGAGAAGGGGCATGACGAGGGTCGGCTGCTGCTGCCGGGCTCCGTGGCGGCCGCCGACGAGCCGGGCTGCCCGGTCGAGCACCCCTACGACCCGGCGACCGTCTACGCCGACAACGAGACCAAGACGGCCTACCTGCGCGACATGCAGGCGCGGCGGATGCCCGAGGTCGAGGCCGCCAAGGCCGGCTGGGCGCACCCCGAGATCGACATCCTGACTGCGCTCAAGGAGTGGTTCACGCCGCTGCTCATGGAGGCCGAGCACATCGCCGGCGGGATCGACGGCGGCGTCCGGTTCACCTGCGAGGACGCCCAGCGCGGCGACGTCGACGTGTTGATCGACTTTGCCGGCGGCACGGTGCGCGCGTACAACGGCGAGAAGGTGCGATACCGGTTCCGGACCAGGCGCGCCTACCTCGAGCAGCTGATCGCAGAACACGAGATCGACTGGGTGAACTCGCTCTTCCTGTCCTGCCGGTTCTCCGCCCAGCGCATCGGGCCGTACAACGAATTCGTATACGTCTTCTTCAAGTGCCTTTCCGAGGAGCGGCTCAACTACGCGGAGGGGTGGTTCGCCGAGCAGAACGCGACCGAGGCCGCCGAGACCATCACCATGTCCGACCCGCAGGGCAACGGCTGGGAGATGCAGCGCCGCTGCCCGCACCTGAAGGCGGACCTGTCGAAGTTCGGGGAGATTGCCGACGACGGCAGCAACGGCGCCGTGCTGACCTGCCAGATGCACGGCTGGCGATGGCGGCTGCGCGACGGGAAGTGCCTGAGTTCGGTGGGCAACCAATTACGGTGCGCGCCGGCCGGCGAACCCGTGCCGGGGGAACCGATACCTGCGGTCGAGCATCGCGACCATCGCGACCAGCACGACGACGAGTCCCTCACCGCGGAGGCCTGAAGCGCACCGGCACCCGCACTACGCGTGCCGCTGACCAAAACGCGCGGCAGGCATTCCCTTCCAGTAAAAATCGTGTAAGTTTAGTCTGTGTCTGCTACCGGTCACGGTCCGGCGCCTGCCGCGCCAGCGGTGACCGCTGCGCGCGTGCACGGCCGGCGCAGCGGGGACAACCCCGCGTTGCACGACGGACTACGCGCCGTTCTGCAGGCTGATGCGAACGCGGCCGCACTGGGCCAATTCCTGCTCATCTCGTGCGGTCTGGCCGTCGTCGTCGGCGCGGCCCTGCTGGGCCCACGCACCCGCGCCTGGCTGGTGCTCGCCGTGATCAGCGCGGTCATGGTCGCCGCCATCGCGGTGAGCAACCGGCTGGACTGGACGCGGCTGCCGGCCCGCGCAACGCTCATCCACCCGGTGCTCGTGGCGCTGGCCCTGACGGCCCTCGGTGCGGCTGACCGAGGAGAGTTCGCCCCGCTGACCGGCGTGCTCGTACTCTGCTTCGCCTACATCGGGCTGACCCAGCGACCGGGCACCTCGCTGGTGGCCCTGGCGCCGGCCGCGGCGGTCTATCTGGTCGTCAATGCGTCCTTCGAACGGCAGGTGCTGGTCCGGCTGGCCGTGGTCGCGCTGATCTGGCTGATGCTCGGCGAGATGGTGGCGCAGATGACTGCGCGCCGCAACGTGCTGACCCAGGCACTGCACGCGGCGGCGCACTCGGATGCACTGACGGGCGTGTCCAACCGCCGCGGCTGGGACACCAGGGTGCGTGCCGCGGCGTCGGGCGATGCCATCGTGCTGTTCGACCTCGACCGCTTCAAGGAAGTCAACGACGTATTGGGCCACGCCGGCGGTGACGCCGTGCTGTCCGACTTCGGCGCGATGCTGCGCCACGGCCTGCGCGAAGGTGACTTCTGTGCGCGCTTCGGCGGCGAGGAGTTCGCGCTGCTGCTGCCCGGAACGAGCACCGAGAACGCCACCGTCGTGCTGGCGCGGTTGCGCGGGCGCTGGGCCGGCATCCGTCCCGAGGTCACGTTCTCCAGCGGCGTCGCGGTGTGCCGCGCCGGGCGCAGCGTCGAGGACACGCTCGCCGCTGCCGACGCGGCGCTGTACGAGTCCAAGGCCGGTGGCCGCAACACCGACCGGTTCGAAGCAGCCGCACTGAACTCGCGCTGACACACCCGCGTCAGGCGAACGTCGTTCCAGCAGGCAGCCGGGCGCGCATGACCTCGATCGCCTCGGGATTGCTGTCGATCAGCGTGAACCGGCGACCCAGCTGCGCAGCCACCGCGCCCGTCGTGCCGGACCCCGCGAAGAAGTCGAGCACCCGGTCACCGGGGCGCGATGACGCGGAGACGATGCGCCGCACGATGCCCTCCGGCTTCTGGTTCGGGTAGCCGGTCTTCTCCCGCCCGTTCGTCGCGACGATCGTGTGCCACCACACGTCGGTGGGCAGCTTGCCGCGGGCCGCTTTCTCGGGTCCGACCAGGCCCGGTGCCAGATAGGGGATGCGCTCCACGGCGTCCTGGTCGAAGAGGTGCGCGCCCGGCGTGCGCACGTACACGAAGATCGTGTCGTGCTTGGCCGGCCATCGGTCACGAGCGCGGCCGCCGAAGTCGTACGCCCAAATCACCTCGTTGAGGAACGCGTCGCGCCCGAAGACGGCGTCGAGCAGCAGCTTGACGTAATGCGCCTCGCGGTAATCGATGTGCAGGTAGAGCGTCCCGCTGGCCGTGAGCAGGCGGTACGCCTCACGCATCAGCGGCTCCAACCAGCCGAGGTAGTCGTCGTGCACGTCGAGGTAACCGCGGCGCGAGATCTCCGCGGTGGCGTATCGCCGGCCGCCGAAGCCGGTGCGGTCGCCGGTGCCGTCGTCCACGCCGGTGGTGCTGATCGTGCGCCGCTGCTGTCGCCGGCCGGTGTTGAACGGCGGGTCGACGTAGATGAGCTGGCACGATGCGCCCGGCAGCGTCGGCAGCACGTCCGCGCAATCGCCGAGGACGACGCGGTCGATGTCGACGACGGGTTCACTCACGTAGGGCCGGGGGGATTCGAACCCCCACTGGACGGCACCTAAAGCCGCTGCCTCTGCCGTTGGGCTACGGCCCCTTCGGTGGCACAGCGTACGAGGCCGTGCTGGCGAAAGCAGTGATCGAACCGCACTGCGCCTCGCCAGAACGAGGCGCAACGCGGATCGATCACGCGTTGACCCGGCCGCCGTACGAGTCGGCCAGGGCGGCGGCGACGGTTTCGGCGTCGGCCTGCGCGGTGTCGTCCGGGTACTCGGGCAGCAGGTCGTCCCAGACGACCAGCCAGGACCCGCGCAGCTGCGGTTGGCCGAGTGGGCGCGAGAAGAACCAGACGTGCAGGTGGGCGCCGCCGTCGCCGATGCGATAGACGTGTGCCCGGCCGACGTTGGGCAGGGCCTCGACGTGCCGGGCGATGTGGGCGGTCAGCACGCCCAGCTCGGCGGCGCGCGTGTCCGGCAGATCTCCGAGATCGACATGGTCACGGGGGTAGAGCATCAGCACCAGCGGCACGCCGACCTCGGTCATGCGACCGAGCCGCCAGTGATCGTCGATCCACAACCCCTCGTCGCGTCGACGACAGGCGGAGCAGTCGTCGGCGTTCTCGTCCGCGCGGTGCGCTTCGGGAAGTACCGGAGGCCGGAGCGGCGAAACGTGCAGGCCGCCTGGTTCGAACGGGCTGCCCGCCCAATCGGTCATCCGGGCCAGCGGCAGCCGACGCTCGTCGTCCGCGACCGAAAGCGCGTGTTGGTAGAACTCCTCGGGAGCGAGCGCCATGGACGCAGATTAGGGGTTGCGCCCAGCCCGCGCGCAGTCGATGCAGCGGTCGGTCGCCGGCAGGGCGGCGAGCCGTTCGGCGCCGATCGGCCGGCCGCACACCGCGCAGCCGGCAGCGTCGACGCCGTCGACGGCGTCGTCGCGGGTCAGCGCGGTGTCGATCGCAGCGAGCCGCCCGAGCGCGCGGTCCAGCATCGCCTGCGCCTGTGCCCGCTCGAACCCGATGGTGGCGCCTTCAGGGTCGTGCTCGTCGTCGCCGGTGGTGGACGACGCGGAGTCGAGGATGTCGTCGAGGTCTGCGCGTAGTCGCGCCGCGCGTTCGGCGGCGGCGTCGCGCGCCGCGAGCAGGTCGTCGCGCCGGCTCAGTCGTCCAGCCCGAGGTCGCGGCGCAGCTTGGCGACGTGCCCGGTCGCCTTGACGTTGTACTGCGCGAGCTCGATCCGTCCGTCTGCGTCGACGACGAACGTCGAGCGGATGACTCCGGTGACGGTCTTGCCGTACATCGTCTTCTGGCCGTACGCGCCGTAGGCGTCGAGTGTCGTCTTCGACTCGTCGGACAGCAACGGGAACGTCACACCGTCGCGTTCGCGGAACGTCGCGAGCTTCGCGGGCTTGTCGGGGGAGACACCCAGCACCGTGTAACCGGACGAGGCCAGCGACTCGAGGTTGTCGCGGAAGTCGCATGCCTGCGTGGTGCAGCCCGGCGTCATCGCGGCGGGATAGAAGTAGACGATCACCCGCCGGCCGCGCAGGTCGGCCAGTGTGACGTCCTTGCCGTCGGCGTCAGGGAGCGTGAAGTCGGGCGCTTGATCGCCGGGTGCGAGTCGGGCCATGTCCGCAGGCTATCCACGCGCCGCCGCGATCGACGCACTAGGCTCTCGACGCAATCGATTCCTAGCAGGGAGGACGCGGCGTGCCCGACGAGAGCCCGGACGACATCCAGCGCGACATCGAGCGCTCGCGCGCCGCGCTGGCTGCGGCGGTCGACCAGCTCGCCTACCGGGGCAACCCCACGAGGATCGTCGAGAACGCGAAGCAGTCGGTGCGGGAGAAGGCGAACACGACCCAGGGTCGGGTCGTCATCGGTGTCACGGGGGCCGTGCTGGTGCTGCTGGTCGTGCGCCGCATCCGCAAGTAGCGCGCCCCACCGCCGCGGGTGTCGCCGCGATGAACGACAGGTGAACGGCGAGGGTTAGGGTGCCCGGACCGGACCCGATCGCCGAGGAGCACCGTGCCGTTCCGCATCACGCCACGTGACCATGCGTTCTACGAGATGTTCACCGAGGCTGGCCGCAACGTCGCCGGTGCGGTCGAGGTGCTCGGCGGGCTGAGCGACCCGAATGCCAATCGCGAAGTCATCGCCAAAGAACTGCGTGAGCGCGAGCATGCCGGCGACGCCGTGACCCACCGCATCATGCGCCAGCTCAACACCAGCTTCATCACGCCGTTCGACCGTGAGGACATCTACCGGCTCGCTTCCGCACTGGACGATGTCATCGACGCGATCGAGGCAGCGGCCGACTTCATCGTGCTGGCCGACGTCGGGCGGTTGCCGGCGCTGATGAACGAGCAGATCCATCTGCTGCAGCGCTCGGCGAACGAGACCGCGGAGGCGATGTCGCGCTTGCAGACCCTGCGCGACCTCGAGCCGTACTGGATCGAGGTCAACAGGCTGGAGAACGAGGCCGACCGGGTCTACCGCAAGCTGCTGTCGAAGCTGTTCAGCGGCGACTACGACGCACTGACGATGGTCAAGCTGCGCGAGGTCGCGGACGGCCTCGAAGAGGCTGCCGACGCGCTGGAGCACGTGGCGCACGCCGTGGAGACCATCGCGGTCAAGGAGTCCTGAGTACCGGTGAGCGACGCTTGCGGAGCGAACCTTGAATCACAGTCCGCTGCGAGCCTCGCGTCGTCCCCGGAGCGGAGCGAGGAGACGACGTGAGTACCACTGCCTTGGTGGTGGTGATCGTCGTCGTTGCGCTCGGCTTCGATTTCACCAACGGCTTCCACGACTCGGCGAACGCGATCGCGACGTCCATCTCGACCAAGGCGTTGACGCCGCGCGTCGCGCTCGCCATGGCAGCGATGTTCAACGTGGTCGGCGCGCTGATCTCGACCAAAGTGGCCAAGACGGTGGGCAGCGGCATCATCCCGCCACCGACGCACGGCAACGCCGGGTTGGAGGTCGTGCTGGCCGCGCTGCTCGGCGCCATCGCATGGAACCTGGTGACCTGGTACTTCGGGCTGCCGTCGTCGTCGACGCACGCGTTGATCGGTGGGTTGGTCGGCGCCGCGCTGGCCGCCGCCGAATCCATCAACTGGCAGGGCGTGATCGAGAAGGTCGTGCTGCCGATGGTGATCTCGCCGCTGATCGGTTTCGCCGCGGCCTACCTGGTGATGGTGGCCATCCTGTGGTTGTTCCGCCGGGCCAACGCGGTGCGGGCCAACCGCAACTTCCGCTGGGCGCAGATTTTCAGCGCGGCCGGGATGTCGTTCGGGCACGGCACGCAGGACGCACAGAAGACGATGGGCGTCATCGCGCTGACCCTGGTCGTGTCCGGGCATCTCGGCAGCAACGCCGGCATCCCGCTGTGGGTCATCCTGTCCTCGGCCGGCGCCATTGCAGCGGGCACCTACTCCGGTGGTTGGCGCATC
The DNA here is from genome assembly GCF_964246335.1 of uncultured Jatrophihabitans sp. Lineage (GTDB taxonomy): Bacteria > Actinomycetota > Actinomycetes > Mycobacteriales > Jatrophihabitantaceae > Jatrophihabitans. The sequence continues at coordinate 7,270 of NZ_CAXTQF010000005.1, read as the reverse complement.
ATGCGCACGCTCGGCCGGCGGATTTTCTCGCTCACTCCGGCAAGTGGCTTCGCCGCACAGACCGTCGCCACCGGCGTCTTGCTGGCCAACGCGCAGTACGGCCTGCCGGTGTCGACGACGCACGTCATCACGTCGTCCGTGATGGGAGTGGGTGCCACGCGCCGGGTGTCCGCGGTGCGGTGGGGAGTGGCCGGCAACATCGTGTTCGCGTGGATCCTGACGCTGCCCGCCGCCGCACTGGTCGCGGCCGCCTGCTGGGCGATCATTCACCTCATCGGGTCGTGAACCGGACGGTGTCTCCAGGGCGCGCCTGGGCGATCGGGTCGAGATCGCGCAGTACCGCGATCACCGGGTAGCCACCGGTCACCGGGGCATCCGGACCGAACACGATTGGCCGCCCGTCCGGGGGCACCTGCAGCGCGCCGGGCACCGTCGGCTCGCTGGGCAGTTCGCCGTCGACGGCCCGCTCGAGCCGCGGCCCGTCGAGGCGCACGCCGACTCGGTCGCTGCGGTCGCGGACCGTCCACCGCGCCTCCAGCAGCCGGGCCGCGGCGGCCGGGGTGAACCAGTCAGCGCGCGGGCCGAGCACGACGCGATGGGCGTCGACACCGGCGGGTGCCACCCACGTGCCGTCCGCGGGATTGCCGCGCGCGGTGCCGACGGCGAGGCGGCTACCCGGTCGCAACGCCGGCGGCCCCAGGCCGCTGAGCGTGTCGGTGCTGCGCGAGCCAAGTATCGGGTCGACGTCGAGACCGCCGCGCACGGCGAGGTAACTGCGCAGGCCGACGGCCGGCGTTCCCAGCGACACCTCGGCGCCGGCCGGCAGCGTCACCGCCCTGCCCCAGTCCGGTGCACCGGCGCACGCGGCTCCGGTCAGGGCGACGGTTACCGCGCGCTCGACGCGCAGGCGCAGGCCGCCGAACGTGCATTCGACCACGGCGGCGTTGTCCGGGTTGCCGACGAGCCGGTTGGCCGCGCGCAGCGCGGCGCGGTCGAAGCCTCCGCTGCGTGGCACACCGACTGCGGCGCGGCCGATGCGGCCGAGGTCCTGCACGGTCGCCGACGGTCCGGGCTCGACGATCTCGATCATCCGCGTGCCATCAGGACGGCCGGAACCGCACCGGCGTGCCGGGCACCAGCAGCGCGGGCGGGTCGGCTGTGGCGTCCCACAACTGCGCTTCGGTACGTCCGAGTAGCCGCCAGCCGCCCGGCGACTCGCGCGGGTAGACGCCGGTGAACTCGCCGGCGACGCCGACCGAGCCGGCGGGCACCCGGGTGCGTGGCTCCGCCAACCGGGCCACGTGCAGCCGTTCGTCGAGCCCGGTTACGTAGGCGAATCCCGGTGCGAAGCCGCAGAACGCCACCACGTACTCGCGGCCGCTGTGCACGGCGATCAATTCGTCGGGCGTCATGTCGAGCTCGGCCGCGGTGGACCGCAGGTCAGGGCCGTCGTAGCGGACCGTGAGCTCGACGACGTCGCGGACGGCGGCAGGCTCACGCGCTGCTGTCCCCGCGGCCGCGGCCGCGGTGATGCGCTCGCGCAGTGCCGCGGACACCTCCCGCCTCGTACGTACCAGCACGGTGCGCGCACCCGGAACCGTCTCGACGACGTCGACGTCGGCGCGCAAGGTTTCGGCCAGCGGCACGACCTGGTACACGTCGTCCACCTCGACGAGCACGCCGTCCATACCGCACGGCAGCAGACGCATCGGCGGGCCTCAGTCGACGAACGGCTCGACGGACACGCCGGCACCGAGCAACGCCTGCCGCACCTGTCGCGCGATCTCGACGGCGCCCGGGGTGTCGCCGTGCACGCACACCGAGGCGGCGTCGATCTCGCGGTCCGCGCCCTCGGTCGTCGGCACGCGGTGATCACGCACCATGCGCACCACCCGCTGCGCGATCTCCTCGGCGCCGTCGAGCACGGCGCCGTCGGTGCCACGGGGGACGAGCCGGCCGGTCGGCAGGTAGCCGCGGTCGGCGAACGCCTCGGCGACGAACGGCACCCCCGCGTTGCCCGCGGCGGCTGCCATCGCCGAGTCGGGAAGTGCCAACAGCGGCAAGGCGGCGTCGAAGGCGGCGATGCCGGCAACGACGGCCGCGGCCTGTTGCTCGTCGTCGGCCGCGGTGTTGTAGAGCGCGCCGTGCGGCTTGACGTAGCGCACCCGGGTGCCGGCTCCGCGGGCACACGCGTCCAACGCCCCGATCTGGTACAGCACGTCGGCCGCAAGGTCGTCCGGGTCGATGACGATCCGGCGGCGGCCGAAGCCGGCGAGGTCGCGGTAGCTGACCTGCGCCCCGACGGCCACCCCGTGCGCCGCTGCACCCGCACACACCCGACGCATGGTGCGCGGGTCGCCGGCGTGGAAACCGCACGCCACGTTGGCGCTCGACACCACCTCGAGCAGCGCGTCGTCGTCGCCGAGGCGCCACACGCCGAAGCCCTCGCCGAGATCGGCGTTGAGGTCGATCCGCACGCAGCACACCGTAGTTGTGATCAGCCTCGCCCAGCGCTTGTGGTGACCCTGGCATCGTGGTTTACGCTCTGGCGTAAGGCTTGCCTAACCTTAGGTACCTGTCCGCCCACCCGCCCCTCGGCGTCGAGAGGACGATCGCATGTTGCCGACCTTCGTCATCGGACTGCGCGAAGGGCTCGAGGCGGCATTGATCGTCGGCATCATCGCTGCCTTCCTGCGCAAGCAGGGCAGGCGCGACCTGTTGCGCTGGGTGCTGATCGGTGTCGGGTCGGCGATCGTGCTCTGCGTCGCGGCGGGCATCGCGCTCGAGGTGTATTCGGCCAACCTGCCGCAGCGCCAGCAAGAAGGTCTCGAGACCGTCATCGGTGCGCTCGCCGTCGGCATGGTCACGTACATGGTCGTGTGGATGCGCCGCAACGCACGGCAGCTGAAGAGCCAGCTCGAAGGCATGGCCGCGGACGCAATGACCGGGCGCGCGAACGCCGGGCGCGCGATGGTGCTGATGGCCTTCCTGGCGGTCATCCGCGAGGGCCTGGAAACCGTCGTCTTCCTGCTCGCCGCGTTCAACGAGAGCGGCAGCGGCTCGGCCGCCGGTGCCGGCGCCACGCTCGGCATCCTCGTGGCCGTGGCGCTCGGGTACGGCCTGTACCGCGGGGGCGTCCGCCTCAACCTGTCGAAGTTCTTCCGCGGCACCGGACTCGTGCTGGTGCTCGTCGCGGCCGGTCTCGTCGTCAACGCGCTGCACACTGCGCACGAGGCGGGCTGGCTGAACATCGGCCAGGGCGGCACCGTCGACCTCTCGTGGCTTGTGCAGCCGGGCACCGTCCAGGCGTCGCTGCTGACCGGGATGCTCGGCATCCAGGACCACCCGGTCGTGATCGAGGTCGTCGGCTGGCTGCTGTACCTGATCCCCGTCGGGCTCTATGTCGCCTGGCCGCCCGGCAAGGCCGTCCCGGCGCGCGCGCTCGCCAGGGTCGCGGGTGTCGCAGCGCTCCTGACGGCGGTAGCGGCGGTGTTGCTCGCGGCGCTGGCGCCTGCTGCGCCGGCCGCGCGACCGACAACGTCCGCGCGCAGCGTCAGCGCGCAGGTGAACTCGCGTGATACGTCGTCCGCGACCGTCCGTACTGAAGCGCAGGACCCCGTGCACGGCACGGTGGGTGCCGCACAGGAGTTCCGGCTGCCGGCGGCCGGCCGCGCGCGCCACGACGGCGTGGACGCCGATGTGTTCCGGATCGCGACCGACGTGCCCACAACGGACTTGCCGACCACCTTGTCGCTCGACAAGGTCGCGCAACTCAACGGCGGGCGCCTGCCGATCGGGCTCGTGCAGTTCGGCGCGAGCGCACCCACCGACCTCACGGCTGCCTACCGCGGCACGCGCACGCTGACGGTCTGGTTGGACACGCGCACCGACCGGGTGCTCGACCTCGCCTGGACCGAGCAGATCGCCCTGTCCGTGCGAGCCGGCGACCGCACCGTCGCCCTCGACCGGCCCTATGCGAACGCCACCTCGCGCCTGCCGGCCACCGCGGCCCGCGCCGCCGTCGCCTCCGCGAATGCCGCGCACACCACGATCGACGACCGGTCCCGCCTGCACACTTTGGCCGCTTGGTGCGCGGTACTCGCCGTGCTCGCGCTGCTGGTCGCCGCGGCAGCGCTGCTCGCCGCGCGTCGCCGGGCAGCCGAGACCGCGGTCACGTCGGCCGAACCAACGGCGTCACTCGTCCGTAGTTAGGTTAGGCTCGCCTAACCTGCCCGACGACCGTGGAGAATCGATGATCCGACGCCCCGCTCTCGCCCTAATCGGCGCCACTGCGCTCATCGGCACGCTCGCCGCCTGCTCCGGCTCCGGATCGAAACCGGCCAAGCAATCCAGCGCCGACGCGAGCGGCAACGCGCGCATCGCCGCGGTGACGATCAGTGCGGCGCACGGCTGCGCGGTGGACCGCAAGTCGTTCCACGCGGGCGGCATCACCTTCAAGATCGCCAACAAGGACGCCACCGCGGTCAGTGAGGTCGAACTGCTCGCCGGTGAGCGGATCGTCGGCGAGAAGGAGAACCTGCCGCCGGGCTTCACCGGCCAGTTCGCCGTCGACGTCCCGGCCGGCACGTACAAGGTGAACTGCCCCGGCGCATCCACCGAGTTCACGTCGATCAAGGTCACCGGCAAGAGCGCCGTCGGGGACGCGAGCACCGCGACGCAGTTGCAGACCGCGTCGAAGCAGTACGCCACGTACGTCGACACGCAGATCGGCGGCCTGCTCACCACCACCAAGCAGTTCGCAGCCACGCTGCACGGCACCGACCTCACCGCGGCGCAGAACGCGTACATGAAGGCGCGGCCTTACTACGAGCGGATCGAGCCGGTTGCCGAGTCCTTCGTCATCAACAAGGACAGCATCGACGCCGACCTCGACGCACGCGCCGGCGACGTCCCGGCGTCGCAATGGCGCGGCTTCCACCGCATCGAGATGCTGCTGTTCCAGCAGAAGACGCTGAAGGGGACCGCTGCCTACGGCGACAAGCTGGTCAGCGACGTCCAGCGCCTGCAGGGGCTGACGAAGGGCTTGACGTACAAGCCGACCGAACTCGCCAACGGTGCCCAGGAACTGCTGGACGAGGTTGCCAGCAGCAAGATCACCGGCGAGGAGGAGCGGTACTCGCACATCGATCTGCTCGACTTCGCGAACAACGACGAGGGTGCGGAACAGGCCTTTGCACAGCTGCAGCCCGCGCTGCAGAAGATGGACCCCGCGCTGACCCAGCAGATCGCCGGCAGCTTCGCGTCCCTCGACAAGCTGGTGGGCACCTACCGCACCACCGCGAACGATTCGGGCTACAAGCTGTACACGCAGCTGACGACAGCCGACAAGCGGGCGCTCGCCGCCGCCGTCAAGGCTGTGCAGGAGCCGCTGTCCCAGGTGGCCAGCAAGGTCGCGAACGCATGATCGTCACGCGCGGTGCCGGTGTCCGTGGGCAGCGCACGACGCAGGTCTGAGAGGTTCACCCACGCATGGCTGACGGTACGTCACGACGCAGGTTCCTCGGCGGCGCTCTCGGCGCGGCCGGCGCACTCGCTGCCGGCGGTGCCGGCTTCGGCGTGGGCCGGGCGACCGAACCGGCGGACGCCAGCCCGGCGAGCACGCCGTCCGTCGTCCCGTTCTACGGCGAGCACCAGGCCGGTATCGCGACTCCGGCCCAGGACCGGCTCGCCTTCGCCGCCTTCGACGTCACAACCAGCGACCGGCAGGCGCTGGCCACTCTGCTCGGCACCTGGGCGGCCGCGGCCGCCCAGATGACCAAGGGTCTGGAGATCGGGGCGGTGGAGACCGCCCCGCAGGCACCACCGATCGATACCGGGGAGGCCGTCGGCCTCGGAGCGTCCCAGCTGACCGTCACGGTCGGCTTCGGCCCGTCACTGTTCGACGACCGGTTCGGCCTGGCCACACAGCGCCCTGCGGCACTTGCCGAGATTCCCGCGCTGCCCGGCGATGCGCTGCAGCCCCAGCTCAGCGGCGGCGACCTGTGCGTGCAGGCGTGCGCCGACGATCCCACCGTCGCCTTCCACGTCATCCGCAACTTCGCCCGCCTCGCGCGCGGCACGGCCGTGATGAAGTGGTCGCAGCTCGGCTTCGGGCGCACCTCGTCGACGTCGAAGAACCAGCAGACCGAACGCAACCTGCTCGGCTTCAAGGACGGCACCAACAACATCAAGAACCAGGACGCGCACGACTTCGACGACTACGTGTGGGTCGGGCGCGAGACCGACCAGGCGTGGATGACCGGCGGGTCATACCTCGTCGCGCGGCGCATCCGCATGCTCATCGAGTCCTGGGACACCGACCAGCTCTCCGACCAGGAGAACGTCATCGGCAGGTACAAGACGTCGGGCGCGCCGCTGTCGGGCAAGCACGAGTTCGACACCGTGCAGCTCGAGGAGGTCCGCCACGGCACACCGGTGATCCCGGTCAATGCGCACATCCGGCTCGCCGCGCCCAGCACCAACGGCGGCTACAAGCTCCTGCGCCGTGGCTACTCCTACACCGACGGCATCGACGCGCAGACCGGGCTGCTCGACGCCGGGCTGTTCTTCATCGCCTTCCAGAAGGACCCGCGCAAGCAGTTCGTGCCGATCCAGCGCAAGCTGGGCAGCCACGACGCGTTGAACGAGTACATCCACCACACCAGCAGCGCGTTGTTCGCGGTGCCACCCGGGCTGCACGAGGCCGGCGACTGGTGGGGCAAGAGCCTGCTCACCTGACGTGCCAGAGTGACGGCATGAGTGTGCCGTCCGTGCCGAACTACGCCACGGAGATCTATGACCGCGGCGTCGACGGCGAACTGCCGGCGTTCCCGACCGATCTCACCGAGCTCGAGGCGGCAGCGCGCGAGCAGCTGGCCGAGATCCCGTTCGACTACGTCGCCGGGTCGGCCGGCTCCGGTGCGACGGGCGCGGCCAACCGCGCGGCCTTCGACCGGTGGCGCATCGTGCCGCGCATGCTCACCGGAGCCACCGACCGCACGCTGCGCACCACGGTGCTCGGCAGCGAGGTCGCCGCGCCGATCGGCACCGCACCGGTGGCGGCGCAGGGCATCGTGCATCCCGACGGTGAGCTCGCCGTCGCGCGCGCAGCCGGTGAACTCGGCCTGCCGATGATCGTGTCGACGCTGTCCTCGCGCACGATGGAAGAGGTGGCCGCGGCCAACGGCGACGGCGTGCGGTGGTTCCAGCTGTACCGGCCGAACGATCCGGACGTCTGCGCCAGCCTGTTGGCGCGAGCCGCCGCGGCCGG
>NZ_CAXTQF010000004.1:19726-116565 GCF_964246335.1 uncultured Jatrophihabitans sp. | reverse complement strand
CTCGGTTCCCTCTCGGCCCCCTGGGCTCCCCCGGTGATCAACAGCAGGAATTGGTCGCCAGGACGACCAGAAGATGCTGTTGATCAGCGGGATTTGGTGGAGCGGGGGTCAGGCCAGGTGGGGCAGGACGTCGGCGGCGCACTCGTCGCCGTAGGACTCCGCGAGCCGCTCGCCGAACGCGCCCTTCTCGACGGTGTACTCCTGCGTGCCGACCGACTCGAGCACCATCGTCGCGAGCAGCGACCCGACCTGCGCAGCCCGCTCCCACGACATCCCCCATCCGCGCGCCGTCAGGAACGCGCCACGGAAGGCGTCGCCGACGCCGGTGGGGTCGAGGCGCGCGCGCTCCTGCGCGATCGGCACGTGCACCCGGCCGAACTCGCCGACGATCTCCACGCCGTCCGAGCCGAGCGTGGTGACCCGCACCTCGACGCGCTCGTCGATGTCCGCGGTGGAGTAGCCCGTCTTGGACTCCAGCAGCTCACGCTCGTAGGAGTTGGTGAACAACAGCGACGCACCCTCGATCAGTTCCGCGAGTTGCGTGCCGTCCATGCGGGTGACCTGCTGCGAGGGGTCGGCCACGAAGGCGAGATCCTTGTCCCGGCACTCGGCGCTGTGCTTGACCATCGCAGCCGGGTCGTAGGCGCTGATGACCGCGAGCTCGGCGCCGACCGCGTCCCAGATCGGCGCGATCTCGATCTGCGCCGACTCCATCATCGCGCCGGCGTAGAACGAGCCGATCTGGTTCATCTCGGTGTCCGTGGTGCACACGAAGCGCGCCGTGTGCTGCGTGGGCGAGACGTGTACGTGGTTGCAGTCCACGCCGTGCGACTGAAGGAATTCCCGGTACTCGGCGAAGTCCTCACCGACCGCGCCGACCAGTGTCGGCGACCCACCCAACTGCGCCATCGCGAAGCAGATGTTCGGCGCGACACCGCCGCGCTTGATGTCGAGTTGATCGACGAGGAAGGACAGCGAGACCTTGTGCAGGTGCTCGGCAAGCAGCTGATCCGAGAACTTCCCCGGGAAGTGCATCAGGTGATCAGTAGCGATGGACCCCGCGACAAGAATCGGCACGGGGTCCAAGGCTAGCGGACGAGCGGGACGCCCCTAGCCGCAGAAGCTGTTACCGCAGGCGCAGCCGCTCGACGCGTTGGGGTTGTCGATCGTGAAGCCCTGCTGCTCGATCGTGTCCGTGAAGTCAATGGTGGCGCCGCCCAGGTAGGGGGCGCTCATCCGGTCGAGCACCAGCGGGACGCCGTGCAGGTCGAGCTCGGTGTCGCCGTCGAGGCTGCGCTCGTCGAAGAACAGCTGGTACTGCAGGCCCGCACAACCACCGGGCTGCACCGCGATGCGCAGGCGCAGGTCGTCGCGGCCCTCCTGGTCGAGCAGCGCCCGGACCTTCGTCGCGGCCTGCTCAGTGAGCGCAATGTCGTTCGCCGGAGCGTCGACGGGTGCGGTCGTGAGCTCGACAGGCGTCTCGGTGCTGGTCATGTCGCCCCCAGGGGAGAAAAGCGTGCGTGGTCTGCAACAAGCGAACCGGTCGGTGCCGGCTGCTATTCCATGGTAACCACGCGGCCAACGTCGGCGGGCGATCTGCACCACGGTGGCGCACCCGGGCCGCGTGACGCGGATTACGCTCGAACACGTGACATTCACCGAGCCGGCGGCCACCCCGCTGGCGCTCCTGCTGCTCGGTCAGGGCAGTGACGCCGCGTCCGAGCGAGGCGTCGACTGCCCGGGTGAGCTGCCGCCGGCCTCCGACCCGCACCTCGTCGAGCGGGCGCGTACCGCGCTGGACCGGCTCGGCGACCGCGCCTTCGTGCTCGGGCACCACTACCAGCGCGACGAGGTCATCCAGTTCGCCGACGTCACCGGCGACTCGTTCAAGCTCGCCCGCGACGCCGCAGCACGCCCGGACGCCGAATTCGTCGTCTTTTGCGGCGTGCACTTCATGGCCGAGTCCGCGGACATCCTCACCACTGCGGACCAGGCGGTGATCCTGCCCGACCTGGCCGCCGGTTGTTCGATGGCCGACATGGCCGACCACCAGCAGGTCGTCGAAGCATGGGACGTGCTGCGCGACGCCGGGGTCGCCGACGTCACCGTGCCGATCACCTATATGAACTCGTCCGCAGCCATCAAGTCGTTCACCGGCGAGCACGGCGGCGCGGTGTGCACGTCCTCGAACGCCGAGCGCGCGCTGCGCTGGGCCTTCGAGCACGGCGAGAAGGTGCTCTTCCTGCCCGACCAGCACCTGGGCCGCAACACCGCGGTGCTGGAATTGGGCATCGGGCTCGACGAGTGCGTCGTCTACAACCCGCACAAGCGCGACGGCGGCCTGACCCCGCAGCAGTTGCGGGACGCGAAGATGATCCTCTGGCGCGGGCACTGCTCGGTGCACGGCCGCTTCACCGCCGACAACGTCGCGCAGGTGCGCCGGCGGATCCCCGACGTGAACGTGCTGGTGCACCCCGAGTGCCGGCACGACGTCGTCCTCGGCGCCGATCTCGTGGGGTCGACGGAGTTCATCATCAAGACCTTGGACGCCGCGCCCGCCGGCACGTCGTGGGCCGTCGGCACCGAGCTCAACCTGGTGCGCCGGCTCGCCGACCGGCACCCGGACAAGCGGATCGTCTTCCTGGAGAAGACCGTCTGCTACTGCTCCACGATGAACCGCATCGACCTGCCGCACCTCGTCCGCTCGGTCGAGTCGCTGGCCCGCGGCGAGGTGACGAACCGGATCGTCGTCGAGCCGCGCATCGCCGAGAACGCGCGGCTGGCACTCGACCGCATGCTCGCGCTGCCGTAACACCGGGCCGCGCCGTCTCGGCGGGAAGATCGCGGGAGCAGTGCACCAGCGCGGCACCTGGTACCGCCCGCGCGCGGTAAGTCGATCTCCGCGGCCGCGCTCGGCCGGTACCAAGCCGCACTGTGCCACCCTGGCCGCCCCCGCCACGCCGTAGACCGATTGACGGCATACGTCCGGATGTTCCAAGATGCCCGGATCGTCGTGACAACGATGTCATCGCATCCGGAGGCAGGCATGTCCCACATTCGGCGCGTCGGCACGGCCGCGCTCACGCTCGTCGTCTCGGCGGTGCTGCCGGCGGCCGCCCTCGCAGTCGCACCCGGCGCATCAGCCGCAGCGGCGTCGGCCGGCTCGCTGACGAGCCTGGTGAACCCGTTCGTCGGCACCGAGAACTTCGGCAACACCTTCCCCGGAGCCAGCGCTCCGTTCGGCATGGTGCAGGTCAGCCCGGATACCGGCGGCCAGGGCGGCTACGACTACAAGGCCAGCAGCATCTACGGGTTCAGCCAGACGCACCTGTCCGGCGTCGGCTGCGGCGTCGTCGGGGAGCTGCCCATGATGCCGACCACCGGCGCCGTGACGACCTCCGATCACACGAAGTACGCGTCACCGTTCACCCACACCGATGAACAAGCCACCCCCGGCTACTACCGCGTCGGCCTGTCGCGCTACGGCATCGACGCCGAACTCACCGCCACCGACCGCACCGGCTGGCAGCGCTACACCTTCCCGACGGGCGGCCAGCACAACGTGCTGCTCAACACCGGTCAGGCCAACATGCCGGTGCTCGACTCGCAGTTGCAGATCGTCGACGACCACACCGTCGAGGGGGCCGTGCACGACGGCGGGTTCTGCGCCGGACACGACCAGCACACCGTCTATTTCACCGCCACCTTCGACCACCCGTTCAGCTCGGTCGGCACCTGGACCGGTGACACGCTGTCCCCCGGCTCGACGACCGTGGCCGACGGCAGCGGCAACCGCGGCGCGTGGGTCAGCTTCGGCGGCGACACCACGAAGGTGACGGCCAAGGTCGCACTGAGCTACACAGGCCTCGCCGGTGCCCGCAAGAACCTGCAGGCCGAGACCGGCACCGGCTTCGACTTCGACGCCACCCGTGCCGCGTTGACCAAGCGCTGGAACCACCAGCTGTCGCTCGCCCGCATCGGCGGTGGCAGCCACGACCGGCGGGTCGCGTACTACACCTCGCTCTATCACGCGATGCTGCACCCGAACCTCGCCGGCGACGTCGACGGCTCCTACTTCGGCTTCGACGGCACGGTGCACAAGGCGAAGGGGTACACGCCGCGGCAGAACTTCTCGCTGTGGGACACGTACCGCACGCAGAACCAGCTGGTCGAGATGCTGGCGCCGCAGGTCGCACGCGACGACGCGTTGTCACTGCTGGCGATCGGGCACGAGGGCGGCTGGCTGCCGCGCTGGGCGCTGGCCAACAGCGAGACCAACATCATGACCGGTGATCCGGTGACGCCCACCCTCGTCGAGCTGTGGTCGAAGGGATTCCTCGCCGGCCACGAGGCCGACGCGTACGCGCAGCTGCGCAAGTACGTCACCCAGCTCCCCCCGGCCGATTCGCAGTACAACGGCCGCGCCGGCGTGCAGTACTACGACAAGCTCGGCTACATCCCCTACGGCCTGACGCCCGGCAAGGACTGCCCGGACCACGGCGGCGACAACGACTGCGTCCACCCCGCGTCGGCCACGCTCGAGTACTCCGCCGCCGACGCCGCGCTGTCGACGATGGCCGCGGGCCTCGGGCACGCCGCCGACGCGCGGATGTTCGCGCAGCGCGGCCGCTGGTACCGCAACCTCTGGGACCAGCGGATCAAGCAGTTCCGGCCGCGGCTGCCCGACGGCACGTTCCTCTCGCCGTACGACCCGGTCAGCGGCGACACCGCCTTCCACGAGAGCGGCGCCTACCAGTACACCTGGCTCGTCCCGCAGGACCCCGCCGGACTGACGCAGCTGCTCGGCGGTCGGGCCGCCACCCGCAGCCGGCTCGACAGCTTCTTCGCCTACGACGACGTGCTGGCCGACCCGACCACGGCGGTGCACGACGACTGGGTCAGCTCGCCGTACGACTATTACGCCAAGTCGACGTACAACCCGAACAACGAACCGGACCTGCTGGCGCCGTACATGTACACCGCGGTGGGCAAGCCCGACCACACCGCCACCGTGCTGCGCGCGGCCGACACGCTGTTCACCACCGGCCCGGACGGGATGACCGGCAACGACGACCTCGGCGAGATGTCGTCCTGGTACGTGCTGAGCTCGCTCGGCGTCTACCCGACGATGAGCGGGGCGGGCACGTTCACGCTGAACTCGCCGCAGTTCCCGTCAGCCACCGTGACGATCGGCAGGTACGGGCGTCAGCAGGGCGGCGTGCTGCACATCGGCGCACCGGGCGCGAGCGACTCCCGGCGCTACATCACCAGCGCCACGGTGAACGGCCGCCGGACGCAGCGCAGCTGGGTCCGCTGGTCGTCCATCCGGCACGGCGGCGCGCTCGACTACACGATGTCGACCAAGCCGGGCAGCTGGGCCACGCGGCCGGCGGACGCGGCACCGTCGACGGATCCGCGCGCGAACGATCACCGGGTCACGCTGTCCGGCACGGCGTCGTCCGCGGCCGCACCGACCGGCGCCACGTCCGTGACGATCACCGCGTCCGCCGTCGCGCAGTGGCCGGGCAGCCGCCGGCTGACGCAGACCGTCACCCCGCCGGCCGGGTGGTCGGCACAACCGGCCACGACGACGCGGACCGTCCGCTCGGCCGGCTTGCCGGTCGGCGTCGACACCCCGGTGCGCCTGGAGGTGCCGGCCGGCACCGCCGCGGGCACGTACCCGGTGACCGTCGTGATGCGCGCACCCGGCGTCGCCACGGTGACCAGGCACGTCACGGTGTCGCTGCAGCACGTCGCGTGCGCGTCGAGCGGCGCGCAGTGCGCGTTGGCGCTCAAGCCCGACCTCGACGGCACAGCGACCACGGCCGACCCCGCCTCGGGCAACTTCGACGGCGGCGGCTGGAGCTACGACGCGGCGCTGCTACCCGCAGCCGGCTCGACGACGCTCGGCGGCACTACGTACGTCATGCCGAACCCCGACGGCACCGCCAAGAACTTCCTCACGATGCGTGGGCAGCAGTTCGCGCTGCCGGCCGGCAAGTACTCGACGCTCAACGTCATCGGCGCGGCGCACGGCGGCGATGTCACGTCGCAGGCGGTCGTCAGCTACACCGACGGCACCAGCGCCGCGGTGCCGTTCGTGCTCAGCGACTGGGCGTCGTCCACTCCGGCGTCCGGGGATACCGTCGCGATCGGGATGGCGCACCGCATCAAGGCCGGTCAGGGGGTCGACGGACCGCCGGTGAACCTCTACGCGACCACGCTGAAGCTCGACCCCACGAAGACCGTCCAGTCGATCGCCGCCCCGAACGCCGCGGGCGCCGAGGTGTACGCGGCGACGCTTCGCTGACCTCTGCGTCCGGCGGGTGGGCTCGGTAGGCTGGCGGCCGTGAAGCTGTCCCGCCGCGAGAAAGCCGCCGAGCCCGCCGACGCCGTCGACGACGAGTTCGACGAGTTCGACGACTCCGTGGTGAGCACGCAGAAGGGTCGCCCCACGCCCAAGCGCCGTGACGCGCAGGGCCGGCGTGGCCCGGTGACGGCGCCGAAGACGCGCAAGGAGGCCTACGCGCGGCAGAAGGAGCTGGCTCGCGAGCAGAAGGCAACACGCGCCCGCACCGGCGCGCCCGTGCGGCCGCAGTCAGCTGCCGAGCAGCGCGCAGCCCTGCGCCGCGGCGACCCGGGAGCGCTCCCCCGCCGCGATCAGGGCCAGACCCGCAAGCTGGCGCGCGACTACGTCGACTCGCACCGCATGCTCAGCAACTACCTGCTGTGGCTGTTCCCACTGATGATCATCGCAGCGTTCGTGCCGAAGCTGTGGTTCGTGCAGATCATCGTCATCGCCGTGTTCGTCGTGCTGATCGGCGAGTGGTTCCTCACCGGCCGGCGTCTGCGCGCGATGGCGTTGCAGCGCTTCGGCGAGGCGCAGGGCAGCAATCTCTCGATCGGCTTCTACGCCGGCAGCCGGGCCTACCTGCCGCGGCGCTGGCGGCTGCCCAGCCCGCAGTACGAGCGCGGCGACGAGATCTGAGCCTGCCCGCTCAGCTCTCGGCCAACGGCATCGGGCCGTAGACCTTGCGCTCGCCGTCGTACAGGCTCGCCTGCGCGACGCCGGCATCGGCGAGCTCGCGCCACTGCTCGCCCAGCCAGCTCTCCGCGTCGGACTGGTTCTGGTGCGCCGGCGACGCCGGCTCGTCCAACGGTTGACCGTCGGCCGACTCCAGTCGCCACGTCCAGGTCATCGGCATGCGGTGCTCCTCGGTTCGTCGTTCACGTGATCGCCACGGCGCCGGTGACGCACCGGACCGCACCGGACCGGTCCGGCAACTGCGCCGCCGCCGCGGGATGCAGGATCGCCGCCAGCGCCTCGACACCGTCGACGACGCGCGGCCCCGGCCGCACGATCAGCGCGTCCCCGTCGATCGCCCACACCGGCACGCCGGGCAGGGCGGCGACGGCGAGTTCGGCCTGTTCCGCGGCGCCGTCGAGGTGGTAGCCGCACGGTGTCACCACGACGACGTCCGGTCGAGCGTCGGCGATCTCGTCCCACGTCACCGGCACCGAGCGTTTCCCGGCGCGCGCGGCCACGGGTGTGCCACCGGCTGCGGTGACGAGGTCGGGGATCCAGTGGCCCGCGGCGAACGGCGGGTCGAGCCACTCTACGACGGCGACGCGCGGACACGCCCGTCCGCGCACGGCCGCCGCCACGGCGGCCAACCGATCACGCAGGCTCATGACCAACTCCGCGCCGCGTTCGCTCACCCCGGCAGCCCCCGCGACCGCCTCGATCGTGGCGAGCACGTCGCCGAGGCTGTACGGGTCGAGCGTGACGACCTCGCTGTCGCACCCGAGATGGGCGAGCGCCTCGTTGACCGTCGCCGACGGCACCGCGCACACCCAGCACAGGTCCTGCGTGAGCACGAGCTCGGGCGCCAGGCCACGCAGGGCGTCGTGTTCGAGGTGGTAGAGGTCCTCGCCGGCGGCGGCGCGGCCGCGCACATAATCATCAATCTCGCGCGGGGTCATCCCACTCGTGTCCCGGCCGCCGACCACGACGGCGTTGTCCCGGCGCGCCTGCGGCGGCTCGTCGCACTCGAAGGTCACGCCGACCAGCTGGTCGGCCAGGCCGAGCGCGTAGACGATTTCGGTGGCGGACGGCAACAACGACACGATCCGCACGGTGCCCAGGTTAGAGGCCGCGGGGTAGCGACACGCCGATACGACATCTAGTTCCCCGGCAATGTCGCTACCCCTACATATAGTTCGTCGCGCAGCTGGTCCCGCGACGTGAACCGACGGCGCGGGGGCAAGAGGGAACCCGGTGCGAAACCGGGACTGCCCCGCAGCGGTGAGCGGGAACGAGCGTCGTCAGTCTCGAACAGGGACAGCACTGGGCCGGCCGGCCTGGGAAGCGACGGCCAGTAGGTGATCGAGTCAGCTCGGTCGTGCCCGCGAGTCCGAAGACCTGCCAGCGCGCCGTTCCCGCCCGGGAACGGCGGTCCGAGACCGCGCGGGACGGTCGACGGCACATGACGCGCGGCCACCTACTCCGCGCCTCGTGGACCCGTCAGCTCCCCGCGCGCCTCGAACCGGCCTTCGAGCTCGCGAGGAGAGAGCTGATGACGACGACCCTGTCCGATGCCCCACCGGCCACCAGGCGCACCCAGATGCAGGTGCGCAAGCGCAACGGCGACACCGAAGCCGTGGACGTCAACAAGATCGTGCGCGCCGTCGAGCGCTGGTGCGACGACCTCGGCGACGTCGACCCGCTGCGGGTCGCGACGAAGACGATCAGCGGCCTGTACGACGGCGCGACCACCGCCGAACTCGACCGGTTGTCCATCCAGACCGCAGCGGAGATGATCGGCGAGGAACCGCAGTACTCACGACTGGCCGCGCGCCTGCTCGCCGGTTACGTCGACAAGGAGGTCCGCAATCAGGGCGTCGCGTCGTTCAGCCAGGCGATCGGCCTCGGGCACGCGGAGGGGTTGATCGGCGACGACACCGCCCGCTTCGTGAAGGACAACGCCCGCAAGCTCGACTTCGCGATCGACACCGCTGCCGACCACCGCTTCGAGTACTTCGGACTGCGGACCGTGGCCGACCGATACCTGCTGCGCCACCCGACCAGCCGTCTGGTGATCGAGACACCGCAGTACTTCCTGATGCGCGTCGCGTGCGGGCTGTCCCGCACACCGGGCGAGGCCATCGACTTCTACCGGCTGCTGTCCTCGTTGGCCTACCTGCCGTCCAGCCCGACGCTGTTCAACTCCGGCACCCGGCACACCCAGATGTCGTCGTGCTATCTCGTGGACAGCCCGCGCGACGAGCTGGACTCGATCTACGACCGCTACCAGCAGGTCGCGCGATTGTCCAAGTTCGCCGGCGGTATCGGCATCTCGTGGTCGCGCGTGCGCTCCCGCGGTGCGCTGATCCGCGGCACCAACGGGCAGAGCAACGGCATCGTGCCGTTCCTGCGGACGCTGGACTCCTCGGTCGCCGCCGTCAATCAGGGCGGCCGGCGCAAGGGCGCGGCGTGCGTCTATCTCGAGCCGTGGCACCCGGACATCGAGGAGTTCCTCGAATTGCGCGACAACACCGGCGAGGACGCCCGCCGGACACACAACCTCAACCTCGCCAACTGGATCCCCGACGAGTTCATGCGCCGCGTCGAGGCGGACGGGACGTGGTCGTTGATCGACCCGAACGAGGTGCCCGAGCTGCCCGACCTGTGGGGCGCGGACTTCGACGACGCCTACCGCCGCGCGGAGGCCGAGGGACGGTTCGTGCGGCAGGTCAAGGCACGGGACCTGTT
This sequence comes from uncultured Jatrophihabitans sp., assembly GCF_964246335.1. Lineage (GTDB taxonomy): Bacteria > Actinomycetota > Actinomycetes > Mycobacteriales > Jatrophihabitantaceae > Jatrophihabitans. The sequence continues at coordinate 106,793 of NZ_CAXTQF010000004.1, read as the reverse complement.
CGCGAAGATGATGCGCACGCTCGCGCAGACCGGCAACGGCTGGCTGACGTTCAAGGACCGGTCCAACGCCACCTGCAACCAGACGGGCCGCGAGGGAAACGTCGTGCACCTGTCCAACCTGTGCACCGAGATCGTCGAGGTCAGCAACGACGCCGAGACGGCGGTGTGCAACCTCGGTTCGATCAATCTTGCGCAGCACGTGCGCGACGGCGACGTCGACTGGGCGAAGCTGCGGACCACGGTGCGCACCGCGATTCCGTTCCTCGACCGGGTCATCGACATCAACTACTACCCGTCGCACCAGGCCGCGACATCGAACCCGCGGTGGCGACCGGTCGGGCTGGGTGTGATGGGGCTGCAGGACGTGTTCTTCGCCCTGCGCATGCCGTTCGACTCCCCCGCCGCACAGGAACTGTCGACGCGCATCGCCGAGGAGATCTACCTGACCGCGCTCGAGACCTCGGCCGAGCTCGCCGAGCAGCACGGTCCGCACCCGGCGTTCGACGAGACACGCGCCGCAGGCGGTGATCTGCAGCCGGACCTGTGGGGCGTCACTGCGACGCAGACGGATCGGTGGGCGGCGCTGCGCGACCGCGTCGCCGCGACGGGACTGCGCAACTCGCTGCTCGTCGCGGTCGCACCGACGGCCACCATCGCGTCGATCGCGGGCTGCTACGAGTGCATCGAGCCGCAGGTGTCCAACCTGTTCAAGCGCGAGACGTTGTCCGGCGAGTTCCTGCAAGTCAACACGGCTCTCGTGCGCGAGCTCAAGGCGCACGGCCTCTGGACGCCGGAGGTCCGCGAGGCCGTCAAACGCGCCGAAGGCTCGGTGCAGGGCATCGCCGCCCTGCCTGACGACGTCCGCGCGGTCTACCGGACGGCGTGGGAGCTGCCGCAGCGGGCGCTGATCGACCTCGCCGCGGCCCGCGCGCCGTACATCGATCAGAGCCAGTCACTCAACCTGTTCCTCGCATCTCCGTCGATCGGCAAGTTGAGCTCGATGTACCTCTACGCATGGAAAGCCGGACTCAAGACGACGTACTACCTGCGCTCGCGGCCCGCGACACGCATCCAGCAGGCAACGGTCGCCGTCGGCGCCCCCGCCGGCACCTACACCGAAGATTCTGCTGGCGCCGCTATCGCCTGCAGCGTCGAGAACCCCGAGAGCTGCGAGGCCTGCCAGTGATATCACCCCACAAAAACGCTCCGCAAAAAGCGCTTCACGTTTCCGCGGGGGCCCCGAAATGACCGCCACCACCGATACCCCGACGACGAACATCATCACCGCCGGCGCGCAGCACGCGTTGCTCGACCCGGGCATGGACCTCACCCTGCGGCCGATGCGTTACCCGCACTTCTACGACCGCTTCCGCGATGCCATCAAGAACACCTGGACGGTCGAGGAGGTGGACCTGCACTCCGACCTCAAGGACCTCGCCCGGTTGTCACCCGCTGAGCAACACCTCGTCGGCCGGCTGGTGGCGTTCTTCGCCACCGGCGACACGATCGTGGCGAACAACCTGGTGTTGAACCTGTACCAGCACGTCAACTCCCCCGAGGGACGGTTGTACCTGTCGCGGCAGCTGTTCGAGGAAGCCGTGCACGTGCAGTTCTATCTGACGCTCCTCGACACCTACGTGCCGGACGAGCAGGAACGGCTGGCTGCGTTCGCGGCGGTGGAGAACATCCCGTCGATCAAGCGCAAGGCGGATTTCTGCATCCGCTGGATCGACTCGGTGTTCGACCTCCGGGAGCTGCGCACTGCGCAGGACCGCCGCGCATTCCTGCTCAATCTCATCTGCTTCGCCGCCTGCATCGAGGGGTTGTTCTTCTACGGCGCGTTCGCCTACGTCTACTTCCTGCGCTCCCGCGGGCTGCTGAACGGTCTTGCCTCGGGCACCAACTGGGTGTTCCGTGACGAGTCGATGCACATGGCCTTCGCGTTCGACGTCGTCGAGACCGTCCGGCGCGAGGAACCGGAGCTGTTCGACGACGCGCTGCGGGCGCAGGTCCGGGACATGCTGCGCGAAGCGATCGAGTGCGAGGTGCAGTTCGCCGAGGACCTGCTCGACGGCGGTGTGTCCGGCCTGTCGCTGGCGGACATGCGCGAGTACCTGCAGCACGTCGCCGACCGCCGCCTCGTGCAGTTGGGTCTCGAACCCGAATACGGTTCGGCGAACCCGTTCGCGTTCATGGAGCTGCAGGACGTGCAGGAGCTGTCCAACTTCTTCGAGCGACGGGTGTCGTCCTACCAGGTCGGCGTCACCGGCACGGTGGGCTTCGACGAGGACTTCTGAGGTGACCTACTGCCGGTCCTCGTGCTGTTCCTCGACGAGCCGCTTGGCGTTGAGCTCGGCCTGGACGCGGCGCAGCTCGTCGTCCTCGGCGAGCTCACCCGCGAACGTCTCGGTCTCCTCCTGCTCGAGCAGTTCGTCAGTGAGCTCCTCGATCTCCTCTTCCTCGGCTTCGGCTTCTGCCTCGGCCTCGGCCTCCTGCGTGTCGGCTCTCGGCTGCTCGGGCGCTGCAGCCGGGGCGGCTGCCGGCGGGGCGTCGGTCTCCTCGTGCTCCGGCGCCACGTCGTCGCCGTGCCAGGTGAAGCCCGCGTCCCGGGCTTCACCCTCGGGGTCGGTGAGCCACCGGCGTGCGGCGTCGTCCACCGCGTCGAGGAGGCGTTCGAAGGACTGCCGCGCCCCCGAATCCTCGCCGAGGAAACGTTGCACCACCTGCTCGTCGACGAGACCCAGCGGGGTGCGCAGCAGCGAGTATTCGATGCGGCCGACTCGTCGCAGCGCAGCGTGTGGGTTCATCGGGGCTCCTCGGTGTGTCTCGTATCGCGGTGCGTGCTCGCGTTGGCCGGCAGTGCCTTCCCCGACAGACTGCCCACTCTCACCGTGCAAAATCCGTGACGTGGTCAACGTGCCGTCGAGCCCTGCGCGATCGGGTCCGAGGGTCTAGAGTGCTGTCGCCGCACGCGCAAGATCACGACGGCCGACCCTGGAGGGACACATGACGGACCCGAACGCACAGCGCGCCGACTCGGTGCTCGACATCCGGCCGACCTTCGTGCCGCTGGCCTTCCTGCTCTACTTCTGCACACCGCACTTCTCCGTCAACGGCTCGCCGCCCACGGCCGGTCGGTGGAAGCAGAACACCGTGCCGGTGCCCGCCGGGCGCTACGAGGTGACGGTGTGGGTCAAGTACCTGTTCCGCCCGCAGATGGGGATGTCCTCGGTGCTGGTCGACGTGCCGCCCGGTGGCGCCGCAGTGATCACCTGGCGAGCGCCGTTGACGATCTTCGGCAGCGGCGCGATCGCGATCCGCGAGGTGGTGCCGCTGGCCGCCGGCCACCAGGGCGGCCCCGGTGCGCAGTCGCCGCACGGCGGCCCCGGTGCGCAGGCACACGGCTCGGGGACGCAGCAGCACGGCGCTGGTGCCGCAGCCCCGGGCTGGTACCAGGATCCCGGAGGCCGGCACCAGCTGCGGTACTACGACGGACAGCAGTGGACCGAGCACGTCAGCACCAACAATGTGCAGGGGCGCGACCCGATTGCGTCGTAGCGGGTGAAGGCTCCCCCTCGTACGTGGGTGCTGGTCGCGTCGCTCGAACACGCTCGGCGCGGTGTCGAACTCGGTTACGTCATGGCCAATCACGGCAAGCGTGCGCCGCTGGCGCGGATGGCGATCAGCGACGGCATCCTCATCTACTCGCCGACGACCGCGTATCCGTCGGGTGATCCGTTGCGCGCGATCGCGATCGTGGGAACGGTGACCGGCGCCGAGGTCGAGCCCAGCCCGGTCATCAAGGGTGGTTTCCGCCGTCAGGCACAGCTGCGCGCGATCGACGCGCTGCCCCTGGACCGCGTTCGCGACCACGTGCCGACGCGCATGCTCAGATTCGGCTGCTTCGAGCTCGCCGCGGCAGATTCAGCCGCAGTGTGGAAGCTCGTTCCGGACGGCCCTCCCGGCTAGCCAGATACGTGCCGTAGCCGGGCTGCCTGCGCCGCGAGGTGGTCGCGCTCCTGCACGTTCGTCGCTGCGGCGGACGCCTGCTCGTACAGCTGCGCTGCGAGCTCCGTCTCACCCGCGTGCTCGTGCAGATACGCACGCACCGCGGCCAACCGGTGTCGGCCGCCGAGGGCGGAGTCGAGATCCGCGGCGGCAGCCAACCCCGCGCGCGGGCCGTCGACCGCGCCGACCGCCACGGCGCGGTTCAGTGCAACCACCGGGTCGCCGGGCCGCAGCCGGGCGAGCTCGTCGTACCACTGGAGGATCTGGCTCCAGTCCGTCTGCTCGGCAACCGGGCAGTCGTCATGCAGCGCCGCGATCGCCGCCTGCGCTTGATACGGCCCCAACCGATCCTGCGCCAGCGCCGCCTGCAGGATCGCCACGCCCTCGGCGATCTCGGACCGGTGCCACCGGGACCGATCCTGGCGGTCCAGGGTGACGAGACGCCCGGCGTCATCCGTGCGGGCGTCGCGGCGCGCGTGGTGCAGCAGCATCAACGCCAGCAATCCGCCGGCTTCGGAGTCGGGTACGACGTCGGCGAGATCGCGGGCGAGCCGGATGGCCTCGGTGGCGAGGTCGACGCTTCCGGAGTGCCCGGCGTTGTAGATCAGGTACAGCACGGTGAGCACCCGGTCGAGCTCACCCGGCCGGTCCACCCGAACGCCCGCGATGGTCTTCTTCGCCCGGCTGATGCGCTGCGCCATCGTCGTCTCCGGCACCAGGAACGCGTCGGCGATCTCACCGGTGGTCAGACCGCCGACGGCCCGCAGGGTCAGCGCCACCGCCGACGCGGACGACAGCGCCGGATGGCAGCAGAGGAACAGCAGCTGCAACGTGTCGTCGGCGTTCTCGGTCGGACCCGGCGGCGGTTCGGCAAGTGCCGCATCCTCGCGTCGATGCCGCGCAACGTCGGATCGCCATCCGTCGAGGTAGCGGCGGTGCGCGACCGTGATCACCCAGCCCAAGGGATCGGCTGGGACGCCGGCGTCCGGCCAGCGCCGGTACGCCTCCACGAGCGCCTCCTGCACCGCGTCCTCGGCCGCCGCGAAGTCGTCGCCGCGACGGACGAGGACGCCGAGCGCTCGCGGGCCGAGTCCGCGCAGGAGGTCGTCCACGCCGGCCTAGAGCTGGTCGAACAGCTCGTCGAACGACGCGGGCGCCTCGGACATCAGCGGACGCACCTCGATCCAGTCGTTGACCGGGTTGCCGCCCTTGCCCGGAGCGGAAGAGCCACGCGCAGCGATCTCGTGGGCGCGTTGCTCCGACTCGACGTCGACGATCCAGAACCCGGCGATCAGGTCCTTGGTCTCGGCGAACGGGCCGTCGGTGACGGGTGCGCCATCCGGTCCACCGCCACGGACGAACGTGCCGGTCGGGGCAAGCCCCTGGGCGTCGACGAACTCGCCGCGTTCGGCCAACTCCTCGTTCAGCTTGCTCATGTGATCCACGTGCGCCTGCATCTCGTCGGGTGTCGCGCCCACGAGCGTCTCGCCGACCGGTTCCGGGCCGCCGCGGTAGTACTTCAGCAGCAGGTACTTCGCCATGACGCTTGCTCCTTCGCATCCGGGGCGACCATCCTGCCGCCCTCGACCAGAGAACGGAGCCGGCCCACGGTTCTCGACATCCGGCGCGATCGGGATCCGCGCTGTCCGGTGCGCGGTTGTCCGGTCTCGGTGAGCAAGTTACACTTCACGTGATCTTCACGAATGCCCAAATTGCCGACGTCGACGTAACGGGGGTGGGTCGGCAGTGTCTTCCTCGCCGAACGTGACCGCCCCGCGCCGGCAGGGGGCCCGCACCCCGTGGGCCGTCGCGATTGCCGGATTTGTGGCGATGTTGGCGGGCGCAATGCTGTTGGTCGCAACGCCGGCAGGAGCCGCGCCCTCCGTACACAAGCCGACTGCGCATCACGCCCAGCGGATCCACCACTCCCGCACGCACCACCCTTCCCGCACGCACCATCCTTCCCGGACGCACGCGCGCCCCCGTACGCACGGCCGTTCCCGAACGAACGGGCATGACGCGCACCGGACGGCGCATGCGTCCGCGGCGCACCACCCGAGCGCCCGGCACGCCGGCGTCGCCCGTCGTGCGGTGCGCCCGGCTCTGTCGCACGGCCGTCTCGGACGCGGACTCTGGCTCCCCGCGCGCAGGGTCGAGCCTCATCGGGCCGCCCGCCATGCGTCTGCTGCTCGCAGGTCGGTCGGGCGCCTCGTCGCGGAATCCGCCGGCCATGCGCGCCTCGCCCGTCGGCACCTCGGCGCGTCACCGATCGGCGTCCCGTCGATCCCCGTGTCGCTGCCGACCGTGTCCGTGCCGCGCGTAACGATGCCGCCGATCGTTGCGTCACCTGTCGCATCGCCGACGGCAGCCGCACCCTCGGCGACCACCACCCAACGCAGCGGCAACGGTTCGAATGCAGCAGCGCGGACGCCCGCGCGAGCCGCTGCGGGAGCAGCCGTGCATCGGCGCACGCTTCTCGCAGCCGGCCATTCGCACCGGATCACCGCCGCGCGTCACCACACCAGCGGACATGCCGCACCCGCCCGGCGATCGCACTCGCGCGCTGCCCGGAAACGGCAGCCGACGTCGCTCTCGCCGGTGCTCCCACCCGCGATCGACCCGCTGCGCAACCTCGGCAGAGGCATCACCGCGATCACCGGGTGGTCGGTGTTCAGCGGGCCGCTGGGCTGGCTGTTCACCGGGCTGCTCGTGCTCGGCGTGGCGATGATCGTGCTCGCGCTGGCATTGGGGCGGCGTCGGTCGAGCGACCGCCGGCGTGCTCTCAACACGGCCTGACCGGCGCAGCGGTCAGCGCCGCTCGATGATCGCCGTGGCAACGACGAGGTCCTGCCACGCCATGCCCACAGACTTGAACACCAACGCGCGATCCGCCGCGATGTCGACCTGACCCGTGACGACGTCGCGCATCGCGACCAGGTCCGCGACGCCGAGCGCGCCCTCCGCCACGGCCTGAACGACATCACCGGCTTCACGTAGGGCGGTGTCGACGTCCTCGACGACGACGCATGCGCGGGCGAGCAGCGCAGCATCGAGCTCGCGCGCGTCAGGTTCGTGGGAACCGACAGCGACGACGATGACGTCACTGCGCAAGACGGCGGAGTCGAACAATGGCGCGCGAGCCGAGGTCGCGCAGATCACGACGTCCGCGCGACGCAATATCTGTCCTGCTTCCGGGCCGGCGAGTGCCGTAGCGTCGAGCGTGGTGCGCGACGGATCGCGGACGAGGTAGTCGACACGCCCGACCGGGTGAACGGCAGCGAGGGTGTCGACGTGCGCGACGGCTTGCGGACCCCCGCCGACAACGGCCATCCGCACTGCCCGCTCGGGCAGCCGGTGACGGATCGCCGCCACCGACACCGCCGGCGTGCGCAGCGTGGTCAGGGCTGCGCCGTCCAGGACGGCGCGCAGCGCGAGGGTGTCGCGGTCGAAGAGCAGGTAGGCCGCCTGAACCCTCGGTAGCCCCCGCGCCGCATTGGCGGGCGCGACGGTCGCGACCTTGACCCCGGCTGCGGATGTGGTCTGCGACGGCATCAGCAGGAACTGCCCGTTGCCGAGGTCGACCGGGACGCGAGGGTGGTCAAGCGCGGGATCCACACCGCCGAGCAACGCGTCGGTGATCGCGTCGACGGCTGCCGCGGGCCCCAGCGCGGCCACCCCGGCAGCATCGACGTACCTCACCGCAGCACGAATCCGGGCACCAGCGGATCGCGCTGATCGATCGAGAACACGTGCTCACCGGTCCGGTAGGCCATGCCGCTGACCTGGGGCAGCACGGCGGCGCGGTCGCCGACTGCGAACCTGTCGAGCACCCTGCCGAGGAACGTGCTGCCCACGACGGAGTCGTGCCGGAGCACGGTGCCGGCGGGCAGGCGGCCGTCGGCCGCGAGCACCGCCAGTCGCGCGCAGGTGCCGGAGCCGCACGGCGACCGGTCGACCTCGCCGTCGGCGAAGACGGTCACATTGCGCTGGTGCACTTCCCCGGCGGAGTCGCCGAGCTCGTCGAACCAGATCGTCCCGTAGACACCGTTCAGCCGCGGATCGCCCGGATGGTGCGCGTGCTCGGTGTCGTTCAGCGCCCACTTGATCTCCCGGCCCACCGCGATGAGGTCACCGAGGTGTTCCGGGGCCACGGACAGTCCGAGCTGGGCGGCGGGCAGCGTCGCGTAGATCGCGCCGCCGTACGCGACGGTCACCCGCGCCGCGCCGCGCGATGTGCTGACCGGCACGTCCCGAGCGATCACCCAGCTCGCGACGTTGACGAAATCGACGCCGGTGATGCGCGCGGCGTCGAGGTGTACGCGCGCCGTCACCCGTCCGGACGGGACGTCGATCACCACGTCCACACTGCCGGTTTCCGGCGCCGCGACGAGTCCGGTCTCCACCGCCCACACGCCGAGCGCGATCGTGCCGTGCCCGCACGCCGTGGAGAAGCCGTCCTTGTGCCAGAACAGAACACCGAGCACTGCGCCGTCGTCGTCGGGCGGAACGACGAACCCGCCGTACATGTCGGCGTGACCGCGCGGTTCGGAACACAGCACGGCACGCAGGTCCTGCACGTCCGGGTCGTCGATCGCGCGCGCCCGGCGCTCGGCCACCGTCGCGCCCGGGATCGGGACCGGCGGGTCCGACACGATCCGGAACGGTTCGCCGCCGGTGTGGTAGTCGCACGTCGAGATCGTCGCGGGCAGCACGTCGCCCAGCATGCCGTGCTCGATCGAGCAGCGAGTCGAGGGGCGGCCGGATCCGGCCGCCCCTCGCCCGTGCGCAGATCAGTTGACGGTCAGGCTCACGTCGTCCAGCACGAACGACGTCTGCAGGCTGTTGTCCTCGGTTCCGCTGAAGCTCAATGTGACCGTCCCGCTGAGACCGGTCAGGTTCACCGAGTGCAGCACGTACCCGCTCGCGGCGTTCAGGTTGGAGTACGTCGCCACGGTGGTGGAGCCGACCTTCACCGTGAACTTGTCGTACTGCGTACTCGTCGTGGTCTCCGCCGTGTCGATGTGCAGGTAGAACGACAACGTGCCGCTCGTGTGCCCGGACGGAATCGTCAACGACTGGGTGGCGGTGTCGGTGTGCGTCGAGCCGTAGCCGTCGAACCAGGCCTTGTACGAGCCACTGTGCGCCGGCTCCGAGCTCGAGTTGTCCCGGACACCCGAAGACAGCGTCCACGGCGTCGTGCCGGACTCGAAGCCGCCGTTGGCGACCACCTGCGACGAACCACCGCCACCGCCGGTCGCGGTCACCGTGAAGCTGACGGTCGTCGTGTGCGTGGCCGACGCGCCGGTGCCGGTGACCGTCACCGAGTACGTCCCCGCCGCGGTCGACGAGCCTGCGGTGAGCGTCAACGTGGACGACCCGCCCGCCGTCACGCTCGTCGGCGAGAAGGACGCCGTCGCACCCGACGGCAGACCGCTCGCGGACAGTGCCACCGTCTGCGCGCTTCCGCTGGTGACCGCTGTCGAGATGGTGCTCGTGGCCGATGCGCCCTGCGCCGCGCTGATGCTCGTCGGGCTCGCCGCGATCGAGAAGTCGTTCGTCGCCGTGCCGCCGCCGCCCACGAGGTCGCGGGCGAGGTTGTTGCCGTCGAAGCTGCCGATCCCGGTGGCGAGGTCGTAGCCGGTGGTCGCCGGCCAGTTCGTCGTCGTGCTGGTGTGGCCGGTGGTGATGTCGTGGAACGGGGTGTACGTCTGACTGTTCTTCTTCAGCGAGTACAGCGTCGGGTTCGCGAAGCCGAGCCGCGACTTGCCGTTGGCCAGGGCGTCCTGGTTGTAGACGGCGGTGAAGCCGGCCCACAGCGGAGCCGCGGCGCTGGTGCCGCCGACGACCGTCCACTTTCCCTGCGAGTAGATCGAGTAACCGGTGGCCGGGTCGGCGTCACCGGAGATGTCCGGCACGCAACGCTTCGTGCATGCGCTCGGCAGCCCAGGCACGCCGGACTGGTAGGACGGCAGGGCGAACGTGGTGCTGACGCCGCCGCCACCGCCCTCGGTCGCCTTGGTGTCCCACGGCGTCTCGGCGGAGTACGCGCCACCCGAGCCGAGTGTCAGGTGGGTGCCGCCGGTGCCCGTGACGTTCGGGTCGTCGGCGGGGTTGTCCACGGCCAGCTGGCCGGACGTGCCGCAGTCGTAGGCGGCGCTGTCACCGGACGCGGCGTAGAGGCCCTGACCCTGCGCGGCCATCTGCGCGAAGATCTGGCTCTCGCTGTTGATCGTCGCCGCGCTCGAGCTGGGTTCGCACTCGCCCCACGAGGTCGAGTTGGTGAACGTCGTGTCCGACGTCGCCATCGCGTTGTAGGTGTCGATCACGCCCTGGTCGGTGTTCGGGCCCTCGAAGACGGTGATGGTGGACGACGGCGCGATCGCCTGTGCGACCTCGATGTCCAGCTCCACCTCGACCTCGGCGTCACCGAGCGTCGTGTTGCCGCCGTCGACGCTCGTCACGGTCGGCGCCGCGCTGCCCAGGCCGTACTGGTTGTCGTAGGCAGTGATGTTGCTCTGCTTGAAACCGGCCAGCTCGAACAGGCCGATCTTCTGGCCGGCACCGGTGTAGCCGGCGGACGCGAGCGGGGTGACGTCGTAACCGGTCTTGAGCTCGGTCGGCGTGTACCCGCCGGCCGGACCCGAGCCGACGCGCGGTCCCGTGGTGTGGGTGACCGGCGGCTGCGACTGCCTGTAGTGCGTGTCCAGCCCGACGACGCCGAGAACGTCGGCGGCGACCGACGTCGGCAGCGTGACCGCCGCCGGGTTGGCGAGGTACGTGCGGCGCAGTTTCGCGTCGTGGTAGCGGCCGAGCTTCGTCCCGAAGGCCGTCTGGGCCTTGGCCGCGCTACCGGACGCGTCGACGACGGTGCGGTTGGAGCTGATCTTCGTCACCGTGAGACCGGAGCTGCGCAGGTACTTCGTCACCGTGCGCACCGCAGCCTTGGTCGGCGCGTATCGCGCGGCGAACTGTGCCGCAGTCAGGTAATGCCCGTGGTTCGGTGACGCGGGATTCGACACGTCCGCGATCAGCCGGTCGAGCTCGGCCCGGTGCCGCAGCGGCAGGGTGACGGCGAGGGTCAGCTTGGTCGAGCCGGGCTCGGCGCCGAGGCGCGTCGAGGTCGACAGGTTCTTCGCTGCACTGCCGGCTACCGGCACCCGCGGTTCGGCGGCATGCGCGGCAGCGGCACTGACCCCGACTCCGGCTGTACTGATCAGGGCAGCCGAGGTGAGGGCACGAAGGAGCAGTTTGGCCATGGATTGGTCCGATCCCGGGAGTCGAAGAGAACGCTGGCATCGGTATATCCCGGGCCCGGCGATGTGGCCAGCCGAACAACCTGCAGCTACCCACAGTGATCTCTCAGGCACGCTGCGTAATAACGTCCGAGGTGCCTGTCACGCTGCACATCACCCGCCTCGACTTCCAGGAGGACTGACGTGACATCACCCGACCCGACCCGCTTCGCCGAGAGGCTGCAGGGCGCGCTCGCGCCGGCCGCGGTGTTCCGTGCCGGCACGGACGAGTACGACGACGCCACCTCGCCGGACAACTCCAGCTTCGCGCAGGAGCCGAGCACGGTCGTCCGGCCACGGTCGGCATCGGACGTCGCCGCGACAGTCGCGCTTGCACGCGACGCCGGGGTCCGGGTAGCCGTGCAGGCCACCGGACACGGCGCCGGCGAGCCGATCGGGGACGAGCTCGTGCTCGTCGACACGTCCTCCTTGCAGTCCGTGTCGGTCGATGCGCAGGCCCACACCGTCCGGGTCGGGGCCGGCGCGCAGTGGTCGCAGGTGCAGGCCGAGGCGCGCAAGCACGGGCTGCTCGGCCTGTCCGGCACGTCCCCGACGGTGGGCGTGGCCGGCTACGTGGTCAACGGCGGAGTCGGCTGGCTGGCGCGTCCACACGGTCTGGCGTCGGCGACGTTGCGCGCGGTGGAGTTCGTGGACGGGCTCGGCGCCGTGCTTCGCACGGACGCGCACGACGCGGACCCGGACGCGCTGTGGGCGTTCCGCGGCGGGGCACCCGTCGGCATCGCCACCGAACTCGAATTCGACCTCGTCGCCGTGTCCGACTTATGGGCGGGATATCTGCTGTGGCCCGCCGAACACCTGCCGGCTCTCGCCGCGGCCTGGGCGGCGCAGCTCGCGGACGCGCCGGCCGGGCTGACCAGCACGGTGGCGCTGCTCGCCGTCCCGCCGGAGGGCCCGTTCCCGGACGAGCTACTGGGCACCGTCGTGGTGCACCTGTCCTACGCGTCGGTCAGCGGCGAGGCTGGGCTCGCGTCGATGCGCGCTGCGATGGCGTCCGTCGCCGACCCCGCCGTCGACACCACCGGGCCGGCCGACGCGGACGCGCTGTCGGCGATCCACCTCGACCCGCCGGCCGCCGTACCTGCGCGCGGGGACGGAATGTGGCTCGGCTCCGTCGACGCCGAGCAGCTCGTGGCAATCTTCGACGCCGCCGGGATCGGCGACGACGACGGGCTCAACATGATCGAGCTGCGGCACGTCGCACCGGCCGACCCGGCCGGTCCCGCGGCCGATGGCGCACTGACGGTCGTGCCCGCGCCCTACCTGCTGCACGCGGTGGGCAGTGGCTCGGACGACGCGGGACGGCGCGCGGCCGACGCGCGGTTGGCGGAGGTGGCGGCCGCAGCCGCGACGGTGTCCATCGGCCGGTCCGCGCCCGGCTTCCGGGAAGGCCAGCCCGGCACGGGCGCGGCGTACACCCCTGCGGTGCTCGACCGGCTCCTGGGCGCGGTCCATCGGCATGATCCCGACGGCGTGCTCGCCTTCCAGCGGGTGGCCGCCGCCGACTCCGGCGCCTAGACCGCTCACGGACCGACCGATCGGCATACGCTGGCGGGACCGATCATGGTCAACGGCGGAAGCGGGCGACGGGATGAGCTGGCGCAAGACGATGACGTCAGGCAGAAACACGCGCCGCGCCGACCGCGCCGGCAATGACGTCCCCGAGCTGCTCGAGGTGTGGGGTCCCGCGAGCGAAGCGGGCGAAACGTGGATCGCGCTTCCGGGCACCGCAGCTGCCGCAACCGCTGACGCGGCCGGTGGCGCCTTCACCTGCATCCGGCTGAACTGCGTCAGCCAGGGAATCCCGACGGCTGACGTGCGCTGCCCGGTCTGCGGACACGGCACGGGAATGCTGCGCGACTATCGCTGGCCCCGGCCGAACCTGGCGTGACCCGCCGTCGCGGGTCCTAGCCCGTCGGGCTGCTGCCGCTCGCCGTCGACTGCGCCGAGGTGTTCGACGGCGTCTCCGGGGCCGACGACGTCGACGGGTCGGTGGACGGCGTGCTCGGCGCCGTGGTCGGGCTGCTCGGCACCGTCGGCGAGGACTTGGTGCCCGACGTCGTCGAGCCCGACGTCGGCGCGGGTGCGGCGTGCGAGCTGGGTGCGGACTTCGCAACCGGCGCCGCGGGTGTGGCGCGGTGCGGCTGCACGTATCCCAGCGCCACGGGCGCCGACTGAGCCTTCCACGACGTCGACACCGCCAGAGCGGTCAGGCCGCGCTTGTGCGCCGGTGCGCGGAAAACGATGGCCGAGTCCGAGTGCTGCAGGAATCGCCGCACCGTGACACTGCCGAGGTGCACCGCGTCCACACCGTCGAGGTGGGTGCCGCGCAGCGTGACCTTGCCGCCGGCGGTCGAGACCGGGGCGCCGACGGGACTGAGCGTCGGCGTCTGGCCGGTCATCGGCCGGACGGCACCGCGGTATGCACCGTCCGCGGCCATCACCTCGGACAGTGCGGCCGTGCGGACCACCGAGCCGCTGTCCGGCGCCTCGATGACCATGCCTTTGCCCGCGTAGATCGCGACGTGCCCGGTGCCGTCCGGGAGATAGCCGGCAAAGAACACGAGGTCGCCCGGCAGCAACTGATTGACGGCCGGGTGGAATGCGCCGGCAAAGCGCTGGCTGTCGGCCAGATGCGGGAGCGCCACGTAGGCGCCCCAGGCGTAGGTCATCAACCCGGAGCAGTCGAACCCGACGACGTGACAGTCCAGATCGCCGCCCGTGCCCGGGTCGCACCGCCCCAACGTCGGCCCGGTGGCGCTGCCACCGGCCCAGGAGTACGGCATCCCGAGCCAGGACCGCGCCCGTGCGACGGCGCTGCGGCCCATAGCCGGTGTCCAGGACGCCGAACGTGGTGCGACACCAGCGGATTGGTGAGTTCGCAGCAGCTTCGCCGACAGCGCCTGCTCCTGGTGGGCGGTCAGGCCACCTTGGATCGGCGCGTCCATCGACATGGTCGGCGTGGTCCCGGGAGCCGCCACGGCGGCCGCCGCCGGCGCCCCGGCCTGCTGCGCGCCCGCGGGCGCACCAGGGGTGGACAGGATGCTGCCGCCTGACGAGCGCGACGCGGAGGCCAGCGCCCTGTGCTGCTGCGCGGCCTTGAGGCCCTTGACGGCGGACGACAGGTTGCCGGACGACACGGCGCCGCCGGCGATCGCAGAGATGATCACGACGAAGAACGCGATCGAGGAGGTCAGCCGGGCCGAACGCGCGGGTAGGCGGACTCGACGCTCACGCATGTCGGGCACCGCAACCCCCACCGATCGCTTACAGGTCAACTGCCGGGTGTGATCAAGCGACCTACCCAAGCTACGTCGAAACTCTATCCGTCTCGCCCGTACTCGTCCTGGCGAGATCCCTATCGCGCGCATCGCCGGCCCCACGTGCGTATTAACGGCACCTGCCGGACCGAACTGAGCGTTGCGAGCAGGAGAGATCCTCGGCCCGCGCCATTCGGCCGGCGCGCCGAGCTACGTGCGGGGCAGGAAGCCGACGAGCAGCGCATCCACGACGTGCGTCGCGAGCTGCCGCCCGAGCGGCATCTGACGGAGCAGTACCCGCTGGGCGGCAATGCCCGCGAGCAGGTCCAGCAACAGATCACCGTCGCTGTCGGCATGCAGCTCGCCGCGTTCCTTCGCGCGGATCACGATCATGCTGGTCGCGTTCCTACGCTGGGCGAACTGCTCGGCATAGGCGCGTGCCAACCCGGGGTCGACGTGCGTCGCCGCGATGATGGCCGCGAGATAGGCCGCGTGCTCGGGGGCGCGCCAGACTCGTTCGACGCCACGCATGAGCGCGATCAGGTCCTCGCGCAGCGAGCCCGTGTCGGCGACCGGCACCCTGGCGTAGATGTCGCCCATCATCAACAGCAACAGGCCCTCTGCGGATCCGTACCGGCGGTAGATCGTCGTGCGGGCAACACCCGCGCGTGCGGCGACGCGCTCGACGCTGACGCCGCGCCAGCCGTGCTCGGCGAGCTCCGCGGAGACAGCGGCCCGAACGTCACGTTCCACCCGCGGGTCGGCCGGTCGTCCGCGCTGGCGGGAAGAGCTCACCCGTGCAATTATGCAACAAACTGTAGCTTATATATGGAGGGCCTCATGGATCGCGCTACGTGGAACGTCGACGTGCACGGCACCGGCCATCAGATCGAGCTGCGCTGGTCGTATTGGGGCGGTCGGCGCGAGGTCTACGTCGACGGGACATTCGCCGCCGGCGACACGAAGGTGTTGCGCTGGAAGTCGCGACACCCCGTCGACGTGGCCGGGAAGACGTGCACGGTGATCACCCGTCCGAAGAAGCACGCGAAGACCGTGTTCGATGTCTTCCTGGACGTCGACGGCCAAGAACGCGCGCCCGACAACATCGGCTGAAGCGCTCGGATAGCGCCGGACGACAGCATTGAAGGTAACCGTGACCACGAACACCGAACCCACGCCGGAACTCCACTCCGGGTTCAGCAGTCCCGGCAGCACAGCAACTCCCTGGCACGACGTCGCCGAGGCGCTGGACCAGGCGGAGATCTACTGGATCTCCACCGTCCGAGCCGACGGCCGACCGCATGTCACCCCGCTGCCAGCGATGTGGCTCGACGGCGCCCTGCACTTCGGCACCGGGCTCGAGGAGCAGAAGGGCCGCAACCTGACCCGCGACCCGCACTGCGTGCTCACCACCGGGACGAACTCCTACCGGCACGGTCTGGACGTGGTGGTCGAGGGACGTGCCGAACGGGTCACCGACCGCGGCACGCTCGAGCGCCTCGCGCAGATGTGGCGCTCGAGACTCGACTGGGCCTACGACGTCGACGACGAGGGCTTCCGACACCGCCTCGACGGCCAGGCACCGAACGTCGAAGCGGGCACCGTCGTCCCGGTGTTCGCCGTGCGCCCGGTCAAGGTCCTGTCGTTCGCGCGCGGCGAGCACTTCACGCAGACCCGCTTCCGCCCCTGACGCTTGGCATGCGGTGGACGGATCGTGGCGGGTCCTACTGACCGGCCAGCTCGGCGACGAGCGGGGCAAAGGTGTCCGCATTGTTCGCGCCGAACGCGAAGTAGGACACGCCGATCTCCTCGCGGCGGCGACGCAGCTCGTCGGCGGCGGCCGTCGGGTCCGCCGGCAGCCAGGCGAGCGCGTCGGCTGCCTGCAGCGCGCTGGTGTCGGTGTCCGGTGGGGCCATGAACGGGGAGACGGCGTCGCCGACCACCGGAATGTGTATCGAGAGCTCGACGTCGCGAGTGGGATGGAAGTCGCGAATGCGCTCGATCACTGTGGCCCGCGGCTCGTTCGGCGCCATCGCAAAGGTGACCGTGTCGGCGATCTCGGCAGCCAGCGCCCGCGCCTTCGGGCCGATCACCGCCATCGCCACGGGCGTGTGCTGCTGCTCGCCGTCGCGGTCGCGCAGCGCGGCGACGACCTGACGCACCAGGTCCAGCCGTTGGCCCGGCGTGGGCACGGGCAGTCCGCGCTCGCGCAGTTCGTCCTCGATGCCGGGCCGGCCGACGCCGATGCCCATCTCGAACCGACCCTGCGTCAGCACCGTCAACGAGTGCGCCTCCCACGCGGTGAGCCACGGCGCGCGCAACGGCGCGGCGTATACCCAGGTGCCCACCCGCACGTCTGCCACCGTCGCCGCAACGGCGAGTGCGGCCGCGGGGGCCGGCTGCAGCAGTGGGAAGTCCGGCATCAGCACAGTCGAGTAGCCGTGCCCTGCGATGCGGCGCACCTGCTCGCTCCACGTCGGCAGATCGGGCATGAACGGGGCCACGATGCCGAACCGGAACGGGTGGGCCGTGTCGGTCATGAGCTGTCCTCTCCACCGGCAGGCACGTCACGCCCGAGCTCCCGACGAATGATCAGCTAACCATCGTCGGCGTCCGGGCGGAACCACGAATATTGATCGTCGGCGGTTCGACCGAGGGCTGGTCAGCGCAGCCGATCGAGCCATGCCATGGCGGTCGCGGCGTCGCGGGCGACGGTCGCGACGACACCATCGGGACGGACCAGCACCGCGGCGGTATCGCGCGGGACCGAGTGCGCCTGCGGATGCCCGGCGTCGGCGCGCACGATCGTCAGCGGGAATCCGTCGGGCGCGCCGAAGGTGGCGGGCACGTCGACCCGGGCGGCGTCGCCGAACAGAATCAGCTCGGCTTCGGCGCCTGACGCGAGCGGCCAGCCGTCCCCGGAGCGGACGGAGTGTTTGTCACCGGTGCCGTCGGCCAGGGGGCTGGCGTCGTGGTAACTGATCGCCTCCTCGGTGAGAAACGTGCGTAATCCGTGCTGCACGGCCGGGACGGACAACGCCAACGGCAGGAGATGGTCGCGCATGGACCGCAGTGGCTCGGTGAGCATCGCGGCTTCGAGTAGCGCGCCGGACTGTTTGACGACCGCGGCGCCGACGGGGTGCCGCTCGGCCTGATAGCTGTCCAGGAGTGCGGGCGGGGCGGCTCCCCGTTCCACGAGAGCGACCTTCCAGGCGAGGTTGGCCGCGTCTTGCATGCCGGTGTTCATCCCCTGGCCCCCGGCCGGGCTGTGCACGTGAGCGGCATCGCCGGCGAGCAGGACGCGGCCGTGCACATAGGACGCGACCTGCCGCTCGTTGACTCCGAAGCACGACACCCAGTGCATGCTCGCGATGCGGTAGCCGAGGTCGGTGTGCTCATCCAGAACGGCTTGCACCTCGTCCTTGGTGAGCGTGGGCGTCTCGCCCTCGACGTCGGTCGCGCCGAGGTCGGCGATGAGCCGGAAGCGGTCGTTCCCCATCGGGAACAGTGCTGCGATCCCACGGGCCAATTGGATCTGGATGGCATGTTCGTCGTTCGCGGTATCGGGCACCAGGTCGAAGTCCGCCAGCAACCAACGATGGGTGACCGCATGACCCGGGAACTCGAGACCCAGCGCGTGTCGCGTGACCGAATGGCTGCCGTCACACGCGACCAACCACGGCGTGCGCACCGACGACGAGCCGCTGGTTGACGTCAGTTCGCAGGCGACGGACTCATCACCAGGCTCGACGGCGGTCAGCTCGGTGTTGCGCTCCACCTGCACGCCGAGGTCGGCCAGGCCTGCCAGCAGGATGCGCTCGGTTGCGCTCTGTGGCACCAACACGCAGGGCGGCACGCCCGTACCCCGGTCCGGCATGGGCAGGCGCCCCCGGCGGCGGCCACCGGTGCTGATGACGACCTGCTCGAGCACCGGATGCTCGGCGCAGAACCGGTCGTGCGACAGCACCGGGCCGAGTGTCTCCAGCGTGCGCTGCCATACGACCAACGCCTTGGACAGGTTGGTGGGACCGTCGTTGCGGTCGATGACGCGTACCGGTGTGCCGTGCCGCGCCAGCATCAGCGCGGCGGTGAGTCCGACCGGGCCGGCGCCCACCACCAGGACCGGACTCGCCGACGAGGGCAATGCGACTCCTTCGACCCAAACACGGACCCGGGCTGGCGCTGGGCCCTCAACGATCTAAAGATCGCACGCCAACGCCATACCTGCGGCGCGGACACGCACTTCGGCATCGTCGGCACGAAGGAGATCGAGTACTTCTCGAGCCGGTCCGTGCTGTGTCGAGCGGGCCAGGACAGCGCCGCTGAACGTCGACTTGATCGCGGCCGATCCCGGCAGGGCACCGAGCACGCGCACACCGGCCGAACCGGATAGTTCACTGCGCTGTTGGAACCCGAGATCAGCCTTTCCCCCAGCGAGCAGGCCGGCGACGGGCGAGCCCGGCTCGGCCTGCACGAGCCGCGCCGCGAGGACATCGCGCAAGTCCCAACGCTCCAGGAGTCCCAGCAGCGCTCTTCCGCTCGGCCCGGTCGAGTACGCGATGCGCTCGGCGTCCAACAGCGCCCGGCGCACCTCGTCCTGCGACGAGATCGACACCGGGGGGGCGCCCTCGGGCACGGCAGCGACCACATCAGAGACGTACAACGGTGTCAGCGTGCCGGGCACGAAGAAGCCGTCGTCCGCCAACTCCGACATCGTCGCCGCATCGAGCACCGCAAGGTCCGCCTGCGTTCCGTTGCGGATTTGCCGCGCGACCGCGACCCCGCCGGCTGAGGCGAAACTGACCGACACCGAATGATCGCGTCGCAGCGCGTCGCCCAGTTCAGCGAGCAGGTCCTTCGTGGCCATCGACGACAGGCCCACGACCTGGTTCGGCACGTGTCGTCCCTCTCCCCCGTCGGATGTCAGCGAGAGGCGGCGGGCACTGTCTCGGCTGCCGGCTCGGCAACGAACGCGTGCGTGTGCGCGCGACCGCCGAGCATGACCGCGGCGATGAGCGCGGCGAGCAGGGCGGAGATACCGCAGACGAGGTAGGCGATGCCGTAACCGTGCGAGAGGGCGTTGAAGGCGACGTCCTTGAGCGGGTTCGGCGGGTTGGGGATCGCGTTCGCACCGAGCGGACCGGAGTTCACCGCGCCTTTGACCGGCGGCGGGATCTTGGCCGAGGAGTTGAACGCGTCGACGGCCTTGCCCAGGCTCGGTGACGACGCGATCTTCGCGCTGATCGTGCTGGCAGCGGTGGTCAACCCGATGGCAGCGACGATCGCCGGCCCGAGGGTCAGCCCGAAGTCGCGCAGCATGCTGGTCGCACCGCTGGCCATGCCCGCCTTGGACGTCGGCACGCTGTTGACGGCGACGACGGTGATCGCGGTGACCGCGGTCTTGAAACCGGCTCCGACGACGAGGAGCGGCACCGCGACCGCGGCCAGGCCCAGGTGCGTCGCGGGGATGGCGGCAAGGGCGACGTCGCCGATGCCGATCAGTGCCATACCGGCCGCGAGCACCCAGCCCGGGTTGAGTTTCTGCAGCATCTTGCTGCTCACCGGGAAGAGCACCACACCCATGATGTTGAGCAGCACGAAACCGACCGACGTCTTCAACGGTGTGTAGTCCTGGATCGCCGAGAGCCGGATGCTGGTGCCGTAGGCCGTACCCAGGTAGGCGAACATCCCGAGCACCGTCACCACGGCCGACACCGTGAACATCCGATTGCTGAACAGCTCGAGCTGGATCAGCGGCTTGTCGACGCGCCG
Organism: uncultured Jatrophihabitans sp.; assembly: GCF_964246335.1. Taxonomy (GTDB): domain Bacteria; phylum Actinomycetota; class Actinomycetes; order Mycobacteriales; family Jatrophihabitantaceae; genus Jatrophihabitans. Next base: position 86,443 of record NZ_CAXTQF010000004.1, on the reverse strand, counting down.
CTCGATCACCACGAAGAGCCCGAGGAACACCACCGCGACCACGAACCCGCCGATGATCAGCCCGCTCCCCCACCCTGCCGATGCGCCCTGGACCACCGAGTAGATCAACGCGACCAGCGCCACGGCGATCGCCAGCTGCCCGGGCCAGTCCAGCGAGCGCCCGGCAGGCGAGGCGGAGTTGTGCGCGAACAGCATCGTGATGACGACACCGATCAGCGCGAGTACGGCCACCGCGAGGAAGGCCCACCGCCAGCTGGCGAACTCCCCGCCCGAGTGGTGCACCTTGGCGAGAACGCCGCCGATCAACGGGGAGACGAATCCGCCGGTCGTGAGCGCGGCCGCCCAGATCGACAGGGCCCGCGCGCGGTCGTGCACCGTGTGCGTGCCGGCCGCGATCATCGCGATCGAGGTCGGGAACAGCGCGGCGGCACCGATCCCGGAGATCACCTGGCCGGTCAGCAGCAGTCCGGCGCCGTGGTTCTCCGGCGTGAGGAACGCCAGCAGACCGCCGAGGGTCATGAGTGCCCCGCCGATCGCGAGCAGCCGCTTGCGACCGAACAGGTCACCCATCACGCCGAAAGACAGCTCGAGGACGGTGACCGGAACCATGAACGCATCCGAGACCCACGTCAGCGTGGTCGAGGAGATGTGCAGGTCCTGGTTGATGTAGCCCTGCGTCGTCGCCGGGATGCTCACCCCGAGCTGGGCGACGAAACACGCCGCCACCGCCGCAACCAGCGTCCCCACCGCGAGCTTGGGCAGGACCGAAGGCTTGTCATGCGTTACCGCAACCGTGTCGCTCATTGTTCCCCCTGGGTCGTCAGACGGGCGGAGTGCCGTGCGTGTGGAAGGACTCGATGGTCTTCAGCCCCCATGCCTGGCCCTTGGCGCGCTCGGCCTCGGTCCAGTCGACCGGCTGCCAGTCCGGCGCGAGCACCAGCCGCGCGCCGGCATGGCACAACTCGATGCGGTTGCCGCCGGGCTCGTACACGTAGAGGAAGAAGGTTTGCTGGATCGCGTGCTTGTGCGGTCCCGTCTCGATGAACACGCCCTGTTCGATCGCCAGGTCGGCGGCGCGCAGGATGTCCGGGCGGCCGTCGGCCGCGAACGCGAGGTGGTGCAACCGGCCCGGCGTCGCGGTGTGGTCTCGGGTGTAGACGGCGTCGTAGCCCTTGTTCGTGAATGTCGTCCAGCTGCCGTTGACGGACCCGTCGTCGAGCACGATCTGCTCGGTCACCAGCGCGCCGAGTGTGTCGCGGAAGAAGTCGCGGTTCGCGACGACGTCGACGCCGAGGTAGTTGACGTGATCGAGCCGCCGCACCGGTACGCCGTGGGACGGCAACGCCTGTGCCTGGTTCTTCAATGCGGGGGTCAGCTGCGCCGGCGGCCGGTACCACTCGCTGTCGTAGTAGACGCCGAGTTCGTGACCGTCGGGGTCGCGGAAGAGATAGGTCGGCCCGTACCCCGGATCGCCGTCCTTCCAGCCGACCCCTGCTCCGCCCGCGTCGATCGCCTCGACCAATCGGTCGAGCGCCTGCGGGCTCGCCGCGCGGAACGTCGTCCGGCCGACGCCCGATGTATCGCGACCCGTGACCTTGAGCGTCGTCCGCTCGTAGTCGTCCCAGGCCCGCAGGAAGACCGAGTCGCTCTCGCGCCCGGTCTCGGTGAGCCCGAGGAACTGCACGAAGAAGTCGACCGTGTCGTCCAGGACGGGCGTGTACAGCTCGACATGGCCGAGATGTGCGACGTCATGACGCGGCGGCATCGAACTCCTGACGCAGGGCACGGTCCGGCCGTGCGGTGTCTCGGAACGTAGGCCGCAGGTCGATGCATTGTCAACAATTTTATTGACATCGCCGCAACCCGAACTATGCCCTTTCGTGCCGGTTCCGTGTACGCATACCCGACGCGTGCGGGCGTCAGGACGGCTCGCTGCGCAGCGCCTCGATGACGCTGGTGAGGTGCCGTCGAGCCGCCCGCTCGGCCGCATCGGGATTGTGGGAACACACCTCATCGATGATCGCGAGGTGTTCGGGCAGGGAGACCTGGGGTCGGCCCGGACGCAGCGCGAGCCGGAACTGATGGCGCACGTTCTGCGCGCGCAGCCGACCGAGCAGGTCGGCGGCAACCGGTTGCGCACTGATCTCGCGGACCCGGTTGTGCAGGCGCTGGTTGAGCTGCGAGTACGTCATGACTTCACCGGCAGCAACCGCCGCCCGCATCTGCTCGCCCAGCGCGCGCAGCTCGCGGATCTCGTCGTCGGTGATGCGCTCGGCGGCCTTGGCCGCGCACAGCCCCTCGAGCACCATGCGGGCCTCGGTGATCTCGACGGCTTCGTCGAGACTGACGGTCCGCACGCGGGCACCGCGGTTGACGATGCGCTCGACGATCCCCTCGTGGGCCAGGTCGACAAGGGCAGCGCGCACCGCTCCCCGGCTGGCCCCGAAGCGTGCGGTGAGCTCGGCCTCGACCAGCCGCTGACCCGGCGCGAACTCGCCGTCGAGGATGCCGGCGCGAATGCCGTCGGCCACGGCGAACTGGTCCGTGGCGCTCGTGGAAGTGGTCATGACATCGCAGATGTTATTCGGTCCCGGCCGCGAGGTCAGCGAGCCAATCGCGGGCTGCTGCAGCGATTCGCGGCGGCACGCCCAGCTCGTCGAGCAGCTCGACCGCCGCGGCCATCTCCTCTTGGCGTCGCACTGCGTGCTGGACGCTGCCGCGTTCCAACCGCTGCGCGAACGAGGCGTCGGCACGCTCGAACTCGGCACCGATCAGCTCTCGCATCCACTGCTGCATACCAACAGCCTGCGCAGCGTGCAGTGCTTCGGTCACCGCGGCGGCCGTGCCCTTGAAAAAGACGCTGCGCAGGAGCTTGCGCTGCGCGGCTTCGCCGGCCGGTAGCTCGAGCACCTCGATATCGGCGCCGAGCGGCCGGAACAGCTCGGCGTAGCGAGGTGCGCCGTCTCCGGACACGAGCATCGGCGTGCGCAGACCGTTGCCCGGCACCGGCGCCATCAGCGACACGTCTGCGAACGGGACACCGGCCGAGCGGGCGACGCCGGCGAGCTCTCGTTCACGCTGCGGTGATGCGGTGTTCAGATCCGCCCACACGCTCGACGGTCGAGCGTTGACGAAACCGGCGCGCAGGGCGTCCATCGCGGCGGCCGCGCTGTTGACGCTGAGCACGACGTCGGCGCCGCGGGTGGCCTCGGCCTCGCCGGGGCAGGGCACGAGCGCCGCAGGGGCGCCCGACTGCGCGCTCGGCTGCGGGTCGTAGCCGCGCACGGTGACGCCGGCGGCGATCAGGTCCGCCGCGATCGCGCCGCCGGCCTCGCCGAGGCCCAGCACAGCCACCGTCAGCACGTGCCCTCCTCGCACATTGTGAACAATTCAGCGTTACACGCGGGTCGAATCGCCGTCAAACCCTTGACATGCCCGGCTGGCGCGCGAAACGTGCACAGTATTGTCAACAATCGCTGGAGGTTGTGTTGACCGCTGCGCCGCCCGACACGGGCGTGTCCCGCCAACAACTGCGTTCCGCCACTATCGGTGGCGCCTTCGGGTTCTTCGTCGACATGTACGACGTCTACCTGCCGACCATCGCGCTGACCCCGGCGCTCGCCTACTTCACTCCCGCGTCGCTGCCGACCTCGACGAAGTCGATCATCAGCGCGTTGGTGTTCGTGGCGACCCTGGTCGGGCGTCCCATCGGCTCGGTGATCTTCGGCCGGCTCGCGGACCGGGTGGGACGCCGCCGGGTGACGTTGTGGTCGGTCGCCGGATGCGGCGTCACCACCCTGGTGATCGCCGTCCTGCCCGGCTATTCGAGCTGGGGGCTTACGGCGGTCATCGTGCTGATCGTGCTCCGCCTCGTGGACGGGCTGTTCCTCGGCGGCGAGTACACCGGCGCGATCCCGCTCGCCATGGAGACGGCAGGCAACCGCAAGCGCGGGCTGTACGGCGGCCTGGTGAGCATCGGCTTCCCCCTGGCGTACTGCGCGATCTCGTTGCTGACCTTCATCACGCTGCAGTTCGCGCCCGCCAAGGGACCGGGGTCGGCTTACGTGCAGTGGGGTTGGCGCATCCCGTTCATGGTCGGCGCGGCCTTGTCGGGCGTGTTCCTCGTCTACTACGCGCGCACGGTCAAGGAATCGCCGCTGTGGCAGGGCGCCCGCAAGCGCAGCAACCCGCTGCGCGACGTGGTCTTCGGGCCGGCACGTCGCAACTTCTGGCAGGTCTTCGTGCTGATGAGCGGCGTGTGGTTCGCCTCGAACATGGCGTCCGGGTTGTTGCCGTCGACGCTGGCCGTACGCACCACCTTGACCGCAACGCAGATCACCGGCGTGCTGGTGGTGGCGCAGTTTGTCCACGCGCTGTGCTTCCCGCTGTTCGGCGCGCTGGTGGACAAGGTGGGCCGGCGACCGTTCTTCCTGGGCTGCGGCGTGGGCGTCGGCATTGTGTGCGCGCTGCTGTTCGCCTACCTTGCTGCCGACGTCCGCTCCGGCCTGGTCTCGCTGTTCGTGGTGGTGCTGCTCATCCGGGTCAGCGGCGCGAGCATGTTCGCGGTGACGCCCTCGTACCTGTGCGAACGCTTCCCGTCCGCCATCCGCGGCAGTGGTTTCGGCCTCGGCTACAGCGGGCCGCTGCTGGTCACGGCCGGGTACGCGTACTACCAGGACTGGCTCGGCCATCTGATGCCGTCGGTCTACACGCCGGTCGTGCTGCTCGTGCTCGGCGGCCTGCTCATCGGCGTCGGCGCCTGGATCGGCCCGGAGACCAAGGACGTCGACTTCTACAGCGCTGACCTCCCGGCGGCTACCCATCGGCGCGCTGCGCGTAGCCGGCCTGCCGTTCCGGTGCCGCTCACGGCGAAGACATCGTGAGCCGCGTCGTCGTCGGCACGCCGCGCACCGACCCGGAGATCGTCGCCGGCTTCGCCGGCATCGGCGTGGCCACGGTGCACGAGGCGCAGGGCCGCACCGGCCTGCTGCATCCGCGGCTGCGACCCATCTACCGGCCGGCGCACGTCGCCGGCACCGCGCTCACCTGCGAGGTCGCGCCGGGTGACAACTGGATGCTGCACGTCGCCGTCGAGCAGGCCCGGCCCGGTGACGTGCTGGTCGTGACCCCCACCAGCAGCTGCACCGACGGCTACTTCGGCGAGCTGCTGGCCACCAGCATGCGCGCGCACGGCGTCGTCGGGCTGGTCATCGACGCCGGCGTGCGCGACACCGCCGAGCTAACCGAGATGCGCTTCCCCGTCTGGTCCGCGGCCGTCAGCGCCCAGGGCACCGTCAAGGAGACCGTCGGCAATGTGCAGACACCCATCGTCTGCGGCGGCGCCCACGTCCATCCGGGCGATCTCGTGGTGGCCGACGGCGACGGCGTGGTGATCGTGGCGCGCACGCGCGCCGCCGACGTGCTTGCCGCCGCACGTCAGCGCGAGGAGAACGAGGACGGCAAACGGCAGCGGCTCGCCGCGGGCGAACTTGGGCTCGACATCTATGGCATGCGGGACAAGCTCGCCGACCGCGGGCTGACGTACGAGGAGTACAGCGAGTAGTGATCATCGACTGTCACGGCCACTACACGACCGCGCCGGCGGCGCACACGCAATGGCGCACCGCGCAATTGCAGGCGTACGACGACGGGCTTACCCCGCCGGTCTACCCGACGATCTCCGACGACGAGATCCGCGACTCGGTGCGCGACAGCCAGGTGCGGCTGATGGACGAGCGCGGCGTCGACCGGACCATCTTCTCGCCACGTGCGTCCGCGATGGGTCACCATCTCGGCGGGGCTGCCGAGAGTGCCGCGTGGGCCACCCACTGCAACGACCTCGTCCACCGCGTGTGCACGCTCTTTCCCGACCGGTTCGCGGGTGTGTGCCAGCTGCCGCAGTCGCCCGGCGTGCCGATCGAGGAGTCGGTGGCCGAGCTGCGTCGGTGCGTCGAGGAGCTCGGCATGGTGGGCTGCAACCTCAACCCGGACCCGAGCGGCGGCCACTGGGCCGCACCCCCGCTGACGGACAAGAGCTGGTACCCGTTCTACGAGGCCATGACCGAACTCGACGTCCCGGCGATGGTGCACGTTTCGGCGTCGGACAACCCGGTCTTCCACGCCACCGGCGCGCACTACCTCAACGCCGACACCACCGCGTTCATGCAGTTCCTGCAGGCGGACCTGTTCACCGACCTGCCCGCGCTGCGCTTCGTGATCCCGCACGGCGGCGGCGCCGTCCCGTACCACTGGGGCCGCTACCGCGGGCTCGCAGACATGCTGGACCGGCCACCGATCGAGCAGGCACTGCTCGACAACGTCTTCTTCGACACCTGCGTCTACCACCAGCCCGGCATCGACCTGCTGCTCGACGTCGTGCCCACGCGCAACGTGCTCTTCGGCTCGGAGATGGTCGGCGCCGTGCGCGGCGTGGACCCGCGCACCGGACACCACTTCGACGACACGCGTCGCTACGTCGACGCCTCGGCGTCCATCGACGACGACGGGCGCGCCGCCGTCTTCGAGACCAATGCGCATCGCGTGTACCCCCGGTTGGCCGCACGTTGACGCGCTACGTCCCCGACGCCGACTACCTGCCCTTCGACCCGGCGCCGTCGAAGCCGGATTTCGTGCTGCCACCGGGCTCCGTCGACGTCCACACACACGTGTTCGGGCCCGGGGACGTCTTCCCGTACGCGCCGGAACGCAAGTACACGCCGGTCGACGCGCCGAAGGAGACGCTGTTCGCGCGCGAGGACTTCCTGGGCGTCGACCGCACCGTCATCGTGCAGGCCACCTGTCACGGCGCCGACAACCGCGCACTCGTCGATGCGCTGCAGACCGCAGGCGATCGTGCCCGGGGCATCGCCACGGTGCGCGACGACGTCACCTACGACGCACTGGCGCAGCTGCACGAAGCCGGTGTGCGCGGTGTCCGGTTCAATTTCGTGCGCCGACTGGTCGACCCGAAGCCGGACGCCTACTACCGCGCCATCGCAGAACGCATCGCGAATTACGGCTGGCACATCGTCGCCTACTTCGAGCCCGCGGACCTCGCCGAGCGCTGGGAGCTGTTCACGACGTTGCCCACTGACCTCGTGGTCGACCACATGGGGCGCCCCGACGTCACGCACTCCCCCGACGGGCCCGAGTTCGAACGCTTCCGCAGCCTGCTGCGCGACCACCCGCAGGTGTGGGTCAAGGTCACCTGCCCCGATCGGCTCACCAGGACCGGGCCGCCGTACGACGACGTCATACCGTTCGCCGCTGCGCTCGTCGGCGAGTTCGGCGACCGCGTCCTGTGGGGCACCGACTGGCCGCACCCGAACCTCAAGAGCCACATGCCCGACGACGGTCAACTCGTCGACCTCGTCCCGCGGGTTACCGGCGATCCGGCGGCACAACACGCCTGGTTGGTGGACAACCCCGAACGCCTCTACTGGAGGTAGAGCCGAGCTTGCTAACGGTGCTCAGGCCTCGTCGATCGGCACGAGCGCGTGTATCGCGGGCGCGCCGGCCAGCCCATCGCCGGCCTTGGCAAACGTCGCCGCGATGTGCTCCGTCTTCATGTGTTGGTCAAGGTCGTCGGCCGCACGCCACGACTCGACCGTGACGAATACCGCGGGATCCGCACTCGACTGATACAGCGAGTAGGAGATGCATCCGGGTTCCTCGCGGGTCGGACCGACGAGTTCGGACAATGCTTCGCGCACCAGGTCTGTCGACTCGGGTTTTGCCGTGATGATCGCAACGACGGGCACCGGCATCGTCAATTCTCCTTCTCTGCGGGCGGGTGAGCACGTAGGTCCTACCCGCGGCAGCTGCATGCTTGCCGGGCGCCCGCGGACGTGTTGGCCGCGCACAGGGTGCGGAACGTCGCGCCCGGACCGGCATACCGGCCCGGGCGCGTCGCGGTGTCAGGCTCGAACGAACTCGAGCAGGTCGGCGTTGATCGTGTCGGCGTGGGTGGTGGGCATCCCGTGCGGGAAGTCGGGATAGAGCTTGAGCGTGCCGTTCTGGACGAGTTTCACCGAAAGCACGCCTGCGTCCTCATAGGGAACGACTTGGTCGTCCTGTCCGTGCATGACCAGCACCGGCACGGAGATCTTCTGCAAGTCCTCGGTGAAGTCGGTCTGCGAGAAGGCGACGACGCCGTCGTAGTGGGCTTTCGCGCCGCCCATCATTCCCTGGCGCCACCAGTTCTCGATGATGGCCTCGACCGGTTCGACACCGGAGCGGTTGAAGCCGTAGAACGCGGTGGCCGCGAAGTCGCGGTAGAACGCCGAGCGGTTGGTGGCGACCTGGACCTGGATGTCGTCGAAGACGCTCTTGGGCAGGCCGCCGGGGTTGGCCTCGGTCTGCACCATCAACGGTGGGACCGAGCTGATCAGGACGGCCTTGGCGACGCGGCGCTCGCCGTGCCGGGCAATGTAATGGGCGACCTCGCCGCCGCCGGTCGAGTGTCCGACGTGGACGGCGTCGTGCAGGTCGAGGTGCTCGACGACGGCCGCGAGGTCGTCGGCGTAATGGTCCATGTCGTGACCGTCACTGGTCTGCTCGGATCGGCCGTGGCCGCGGCGATCGGCCGCGACGACCCGGTAACCCTGGTTGAGGAAGAACATCATCTGGGTGTCCCAGTCGTCCGAGGACAGCGGCCAGCCGTGGCTGAAGACGATGGGCTGCCCGGAGCCCCAGTCCTTGTAGAAGATTTCGGTGCCGTCGTTGCTGTTGATCGTGCCCATGGCTCCTCCTAGGCGTGGTCGGTGAGCCGGCCGGCGCCGGCGTCGGTGCCGAGTGTCGTCGCGTCGACTCGTCCTCGCCCCACGCTGACGGACAGCGTTGCCATGAATTCGGCCAACTTGTCGGGCGCGGCCACAGCCGGAGACCCCGGCAAGACCGGGTCAGGAGCCGGTCGAGGCGAAGCGTTGCCGGTACTTACGCGGCGAGATGCCCAACCGCGAGTTGAACGCACGCCTCATGGCCTCGCCGCTGCCGTAGCCGGCCTCCATGGCGGCGTCGGTCACCGAGAACCCCGCGTCGAGTTTGTCCCGCGCGACGGCGAACCGCGCAAACGCCAGGTACTCGGCCGGCGACGACCCGAGCTCGGCCCGGAACAGCCGGGTCAGGCTGCGCGGACTGACGTTGGCGCGCGTCGCCATGTCATGGACGCTGTGGGCGCCGCGCGGGTCTGCGTGGATCAGCTCCACCAGCGTGCGCACGACGGCACTGTTCGGCGACGGCCGTTGCAGGGACGCCGCGAACTGCGACTGGCCTCCGGGCCGCTGCAGGTAGACGAGCAACGTCTGCGCGACACGCCGTGCCGTGTCGGCACCGAGGTCGTCCTCGACCAGGGCCAGCGCGAGATCGATGCCTGCGGCCACACCGGCCGAGGAGTAGACGTTGCCGTCGCGGACCCAGATGGAGTCCGGCTCGACGTCCACGGAGGGATACCTGCGCGCCAGCTCGTCCGTGTGCTTCCAGTGCGTGGTTGCCCGGTGCCCGTCGAGGAGGCCGAGGGCTGCCAGCACGAAGGCTCCGCTACAGATCGACACCAAGCGCCTCGCCCCGTCGGCCAGCGAGGCAGCCGCCTGCAGGATGTCCGGCGTGACGAAGCTGGCGGGCACCAAGTCGCTGCCGGGAATCAGGACTGTGTCGAATGTCCCGGCGCCACGCGCGGCACGGTGCACCGCGACCCGAGCGCCGACGGATGACAGCACGTCGGCACCGTCCGGCGACACGAAGACGAGCTCGTAGCCGGACACGGCTCCGGTGGCCTCCATGAAGACTTCCGCCGGGCCGGCGAGGTCGAGCATCTTGACGCCGTCAAAAGCCAGGATCGCGACGCGCCGTCGCTCACCGTGTGGGGCGCGCAGGGCCATATGCACATCATCGTCCCGGGCCTGCCTGGTGATCAATGCCTGCAGCAGCCCGGTCGACGAAGGAATCCGCGCCGCCGGGTCAGGCGTCGGCTCAGCGCAATCCGCTGATCGCTGCAGCGCTGATGCTGCTCGCGGCAACCTAGCGCCGCGGCCGCTGCTTGGCCGACACGGACTTGACGATCAACCGTGGACCGGCGCTTGCCTCCATTGCGACGCGGGCCAGCGCCAGCTCACCGTCGATGAGCGCCCTGACGTCCGCCCGGTCGAGGTCCTCGGGGACACCCAGCACCACGTTCCGCACAACTTTGCCGCTGCCCCGCAGAATGTTGGTTGGATCGAGAAGCTCCGGCCCGCGCTGCAGGAAGCACAGATTGACGCCGTTCTTGTGGCACGCGAGAGAAAAGAGGGAATCCGACGCGCGCTCGGTCGGCCCGAACCCGATGACGAAGAAGTTGTAGTTGTCATAGACGAGCTGAATTGCGTCGGGGAATCTCTTCTGCAACCCAGCGCGGCAACGTCGGATCTTGTCCTGCATCGGCTGCGCGAATTTCGCGATGAAGCTGTCGACCTGTGCCTCAGCGTCCATGCGCAGAAGGTATCTCCGCACGGTGCACCGAAGGGGGCGATCGGCGCTCGAAATGCGATATACGCTCTGCGCCGTGGGATCTGACGAGGCTTCGTCGAGTTCGCGGTGGAGCGCGGCGTTCGCCGGTGCGTCGATCGATTCCATGCAAATCTATGACTCCGTCGTCGCTCGCTTGTTCACACCGTGGGCACACGATCTGATCGGCCGGTTGGCACCACGTCCCGGACATGCGGCATTGGATGTGGCGTGTGGTCCAGGCACTGTCACGCATGCACTCGCCGATTGCCTCGGACCCGACGGGCATGTGGTCGCGACGGACATCAGTCCCGCGATGCTCGAGATCGCCAGGTCCAAGTCGACAGGCACTGACAGCGCGCCGATCGAATGGCTGGAATCGCCCGCGACGCCACTGCCGTTGCCGGACGCCGCCTTCGACATCGTCACCTGCCAGCAGGGGCTGCAATTCTTCCCGGACAAGGTCGGTGCACTTGCTGAGATTCGGCGAGTGCTACGACCTGGCGGTCGCGCCGGCGTTGCGGTCTGGACCCAAGTCGAGGATCAGCTCTTCGGATACCTTCGCGACGCCATCGCCAATGTCATGTCCGGCGAGACCGCCGATCGCTACCTGGGCCCGTTCCTGCTCACCGGAGAGGACGCCGCGGAATACGCACGTCGCGCCGGCTTCGCGAACATCGACATGGAACGGGTGACTCTGCCGGCAGTGCTGCGGGGAGGGGCTCAAGAGCTTTTCGACACCCTGCCGGCTTCCGGCGTCGCGGCGGACATCGCGGCCCTGCACGACAACCAGCGCGCCCAACTATTGGCCGAGACGGTGCGCCTCGCCGAGGGAGCTCAGGAGGGCACAAGCCTGTCCGGTTCACTCACCGCCTCAGTCCTGATCCTGTCGTAGCCAAGGTGAACGGTGCCTGCTCGCGCCAGCGGGACAGGAGCTGATGTCGCGCCGCCGCGTCCAGGCATTGACTCCTGACTTCCCTGCTGTCACTTTGGCTCCAACGAGCCGTGGCGGGAGGGCCGAGATGGCGGTCGTGACAGCGAAGCGTGCGCTCGTCGCCGCAGGTATAGATCCGGTCGACCCCGTCCCGAACATCCAAGGCGAGGCGACGGATCACTCCGTCGACAAGCTCATCGTCGGGTTGAGTGCGATCGCGGCGGTGATCCTCGCGGACGTCATCATTTCAACGTTGATGCACGACGGCGGTTACACCATGGCTACGGCGAAGGGGCCCGTGCAGGGTCTGACCATCTTTGCCACCTTCTTCGTGGCTGCGGCCGCACTGGAGCGGCTTCTGCAACCGTTGGCCGGCTGGTTGCCGAGCGCCACCGACGCGGGCGTTAACGCCGCCACAGCGAAAGCCGCCGCAGGTCCGACGGTTGCGCTTGCGGCGGCTGACCCGCACGATTCCACGAGCGAGGCCACCGCGAAGCAGGCACTCACTGAGGCTGCGAAGGCCGCGGACAAGTCGAGCTACACCGGCTTCTGGAAATCGGTGCTGCTATGGGCGCTCGCCACGACGATCGCCATGGCAGCCTCCGCGGGGATGAAGCTGTACTTCCTCCGCACCGTCGGCATCGCCAGCGGGCCACGGTGGTCGGAGGTTCTCGCGACCGGTCTGATCATCGGATCGGGCACCAAGCCCCTGCACGACCTCGTCACCTACATTCAGGCGGCGTCGAGCGCCAAAGCAAGCTAGTTGTCGTTCAGCGCTGATCCACGTCGACGACGACCGGGCGATGGTCGGACATCGCGAGACGGGGCGTGGCTGCGCCGGTCACCGAGCCCAAGTCGTCGAGTCGGCCGCGCAGCAGTATGTGATCGAGCTGGAACCGCGGGCGCGATGACGGGAAAGTCAGCCCGCTGACCAGGCTTCGGTAGCCGGTCAGCTTGGCCGGCGTACCGCCGCGCAGATTGAGGTCGCCGAGTAGCAGCAGCGGGTCGGGCCGAGCTTCGATCAATCGAGTGAGGCGTCGCAGCTGCCTGCCCTTCCAACCGGGCACGAACGGCAGGTGGGTGCCGACCACGGTCAGCGCGCCGTCCATGCGAGCAACGATCGCGACCCGAGGTTCCTCGCGTGCGACAACAACACCTGCGCCGGGCACCCACAACGGCACCGCGACCGGGATAGCCGGGATGCGCAGCACCTGCACCTCGTCGAGCGGCAAGCGACTGATCAGTGCGCAGCCGTAGGCCGGCCCGATCTGCGGCCGGTCGCCGGCCGCCGTCCAACGGGATCCGGGCGTGCCGTACAGCGCAGGCGCGAAGACGCTGTGCTCGGCACGCAACGCCGTTGCCGCGATGTCGGTGAGATCAGCACCGCCGGAACGCGGCTGGTCGCGGTCCACCTCCTGCATACAGAGCACGTCGGCGTCGAGCGTCGCGATCGCGTCGGCGAACCGGTCGAGGTCGACGCGGCCGTCCTGCGGCGACCGGCCGGACGCGATGTTGAAGCTCACGATGCGCACGCACAATGCCTACCCAGGGTCGCGCTACCCGACCGGAACGCGGCCCTCGGCGGGGTGTGCAGGCTCGAACGCGACCGGCGCTTCGAACGCCGCCCGACGCGCGGCACGGCGGAACGTCGCCAGCACAGCCGGCCCGACGAGCAGGATCGCAACCAGGTCGGTGATGGCGCGTCCAGTGTCCCAACCCAGTGACGTCGCGCCGTCGAAGAGCAGGTAGCGATGCCACTGCGCGGTGAACGACGCACCCGGGTGATACGAGATCGACGATCCCGGATCGACCGAGAACGGCCAGAACTGCAGGTTGAGCATGAAGCCGTAGAAATAACCGGCGAAGACGCCGTACGCGGCCAGCATGGCGATCTCCACCTTGCCGCGGCAGCGCGGCAACAGGCCGGCGAACAACCCGATCCATGCGCAGCCGAACATCTGATAAGGCATCCACGGCCCCACACCGCCGGTCAGGATTGCAGAGGCGAACAGCGAGGTGCAGCCGAGTGAAAAGCCGAACCCCGGGCCGAACACTCGGCCGGCGAACACCAGCATGAAGAAGACCGTCTCGATGCCGGCGGTGCCCGCGCCGAGCGGGCGCAGCCCGGCATTGACCGCGGACAGCACACCCAGCATCGCAAGTGCCTTGGAGTCGATTCCGCCGTCGGCGATCTCGGCGAAGACCACCGCGAGCACGAGCACCAACAACAGGCCGAACATGACGGGTGGCGCGTAGGTCGTACCCAGGCGACCGGGAGCGATCCAGAACGGCCACAGGAACGCTGCGAAGCCGATCAGGGTGGCGAGCGTCGCCGCAATGACCGACCGCGATCGCATGCGCACAGCAACGGCGTGACGCACGACAGCGGCCGCGTCGCTCACGCGGGGACAGCCTCGAGTTGCGCGCGGACCTCGTCGACGGTCAGTAGCGGCAGCGGCGCAAGGATCTTTGCCACCTGCGGCGCGAACGCCGGGGATGCACTGACCACGTCGGCGGAGGGACCGTCGGCTATCACGTCCCCGGCGCCCATCACGATGACCCGGTCGGCAGCGAGCGCGACGAACTCGACGTCGTGCGTCGACACCAGGACCCCCCGACCTTGGGCAGCGAGCGAACGGACGATGTCGATCAACGCCTTCTTGGCCGGGTAGTCCAACCCGCGGGTTGGTTCATCGAGCAGGATGACCGACGGTGCTGCGCGCAGTTGGATGGCGAGCACGAGGGACAGCTTCTGCCCCTCGGACAGGTCGCGCGGGTGGCCGTCGTCCGCAATACCAGGGGCCAGCGCATCGAGCAGCCCTCGCGCAGAACCGGGACTGTCCGCGCCGACCTCGGCATCGGCCTGCTCGAGCTCCGCGCGCACCGAGTTCAGGTACAGCAGGTCGGTCGGCGTCTGCGGCACCAGGCCGACGAGCGCGCGCGCGCGAGCCGGCGAAAGATCTTTCGGGTCCGTACCGCCGACCGACACCGCACCTGCCTGCCGCTTGCCGGAGCCCTGCAGCGCCCACAACAGGGACGATTTCCCGGAGCCGTTTCGACCCATCAACGCGGTGACCTCGCCCGACGCGAGCGACACGTCGACCTTGCGCACGGCCACTGTCTCCCCGTAACGCACCAGGACGTCTCGCGCACGCAGCACCTCAGCGCGCTCCGTGGCCGGTGCAGGCCGGGTCAGCGTGGCGCACGCGCCGAGCCGTCTGCGCAGCGGCTCGGCGAGCCGCCGCGCGTCACGAACGGAAAGAGGCAGTGGCTGCCACTGCGCGAGCCGGCCGAGTTCGACGACCGGGGGCGCGACGGTGGTGGCCTCGAAAATCTCCGCGGGCGGCCCGTCGGCAACGCTTCCGTCGCCCGGTACGTAGATCACTCGGTCGGCGTACTGCACGACTCGTTCGAGTCGGTGCTCGGCGACGATCACCGTGACGCCGAGATCGTGGACGAGGCGGGTGACCGCGGCAAGCACCTCTTCGGCGGCTGTCGGATCCAACGCCGAGGTGGGTTCGTCGAGCACCAGCACGCGCGGGTGCGCAGTCAGCACGGCACCGATCGCGACACGTTGCTGCTGGCCGCCGGAGATCTCGTGCAACGGCCGGGAGCGCAGGTCCGCGAGTCCGAGCAGGTCCAGCGTCTCCTCGACGCGCTTGCGCATCGTGGCGGGAGGGATCGCCAACTGCTCCATGCCGTAGGCGAGCTCCTCCTCCACGGTGTCGGTGACGAAGCCGGCGAGCGGGTCCTGGCCCACGACGCCGACAACGTCGGCCAGCTCGCGTGGCGGGTGAGTCGCTGTGTCGCGGCCGGCGACGACGACACGGCCGGCGAGCGTCCCGCCCGTGAAGTGCGGAACCAAGCCGTTGATCGCGCCGAGCAGTGTGCTCTTACCGGCTCCGGTGCGCCCGACGACCAAGCACAGCTCACCCTCGTCGATGTGCAGGTCGACGTTGCGCAGCACCGGCGTGCGCGCGTCGGCGTAGGTGACGGTGACGTCCTCGAAGTCGATCACACCGACACCTCGACACGCTCCGGCTCGGATGTCTCGATCTTGGACGCCGACGGGGTCGCGGCCGCCGGGCGGGACGGCCGTTCCGGCGGCGGCGCAGCAAAGCCGGCGACGGCAGCCAGCAGGATCGCAACGGTGGGCAGTACCGGCAGCGGCGGGAAATGCAGCGGGTAGTAACTCGGGTTGATCTGCGCAGCGCTGTATCGGGTGCTGACGTAGAGCAGCGCCGCGGACGCGACACCACAGCCCGACACGATCCATTCGGGCGCTCGCCACGGGTCCGGCCGGTAGTGCGTCCGGGTGACCCGGCGGCTGCCCAGCGCAAGGCCGGCACAGCAAAGTGCCGCGCCCGCCACGATTGCCGGGACGCCGAGGTATCGCGGGGCCGTGCCGTCGAGCAAGCCGTACACGCCGATGCAGATGCCGACCATTCCGGCGATCATGAACGCGCCCGTGAGCCGGCGGCTGCCCCTGGTGGCGGTGCCGGCTCGGCCGTAGCCGCGGCTGTCCATCGCGGCGGCCAAGCGCAGGGAACGGTCCATGGCGTCCTCGAGCACGGGGATCGCAATGCTGCGCAGGGCTCGTAGTCCCTTCACTTTCCCAGCACGTAGCCGACGTGCGCGGGCCACCCGCTGCACACTTTCGATCAGCTGGGGTGCAACGCTTACCGACACGACGACGGCCATGCCGAGTTCGTACAGCGCACCGGGCAACAACCGCAGCGCACGCTTGGGATTCGCCAACGCGTTCGCCGCGCCGACGCAGCACAGCATCGTCGCGAGCCGTAGTCCGTCCGTCGCGGCGGACAAGGTGGCCTCGAGCGAGACCGGTCCCCCGATCGAGATCCCGGCGTACCAACCCGGCGTCGGAATGTGTGGCAGCGCGAAGATGATGTGGTCGGTGGGCGTGATCCCGGACCCGAAGATCGTCCGGAAGACGATCCGCAAAACGATCACCGACAACCCGAGCCAGAGGTAGTACTTGAACGCGCGCGCCCACGGAGCCTCGCTGCGCCGGTTTCCGACGACGAAGCCGAGCACGGCGAGTGTTAGCAGCAGCAGCAGCGGGTTGGTCGTGCGGTTGACTGCGACCGCGATACCGATCGCCCACAGCCACCACGCCGCGGGATGCAGTGCCCGTGGCAGTCGGCGCGACTCGCGCGGCGACGAGGTCATCCCGTCACGGTAACCACGGCTCAGCCGGTCTGCCGACGTCGCCAGACGGTGAACCCGGCACCGGCGCCGATCACCACGAACAGGCTGAGCCCGAGGATCAACGGTAGTGCCGACCCGGCCGACGCAACCTTCTTGCTGGCCGGCTTGGCATCGACGACGTCGGGCTGGCTGTTCGCCGCGGCCGACGACGCGGTCGAGGTCGAGCTGCCGCTCCGCGCGACCGACGTCGTGCGTGTCGCCGCTGCGGAAGCGGACGACTTCGCCGCAGCACTCGACTTCGCTGCGGCACTGCTGGCGGCTGCCCGCGGCGCGGCGGCGTCGGCAGCCGAGCCGTGCTGGCCGTGGGCGCTGCTTCGCGAGCTGACGTTCGACCCGCGTCCGCCGCTGGTTCCGTGTTTGCGATGCGAAACACCGATTTCTTTGCCCTTACCGGCCTTGGCGCCGGCGGGCGTGCAGGTTGTCGGGCCGCCACCGGCGCGCAACGAGTTGGGCGTGCATGCCGGGAATCCGTTGACGGGGTCCCCGGCGCTGCCCTGGATGTCGGTGCCTCCGAAGATCCACAGCTCGACGCTGCCGGTCTTCGACTTCTCGGTGTACGCGCCGTACTGGCTGTAGCTCCAGGTGTTCTGCCCGGGCTCGGCGATCCAGTATGACCAGTACGCCGACGCCGGCGGTGTCACGACGCACGGATCCTGGTTCGGCTTGGGGTACTGCGTGCCGCTGTCGTACGCGGAGTTGCCTATTCGGCAGATGAACTGCGGCCCGTCGTGCTGGTCACCACTTGTCTGGAATCCTTCGGCGTTCAGCAACGTGATGCCTGTCGTGCCGCCATCGGCGCCCGGGTCGCAACCTCGAACGATGGGCCCGTTCCAGTGATGGAAGTCGACGGCCACGATCTTGCCCTTGCTGGTCGAACAACTCGACACCGGATCGGCCGATACCGACGCAACCGGAAAGCCGACCAGCGCCGTCGTAGCGGCGAGCGCGAGCGTCGACACCAGCGCGCCGAGACGCCTCACCGGTGTCGTGCCGTGCGCTGCGGCACACGCAGGCCACGCCGACCGGCGAGGCTGAGGCCTACCCCAAGCACCATGAGCACGAGCGCCCAGAACAGCAACTTCATCGAGTCCAACCCCGTGCTGGCCAGCTCGCTGCTGCTCTGCGTCGTTGCGTCGGTGCCGGCGCTCGAACCACCTCCCGGTGCTGAATCCGCGGCGGTCGGGGACGACGAGCCGCTGCCCGGCGCTGTCGACGACGGCGGGGTGGTCGTGCCGCTGGCCGGAGGGGCGGTTGCATCGGCGGCGCGCGGCAGCGAGAGCACCCGCGCACCGGACTCGGCCAGCAATGACCGCTGCGCCGCGGCGGCAACCGCCTGCGTGGAAGCGCGCAGGTCGGCGCCCGATGCCGATGGCGAGGTTTGGAACCCGCCGCTGGACACAGCCGTCGTGGTCAAGCCGGTCAACGCCGACTGCCAGGCCGCGATGGGCGCAATGGTCTTCGGCTGCGGCGGGTCGGCGGTCGGGCTCGTCAGCGCGTCGACGAGCGACTGCAGGGCACCCGCGGCGAGCGCCGTCGAGTTGCTGCTCGACTTGACTGCACCGTTGTACAGCCCCGAGGACAGCTGCGCCTTCTCGAGATATTTTTGCGCCGCGCCGAGCCACGTGTCGGTGCCCTGCACCGCGGCGAGCGCCTGAACGGCGTAGCCGGTCGTGTCGACCTCCGAGGTGCACTTCTGCCCCGGCGTGATCAGCACGCTGGAGAAGCCGCCGTCGGCGCACTGCAACTGATGCAGGCGCACCACGAGCGGGCTGTCGATCGTGAGGTGGTCGGCGTCGTTGGGCGAAGCCTGCAACGCCAACACCGCAAGGGCTTGCGAGACGGTGCTGAACGCGTTGTACGCATCGCCCGCAGCGGTGCATGGCGAGAAATCGCCGTCGATCTTGGCCGAACATACTTTGGACTTGACGAGCCCGAGCAGGTCCGTCCCACCGAAAGCGTGCGGGTCGTTGCCGGTCGCCTCGGCGACGAGCGCAAGCTTGCTCAGACCGCCGGAATAGGGGCCCCCCTCGGCACCCGCCGGATCGGCATAGTTGGCCACGTCGCCCTCGAGCCAGGTCACCATCTTCGTGACGTCCGCGTCGTGGCCGCCGGCCGCGAGCAGGGCGAACACCCCGTCCGAGGTCAGACCGTCGTCTGCCGAACTCGAGCCCGCGAATACGTAGTGGTCGTTGCCAGTGCCTTGCAGCTGGCTGACGAGGTAACCGGCACCCTTTACCGCACCGCTCTTCGCGGTGAGGTTGTCTAGCACCGACCCGAACGGTGTTCCGACCGCGCCACCAAGTGCCTGCGTCGACGCGCGCAGGTCCGAGCCCGTCGTGTTACTTGCGACGTTGAACCCCCCGTCGGTGTTCTGCTCGGCGGTCAGGAACTTCTCGGCCTTGACGATCTGAGTGTTGTAAGTCTGCGCGTCGAGCCGCAGGGCCTGCACCACGATCGCGGCCGAGTTCACGGAGTCACCCGACGCGCCCGGGAAGCCGCCGCTGCTCTCCTGCTGGCCGGCCAGCCACCTCAGCGCCTTTGCCAATGCGGCACGTGCCTTGCTGCCAGGCACGAGAGCGAGGCCCATCGCCGCCATGCCTGTGCTGTCGGTCTCGGAATCACCGGTCGTAGGAATGATGCTGGAGAAAGAGCCATCGGCATGCTGCGTACCTTCCAAATACGCAGCGGGACGTTCTGCGCTCTTACCGTCGCCCGCACGCAGCTGAGCGATCAGGCCCAGCGCTTGCTTGAACGTGGTATTCGCATTGCGGTAGTTGCCGGCACCGGCGCAGCCAATTGTCGCGTCGGCTTTCACGCACACCCGACTTTCAATCTCCTTGATCAGATCGAACCCACCGAACGAACGCGGGTTGCGGCCGACACTCTCGGCGAGGAGGGCAACTTTTCCAATTGAGCCGCCGTCCGCGTATTGGGCGGCGTACTGGGTGCCGAGAAACGTGTAGTCACCGACGTGTGCCGAGACATAGTCCGCGATCGCGCCGAGCGATTCGTCGGCCGAGCCGAACGAGGCTAGAGCCAACCCGCCGTCAATGGTCAGCCCGATGTCCTTCGACCCTGGCCCGAAGGGTTCGTAGTGGTCGCCGTCGACGAGCTGCCGCGTCAGGTAGTCGGCGGCCTTGGTCAGATTCGGTGTGGCTGCGCCGGCGTCCAACACTCGCACCTTCGCCCTACGCACCTGCGCGTGCTGAGCGGCGCGCTCGGCCGTCGCCGTTCCCGTTGGGAGGCCGGCGCGGACGTCGTTCGGCGCGAAAGCCGGCTGACCATGGGTGCCGGCAATGTCGGTACCGCCGAAGGTCCAAGCCTCGACCTCACCGTTGGTCGGCTTGTCCGCATAAGCGCCGTACTGGCTGTAGCTCCACGTGTTGCTGCCCTTCGGTGCAAGCCAGAAGGACCAGTACGCACTCGCCGGCGGGGTGACGACGCACGGGTCCTGCGCCGGCGTCGGGTATTGCGTGCCCTTGTTGTAGAGCGGGTGGCCGATGCGGCAGATGAACTGCGGACCATCGTGCTGGTCGCCCGCGGTGGTGAAACCCGCCGTGGTCAGCAACTTGATGCCGGTGGTCGGCGCCGGGTCGCAGCCACGCACTGCCGGCCCACTCCAGTGCGCGAAGTCGACGGCCACAAGCGCGCCCTTGGTGGTGGTGCACGAACCCAGGCTGCCGAGGAACGTCTTGACCGCCGTCGGTTTTGTGGGGGCGGTCTTGGCGGGCGCTGGCCTGGCGGTCGGCTTCGGCGCGGTGGCAACGCGCACGGTGCGGCGGACGCTTGACGCGCGGAAGCGCTTGTGACCGGAGAAGGAGGCCCGCAGCGATCGGCTTCCGGCCGTCAGCTTTGCGTGACAAACGGCCTTGCCCGAATGCAGGTGCACTGCCGAGCAACCGTGCACGGTGCTCGCGCCGTTGCGGAAACGAACGGTGCCCCCGTGCGGGTTCGGGTGTACGGCGGCCGCAAGCGTCACGGGCCGCCCCGCCACCGCGCGCCCGTTGGACAACGACGTGTGCGTCGAGACCTTGTGCGTCTTGGCAGCGCTGGGCGCTGCCGTGGCCACGCTCGCACCGGCAAGAGCCAGCACGCTCGCCGTACCTACGGCCAGCCACCGCGACGGGGTCTTCATGCGCATCCGGGTCCGATCTCACGGTGCCGGCCGGGCGGGAGGCGAGATCGCGGGCAGCTGACGCCCGGGCTCGGCCTCGCTGTCCACGACGAGGCACTGGCCGTAGCTTTGCAACAGGCATTCCGACTGTGCCGCCGAAGCGGCTTCACGGCTGCGGGTCAGCGCCGGAATTGCACCGGCTTCCCCTGCTGCAGAACTGTGGAAAGTGCGAGCCGGACATGCGGATGACCGGCCCGGACGCAGCCTAGGTTGCGTCGCCTGCAGGGTCAACGCGGGGCGTGCCGACGTGACCGACGCCGCTCACCGTGATTGGCACGCGTCCCCGGCATACTGGCGCGGTGAGCGATTCCGCGCCGGGTGAGGTCATGGCGCCGACGCTCGTCCGGCTCGGGACCGACATCGGCTGGGGCGATGTCGACGCCGCGGCGGCCGCGCGCGAACAGCCGCCCGTCGGCGCCGGCCGGCTCGCCGAGCTGATCGAGTGGCTCGCCGCCACGCAGGGCGCCTACCCGCCGCCGCCCGCCACGCGCACCCCGCTGCTCACCATCTCGCCGGCCGGCGAGAGCGTCGCGGCACTCGCCGACGCTGCGGGCGTCGGGGTGCGCACCGTCGAAGCGCCGACCGATGTCGACGGCGCCGTGGATGTCGGTGCCGCGGCGGCCGACGACGAGATCGAGGCCGGCACCGATCTGCTCGTGCTCGCCGACCCGGACGCCGGCCACGCGCCCGGCGTGGTGGTCAGCGTGGTGACCGGCGCCGAACCCGTGACGCTGCTGCCGCGCGGCGCCGATGCCATCGATTCGGCTGCGTGGATCGAGGCCGCGAGCCGGCTGCGCGACGCACGGCGGCGGGCCGCGGCGTTGCGGGCCGCGCCGGACCAACTCCTGCTTGCCGCAGGGTCGGCCGCCCTCGCCGTGTCGACAGGCGTGATCATGCGCGCCGCGGCACGCCGTACGCCGGTGTTGCTCGACGGCACGTCCGCGCTCGCGGCGGCGGTGCTGTGCCGCGAGGTGCAGCCGCGGGTCGCGCGGTGGGTGCGGATCGCCGACGTGTCACCGCACCCCGTGCACGCACGCGCAACAGCCGAGTTCGCCCAGCGCCCGCTGCTCGACCTCGGCACATCGCGCGGCGACGGCACGGCCGCCCTGCTGTGCCTACCGGTGCTGCGCGCCGCCGCGGCACTCGCCGGATCGGCACCGGCATGAGCGACCGCGCGCAGCGCAAGCGGCGCGGAGAGCAGGCGAGCGCCGACTCCGCGGTCGAGGCCGTCACCTGGCCGGTGCGGGTTGCCGCGGCGTGGAGCTGGCGGCTGCTCGTCATCGCCGCCGGGATCTACGTGCTGCTCCTGATCTTCGGCAAGATCGAGCTCGTCGCGTTCTCGTTCATCCTCGCGCTCTTCCTCACGGCCGTGCTGCACCCGCTCGAACGTCAGCTACGTCGCGTGCCAGGACCCAAGTCGCTGTCCGCCGCCCTCGCCCTGCTCATCGGCATCGGTGCGCTCGTGGGCATCGGCTTCTTCGTGTCCTGGCAGATCAGCACGCACGCGTCACAGTTCGGTGATCAGATCAACTCTCTGGTGGCCAAGATCAACCACTGGCTGCACCACGGGCCGCTGCACCTCAACCAGGCAGACCTGGACAAGATCTCCAGCGAGATCACCAACACCGTCAAGTCGCACCAGGGACAGTTGATCAGCGGCGCGATCGCCACCGTGCAGACCGTCGTCGAGGTGCTCGGTGCGCTGCTGCTGATCCTGTTGTCGACGTTCTTCCTGCTGCGCGACGGCGACGCGATCTGGCAGTGGGTCGTGCGGTTGTTTCCTCGCGCCGCGCACGAGCGGCTCGACGCCGGCGGGCGCGCGGGCTGGCGGTCGCTGGGCGGCTACATGCGTGGCCAACTGATCATCGCGTTGTTCCACGGCATCGCCGTGATGATCGTGCTGTTCATCCTGCAGGTGCCGCTCGCCGCCGCGCTCGGCGTCGTGATCTTCCTCGGCTCGTTCGTCCCGCTGATCGGCCTGACCGTAGCCGGCGCCTTGTGCACGGCGGTCGCGCTGCTGGAGCACGGCGTCACTGCCGGCGTCGTCGTGGCCATCGCGATCGTCGTCCTCGTGCAACTCGAGGCGCACCTGCTGCAGCCACTGATCATGAGCCGCAGCGTGGAGGTGCACCCGCTGGCCATCGCACTGGCCGTCATCACCGGCACCGTGCTCGCCGGGATCGTCGGAGCGCTGCTGGCCGTGCCGTTCATCGCGTTCCTGAACTCGACGGTGCATGCCATCCGCGCGGCGCGTGAGCTGCCCATCGGCGACACGTCGTTCCCCGTCCAACACCGGGAATCTCCGTTGGGCGATCCCGTCGACGGCACCGAGCCGACCGACGAGGAGAAGGAGGACGCGCGAGGTGAGGGGCCGGGTAGCTAGCGCACGTGTGACGGTACGAACGGCGGCTTGACCACGCGCACGGGTGTGCGGCGACCGCGGACGTCGAGCTCCAGTTCCGTGCCGTCGTCCACACCGCGATGGGTCGCGACGAGCGCGAGCCCGATACCGACCCGACGCGTGGGTGAGAACGTGCCGCTGGTGACCTCACCGACGAGGTCGCCGGCCGCGTCCAGCAACGTCATGTGCGGGCGCGGGATGCCCCGGCCGAGCACCTCGATGCCGCGCAGCGTGCGACGTGGGCCGTCCGCGCGTTCGGCGAGCAGCGCCTCGCGCCCCCAGAACGCCGGCTTGCTCCACCCGACCGCCCAGCCCGACCGCGCCTGAACCGGCGTGATGTCCGCGGACAGGTCCTGACCGTGCAGCGGGTAGCCCATCTCGGTGCGCAGCGTGTCGCGCGCACCCAGGCCGGCCGGCATCCCCCCGACCTCCCGGGCCGCGGCGACGAGCGCGTCCCACAGCGCGACGGTGTCCGACCACTGCGGCACCAGCTCGTACCCGTGCTCGCCGGTGTAGCCGGTGCGGCACACGCGCACGGGGGTGTCACGCCACGTCGCGTCCACGTAGGCCATGTAGTCGCCGGGCACCGCGACGCCCACCTGCTCGAGCACCTGCGCCGATCGAGGCCCCTGCACGGCGAGCACGCCGAACTCGCGGTGCCGGTCGACCACCTCCACACCCGCCGGCGCCGCCGCCGCGAGCAGCTGCACCACCCGCGCCGCATTGGCCGCGTTGGGCACGAGGAACACCTCGTCGTCGCTGACGAGGTAGGCGATCAGGTCGTCGACGACACCGCCGGACTCGGTGCAGCACAGCGTGTACTGCGCCTGCCCGGGCGCGATGCGGTACAGGTCGTTCGTCAGGCAGGCGTCGACGAATTCACGCGCGCCGGTGCCGCGCACCGTGGCCTTGCCGAGGTGCGAGACGTCGAACACGCCCGCGGCCTCCCGGACGGCCTGGTGCTCGCGCAGCACGCCACCACCGCTCGCCGCGTACTCGATCGGCATCTGCCAGCCGCCGAAGTCGGCGAGCTTGGCGCCGAGCTCGACGTGCCGTTCGTAGAGCGGCGAGCGGGCGCCGCCGGTGGCGGTGTCTGCAGCGTCCAGGTCGGGTTGGTGCGACATGCGCCCAACGTATCGACACCGTGCGCCGCACCTGCGCGAACCGCTGCGCTGACGCGCACCTACGATCGCGTGGTGCCCAAGGTCTCGGTCGTCTCCCCCACGGCGCCGCTGCGTGCCGACGCCGTCGTGGTCGGCGTGCACCGCACTCCCGGCGGACCCGCGCTGGCCGCAGGAGCGGACGCCCTCGACGCGGATTTCGGCGCCCGGCTGCTCGACGCGCTGCGTGCGTTGGACGCCGTCGGGCGGGCCGAGGAACTGCACAAGATCCCCACGCTCGGGCTGGCCGGCGTCCCGCTGGTGGTGGCGGTCGGGCTCGGCGACGCGCCGGCCGGCGATGCCGAGGTGCCGGCGGAGACCGCGCGTCGTGCGGCCGGCACCGCCGTACGCGCGCTGACGAAGCGCCGCCGGGTGCACTTCGCGCTGGACGCGCCGGCGGACGCCCTTGCCGAAGGTGCCCTGTTCGGCGCGTACACGTTCGACACGTACAAGTCGCAGGCGCCGAAGAACGAGCTGCGGACCATCACGATCGCGGCGCCCCCGGCCGCGCGGTCGGCCGTGCGACGGGCGGTGGTCGTCGCCGACGCCGTGACACTGGTTCGCGATCTCGTCAACACCCCGCCGAACGACCTCTACCCGCAGACCTTCGCCGCCCGCGCCAAGGAGTTGGCCGACGAGGCCGGCCTGGAGATCGAGGTGCTGGATGAGCGGGCCCTCAAGCGCGGCCGCTACGGCGGCATTCTCGGCGTCGGGCAGGGCAGCGCCCGCGGGCCGCGGATGGTGCGGTTGACGTACCGCCCGGCGCGGGCGCGGCAGGACACCCCGCTGGTGGCGCTCGTCGGCAAGGGCGTCACGTTCGACACCGGCGGACTGAACCTCAAGACCGCCGGCATGGCCGCGATGAAGTCCGACATGGGCGGCGCCGCAGCGGTGCTCGCGTCGACGATCGCGCTCGCCGCGCTCAAGGTGCCGGTGGCCGTCACCGCGACGGTGCCGATGGTCGAGAACATGCCGTCCGGCACGTCCTACCGGCCGTCGGACATCCTGACGATGCACAACGGCCGGACCGTCGAGGTCACCGACACCGACGCCGAGGGCCGGCTCATCCTCGGGGACGCGATCTCACGCGCCGCCGAGGACTCGCCCGCTCGGCTGATCGAGATCTCCACGCTGACCGGGGCGCAGATCGTCGCGCTCGGTGCGCGGGTGATCGGCGCGATGGGCACCGACTCGTGGCGCGACGACGTCGTGGCCGCCGGCAACGACGTGGGCGAGGCCTCTTGGTCGATGCCGCTGCCCGACGAGATCCGCGCGACGCTGGACTCGCCGGTGGCCGACCTGCAGAACCTGCCCGGCGAGCGATTTGCCGGCATGCTGACCGCCGGCCGCTTCGTCGGCGAGTTCGTGCCCGGCGACCTGCCGTGGGTGCACCTCGACATCGCCGGGCCGTCCTTCAACACCGCCGGCCCGCGCGACTACACACCCAAGGGCGGCACCGGCGCCGGCGTGCGGACCATCGTCGCCGCCGTCGAGGCGTACGCGGGCACCCTCGGCTGAGGCCGGGCTTCGGGCCTGCTGCAGGCGGCCGGCTGTCGACACCCTCCGCAGAGGTGTATTACGGCCGTAATACACCTCTGCGACACCCCTGGCGTTCCGCTCGCGAACCCCGCCGCACACACTCGTGCGCACGCCGTAGTACAGCCACGGGTGCACACCACTTACGTCAGGCGTCGGCCGCCACGACCGCTCACTCCGCGGCGCCGTCCTTGTGCGCTGCATTCCAGTCCCGCATGCGCTGCGGGTAGCCGACCTTCGCGACCTCGTACAGCGGGATCGCGTTCTTCTTCGCGAAGGACGCGGCTCGGTCCGGGTCGGTGACGCGGCGGCGCGTCCACTCCCCCGTCGCCGCGACGAGCAGGACCGTCGTCTCGGTCACCATCGTCCGCGGCTCGAGGAACGCCTCGACGCCGGCGCGGGTGCGCACGAAGTCGACGAGGTGCTCGAGGTCGGCGGAGGTGCCGGTGCGCAGGGTGCCGACACGCGGTCGACGACGTAGCAGGGCCATGGTTCGGTCCTCCTTGTCCGGTCACGAAGATCGCGTCCGCACATGATGGCAGCACCTACCCCAGTGACGGCTGTGCTCACGCTGGGCGAACGCCCGCGCCACAGCCGCGCTACAAGCTGGTCGGGCGCAGTGCCAAGATGGAACAACCCCGCGATCCGGGTCATCGATGCAGTAGGAGAAGTTGTGGCAGACAAGCAGGCCGACCTCGTCATCCTCGGCGGCGGCAGCGGCGGTTACGCGGCTGCGCTCCGCTCGGCCGAGCTGGGCAAGTCCGTGGTGCTCATCGAGAAGGACCGGGTCGGCGGCACCTGCCTGCACCGCGGCTGCATCCCCACCAAGGCTCTCCTGCACGCCGGCGAGATTGCCGACGCTGCCCGGGAGAGCGCCACGTTCGGCGTCAACGCGACCTTCGAGAGCGTCGACATGGCAGGCGTGCACAAGTACAAGGACGGCGTCGTCGGCAAGAACTGGAAGGGCCTGACCGGCCTGATCAAGAGCCGCGGCATCGACATCGTCGAGGGCGAGGGCCGCCTCGTCGCACCGAAGACCGTCCAGGTCACCGGCGCGGACGGGTCGAGCGACACCTACACCGGTGAGAACGTGGTGCTGGCCACCGGTTCGTACTCGCGCACGCTGCCCGGCCTGGAGATCGACGGCAACCGGGTGATCGCCAGCGAGCACGCGCTGCAGCTCGACCACGTGCCGGAGTCCGCGATCGTGCTCGGTGGCGGCGTCATCGGCTGCGAGTTCGCGTCGGCGTGGACCTCGTTCGGCACGAAGGTGACGATCGTCGAGGCCCTGCCGCACCTGGTGCCGCTCGAGGACGAGGCCAACTCCAAGCAGCTGGAGCGCGCGTTCCGCCGGCGCAAGATCGACTTCAAGGTCGGGGCCCGCTTCCAGGGCGTCGAGTACACCGACTCCGGGGTGCGCGTGACGCTCGAGAGCGGCGACACGCTCGAGGCCGAGCTGCTGCTCGTCGCCGTCGGCCGCGGCCCGGTGTCCGCAGACCTCGGGTATGAGGACCAAGGGGTCCGCATCGATCGTGGTTTCGTCGTCACCGACGAATACCTGCGCACCGGCGTCGACGGCGTCTACGCCGTGGGCGA
The DNA here is from genome assembly GCF_964246335.1 of uncultured Jatrophihabitans sp. Classification (GTDB taxonomy): domain Bacteria; phylum Actinomycetota; class Actinomycetes; order Mycobacteriales; family Jatrophihabitantaceae; genus Jatrophihabitans. The sequence continues at coordinate 58,934 of NZ_CAXTQF010000004.1, read as the reverse complement.
CCTGATCACCGTCAACTCACAGCCGCACCTGCAGCTCGCGCACGTCGGGTTCGCCGAGGGCATCCTCGTCGCCGAGGAGATCGCCGGCCTGCCGATCGCGCCGATCGACTACCGCGGCGTCCCGCGCATCACGTACACCCAGCCCGAAGTCGCGTCCGTCGGCTACAGCGAGGCCGACGCGGTCGAGGAGTTCGGCGCCGACGCGATCAAGACGGTCACCTACGACCTGTCGGGTAACGGTCGCAGCGCGATCCTGAACACCAAGGGCGCGGTCAAGCTCGTCGCACAGCAGGATGGCCCGGTGCTCGGCGTGCACATCGTCGGCGATCGCGTCGGCGAGCTGATCGCCGAGGCGCAGCTGATCTACAACTGGGAGGCGCTGCCCAGCGAGGTCGCCCAGCTGATCCACCCGCACCCGACGCAGTCCGAGGCGATCGGCGAGGCGCACCTGCTGCTCGCGGGTAAGCCGCTGCACGTGCACGACTGACCCGCGCCGGCACACCTGCCTGCCCGCACCGACGAAGGAGCACGAAGAACCATGTCGACGTCCGTGACCATGCCGCGGCTCGGGGAAAGCGTCACCGAGGGAACGGTGACCCGCTGGCTCAAGGCCGAGGGTGACCAGATCGAGGCCGACGAGCCGTTGCTCGAGGTGTCGACTGACAAGGTCGACACCGAGGTGCCCTCCCCCGCGTCCGGCACGCTGCTGAGCATCAAGGTGGCTGAGGACGAGACGGTCGAGATCGGCGTGGAGCTGGCGGTCATCGGTGCGGCCGGGGAGGGCGCCGGCGCCGCGGCGCCGCAGCAACCGGAAGCCGAGGCCCAGCCGGAGCCGGAGCCGGAGCCTGAACCGCAGGCCCAACCGGAGCCCGAACCGGAGCCCGAACCGGAGTCGCAGCCGGCGGCAGAGGCACCGGCGGCCGTGCAGGCGCAACAGGAGCCAGAGGCCCAACCACAACCGCAGCAGGCACCGGCGCCGCAGCAGGCACCGGCGGCATCCCCACCGTCGCGCAGCCCGGACGTCGAGGACGACGCGGCGTCCGGCCCCTACGTCACGCCGCTCGTGCGCAAGCTCGCCACCGAGCACGGCGTCGATCTCGCCGAGGTCGAGGGCACCGGCGTCGGCGGCCGGATCCGCAAGTCCGACGTGCTGAGCGCCGCCGAGCGCAAGCAGCAGCAACAGCAGGCCGCGCAGCAGCAGAGCGCCCCGGCGCAGCAGCCGGGCGCCGCGTTGCCACCGCATCCGCAGGCGACCGCCACGGCGATCGCGGGGACGGCGACAGCTGTGCGCGGTACGTCCGAGCCGATGTCGCGGATGCGGCAGGTCATCGCGTCGCGGATGGTCGAGTCGCTGCAGACGTCGGCGCAGCTGACCACCGTCGTCGAGGTCGACGTCACCCGCATCGCGCGGCTGCGCGATCGCGTGAAAGCCGACTTCGAGGCCCGCGAGGGCGTCAAGCTGACGTTCCTGCCGTTCTTCGCGGTGGCGGCGATCGAGGCGCTGAAGGCGCATCCGGTGGTCAATGCGTCGGTCGACATGGACGCGAAGACGATCAACTACCACGACGCGGAGCACCTGGGGATCGCCGTCGACACCGAGCGCGGCCTGTTGGTGCCGGTGATCCACAACGCCGGTGACCTCAACCTCGGCGGCATCGCCCGCAAGATCGCCGACCTCGCCGAGCGCACGCGTACGAACAAGGTCGCCCCCGACGAGCTCGGCGGCGGGACGTTCACGCTCACCAACACCGGCAGCCGCGGGGCACTGTTCGACACGCCGATCATCAACCAGCCGCAGGTCGGCATCCTCGGGACCGGCGCAGTCGTCAAGCGACCCGTTGTCGTCCCGAGCGCCGACCTCGGCGAGACGATCGCGATCCGGTCGATGATGTATCTCGCGCTGTCCTACGACCACCGCATCGTCGATGGCGCGGACGCGGCGCGCTTCCTCGTCACGGTGAAGGACCGGCTCGAGGGCGGGGCGTTCGAGAGCGCGCTCGGCCTCGGCTGATGCGGGTCGTCCTCGCCGGCGCGTCCGGGCTGCTCGGTACGGCACTCAAGGCGTCGCTGCGCGCGGACGGCCACGAGGTCAAGACGCTCGTGCGGCACGCCACCGACCAGCCGGGCGAGGACAGCTGGGATCCGGCGCAGGGCCTGGTGGATCCGCAGTTCCTGGCCGACGCCGACGCCGTGGTGTGCCTGTCCGGCATCGCGGTCGCCGGGCGGCGGTGGAACGACGCGTACAAGCAGCAGATCCTGCGCAGCCGGGTGGACAGCGTCGGCACCATCGCCCGCTCGCTGGCCGAGTACGGCGGCCCCACGACCTTCGTCGCCGCATCGGCGGTCGGGTACTACGGCGACACCGGCGACCGCGAGGTCGACGAGCAGCAGCCGCCCGGGGAGTCGTTCCTCGCCGACGTGTGCAAGCAGTGGGAAGCCGCCGCGGAGCCGGCCCGGCTGGCCGGTGTACGGGTGGCGCACCCCCGGACCGGGCTGGTTCTGGCCGCAGACGGCGAGCTGCTCAAGCGCATCAAGCCATTGGCCAAGGCAGGCGTCTACGGCAGGCTGGGCAACGGGCGGCAGTACATGCCATGGATCTCGATGGCGGACGAGATCGCGGCGCTGCGCTTCCTGCTCGAGCACCCGATCAGCGGCCCGGTGAACCTCACCGCTCCCGACCCGGTGACCAATGCCGAATTCACCAAGACGCTGGGGCGCGTGCTGCACCGGCCCACGGTGTTCGTCGTCCCGCCGTTCGGCGCCCGCGCCGTGCTCGGTGAGTTCGCGGGCGAGGTGCTCGGCGGCCAGCGCGCGCTGCCGACCGCGCTGCTCGACGCCGGTTTCCGGTTCGCGCACACCGACCTGGCCGGCACGCTGCGCACCGAGCTCGGCTGACGCGGGGTCAGGCGGCGCGTAACGCGCTGATCTGCATGCCGGTGCTGGCGCGCACCAGTTCGAGCCGCAACGACGTCGGGCCGGCGCCACCCGCCGACCCACGCTGGCGCCCGGCGCACATCAGTCGCGACGCGGCCAGCGTGGCCCGCGCCGTGACGACCACGCGCGTGGCGCCCGCCGACAGGACGCGCACCTGCGCGTAGGCGGTGCGCACCCCGGCCAGCCCGCAACCGGCCGGCACCGTGCGGCGCAACTGCGCGGCGTCGGCGGCGAGCAGCGCCGACGAGGCGTAGACGCGGCGCAGCACCGTGGCGTCGCGGGTCGCGAAAGCGGTGGCACGCAGCCGATCCAGGGCGTCCAGCGCGGCCGCGGCCGAGGTGGCCGGCGAGCCTGCGACGACGCCTGCCCGAACCGGCCCGCGCCCCCGCGGGCGGACCGGCTCGGGACTGTGCGTCGCGACGCGTGATGATGATTGCGCCTGCGACACCGGGACGGAAGTCCCGGAGCTTGCCGAAACCTTTCCCTGCTGCGGACGCCGCGCATCCGGACGCGCACCGGCCCACACGGTGCCGGCCGCTGCGGCCGCCAGACCGACCAGAACGGCCAGCACAACCACCAGCACCCGAGCCGACGGCCGGCGGCGACGCGGCGCAGGGACGCTCGGCCGCGGCCGCGAACCGACCATGCGGGTCGGCGGCACAGCGGCATCGTCGACACCGGACAGTCGCGCGGGCCGCTCGAACGCCGGGCGACCCGGATCGGGCGCGGGTGTACGCCGCGCGAGACGCTCGCGACGACGTTCTCGCACAGCGGCGCGCAGTGCTACGACGTCGGGCCGCGCGACGTCCGGCCGCACCGGTGTCGCGGCGTGCCGCGGACCGTAACGGCCCGCGCCCGGCGGTGCCGCCTGCGCGCCCTGTTGCCGCCCCGCATCGTGGCGCGCCGTTCGCCGACCGGCGAGCAACTCCACCGCGGTCGGGGTGCCGCTGTGCCGCAGGTCGAGTGCGAGATCGGCCGCCGTGCCGCGGCGCTGCGGATCCACGGCCAGCGCCTTGGTCAGCACCCGGATCATCGGAGCCGGCACCGAGGCCTGCGCCAGCCGCTGCGCGACGTCGCCGAGCTCGCCGCGAGCGGCCTGCGCGAGCGCCTGCGCCCCGTCCGATGCGGGCCACGCCGGCGCTCCGGTCAGCGCGTGCAGCGCGACCGCGGCGAGCATGAACACGTCGCTCGGCGGTCCGGGAACGCAGCCCGCGGCGACGGACGGATCGACGTACGCAGGCGTACTTGCGGCGTCGCGGTCGTCGCCGGTCAACCGCGCAACGCCGACATCGGCGAGCAGCGCGGAGCCGCCCGCAGTGAACAGGATGTTCGCCGCGCTGACGTCGCCGTGCACCACGCCCTCGTCGTGCAGGTACGCGAGCGCGGCGCCGATCGGGGCGACGGCGGTGATGACCTCTCCCGGCGTCAGCCGGCCGCGCGAACGCAGCAGGTCAGCGAGCGATCCGCCGTCGGCGAGGTCGAGCACCAGGACCAATGCGTCGTCGGCAGGCGCCACCGCATGCAGGCGCACCAGGTGCGCGTGATCGAGCGCGGTGAGCAGCGCAGCTTCGGCACCGACGTCGCGGCGCTGGCCGGCCCCGGCGTCGGGAGGCAGCGCGATGCGCTTGAGTGCTACCGCCTCGCCGCTCGCCGCGACGCGTGCCCGCCACACCTCGCTGCTGGCGCCACGGCCGATGCACTGCTCCACCACATAGCCGCGCAGCCGCCACGAACCGGTCATGGCCCGACGCTAGGTGCCCGGCGCCCGCGGAATGCCGTTGTCCACAGGCCTAATCTGAGCGGTGATGAACGCCGACGAACCGACCATCCTGGCCACGTCCGGCGGTGTGGTGCCCGGCACCCGCACCCGATGGGAGCTCGGCCCGCTGACCGAGTTCGCGATCGACCTCGCCGGCATCGACGGCCGCCGGCCCAAGGTCTGCTTTCTCGCCACCGCGATGGGCGACGACCTGTCGATGATCCACTATTTTTACGACGCCGCACGACTGCGCGGACTGGACGCGACGCACCTGTCGCTGTTCCCGATGCCCAACATCGAGGACGTGACAGGTCACCTGCTGGCACAGGACGTCGTGTGGGTGTGGGGTGGCAGCGTCGCCGGGCTGCTCGCGATGTGGCGCCTGCACGGCGTGGACGACGCGCTGCGCACGGCATGGCAGGCCGGCGTCGTGCTGACCGGCGTCTCGGCCGGCTCGATCTGCTGGCACGTCGGGGGCACCACCGACTCGTTCGGGCCGGAACTACGTCCGATCACGAACGGGCTCGGGCTGGTGCCGTTCGCGAACGGCGTGCACTACGACTCGGAGAACCAACGCCGGCCGCTGTTCCAGTCACTGATCGCCGACGGCACGTTGCCGGCCGGTTACGCCACCGACGACGGCGCCGGCGTGCTGTACCGCGGCACGCGATTCGTCGAGGCGGTCACCGAGTCCGACGACAAGCACGCGTACTGGGTCGAACGCGGCCCCGACGGCAGTGCCGTCGAGACCACGCTCGACACCCGTCGGCTGTAGCGCAAGCCCCGTGATCAACAGCACGATCTGGCCGCTCTGGCGACCATCAAGTGCTGTTGATCAAGGGAGAAGGGGCTCAGTCTTGCGCCCCTGCCGCCGAGAGCTTGGACGGCCACCAGATCTTCTTGCCGATGTCGTACGCGAGCGCCGGAACGACGATCGAGCGCACCAGGATCGTGTCCAGCAGCACGCCGAACGCCACGGCAAACCCGATCTCGGCGAGGAAGACGATCGGCAGCACACCGAGCACCACGAACGTCGCCGCCAACACCACACCTGCCGACGTGATCACCCCGCCCGTGACGGCGAGTCCGCGCACGATGCCCTGCCTGGTGCCGAACTCCAACGTCTCTTCCCGCACCCGGGTCATCAGGAAGATGTTGTAGTCGATGCCCAGCGCCACCAGGAAGATGAACGTGAACAACGGGAACGCCGGGTCCGCGTTCGCGAAGTGGAACACGTGGTTGAAGAACAACGAGCTGACCCCGAGCGTCGCCGCGTAGGACAGCACCACGGAGACGATCAGCAGCACCGGGGCCAGCAGCGCCCGCAACAGCAGACCCAGCACGACGAGGATCACCAGCAGCACGATCGGGATGATCAGTTTGTTGTCGCTGCGCGACGCGTTCTGGATGTCGAGGTACGTCGCCGAACTGCCGCCGACCAGCGCGTGCGCACCCGGGACCTCATTCACGGCCGAACGCAGCCGGTTCACCGTGGCGAATGCGGGCGGCGAGTCGTAGCTGTCGACCAGCGTCGCGCCGACGAGCGTCTTGCCGTCGTGCGGGGTGACCTGGATCTGCGGGGTCGGGCACTGGTTCGCCAGCCCCTTCGCCGCAGCCGGGTTCGCCTTGAACGCGGCCGCCGCCTTGGCGTAGTCGATCTCGACGCACACTGCGTTGGGCGCGGTCGAGAGGCCCTTCATCCCCTTGATCTTCGCGATGACGGCATCGGCCTTGTCGGCGTCCACCAGGATGTCGGCCGGCGTGCCCGCACCGCGGGCCTGCGGGAAGGCGTTGTCGTAGATCTGCTGACCCTTCACCGCATCCGGCTTGTTGGTGAAGCTGTCGGTCGTCTTGATGCCGTCGGTCTTGAGCCCGAGCACCCCGATGACACACGCGATCAGCACCACGCCGCCGATACCCCAACTGCGCTTCGGGTGCCGGACGACCGCCGGCGCGATACGCCCCCACATGCCGTGGGTGGCGATGTCGGCCTCGTGGTCGACCTTCGGCTTGCGCGGCCAGAAGACCCACCGGCCGGCCAGCACGAGGATCGCCGGGAGCACCGTCAGCATGATCGCGACGGTGCAGGCGATGCCGATCGCGCACACCGGGCCGAGGCTGGCCGTCGACTTGAGGTCGGCGAACGACAGGCAGATCAGGCCGAGGATCACGGTGGCGGCCGAAGCGCCGATCGGCGGCGCCGCGCCGCGCCACGCAGCGGCCATTGCGTTGATGCGGCTCTCGTGTTCGTGCAGCTCCTCGCGATATCGGCTGATGAGCAGCAGGGCGTAGTCCGTACCGGCGCCGAGCACGAGCACGTCGAGGATGCCGGCGGACTGGCCGTTCAGCGTGATGGTGCCGTTCTTGGCGAGGCCGTAGATCACCGCCGTCGCCAGGCCGAGCGCCGCGACGGCACAGATGATCGGGAAGACCCACAGCACCGGACTGCGGTAGACGAAGAGCAGGATGACGATCACGATGATCAGCGCGGAGAACAGCAATGAGCTGTCCAGGCCGCCGAAGGCGTCGATGAACGCCACGAGCAACCCGCCGGCACCGGCGCTCTTCACCGTCAACCCGGACGGCGTGCCGTCGCGCGCGTGCTTGAGCACCGCCTTCTCGGCAGTGACCAGATCCGGGCCCTTCGAGTCCTTGTTGCCTGCCTTGCCGACGAGCGGCACCGAGATCGAGGCGACCGTGCCGTCCTTGCTGAAGACGGGTGCGCCGATGTTGTCCGACGCGACGAGGTTGATCTTGCCAGTGCGGAAGTACTGCGCGTCCGAGGCGGCCTTCGCCTTGTCCGCGTCCGTGAGGCCGCTCGTGCGCTGGTAGACCACGAAGCCCGGGATGGTGGCCTGGCTGTTGAACTTCTGCGCCGCGTTGCTGACCTTCGTCGAGTCGGCGGACTCGGGCAGGTATTCGGAATTGTCGTTCTTCTGGACGTCCTGGGATTTCGACTGGAAGGAGTTGCCGCCGAGTCCGGCGAGCAACAGCACCAGCGCCAGCAGTCCGAAGGCGATGAGAATCGCCGTGCGCGGTCGTCGCGCGCCAGCGGCCGGCTGCTCCAGCCGCTCGTCCACCATGGTCATCGCCAAAGGTCCTTCCTGATCCGGTCGGTCGAACCGTAGCGGCCCGGGACGACTGTTCTCGACAGGGTTTCCACCTAGATGACCCTTGACATTCGTCATGAACCGCAGGCGGGCGGGCGCCCCGCCGGACGGACTACCGTCGAGTCATGACCGAACTGGACGTCGTCGACTGCGGCACGGTCGACTACCGGGCGGCGTGGGCGCATCAGCGCGAGATCCACGAACAGGTCGTCGCGGGTACCCGGCCGGACACGATCCTGCTGCTTGAGCACCCGCCGGTGTACACCGCAGGCAAGCGCACCGAGCCGTGGGAGCGCCCCGCGGACGGCACACCGGTCGTGGACGTCGACCGCGGCGGCAAGATCACCTGGCACGGGCCGGGCCAGCTCGTCGGCTACCCGATCCTGCGGCTGCCGGACCCGGTCGACGTCGTGGCCCACGTGCGGCGCATGGAAGGCATGTTGATCGACGTCTGCGCCGAGCTCGGCGTGCCGGCGGGACGGGTCGAGGGCCGCAGTGGCGTCTGGCTTCCTGCCGACGCGCGCCGCCCGGAACGCAAGATCGCCGCCATCGGCATCCGCGTCGCGCGCGGCGTCACGCTGCACGGCTTCGCGCTCAACTGCGACCCCGACCTGCATGCCTACGACCGCATCGTGCCCTGCGGGATCGCCGACGCGGGCGTCACGTCGTTGAGCGCCGAGCTCGGCCGTGACGTCACGGTCGGCGAGGTCCGGCCGCTCGTCGAACGACACCTGCCGGCGCTGCTCGCAGACGGTTCGCAGGCACCGGCGGTCGCCGCCTCCGGCGTAGGCTCGACGCAGTGACGACGGTGCACTCCCCCGCCCCTGACGGCAGGCGGTTGCTGCGGGTCGAGGCCCGCAACACGCAGACCCCGATCGAGCGCAAGCCGGAATGGATCAAGACCCGCGCGAAGATGGGTCCGGAGTACACCGAGCTCCAGTCGCTGGTCCGGCGCGAAGGGCTGCACACCGTCTGCCAGGAAGCCGGCTGCCCCAACATCTACGAGTGCTGGGAAGACCGCGAGGCCACGTTTCTCATCGGCGGAGACCAATGCACCCGGCGCTGCGACTTCTGCCAGATCGACACCGGCCGGCCCCAGCCGTTGGACCGCGACGAGCCGCGCCGGGTGGCCGAGAGCGTGCGCACCATGGCGCTGCGCTACGCGACGATCACCGGAGTAGCGCGCGACGACCTCGTCGACGGCGGCGCCTGGCTCTATGCCGAGACGGTTCGCCAGATCCATGAACTGAATCCGGGGACGGGCGTCGAGCTGCTCGCGCCGGACTTCAACGCCGTGCCCGAGCTGCTGTCGCAGGTCTTCGCGTCGCGGCCGGAGGTTTTCGCGCACAACGTCGAGACCGTGCCGCGGATCTTCAAGCGCATCCGCCCGGGATTTCGCTACGACCGCTCACTGGGCGTCATCACCGCGGCTCGCGACGAGGGCCTAGTGACGAAGTCGAACCTGATCCTCGGCATGGGCGAGGACCGCACCGAGATCAGCCGGGCGCTGCAGGATCTGCACGATGCCGGCTGCGAGCTCATCACCATCACGCAGTACCTGCGGCCGTCGCCGAAGCACCACCCCGTGGAGCGCTGGGTCAAGCCGCAGGAGTTCGTCGAGCTGCGCGAGGAGGCCGAGGACATCGGCTTCGCCGGGGTGATGAGCGGGCCGCTGGTGCGCTCGTCGTACCGCGCCGGCCGGCTCTACCGCCAGGCCGTCCAGCAGCGCGCCTAGTCGCGCTCGCGCCCGTCGACGACATCGCGCCCCGACCCGGCTGACCCGGGCCCAGGGGCGCGACGACGTTAATGGATGCGGTAACCCGCGTCAGCTGACGTAACGGCCGTACCGGACGTGCTTCGACCAGATGTGCTGGTGCTTGATGCCGCCGCCCGGTGTCGTGGCGGCGTACTGCTCGCCGTGCCCTGCGTAGATGGCCACGTGGTAGGCGTGCCCGCCACTCATGTAGAAGATCAGGTCACCGGTCCTGCGCTGCTTCTTCGAGACGCGATGCATGTGGTGCATCCGCCGCTGCGACTCGGCGTTGTGCGGCAGCTTCGCCACGTGCGCCTTGTTGTAGACGTACTTGGTGTACCCCGAGCAGTCGAAGCCACGCCGCGGGGACGCGCCGCCCTCGCGGTACCTCGCGTGGTGCACGTACCGCTTGGCCACGGCGACGATGCGCTGCGACGCGGACTGCTGCGTCGCGGCCATCGCCTGCGGCGCAACCACCGCCGCGCCGACGAGGCCGACGGCGAGCATCAGCCCGACCAGCCCACTGCGCACGGACCGCGGGCGCGGCTCCTGCGCGTCCGCGCGTGACATCCGGTGCCGACCGGGCGCAACGGCCGTGGTCACGACTTCAGCCGTCCGTAGCGGATGTGCTTGCCGTGGATCTTCTTGTGAGTGATCCCCTGCCGGGGGTCGGTCGCCGAATAGGTCTTGTTGTGCCCGGCGTAGATCGCGACGTGATACGCGTCGCCACCGCTCATGTAGAACACGAGGTCACCGACCTTGCGGTGCTTCTTCGAGACGTGCTCGACGCGGTGCATGTCGCGCTGGCGTTCCGCGTTGTGCGGCAGCTTCGCCACGTGCGCCTTCTTGTAGACGTACTTCGTGAATCCGGAGCAGTCGAAACCGTGCTTCGGCGAGGAACCGCCGTACCGGTACCGGGCGTGGCCCACGTACTTCTTCGCGACGGTCACGATGCGTTGCGACGTGGATGCGTGGGTCGCGGCACCGGCTCCGGGTGCGACCACGGCCACCGACGCCACGCAGAGCGCGAGCGTCCCGGCGATGATCACCGCGCGAGCCCGGCCGGCGAACCGGCGGATCGGGGCGAGACGGTGTCGGCCGCTGGACCGAGCACCTTCGGACAGGGTGTGCGGAGTGCGGGAAAGCACTAGGCGAAGACCTCCTGGTGTTTCGGGCAATCCGGCCACCGTTCCATAACGGATTGATAAAGACCAACTCAGGAACCCGGTCGGACCGCCAACGTGGCCCACGCCACCGGCGCTCTATCCTCGACACCATGGCGAACACGGCTGGGCGCGCGAAGGCGCCCAAGCTCAGCAAGGCGGACAAACAGGCGCTGCGCGGCGCGAAACGCGCGAAGCGTCGCGAGACGTGGGGCAACCTCAAGCAGGCGTTTTCCCTGACCCGGCAGCAGGATCCGAAATTCCTGCCCCTGCTGGTGCTGGTGGCCGTGGTGGCTGCTGCGGTGGTGTACCTCATCGCGTTCCTCGTGCTGGGTTCGCCGTTCGTCCCGATCCCGCTGGCCGTGCTGTTCGCGCTCGCGGCCGGCATGTTCTTCTTCTCCCGACGTGCCCAGAAGACGATGTTCGCCCAGGCCGAGGGGCAGGCCGGCGCCGCGGGCTGGATGCTCAAGCAGCAGTTGCGTGGTGACTGGCGGCTCACCGAGGCAGTCGCCGGCACCACCCAGCTCGACGCCGTGCACCGGCTGGTCGGCCGGCCCGGGGTCGTGCTCGTCGGTGAAGGCGCGCCGCACCGGGTCAAGGGACTCATCGCCCAAGAGAAGAAGCGCACCGCGCGCGTCGTGGGCGAGACGCCCATCTACGACGTCATCATCGGCACCGGCGAGGGCGACGTCCGGCTCTCCAAGATCAACCGATACCTGCTCAAGCTGCCGAACAACATCTCCAAGGATCAGGTCGGCACGCTGGAGAAGCGCCTGGCCGCACTGAGCACCACCCGCGCCGCGATGCCGAAGGGCCCCGTGCCGCAGGGCGCGAAGATGCGCAACGTGCAGCGCACGGTGCGCCGCCGCTCGTGACGTTGTCGGCCAATGCTCCACAGGCCTACCGCGGCCAGGCGATCGGCCTGCCGCGCACCGGCCCCGGATCACTGACCACGAGCGGCCCGCGGCTGGGCGCGTTCGTCGTCGACGCGGTCGCCTCGACGCTGATCGCCGCCCTGTTCGTGCCGCACCACGGGCACACCGGCAATGCCATCGCCGACCGGCTGCCCGGCACGTGGAGCCTCATCCCGCTCGCCGTCGACTACATCGTCGGCAGCCTGGTCGCCGGCCGCACGGTGGGCATGTACCTGTTCGGCCTGCGCCTGGTGCGCGTCGGACCGAAGGTCGCCGTGGACCCGGGCCGCATCGTCGTACGCACCGTCCTGCTGTTCCTGCTCGTCCCCGCCCTCGTCTTCGACCGCGACGGCCGCGGCCTGCACGACCGGGTCTCGGACACCGCGGTCGTCCGAGCCTGACCGTCAAGCCGAGGTTGAGCTCGAACGGGTGCGCCCCATCGCCGCGGAAACAGCGTCGAAACATTCGGGACACGGACGCGATACCGCGAGTTCGATACGGTCGGGCCTTCCGCACTGCGCATCGGAGGATGGATGTTCACCAGTTCCGACGAGGTTCTCGCCTTCATCAAGAAGGACGACGTCGAGTTCATCGACGTCCGGTTCACGGACCTGCCCGGCCAGCAGCAGCACTTCAACGTACCGGTCAGCACGCTGCCGGACGACTTCTTCACCGACGGCGTCATGTTCGACGGCTCGTCGATCCGCGGCTTCGCCGAGATCCACAAGTCGGACATGAAGCTGATCCCCGACGTGACCACCGCCTATGTCGACGCGTTCCGCCGCACCAAGACGCTGAACATCGTCATGTCGATCGTCGAGCCGCGCACGGGTGAGCCCTACGAGCGCGACCCGCGCCAGGTCGCGTCGAAGGCCGAGGAGTGGCTCAAGACCACCGGCATCGCCGACACCGCGTTCTTCGGTCCGGAGGCCGAGTTCTACGTCTTCGACGACGTCCGGTTCCAGACCACGCCGAACGAGGGGTACTACCACATCGACTCGGTCGAGGGCGCGTGGAACACCGGTCGCGTCGAGGACGGCGGCAACCGCGGTTACAAGACGCGGTACAAGGGCGGCTACTTCCCGGTGCCGCCGGTGGATCACTACGCGGACCTGCGCGACCAGATGAGCAGCGCCCTGATCGCGGCCGGGCTGGAGATCGAGCGCGCGCACCACGAGGTCGGCACCGCCGGTCAGGCCGAGATCAACTACAAGTTCAACACGTTGACGGCGGGCGCCGACGATCTGCTGAAGTTCAAGTACATCATCAAGAACATCGCCTGGGAGGCGGGCAGGACGGCCACGTTCATGCCGAAGCCGCTGTTCGGCGACAACGGCTCGGGCATGCACTGCCACCAGTCGCTGTGGAAGGACGGCAACCCGCTCTTCTACGACGAGCTCGGATACGCGGGCCTTTCGGACACTGCGCGTTATTACGTCGGCGGCCTGCTGCACCACGCGCCGTCGCTGCTGGCCTTCACCAACCCGACGGTGAACTCCTACCACCGGCTGGTGCCGGGCTTCGAGGCGCCGGTCAACCTGGTGTACAGCGCGGGCAACCGCTCGGCCTGCATCCGTGTGCCGATCACCGGTACGAACGCGAAGGCCAAGCGCATCGAGTTCCGCGTTCCCGACCCGTCGGCGAACCCGTACCTCGCGTTCTCGGCGATGCTGATGGCCGGCGTCGACGGCATCCGCAACAAGATCGAGCCGCCGGTGCCGGTGGACAAGGACCTCTACGACCTGCCGCCGGACGAGCTCGCAGCGATTGCGCAGGTGCCCGGTTCGCTGAACGCCGTGCTGGACAACCTCGAGGCCGACCACGAGTACCTCACCGAGGGCGGCGTGTTCACCGAGGACCTCATCGGCGCGTGGCTCGAGTACAAGCGCGACAACGAGATCGACCCGATCCGGCTGCGTCCGCACCCGCACGAGTTCGAGCTCTACTTCGACGTGTGACCTGACCTGACGACCGGAGGCCCTGGGATTTCCCGGGGCCTTCGGTCGTTCCGCCGCAATCGGTGTCCGCGGATAGCGTCATCATCATGTGCGACGTCATCGTGGTCGGGGCCGGCCGGATGGGTTTGCCGGTGGCGACGCGGCTCGTGACCGGCGCGGTCGAGGTCGGCGTGTTGGACGTGCGGCCGGAACTGCAGCAGGCGACGCGAAGTGCGGGCCTGTCCTGGTTGGGCGATGGACGCGATCCGACAGCTCGAGCGAGCTTGGAGCAGGTGAGCGCAGTCGTCACCGTCCTGCCGGGCAGCCCTGAACTCAGTGACGTCATGCTCGGTTCGGCCGACGTCACCGGCCTCCTCGGGCGACTTCCCCCCGGCACGCTGTGGGTGGACATGACGAGCGCCGCACCTGACCTGGCCATCGAGCTGACGGCGGCTGCGGCGCGTGCGGAGGTGCGCTACGTCGACGCCGCAGTGGGCGGCGGACCCGTTGACGCCGCTCTCGGCACCCTGACCCTCTACGTCGGTGGTGCAGACGACGACGTGGCGCCCGCGCGGCAGTTGCTGCGCGAGGTGACCAGGCCCCCGGGGGCCTTTCGTCATCTCGGCGGACACGGTGCCGGCTACCTCGCGAAGTTGCTCATCAATCAGCTGTGGTTCACGCAGGTCACGGCAGTCGCGGAAGTCTTCGCCCTCGCCGAGCGACTCGGACTCGACGCGCACCGATTTCTTCCCGCACTCGAGCAAAGCTCGGCCGCCAGCGCCTTCGTCACCGAGCACGCGCAGCGCTTGCTCGATCACGATCACGAGCACCTGGCAACATTCGGCCTGGACCGCATAGTGGAAGAGCTGGACTCGTTGGGCAGGTCTGCCGCCTCGACGAACACACCTTGGTCGACCGGGAACGCCGTCCGCAACGTCCACCGAGACGCGTTCGCTCATTACGGCGCGATCGACGGCGAGCTCCTCGCCGCCGCCTACATCGCGTACCTGGCCGAGCACAGACCCGAATGACGCATGCCGAACGAGCTGAGCATGGAGCCGGCGAAGTCCGCAGATGGTGAGAGACCGTCGGCGGAATTCCCCACATTGTTGGGATGGTTGGGGTAACGCCGCGGCCGCATTGTTGTGCCATGACAACACACATGCGAACACCCGCCACCGACCTCGACCCGAACCGGCCGAACGCGCTCAACGAGTTCTGGCGCGACGCCTTCAACGCCGGCGACCTCGCCACCCTGATGTCCACCTACGAACCGGACGCGCTCATCGTGCCCGGCCCGGGTGCCGAGCCGCTGCGCGGGCACGACGCCATCGCCGGCGCGCTGCAGCGGTTCCTCGGCCTGGGCGGCACGCTGTCGTTCACGCCGCGCCACTGGCTGGTCAGCGGCGACATCGCGTTCAGCTCCTGCGCCTTCACGATGGACGGCGGCACGGACGCCGAGGGCAACCCCGTCGACCTGCGCGGCGTCACCGCCGAGGTGTTGCGCCGGCAACCCGACGGCAGCTGGAAGTACCTCATCGACCACCCGTTCGGCGGCTCCGACTGAGCTCCGTTCACCCCGATCGGACCTCCGGCTTCGGCGCCCGGCTGCCGGATCCGGAGATTCGGTGCCACGGGTCTTGCCCAATTACCCAACGTGCCACATACTTCACCTAGATTTTACTCACCGGGATGTGGCGCAAAGGGTCGGACGATGGATGTGCTGGCGCAGTTCCTGCCGCGCAACGAGGCAGTGGCGAAGAAGACGCTCTTCGTCCTGACCGTCGTGGCCGCCGCGGTCACCATCGCCTTCCTCGTGTTCGACCCGACGTCGGCCACCAAGCACGGCGCCGGCCTCACCGTGGGCGGCTGCGTTCTCGTCAGCGCGCTGGCGGTCTGGCTCGTCGCCGCTGCGGCCCCGCCGCGGTGGGTGTGGGCCGCCTATCCGTTCGTTGCCACCGCGCTGGTCGCGATCCTCGATCTCACCAGCAAGGACGCCGGAGTCACGGCCCAGGTGTTCCTGTTCTTCCCGGTCCTCTATGCCGGGGCGCAGTTGCAACGCGCGGCTGCCATCGCCGTCTGCGCAGCCGCGGTGGCAGCCGAGTTCACGCTGACCCTGGCTCTGCTGCCCGCGTCGAGCGCGCTCGTCGACGCCGGGTTCGTGACCGCGATGCTGCTCACCACCGCCGCACTGCTCGTGCACTCGAGCGAACGGACCGACACCCTGATCGCCCAGCTCGAGCGGCAGGCGGCGATCGACCCGCTCACCGGGCTGGTGACCCGTCGCGTCCTGGACAGCGCGGCCGGTTCCGCGTTGACCAGTGCGGCCGGCGACGGCGGCACGGCGCTGTTGCTCATCGACATCGACCACTTCAAGACCGTGAACGACGTGCACGGTCACCCCGCCGGCGACCTGGTGCTGCAGGAGGTCGGCCAGATCCTGCGTACCGTCAGCCGACGCGGCGACATCGTCAGCCGGATGGGCGGCGACGAGATCGCCGTGCTGCTGCCCGGCTGCGCGCTGGACGCATCGACGCAACGCGCAACGTTGATTCTCGACGCGATCCGCCTGCACGTCTTCGACGTCACCGAGCAGTCGATGGCAGCCGCTGCCGAGGCGTCCCCCCTGCTGCAGTTGACCGCGTCCATCGGGATCGCGCACCTGCCCACCCACGCCCGTGACCTTCGCGCCCTCTACGCCGCCGCCGACGCGTCGCTGTACAGCGCCAAACGCAACGGTCGCGCCCGCGTCGGCGGCCCGGTCGAACCGGCCGCCGTCGAACTCGCCTACTGACCCGCGCTGTCCTTTCCGCCCTCCAGTGGCGCGGACGTGTCCATCGGCAGGTCGGGACGGGCGACCAGCTGCAGCTGGGCCTCCTGCGGGCCGAGTAGGGCATGCGCCAGCCAGTCCAGAACGGTGCGCAGGCGATTGCCGGGCATGGCCAACAGGTGATACCCGCGGGTGACGAGCGCGGCCGGCCAGCCGCCGAGCGGCACGCCCAGCGGGTCGGCGGCCGCCGACGTGCCACCGAGATCGACGACGAAACCGAGATCGTGGTGCTCGTACGGCGTCGACGGTCGGCCGGCGAGCACAGCGAGGATGTTGTCGGCCACGTGCGTACCCTGCCGCTGCGCGTGCTGCGCCGTCATCGCGGTCACCTGACCCGGCTTGGTGAGGTCAGGCACCGCCGCGGAGTCGCCGCACGCCCATGCGTCGGCATGTCCGGGCACGCCGAGGTCGGCAGATACTTTCAGCCGGCCGTGGTCGGTCTCGAGGCCCAGCGCGGAGACCAGTGGATCCGGTCGGACGCCGACACACCACACGAGCGAACGCGTCGGGACAGTGCTGCCGTCGGTGAGCTGCACGCCGTCGCGGGTGGCTTCCTTCACCGACGTGCGCATCCGCACGTCGACGCCGAGGCGTTTCAGCGCCTTCGCGGCGCTGCGTCCGAGCCGCGGCCGCAGACCCGGCAGCACGTTGGGCGCGGTGTCGAGCAACATCCACCGGGCGTTGTGCTCGGCCAGCCGCGGGTGCCGACGCAGCAGGCGCCGTGTCAACCTCGCGCCCTGCGCGGCGACCTCCGTCCCGGTGTAACCCGCACCCACGACGACGAAGGTGAGCCGCGCGTCGCGCTCGACCGAGTCGTCGGTCTCGTCGGCCAGCTCGATCTGGCGGATGAGGTGATCGCGGAGGAAGACGGCTTCGGCGAGGTCGCGGAAGCCGAGGGCATGACTGGCGACACCGGGGATCGGCAGCAGCTTGGTGACGCTGCCGGAGGTGACGACGACCTGGTCGTAACCGAGCTGTTGGCTGCCGCCGTCGAGCATCTCGTAGGCGACCGTGCGGGCGTCGAGATCGATGCCGGTCACCGTGCCGGCGACGTAACGCACCCCGGGCAGCGTGCCGGCCAGCGACACGGTCAGCCGGCGCGGCTCGACGACGCCGCTCATGACCTGCGGCAGCAGCGGCACGTACAGGAAGTAGTCGTGCGGATTGATCACGACGACTTCGGTGCCGGCGTCGACGCGGTCGGTCAGCCGCTTTGCCGCGTAGTACCCGGCAAAGCCTGCCCCGACGACCACGATCCTGGTCATGGGAAGAGCCTAGAGCGATCTCGCTAGCCTTCGGGCATGAGCATCGAATTGGCGAACGTCGGCATCGCGGTGCGCGATCTCGAAGCGACGATCGCCTTCTTCACGGACCTGGGATTGACCGTTCTCGGCCGCGACACGGTGCAAGGCGAGTGGGCGGACACCGCCGTCGGCCTCGACGACAACCACACCAAGATCGCAATGCTGCAGACACCGGACGGCAACGGTCGCCTCGAGCTGTTCGAGTACCTGCACCCGGACGCGATCGAAACGACGCCCACCCGGCCCAACGAGATCGGCATGCACCGCGTCGCGGCCCCAGCGGCATCATCGTGATGTTCGTCGAGCAACTGAAAGCGGCGTAGCCGCGACTTGTTGCTCGCAAGGGCGCGGCGACGGAGATCCGCCGTCGATCTGCGAGCTCAGCCGGTGGGACCGAAGCGTTCGACCCGGATGCGCGTGTCGTCCACCCCAACGGCCCGGAGCAGGTCGGTGGCCGCCTCGGCGAAGCCGGACGAGCCGCACACGAAACACGGGCCGTCCGCCGGTACCGAAGTGGTCAGGTCCGCCGCGGACAGCCGAGCTGCGCGACGCGTTCGGTAGTCCTGCCGGGTCAGGGCAATGACGGCACCGGCGTCGACGAGCTCATCCGGGTACGGCAGTCGGTCCAGGCTGCGCGCCGACACGGCGAGCGAGAGCAACTCGGTGCGCTCGATGTTGCGCGCGTGGCGCAGCATCGCGACGAGCGGCACGGCGCCGGACCCACCGGCAACGCCCAGTGCGGGCGTGTCCGCCTGCCAGACGAACCAGCCACCGATGGGTCCGCGCAGCGCAAGCTCGTCGCCGATCTCGACGACGTCGGCGAGAAAGGTGGACACCTCGCCGTCGTCGAGGCGTTCGATGTAGAACTCGAGCAGCTTGTCCGCGGGTGCGGACGCGATCGAGTACGAGCGTTGGGCGACGTAACCGTCCTCGGCGGTGAGCCGGATCGCGTAGTGCTGACCCGGGACGTGGTCGATGCGGTCGGGCACCTCCAGCCGCAGCACGACCGCATGCGCGTTGGGGTGATCGATCTCGCGGACGGTTCCCGTCCGCCACGCGCCCGTCGGGACCGGTCTAGTCACCCTGGTAGCGCTGTTCGAGCCACGGGTCGCCGAGGTCGTGGTACCCGTTGCGTTCCCAGAACCCGGGCTGGTCGTGGTCGAGCAGCGTCAGCCGCGTGACCCACTTCGCGCTCTTCCAGAAGTACAGGTGCGGCACCAGCAACCGCACCGGTCCCCCGTGCTCGCGCGGCAGCGGCTTGCCCTCGTGCATCCACGCAAGCCAGGCCTGACCGTTCGTGATGTGCGCGAGCGGCAGGTTGGTGGTGTAGCCCGTGGTCGAGGTGACCAGGACGTATCCGGCCTGCGCCTGCGGCCGGGCCACGTCGAGCAGGGTGTCCACGGACACGCCGGCAAAGCTGGTCCCGAGCTTGGACCATGTGGTGACGCAGTGGATGTCGCCTTCGTACGTCGACGGCGGTAACGCGTGCAGGTCCTGCCAGGTCCAGGTGTGCGGGTTGTCGACCAACCCGTCGACGGTCACCTGCCAGCGGTCGGGGTCCGGCCGAGGCGTCGACTCGGCGGTCAACACCGGCCAGTCCGCTCCGACGTCGTACTGGCCCGGCGGCAGCCGCGGATCGCGAGTGCGGTGCGCTCGGCCGGTGAAACCTCGTGTCGCCATCGCCGTCTCCCTTCGCCAGCGGCAGACCAGCGTTATCTTCCCCCAACCTGGGCGGAGCCGACGAATCGCGCTGTCGGTAGCGGTGGCCGAATGACCCACCGTCCGGTCGACACCTAGCGGGCCATACTCGACGCATGGCCTATGACGAGGAACTCGCCGAACGCATCCGCGCGGTCCTGGGCGGGCAACCCGGCGTGACGGAGAAGCGGATGTTCGGCGGCCTGGCCTTCCTGGTCGACGCCAAGATGGCGGTGGCCGCGAGCAGCCACGGCGCACTGATGGTGCGGGTGGACCCGAGCCGGGCCGACGAGCTTGTCGCCCGACCGCACGTCGGGCACGTCGCCATGCGCGGCCGGCCGATGCGGGGCTGGCTGGATGTCGCGCCGGCCGCGCTGGGCACCGATGACGTATTGCGCGAGTGGGTCGACGTCGGCGTCGGCTACGCGCGCGGCCTGCCCGCGAAGGCACGGCGATGAGCCAGAACTACGACACGCTGCCCGCCGATCTGCCGCGGCCCGTCGACGACGGCGCCGCCGACCACCTGCCCGGCCTCGCGCTGCCGAGCATCGCGCTTCCCCGCACCGACGGCGACGTCGAGAACCTCGCGCAGCTGCCCCGGGGACGGTCCGTGCTCTACATCTATCCACGCAGCGGAGTGCCCGGTGAGCCGCTGCCGGACGGGTGGGACGAGATTCCCGGCGCCCGCGGCTGCACTCCGGAGTCCTGCGGATTCCGCGATCACTTCGCGCATTTGCGCGCGGCCGGCGCGGCGGCTGTGTTCGGTGTGTCCAGCCAGGACACCGACTATCAGCGTGAGCTCGTCGCGCGCCTCGCGCTGCCGTACCTGCTGCTGTCCGACACCGGGCACCAGCTGGCCGACGCATTGGAGCTGCCGACGTTCGACGTCGCCGGGATGCGGCTGTACAAGCGGATCACCCTGATCGTCGCGGACGGACGCATCGAGCACGCGTTCTACCCGATCTTCCCGCCCGACACGCATGCCGAGCAGGTGCTCACGTGGCTGCGAGGGCCGAACGGCGCTGACGACGCAACTCGGTGACCGTCACCCCGCGCTGCCGCCGGATCAGCGAGCGCAATGTCGCCGCGTCCCGGTAGCCGACCGACTCCGCGATCTCGCCGAGACCCTTCTCCGAGGTGCGCAACATGTGCACCGCGTGGTCGAGGCGCACCTGTTGCACGAATCGGATCGGCGGCACCCCGAGCGCCGCGGACGTCGCGCGCTGCAGGGTGCGCTGACTGACCCCCAGCGCCGCAGCGACGTCGTTCACCGCGATCGACTTGCGCATGTTGTCGCGGACGTAGCGGTCGAAGGCCGTGAGCAACGGGTCGCCCGCCACCAGACTCGACCGGATCGCCACCGCCGACTGCTTGGGCCGATCGCCGACCGCCAGGTAGCTCGCGACGAGCTCGGCCAGCGCGGGGCTGACCCGCCGCACGATCGACAACGCCATGTCCAGGTGCGCCAGCGCCGCGCCCGCCGTCGTCACCCCCTTGGCGGACACCAAGGCCTGCGCCTCGTCGAGCCGGACCCGCGGATAACGCGCACGGAACGGCGGACCCAGCCACCACCCCGTGGTCGCGTCGAGTCCGTCGAGCACGCCCGCCTCGCCCAGGAAGAACGTGCCGCTGCAGGCGGCGGCCAGCGAGACGCCCTGCGCGCGTAGATCGCGCAACGTCGGCAAGACCGGGTTGTCGCGCACTGCGTCGACCACCTCGCCCGCGGTGACCAGGCCGAGCGACGGCGTGATCACGACGTCCGGCGGATCCTGCGCAACCGCCGACCAGGGTTCGGCGGGCAGATCCGCGCCGTACGCGGTCCGCACGTGATCCGTGAAGGCGCAGGTGCGCACATCGAACGGCGGTTCGGCCATGTCGACGCGGTCGGCCAGCAGGTTGGCGCCCGCGAAGACGTCACGCACCAGGGCATGCGCCGAATCGGCCAAGCCGTCGACGACGAAACACACAACCCGCACGGCGGAAAAGATACTCAAAGCGACGCGTTCGCCTGCACCCATCCGCTCGTGTCGGACGCCGAATCAGAGGTTTCCGAGCATCAACGAGCAGCGCGTGCGGGTCCAGGAGCCCGTGACCGGTGGCGGTCTAGTACCAGTGCCGCCGGCCTGCGACCTCCCGGCCGGCCATGCCGAGGATCGCCAGGATCGCGCCGATGACGACCAGCACGATGCCGATCGTCCACAGGATGGCGATCTTCGCGACGAAACCGATGATCAGCAGGATGACTCCGAGCAGGATCATGCGATGCCCTTTCTCCTTGTCCGCGCCGGCACGCGGACGCTGTGGCGGATGCCGCCGGTGAGGCGCTACAGACGAGGGTCGCGCGGTCCACGCTCGACGTAGGACGTTGTGCCCGGCCCGGGCTCGACATAGGTGGCGCGGTCGGCGTGGTGCACGACATCGGTGCGCCGCCGCATGCTCAACAGGATCAGCGTGAGGACCAGCCCGATGGCACCGACGATCATCAGCACGACGCCGATCGTCTGCAGGTTGATGCCGTTGACCTTGTCGGTGACGGCGAACTTCAGCACGGCACCGACCGCGATCAGGAAGAGACTGCCACCGATCCTCATGCCGTGGTTCCGAGGTCCGACCGAGTGACCGGCCTGGCGAGCGCCCGACGCAGGTAGGCCCGGACGAGTTCACAAGCCCCAGCGGCGCCCGTACAGAGGACGCCCGCTCCGATGACGATGTCCATGAGCCAGGCGATACCCGGCCGCGGGGCGTCATAACGCCTCACGGGCGGTCCGGACGGCCGGTGTAACGAGATAGTCCGCCCGGGCGCTTTAAGCCGGACAACCACGTCGGGATCGAAGCTGCACCTGGTCAACCATCTCTGATCAAAGAGCGGCGCCGACGGGGTATGCAGTCGTGGTGCTCAGCAGCCAACCGGGCGTCTCGGGCGGTCCGTCCGGAGCCGGTGACCCGGTCCGCGGCGCCGCGCATCCAGTGGCTCCGACGGGCACGGGCGCCACGGACGCGTGCATCCCGCAAGCGCTCGCCGGCGACGACGACGCGTTCGCGCGGCTCTACCGCGACATCAATCCGCGCCTGCTGCGCTACGCGGCAATGCTGGTCGGCCAGGACGCGGAGGACGTCGTCAGCGAATCCTGGTTGCAGATAGCGCGCGACCTGCCGCGCTTTCGCGGCGGACTGACCGAACTGCGCGCCTGGACGGCGCGCATCGTGCGTAACCGGTCGATGGACCTCGTACGGGCCACCGGGCGTCGCCCCGTGCATGCGGAGGATCTCTCGGTGGTCATCGACCGTCCGAGCCCGGACGACACGGCCGCGGCGGCCGCCGAGACGATCTCGACCGGCCAGGCCGTCGCGTTGATCGCGACGCTGCCACCGGCGCAGGCCGAGGCCGTGCTGTTGCGCGTGGTGTTCGGGCTCGACCCGGCAGCCGCCGGCAAGATCCTCGGCCGGCGCCCCGGCGCGGTGCGGACGGCGACGCATCGCGGCCTCGCCCAGTTGGCTGTCCAGCTGCGTCCGACACAGGCGGACGACCATGCCTAGACGACCCGACGTCGGCGGTGCCGCGCACGACAACGACGACGAGCTGATCGCGATGCTGCACGACGCCGCAACCGCTCCGGGCCGCCCGCACGAACTGCACGGCGTCGAGGCGCCGCTGCGCGCGTTGCGCGCGACACAGCAGGAGCAGCCCGCGCCGGCTCGTCGCGGACGCGTGCGCGCCCGCGTCGCCGCAGCCACCCTGGCCACCAAGGTCGTCGTCGTCGGGATCGTGCTCGCCGCCGGCGCAGGCGCGGCAGTCGCCGGCGCCACGGGGCATTTGCCGGGTCAACGCCCGACCCAGGACCACCCGCATCAGGCGCCGACGAGCGAAACGACCCGTCCGGGCAGCGCCGGTCCGAGTTCGAGCCGATCCGCCAGCACCCCGGCAAGCCGCGGGCCCAGCAGGTCGTCCTCCGCGTCGCACAGCCGCTCGCGGAGCACAGCCGCGCCGTCGCCCAAGCTGCCGAGCGTGTCGGCGAGCGTCAGTGTGCGGGTGTCGCCCCCGCCGGGGCGGCCCGGCACCTCGCTCCGGCCGACGGCCCCGCGCGCGACGCTGAGCAAGCCGGCCGGCTCGCGCACGCCCAGCATCGGCGGCTGACGCCCGGCGGGCTCAGTCGTCGGCGGCCCGCGTCAGGTCGACCAACTGGCGCAGGCAGTGGTCACGCAGCGGCGCGGGGAAGTCGTCGGCCAGCCGGTTGTAGACCACCCGGCCGGCGCGGCGGGTCACGGTGAGCCCGGCAGTGCGCAGCAGGCGCAACGCGTAGGAGACCGAGTCCTCGCTGACGTCCAGAGCGAGCGCGAGGTCGCCGACGCACAGCTCCTCGGCCACGTCCAACGCATAGATGAGGCGTAACCGCACCGGATCGGCCATCAGCGACAGCAGGCTGGTCAACCTGGCGGCGTCATCGGCGCTCGGCAGTCGGGCGCGCGCGTGCGCGACGCGTTCGGCGTCGATGGGGTGGTCGTGATCGGTCACCTTCATCGCGATCCCCTCGTCGTCGTCGCTGCGGCGTGCGCGTCGTAGCTTGCGGCGCAGTGGTCGGAGCAGAAGTAGACAGTGCCGGCTTCGCCGGACCGGGACGCCGGCGCGTGCGCGATCTCGACCTGCATCCCGCACTCGGGATCCTTCGCGAACCGACTGCCGGACATGTCGCGGTGCCGGTACAGCCGGTAGACGACCGCGAAGCCGATCAGTGCGAGCACGTTGAGCACCATCGTGTAGTTCAGCTGGAAGCCGTCGTGGACGACCATCCGCGGTCGCGTCGGCGCGTGGATGTCGACGGCGCGGAACAGGTACTCCACCGCCAGCCCGGCGACGCTCATGGTCGCCCAGAACGCGATGAGGATGCGCATCGTCACGGCGGTGCCGTAGTACTTGCGATAGATCGACAGCAGCGGCAGCGTGATGAGGTCGGCGAAGACGAACGACACCACACCCCCGAAGCTGCTGCCGCCCTGCCACAGCGCAGCGGCCAACGGCACGTTGCCCACC
Source organism: uncultured Jatrophihabitans sp. (assembly GCF_964246335.1). Taxonomy (GTDB): domain Bacteria; phylum Actinomycetota; class Actinomycetes; order Mycobacteriales; family Jatrophihabitantaceae; genus Jatrophihabitans. Next base: position 34,503 of record NZ_CAXTQF010000004.1, on the reverse strand, counting down.
GAGCAGACGAAGCTGATGATCGCGAGGAACGGTCCCAGCACGACGTTCTCCAGGCTCGACCAGAAGCCGTGCCCGGTCAGAAACAGCGACTGCCAGAACGATGTCGGTACGAGGGCGGCCAGGAAGCCTGCGACGACGAAGCCGATCGCCAGTTCGGTGCGCAGCATGGTGAGGTCGCTGATGGTGTAGCCCGCGGCATCGCCCCAGCCGCGCCGGCTGCGCAACCGGCGGCCGAGCGGCTCGCTCCGCTCGGCGGCCTCCGTCGCGTCACTCGCGTGGTCCTCGGTGTCGGCGAGTCGTTCGCGAATGGCGTCGGACCAGGAACGCGGGATGACGCGCGGCATCACCAGGCCGAGCAGCGCGATCATGATGGCTCCGCCGACGAACTCCGCGAGCGCGAACTGCCAGCCGATGAGCAGCCACAACACGATGCCGAGCTCCACGACGAGGTTGGTGCTCGCCACCATGAACACGAGCGCAGCGGTGAAGTCTGCGCCGCGCGCGAACAGCGTCTTGGCCAGCGCCGCGGAGGCGTAGGAGCACGACGAGCTGACGACACCGAAGAACGACGACCGCGCCAGTGCGGCGGCGCCGTGGTCGCCCAGTGCCGAACGCATCTCGGTGCGTGACACGAACGCCTGCACCGCGCCGGAGAGGACGAAGCCGAGCACCAGCGCCCACAGCGTCTCCCAGACCATGAAGAACGCCTCGTCGAGGCCGTGCCAGAGACCGTCGAGGATGTGCATGTCGGTGCCGCCTTCGAACCGTGCCGGACACCCGTGCGGATGACCAATTCCGGTGTACGCCGTCTGTCGCCGGCCCGCAAGTCCGTACGAACGTACGGGTGTTTGGGTTTGGTCATTCGTCCGGATTTGGGTAGTTAGCCCGCAGAGACAGCGAGGCAAAGGACTGGTCATGACCGACTTCGAGAAGCCCCGGACGCCCGGCGAGCAACCGGATCCGGCGTACCCGGCCGCCGCGGCGGACGAGCCGGTCGCAGGCACCGACGACCGGTCCTACGGCACCGCATCGGCGGCCGACCAGTCCGCGACCGCCGCGCCAGCCGACGACCGCCCGGCGCCGGCCGGCTTCGACGACCGCGGCCGGGTCCGGCGGGGCCGGATCAGCACGCTGTGGATCACCCTGATCGCCGCCGCGATCGTGTTGATCCTGCTGATCATCTTCATCGCGCAGAACCTGCAGAAGGCCTCGATCCACTTTCTCGGCCTCAACGGGCACATGCCGACCGGCCTGGTGATCCTGATCGCCGCGATCGTCGGGCTGCTGATCGCCGCGATCCCCGGAACCATCCGCATCCTGCAGCTGCGCAAGTCACTCAAGCACAACACGCCGAAGGCGGAACGCACCGCGGGCCGTCCGTGATCCGCACCGGACGCCGGGGTACCGAGTCGGCAATCAGCATCACCAAGAACAAGGAGCATCGATGACCACATCGACACCGTCGCCGGCGCCGCGTCCGGCATCAGAGGCGTCGATCGGCGAGTTGCTGAGCCGGGTCCCGGCGCAGACCAGCCAGTTGGTCCGCGACGAGATCCGCCTCGCGCAGGCCGAGTTGACCCAGAAGGGCAAGCGAGCAGGCATCGGCGTGGGCCTGTTCGGCGGTGCCGGCCTGTTCTCGATCTACGGCGTGGGCGCGCTCGTGGCCGCTGCGATCCTCGGACTGTCCGAAGCGGTCGACGGATGGCTCGCCGCGCTGATCGTCGCCGTAGTGCTGTTCGTCATCGCCGGTATCGCCGCGCTCATCGGCAAGAACGAGGTGCAGCAGGCCGTGCCGCCGGTTCCGCAGGAAGCCGTGGCCAGTGTGAAGACCGACATCGAGACCATCAAACCCGGAGCATCCGCATGAGCGAAGCCGACGACACCGCAGCCGGCCGGGCAGAACCCGCCCCGAACGACCCGGACGCCATCCGCGCCGACATCGAAGCCACCCGCGCCGAGCTGGCCGAGACCGTCGACGCGTTGACCGCCAAGCTCGACGTCAAGGGGCAGGCGTCCGATCGCGCCGACGCCGCCAAGGCGAAGGTGAGCGAGAAGGCCGGGCAGGCGAAGGCTGCCGCGCCCGAGCCCGTGCAGCACGCCATGGACACCGTCGGCGCCAAGGCCGGCCCGGTCGCGCACCAGGTCAACGTCAAGACAGCGCCGCACCGCGGCAAGATCATCGCCGGGGTGGGTGCAGGCCTGCTCGTGTTGCTGATCCTGCGTCGCCGCAGGTCGAACGACGACTGACCGCGCCCAGCTGTACCTAGCCGCGGGCCGCGTCCAGGCGGCTCGCGACGTCCGGGTCGTCGATCAGGTCGTCGAGCAGGACGACGCGCCCGTCGGCGTCTGCGAGCGGGATGCGCCAGTTCGGGTACTCGTCTCGCGTGCCGGGCTGATTCTGGGTGCGCCGCTCCCCCACCACGTCGGTCAGCGCGACGCCGCGCAGCAGCGCCGGTGTGCGGGTCAGAAACGCGTGCAGGGCCGGCACCACGGACGGATCGTCCATGGCCGTGCCGGCGGGCAACAACCCGCATCGACTCAGTTCGTCGAGCCAGGTCTGCTTGTCCTTGCGGTCGGCCGCCAGTTCCTCGTCGACGGAGCGCGTGAGCAGGCCGAGGCGCTGCCGCAGCCGGACGTGGTCACCCGCCAGGTACCCGACGGTCGGCGGCAGATCATGCGTCGTGACCGAGGCCAGACACTGCTCGCGCCAGCGCTGCGGCGCCAGCGGTGCGCCGGTGGCCCGGTCGGACTCGAACCACAGGATCGATGTGCCGAACACCCCGCGCTCGCGCAGGTACTGCTGCACCCACGGCTCGACGTTGCCCAGGTCCTCGCCGATGACGAGCGCGTCGGCACGCTGCGCCTCGAGCATCAACACACCGATCAACGCGTCGTGGTCGTAGTGCACGTACGTCCCGGCATCGGCCGACGTTCCGGCGGGGATCCACCACAGTCGAAACATGCCGATGATGTGATCGACGCGCAGGCCGCCGCAGTGCCGTAGCGCTGCCCGGAACAGTTCACGCAGCGGCGCGTACCCCAGCTCGGCGAGCCGGTCCGGGCGCCACGGCGGCTGGTGCCAGTCCTGCCCACGCTGGGAGTACGCGTCGGGCGGCGCGCCCACCGAGACGTCGGCTGCCAGCACGTCCTGCCACGACCACGAGTCGGCGCCGTCCGTGCTCACGCCGACCGCGACATCGTGGATGATCCCGATCCGCGCCCCCGCCGAGCGCGCCGCATCGTGCGCCGCGCCGAGCTGACGCTCGAGCAGCCACTGCAGCCAGCGGAAGAAGTCGACGCGGCCGCGGTTGTGCTGCGCGGCTGCACGCACCGGTTCGCCGTGCGGGTCGTGCAAGTCCTGCGGCCACGCCCGCCAGTCCCCGCCGTGCAGCTCGGTGAGCGCGCACCACGTGGCGAACCGCTCGAGCTCGTCGCCCTCGGCGGCGCAGTACGCGGCAAAGTCGTCGTGCGCGTCGGACGCGGGCCACGCCTGTTCCCAGAGCTGCCCCAGTGCATCGCGCTTGGCCGCCCATGCGGCATCGCGATCCAGCAGGCCGTCCGGCAGCTGCGCGAGCCGGGCCTGATCGCCGACCCGATCGACCTGCTTGCGCAGCTCGTCGTCGACGGCCAGGTGCTCGGCCACTGCCGGCACGTCGAGGTAGAGCGGGTTGGCGAAACGCCGGGTGGTGGGTGAATACGGCGACGGGTCCAGCGGCGCGACCACTTCGCCCGCGTGCAGCGGATTGACGAGCACGAAGTCGGCGCCGTGCTCGCGCGCGCACCACGACGCGAGCCGCGTGAGGTCGCCGAGATCACCGACACCCCACGAGTGGCGGGACAGCACGCTGTACAGCTGGGCGGCCAACCCCCAACCGGGTGAGTCGAATCCGCTGGGCAGCGCAAGCCGGTCGGGCGCGACGATCAGGTGTGCGCGGTGCTGCGTCCCGCCGGACACCGCGACCAGCTCGTGATAGCCGGTCGGCAGATCGGCGTCGATGCGCGCAGCGCCGTCACGCACTTCGACGGTCCGGGTCGCGCCGTCCTCGAGCTGCACGTGTGCGGACCCGACGGCTGCCCCGACCGCGACCTGCGACGCGGAGCCACGCCGCATCACCAGGCACGGCGGGAGCACCTGCGCCGTGGCCGCGCGGCGGTGCGCGGTCAATGCGTCGCGTTGTGCCTCGGGCGTCGTGGCGTCGACACCGAACGCGGCGAGCACCGCGATCAACGTGCTCGGCACGACGTGCCGTTGCGTGCCCTGCCAGTCCCAGAACTCGACGTCGATGCCGTGCGCCGCTGCGAGTTCGTGCAGGGCGTCGGTGTCGTCGGCCATCAGAACGCCGTGACGTCGAAGATCGCGGCGAGCGCCACGCCGACGACGAGCACAGCACCCGCGTTGCGGGTGTGCAGGAACGCCCAGGCGGCGTACCAGAGCGGCCACACCGGGAAGCCGCGTGGCTTGCTCGCCGGTGGGGGCGCGGACAGCGGGCGCCAGACGGTCCGCACGACCGGCAGTGCGGCGAGACCGAGCAGCGCCGGCCAGGGCAGCGCCTGCACGCCGACCGCGACGACCAGCAGCACGTAGTAGCCGATGATCAGGCCCCGGGTGACGAGCAGTGCGCGTTCGCGGCCGAGCAGCACCGGCACGGTGCGGATGGCCAGCGGCTCGTCGAACGGGATCTTGTCGGTGTGCTTGCCCATCAGCACCGCGGTGCACAGCAGCGCGTAGGGCAGGCTCGCGACCCAGACCTGCCAGGGCAGGTGGCCGGTGGCCGCGTAGTACGTACCGCCGACCATCAGCGGGCCCCACGTGAGCAGCACGTCCAGCTCGCCGAGACCACGCTTCTTCAACCGCAACGGCGGCGCGGTGTAGGCGGCGCTCAGCGCGAAACCGCCGACGCCGAACGCGAGCACCCATGGCCCGCGCGCGGCGGTCAGCACGATCAGGATGACGAGGTCGACCAGGTTGACGCCGACCGCGATGGCGGTGAGCCGGCCCCGCGTCGTGATGCCCGACAGGATCGGGTGCGGCGCGTACTGCGCACGCGGGTAGGCGTCGGTGTCCTGGCCGACCTCGGTGTCGAACAGGTCGTTCATCACGTTGTTGGCCACGTGCGCGAGCACGATGCCGAGCAGCGCCAGCAGGAACCAACCGGTGACGAATCCCGGCTCGCGCACAGCGAGCAGCCCGGCCAGCAACCCGGCCACCAGCGTCATCGGCAGCACCGCGGCGCGGGTCAGCACGATCCACCGCGTGACCGCGTCGACCCTGCCACGTGGCGGGTTGGTCGTGACCGCGGCGTAGAGCCAGCCGTTCGCCCGTTGCCGCAGCGTCGGATGTTCGGGCACCGTGACGACCACGGCCTCACCGGCGCGGCGGTCCGGTCGCTGGTGCGGCTGGGCCGTCGGTGGCGGGGAGGCGGTCACCACCCGAGCGTATGCCGCGCGGCACGCGGACCGGTGCGCGCGCGGTCGATGATCGGTAGCGTCAGCGGCCGTGCCGAAGCTGCTCGCCGCGCCGGACAAGTTCCGCGGCACGGCGAGCGCCGAGCAGGTGGCGGCAGCCGTACTCGACGCAGCACGCGACGCGGGGTGGCAAGGCGAAGCCGTTCCCGTGTCCGACGGCGGCGAGGGGCTGCTCGAGTGCTTCGGCGGCCCGAACCGCAGCACCCGGGTGTCCGGTCCACTGGATGCGCCCGTGGCCGCGGCGTGGCGGCAGGACGGCCCGCGCGCGGTGCTCGAGATGGCCCAGGCGTCCGGGATGCACCTGGTGGGCGACGACAACGACGTGCTCGCCGCGGACACCGTGGGCACCGGCGAGCTGATCGTCGCGGCCCTGGACGCCGGATGCCGCGACATCGTCGTCGGGGTCGGGGGCTCGGCGAGCACCGACGGCGGCCGCGGTGCGGTGGACGTCCTGCTCGCCCACCGGGCGCGACTCGGCGACGCGCAGCTGACCGTCGCGTGCGACGTGCGCACCACCTTCGTCGACGCGGCACGGGTGTTCGGTCCGCAGAAGGGCGCCTTGGCCGGCGACGTCGAGACACTGACGCGGCGTCTCGAGGAGCTGGCCGACAACTACATGGCGCAGTGGGGCGTCGACGTGCGCACACTGCCCGGCGCGGGCGCCGCCGGCGGGCTGGCGGGCGGCCTGGCGGCGCTCGGCGCCCGGCTGCGGCCGGGATTCGAGGTGGTGGCGCATCAGGTGGACCTGGCACCCCGGGTCGCCGGGGCGGATCTCGTCGTCACCGGCGAAGGACGCCTGGACGCGACCAGCCTGCAGGGCAAGGTGGCCGGCTCGCTCGCCCGGCTGTGCCGCGACACCGCGCCATTGCTCGTGCTGGCCGGCAGTGTCGGCGACGGCGCTCAGCTGCCGGGCGCACGTGTCGTCGACCTCAGTGAGCGCTTCGGCGCCCGGGCGGCGCGCACCGACGTGCTTGGCTGCGTAACGGAAACGGTCTCCGAGGCGCTGCGGAGCGGGTGAGCCTGACAACAGCCCGAGCCGGGCAGCAAAACTGTGCATAGGTAGTGGAATGATGACGGAATGGTTGCGCCGTCCGAGGTCCGGCAGGCGCCGGAACAGCGGGCCGAGCGGTGGCGCTTCACCGGCCTGCTCCCGCGCCGGATGTTGCGCTGGCGCCGCCCGGTGTGGTGGCAGGAGATCGCGATCATCGCGCTCGGGTACTGGATCTACACCCTGGGCCGCAACGCCATCCCGGACCAGGCGTCGATCGCGCTGCGGCACGGACGCAGCATCGAGCACCTGCAGCACATCCTGCACCTGAACTGGGAACTGTCGATCAACCACTTCGTCGCCGGCCACGAATGGCTCGCGCAGACGATGGACTACTACTACGCGACGCTGCACTTCATCGTCACGCCGGTCGTCATGGCATGGCTGTTCGTGCGGCGTTCGCATCTTTACCGCGGCGCGCGCACGACGCTCGTCGCCACCACCCTGCTCGGGCTGCTGGGCTTCTACCTGTACCCCACCGCGCCGCCGCGGCTGCTCACGCAGTACCACTACATCGACACCGTGCTGAAGTTCCACACGTGGGGTTCGCTGGCCGACCCGGACATCGCCAAGCACTCGAATCAGTTCGCGGCGATGCCCAGCCTGCACATCGCCTGGGCGTTGTGGTGCGGCATCGCGATCTTTGTCAATGCGCGGCACATGTGGGTGCGGGTGGTCGGCCTGTGCTACCCGCTGTGCACCTTCGCGGTGATCGTCGGCACGGCGAATCACTTCGTCCTGGACGCCGTCGGAGGCGCGCTCATCGTCGCGCTCGGCTTCGGGGTGCAGTACGCGCTGTCCGGGCACGGCGCGTTCTCGCCACCGTTCGACGCGCCCGACCTCGGGTTGCCGCAGCCGCGGGTGCCGCTCGTCGACGCCGACACTCAGTCGCCGTAGAACACCGACTCCACCACTTTGCGCGCGCGGCGCGCAGCGCGGCGGTAGTCGTCGACGAGCTCGCCGGGGTCTGCGCCGCGCCGGTAGCCGAGCACCTCGGCCACAGCCGCCAGTTCCGCACCCTGGGCAGGTAGTTGGTCCGCGGGCTTGTCGCGCACGAGCATGATCGCGTTGCGCGCCCTGGTGGCGAATCGCCAGGCCGTCGTAAGGGTTTCGGCCTGCGCGGTGGTCAGCAGGTCCGCGTCCCGCGCCGCGACCAGCGCGGCCAGTGTGCCGGTCGTGCGCAGGGCCGGCACCTCGTGTCCGTGCACGAGCTGCAACAGCTGCACCGTCCATTCGATGTCGGTCAACCCGCCGCGGCCCAACTTGGTGTGCGTCGTCGGGTCAGCGCCGCGCGGCAGTCGTTCGCTGTCCACGCGGCCTTTGAGCCGGCGGATCTCGCGCAGGTCGTCCGGTGCCACGCCGCCGACCGGGTAGCGCACCGCGTCGATCATCTCGACGAACCGGTCGCCCAGTCCGGCGTCCCCGATGAGCGGCCGGGCCCGCAGCAGTGCCTGGGCCTCCCAGGCCGACGACCACCGCGCGTAGTAGCGCTCGTACGCGGCGAGCGAGCGCGCCAGTGCGCCGTTGCGGCCCTCCGGGCGCAGGTCGGCGTCCACGGTCAGCGGTGGGTCGGCCGACGACGGCAACGCGAGCAGCGAGCGGACGCGGCCGGCGACCTGCTGCGCGATGCGCCCGGCCAGCTCGTCGTCCGTGTCGGTCGGCTCGTACACGAACAGCACGTCGGCGTCCGACGCGTATCCCGCCTCGACGCCGCCGAGCCGGCCCATCGCGATGATCGCGAAACGGACTGCGGGCGCGGTCAATCCGTGCTGCGCGGCCACCTCGCGCTGCGCCAACGACAGCGCGACGTCGAGCGTGCCCTCGGCGATGGCGCTCAACGTCACGCACACCTCGTCGACGTCGGACACCTCGAGCACGTCGGCGAACGCGGTGCGCAGCAGCTCCTGGCGACGTACCGAGCGCGCGGCGGCGATGGCGGCGAGCGCGTCCTCGTGCCGCGCCGCCGAGCCGCGCATCGCGGCGACGACCTCGCCGGTGTCCCGCGGCCGCAGCTGATCCGGTGAGCTCAACACCCGCAGTGCTTCCGGTGCGCGGGAGAGCAGGCGCGGGATGTAGGCGCTGACGCCGAGCGAGTACGCGAGCCGCGACGCCACCGCGTCGCCGTCGCGCAGCAGGCGCAGGTACCAGGGTGTCGTGCCCAACTCCTCCGACAATCGCCGGTAGGCGAGCAATCCCTGATCGGGGAACGGCGCCTCGGCGAAGTCGGCGAGCAGGACGGGCAGCACGGTGCGTTGCAGCGCCGCGCGCCGGGTGACGCCGCCGGTGAGCGACTCGATGTGCCGCAGAGCGGCGTCCGGGTCGGCGAAGCCCAACGCGGCGAGCCGCCGGCCGGCCTCGCCGGTGGTCAGGCGCAGGACCGCGGACGGCACCCGCGCGACCGCGTCCAGCAGCGGCCGGTAGAACAGCTTCTCGTGCAGGCGCCGCACCTCGCGCGAGTGCAGCCGCCACTCCGCGTCGAACACCGCCCGTGCGTCGCCACGGCGGTCCGGCTTGTAACCCATCGCCCGCGCCAACCACAGCTGCTGGTCGGCGACGTCGGGCAGTACGCGGGTGCGCCGCAGCCGACGCAGCTGCAGCCGGTGCTCGACGGCGCGCAGGAACAGGTAGGCGTCGTGCAGGGAGTCGGCGTCGTCGCGCGCGACGTAGCCGCCGTCGCGCAGCGCCTGCAGGGCCGGCAGCGTGCCGGCCACGCGCAGCGCGTCGTCCCCGCGCCCGTGCACGAGCTGCAGCAACTGCACCGCGAACTCGACGTCGCGCAGGCCCCCGCTGCCCAGCTTGATGTCCCGGTCGCCGACGGCGGCGGGTATGTGCTCGACGACCCGCTTGCGCATCGCCTGTACCTCGGCGACGAAGCCCGGCCGCTCGGCGGCGGTCCATACGAGCGGGCTTACCGCCTGCTGATACGCCGCGCCGAGCTGCGCGTCACCGGCCACCGGGCGTGCCTTGAGCAGCGCCTGGAACTCCCAGGAGCTGGCCCACCGCGCGTAGTACGCCTCGTGACTGGCGAGGGTGCGGACCAGCGCGCCGGCCTTGCCCTCGGGACGCAGGTCGGCGTCGACCTCCCACGCCACCGATCGGCACAGCCGCATGGTCTCGCCGGCCAGCCGCGCCGCCGTGCCAAGCGCCGCGTCGGTGTCCTGGTCCACGTCCGCGGGTTCGGCGACGAACACGACGTCGACGTCGGAGACGTAGTTGAGTTCGCGCGAGCCCGCCTTGCCCATGGCGATGATCGCGAGCCGGCACGGCGTGGCGCTACCGGAGGCACGCAGCTCGGCCGCCGCGACGGCCAGCGCGGTCTGCAGCGACGCCACCGCGAGGTCGGTCAACAGCCCGGTCACCGACTGCAGCTCGAGCTCGCCGGACAGATCGCGACCCGCGATGGCGACGAGCTCGCGACGGTAGGCGGCACGCAGCGCGTGGGTCGCGTCCAGGCCGGTCAACGAGGCAGGCGCCCCGGCACCGACGCCGGTTACCGGCCGCTGCGCGTCGGCGCCGACGGCCGCGGCCAGCCGCGCGGGGACCCCGGCGGGATCGGCGTCGCCGATCAGCACCGCATAGTCGCGCGCGTGGTCGCGCAGGTGATTCGCCAGTTCGCTCGACACGCCCAGCAGCGGCAGCAGGCGCGCGCGCAGCTGCGGATCGTGCGCCAACGCGGCGGGCAGTGATGCACCGTCCGGCCGCCCGGCGATGTCGGCCAGTGCGGCCAGTGCTGCGTCCGGGTCCGCCGTCCGTCCGAGGGCCGCGACGTTGATCGCGGCGGCGTCGTCGGTCGGCGCGTTGGCCGCGGCGTCCCACCAGGACAGCGGCGGCGCGCACAGCAGCTGCGCGGCCTGGGCGGCGTCGGCGAAGCCGAAGCGGCTCAGCCGAGCGGCCACCCGCTGGGTGGGCGGCGAGGTGGTCAGTTCGTCAGTCATCCGTGGGCCGACGCCCCGGCATGGGTAGCTCGGTGGCCCCGTGCGGCGCGCGACTGGCGTTCGCCTCCGCGGCGAGCGCCGCGCGGATCGCGGCCGGGTCGGTCACCGGGCCGGCAGTCGCGACCGCCGGCCCGCGGGCGGCCGGCACCGAACCCGGGTCGCGCACGATGTCGGCGAACGCCGCGATGAACGGCTGCCATACCTCGGCGAGGTCGTCATGAATGCCGACTGCCCGGCTCAGCATCGAGCCGAGATCGAAACCGTCGAGGCGCATCGCGTCTTTCGCCGCCCACGCCCGGACGACGTCGGGCGTCGTCTCGATGTGGAACTGGATGCCCCAGGCGAGCCGGCCGAGCCGGAACGCCTGGTTGTCGCAGACTGGTGAGCTCGCCAGGTGGATCGCGCCGGGCGGCAACACGGTGATCGTGTCGTAGTGCCACTGCACGACGTCCGGCGTGATGGGCAGCGTCGCGAACAACGGGTCGGTGGCAGCGGCAGCGCGCTTGGCCACCAGCTGCGCGCCGATCTCGGGTCCTTCCGGATTCGTCGTCACGCGGCCGCCGTTCGCGGCGGCGAGGACCTGTGCACCGAGGCAGATGCCCAGCGTCGGTACCTCGTCGGCTACGGCGGCGCGCAGCAACGCCCGCTCGTGCGGCAACCAGGGTGCGACGTCATCGTCGTTCGCGCCCATCGGGCCACCGAGCACGACCACGCCGGCGTAGCCGTCCAGCGTGTCCGGCAGGTCCGGCCCGTCGACGATCGACAGCTCGACGCCGGCGGCGCGCAACCATTCGCCGACCTGGCCCACCGGATCGCTGGCCGAGTTGTGCACGACCAGTACGTGCGGTGCGGCGTCCGACGACATCCTTCGACCTTAGGCGAACGGGCTGCGCGTCCGTACGCGTCGGCGCCGCGGGCAGCTCACGCCAGTGCCGCACATGACTGCACGGAACCGCGAGACTCGCGGCAGCGTGTACGGCGGCCATGACGAGCAGCGTGAGCCGCAGGCCGATGGCGTCACCGAGCGCGCCGGCGCACACGCCGGCGAGCGGCATCGCGCCGAAGTTGACGAGCTGGGTGGCGGTGGTGGCACGGCCGAGCATGTCCGCGGGCACGTACTGCATCCGGAAAGCGCCGCGCACGACGTTGCCGCCGACGAGACCGCACCCCAGCATCGCCAGGGCGAGCGGAACGATCACGATTGTCGCTCCTGGTCCGACGAACGGCAGCAGCAGCGGCGCCGGTGCGCCGACCACCGCCAGCAGCCGCATCGCCCGGGCCGAGCCGAGCGCGGCGCACAACCGGCCGGCGACCGTCGAGCCGGCGACGCCGCCCAGACTGCCGAGCGCGAGCAGCACGCCGATGGTCGCGGCGTGCAGTCCGACCGTCCGCGCGAGGAAGAGGACCAGCAGCGCATTCACGCCGGTCAGGCCGAAGTTGGAGATGCCGCCGCTGACGGCGAACAGCCGCAGGAGGCGATCGGCGTAGACGAAGCGCACTCCCTCCCGTGCTCGCGCGACGACGGAGCCGACAGCCGGCCGGGAAGGTTCGGCGCTGCGCGCGACGCGCGGTGCATGCCGCGGCAACCGCCACAGGCACACCGCGGACACGACGAAGCTCGCCACATCGGCCAGCACACCGGTCGCGGCGCCGAGCACAGCCGCCAGCCACCCGCCCAGGCTCGGACCGACGACGTCGGCGGCAGCCTCGGTGCCCAACATGCGCGCGTTGGCCGACGTCAAGTGGTTGCTGGACGCGATGCGCCGCAGCAGCGCCGGGTACGCAGCGCGGAAGAACACCGTGCACGTCCCGGTGACGAGCGCGACGCACAGCAGCTGCGCCATCGACAGCACGTCGGCCGCCGCCGCAGCCGGAATGCTCAGGAGCGCGGCCGCGCTGACGAGGTCAGCCGTCATCATCACGCCACGCGCCGACAGTCGGTCGACGAGCACGCCGACCGGCACACCGACGACCAGCCAGGGCAACCACGCGGCCGCTGCGAGCAGACCCATCGCACCCGGCCCCGCGTGCAACCGGACGACGGCGAGCAACGGCAGCAGAATCGTCGACGTCGCGCTACCCACAACGCTGACGCCCTCACCGAACCAGAGCAGCCGGAACGCGCGGTCGCCACGCAGCGGCGCGGTCACGGCTGCGCCGGGAAGCCGCGGGCGAACATGTAGACCGGCTCGCTGCGCTCCTCGTCCGTCGTTACGCGCTCTCGCCAGCGGGCGAACAGCTCGCGCATCTCGACGCCGAGCTCGAGCAACTCTTCGGGCGTGAGCCGCAGCCACGTCGTCGAGACGAACGCCGCGTCCGCCCACGGACCGGCCGCGTCCTGGTTGTCGAGCCAGTCCTGCGCCCGTTCGTAGTGCCGGCGCAGCTGCAGCGCCTCGGCGGCCTCCGACGCCGTGCGCGCTGCGGTGTCCTCGAGATCGGTGCGGCTCCATTGCCAGGTGCGCGTGACCAGTCGCCACCATCGTTCGCGACGGTCGCGCGCCAGCTCCGGAGCTTCCTCGACGAGCCCGGCTGCCGCCAGCACCTTCAGGTGGTGGCTCGCGCTGCCGACCGCCTGGCCGGAGCGCGCCGCGAGCGTGGACGCCGTGGACGGCCCGTCGACCTGCAGCGCGTCGATGATGCGCGCGCGGAACGGGTTGGCCAGTGCGGCCAGTGCTTCGGCATCGCGGATCTTGCGGGGTTCGTCAACCATGCCTACAAGGCTAGTTGTACAAACTCTCTTGTGCAACAGTTCTTGTGTATCTGCGGCTGGTGCCCTCGTCGGTCACCGACGACGTCGCGTCAGAGCATCGGGAGATAGCGGCGCAGCTCGTAGGGGCTGACCTCGGACCGGTAGTCGATCCATTCCTCGCGCTTGTTGCGCAGGAAGAAGTCGAAGACGTGCTCCCCCAGCGCCTCGGCCAGCAGCTCGGAGTCCTCCATGACACGCAGAGCCTCGTCGAGGTTGTGCGGCAGCTCGCCGTAACCGAGTGCGCGCCGCTCGTTCTCCGACATCGACCACACGTCGTCCTCGGCGCCGGGCGGCAGCTCGTAACCCTGCTCGATGCCGCGCATGCCGGCGGCGAGCAGCACCGCGAACGCGAGGTACGGGTTGCACGCGGAATCCGGCGAACGCAGCTCTACGCGTGTGGAATTCGCCTTGCCGGGCTTGTACCGCGGCACCCGCACCAGCGCCGAGCGGTTCGCGTGCCCCCAGCAGATCACCGTGGGCGCCTCGACCACCGCGCCGGGCGCGCCGAAGCCCCACAACCGCTTGTACGAGTTCACCCACTGGTTGGTGACGGCGGTGATCTCCCGCGCATGGACCAGCAGGCCGGCGATGAATGCGCGAGCCGTCTTCGACAGGTTGAGCGGATCGGACGGGTCGTGGAACGCGTTCTGGTCGCCCTCGAACAGCGACAGGTGCGTGTGCATGCCGCTACCCGGCTGGTGCATCAACGGCTTCGGCATGAACGTCGCGTGCACGCCGCTCGCGATGGCGACCTCCTTGATGACGTGCCGGAACGTCATCAGGTTGTCGGCCATCGACAACGCGTCGGCGTAACGCAGGTCGATCTCCTGCTGGCCGGGCGCGACCTCGTGATGACTGAATTCCACCGAGATGCCGAGACCTTCCAGCGCGTCGACGGCGGCACGCCGGAAGTCGTGCGCGACGTCGTGGCTGGTCATGTCGAAATAGCCGCCGGTGTCGATGGGCAGCGGCTCGGAACCGTCGACGGGCCGGTTCTTCAACAGGAAGAACTCGATCTCAGGGTGCGTGTAGAAGGTGAATCCCCGTTCGGCGGCCTTGGACAGGCCGCGCCGCAGGACGTAGCGCGGGTCGGCCCACGACGGCGAACCGTCGGGCATCTGGATGTCGCAGAACATCCGCGCCGAGTCGGCCGGACGACCGTCACTCTCCGGAAGCACCTGGAAGGTGGCGGGGTCCGGGCGGGCAAGCATGTCGCTCTCGCTCGCCCGACTGAATCCCTCGATCGCCGAACCGTCGAAACCGATGCCCTCCTCGAAGGCGCCGTCGAGCTCGGCGGGCGCGACCGCGACCGACTTCAGCGTGCCGAGGACGTCGGTGAACCACAGCCGCACGAAGCGGATGTTGCGCTCCTCGAGCGTGCGCAGCACGAACTCCTGTTGCCGGTCCATAGGTCCCAACTCTCGCCGATATGCGTTACCCGCAGGTTACGCAGGTGACCGGCGCCTCGGCCCGCACGCAGATCGCACCCGCGCGCTGGGCCTGGCCTGGGTGCCGGGCCTGGCGTGGGTGCCGGGCCTGGCGTGGGTGCCGGGCCTGGCGTGGGTGCCGGGCCTGGCGT
>NZ_CAXTQF010000004.1:0-19626 GCF_964246335.1 uncultured Jatrophihabitans sp. | reverse complement strand
GGGTGCCTGCGTCCGGTCCTAGTGGATTGCCTGCCTGGATGCGGGCAATCCACTAGGAGCGATGGGAACCACTCGATGCCCGATGCGGTCCGAGGCCCGATGCGATGCGGTCCCAGGCCTGATGCGGTCCCAGGCCCGGCGCGGTCCGACCCCGCGACAGCGAGCGTCGTCCACAGGCTGCGCATCCGCGGCGCATGACCGCACCGAACGGACGACGATCAGAGAGTGGACGTCGCGGCGGTGCTACGCGCAGTGCGTGGCGAGCGCCGGCTCAGCCAACGCCGGCTCGCGGAGGTTGCCGGCGTGCCTCGCTCGACCATAGATCGCATCGAGGCCGGCGTGACCTCACCCAAGATCGATACGTTCGACAAGGTGCTCGCCGCGGTCGGGTACGAGCTGATCGTCCAGCGACGGGGCGGCCGCAGACAGCTCGTGCTGCAGACCGATCGTGATGGATTGCGCGATCGCAGCGGACGGCACTTTCCGGCACATCTGCCCCTGATGAAGCCGAACTACTGGGGTGACGGCCTCAACTGGTGGGGGTGGCACCGCATCGCGTGGTGGAACACAGACCCCGCGGTGCCGGAGTACAGCTACTGGCACCCGCGCCGCGGTCACGCGCGACGCAACGCCCGCACCGACCTGCCGCCACCGGCGCACCCCTGGGACGACGCGACGTGACACAGCCGCGTCGGCCGCAGGGAACGGCTGCAGGTGCAGCCGGGTGGCAGGCGATCTAGTACTTGGTGATGTTGCCGGTCTGCCAGGCGGACCACGGCACGCTCCAGCCGCCGCCCTGCCACACCTGGATCTTCGGCGCTGCCTTCTTGCCGTTGATCACCACAGGGTCACCGACCATCGAGTGCTTGTAGTACCACTGGGCGTGCGACTTGCTGAGGTTCAGGCACCCGTGGGACACATCGGCGCCGTGCTCCTGCGCGTACACGGTGCTGTCCAGCTCGTGCAGGTAGATGCCGTCCACGCTGATCTTCGTCGACCAGTAGATCTTCTCGGACTTGTAACCGCCCGGGGCGTTGGCCGGCAGGCCGTAACTGTCCGAGGACATGTTCGCCGGGTTCTCGTGGGTGAGCACGGTGTAGGTGCCGTCGAGCGTGTAGAAGTTGATGTACTGGCCGTTGGCGTTCGTGCCGCCGTGCTCGCCCATCGACGTGTGCATGGTCTTGATGACCTTGCCGGCGGCGTTGTAGACCTTGACCGTGTTGACCGACTGCGGCGCGTTGTCGTCGGCGATCGTCGTCTGCTTGCGCCCGACGGTGAAGTTGGTGCTCTTGTCCTGCTGGCCGTAGAGACCCTTGCCGAGGTGCGCGCCGTACATCTTCGCGTTGATCGACACCTTCGTCCCCGCCGGCCAGTAAGCCTGCGGACGGTAGTACAGGTGATGGTCGTCGTTCCAGGCGAACGCCCCGGCGACGTGCGGCGTCGTGGTGATGGTGATGGCCTTCTGCGCGGCCAGCTTGTCGGCCGAGCTGCTGATGGCCTCGTCGAACACGAACTCCGGCAGAATGGCCACGCCGTAGGTGGCGCCCTTGCTCAGCGGGTAGTCACCGGTGCGGTCGAGCGCGACATCGACCTTGTTGTCCGGGTCGACCGTCTTGATCTGCGCGTTCTTGACGACGGACGAGCCGTCGTCGTTCTTGCCGGTGACGGCGACGTCGTAGGTCTTGCCGTAACCGAGGTCCTCGGTGTCGCGCCAGGAGGCACCGTCGGCGGCCATCGCGCCAGTGACGGCCTTCTTGGCGGAGTTGGTCATCTTCACCGCGGTGATCTTGCCGTGCGCGATGGAGACGCTCACCGGCGTGCTCGGGCTGATCCGCGTGCCGACGCCGGAGATCGTGATGACGGCGGGGTCCGCCGCGGACGACGAGTGATCAGCCGCCGCGGTCGTGCTGGCGCCGGACTTCGTCGGCGCCGCAGTGTGCTTGCCGCCGGTCGACTGGCTGCCGGTCGTGCACGCCGCCAGGGTTGCGAGCGCGCCGACTGACGCGATGATCGTCACGGCGCGTGCACGCCCCTGCGACCCTCGCTCAGTGCTGCGAACCGACTGCATCGAGACCTCCCTAGCCAACTGCTGTGCCTCCCGCCGGGTAGCCGGCTGCGCCGGCGCACCAGTGTCTCCTATGTAACGAGTATTTCGGGCGAAGCCCGGTTCACGCCGTATCACAAATTCAGGACGTTCCCAGCAAGTGATCGGTTGCCCCCGAGACCGGATCGTCACCTAATCCGACCAGCCCGGTCGAATTATGCCGAGAATCGAAGCGTCCCGCCTCCCGGTCGCAGCCCTTTCACAACCGACGGCCCTCCGGCCGCGCCGTCGACCCGGCGAGACTTAAGGGGGCATAGGCCGCGAACCGCAGGCGTCCGGGGCCCGGTGACCATCGTCTCAGCGCGTTCCCGCAGACATACCGGCCAGTACGTTGCACCATTGTTTCGTCCACATGACAAGCCCGGGGACCGGCGCGGCCGGCCTCGAGGAAAGTGAGGCGAGTTCGGCATGGCCGAGGCATCCCTGTACGGCGGCGTCACCAATCGACGGATCACCATCCGCGACCTGCAAGCAGCCAAGGAGCGCGGCGAACGCTGGCCGATGCTCACGGCCTACGACTACTCCACCGCACGCGTCTTCGACGACGCCGGGATTCCGGTGCTGCTCGTCGGGGACTCGGCGGCCAACGTCGTCTACGGCTACGACACGACCGTGCCGGTTGCCGTCGACGAGCTCCTCCCCCTCGTGCGCGGCGTCGTACGCGGCACCTCGCGCGCGCTCGTCGTCGCGGATCTGCCGTTCGGCACCTATCAGGCTTCGCCACAGCAGGCGCTCGACACCGCGGTCCGCTTCATGAAGGAAGGCGGCGCGCAAGCCGTCAAGCTCGAAGGCGGTCAGCGCATCGCCCCGCAGGTCGAGGCGCTAGTGTCCGCAGGCATCCCGGTCATGGCACACATCGGGCTCACCCCGCAGTCGGTGAACGCGTTCGGCGGTTACCGGGTGCAGGGCAGGGGCGACGAAGCCGCACACCGCCTGCTGCAGGACGCGAAGGCGCTGCAGCATGCCGGCGCGTTTGCCGTAGTCCTCGAGGTCGTGCCGGCCGAAGCCGCCGCGCAGGTCACGCGCATGCTGCACGTGCCGACCGTCGGCATCGGCGCCGGATCGGCGTGCGACGCGCAGGTGCTCGTGTGGCAGGACATGGCCGGCCTCAATGCCGGCAAGCCCGCAAAGTTCGTCAAGCAGTTCGCGGCGATCGGCGACACGCTGCGCGACGCGGCGTCGACCTTCGCCGACGAGGTGCGCTCCGGCACCTACCCGGGCGCCGAGCACAGCTACAGCTAGACGTCACGACCGCAAACAGCGGGGCCGAACCTCACCGGTTCGGCCCCGCTGTCGTGTCAGTGCGACGCAGACTCAGGACGTGGTCTTGCGCGCCGTGCTCTTGCGGGCGGTGCTCTTACGTGCGGTGGTCTTCTTCGCCGCGGTCTTGCGTGCGGTCTTCTTCGCCGCGGTCTTGCGTGCGGTCTTCTTGGCCGCGGTCTTGCGTGCGGTCTTCTTGGCAGCCGTCTTGCGCGTTGCCTTCTTCGCCGCGGTCTTGCGTGCGGTCTTCTTGGCAGCCGTCTTGCGCGTTGCCTTCTTCGCCGCGGTCTTGCGCGTTGCCTTCTTCGCCGCGGTCTTGCGTGCGGTCGTCTTGCGCGCCGCGGTCTTACGTGCGGTCTTCTTCGCGGCGGCCGACTTCTTCGCAGCCGCCTTCCTTGCCGGCGACTTCCTGGCAGCCTTCTTGGCGGCTGCCTTCTTCGCAGGTGCGGTCATTGCGGTGTGCCTCCTCGGCAACTTCGTGTCGACGTCTTCCGTCGCTCGATCAAGGTTGACGATGATCAGCCTCGCCCGTCAACACGACGCGCCGTTTTGTCACGCGACATGAAGCGCACCGCACAGAGACGCAAGACCGTCGATGCATGTACATGCGTAACGCAAACGCTTGCGCCATAACGGTTTTGCAATGCGTCACGAATGACTTGCGACAACGAAGCGCCACGCGCGCGCCGAAAACTTTTTTCCCTCGCCGGCCATACCTCAAGGTATGCAATTGCCCGCATGTCGTGTTTGTCGCGCACCGGTGCGAGCACGAAGCGCACTGGCGCCCGAGTCAGGCGACGGACGAGTCGACCTGTAAGCCGGATCCTGTTCCCGTTCATCGGCGTACCGATGTCCGAGCGACGGCCATCCATCTCGACCTGCCGTCACCGACAGGCTCTAGCGATCTACCCGCAGACTCGAGCGGGCCGCTCTCGAACGTCTGCGCGGGCCGGCGGACCGACCCTTCTTGATCTTGCTCCGGGTGGGGTTTACCTAGCCGCCGCGGTCACCCGCGACGCTGGTGGTCTCTTACACCGCCGTTTCACCCTTACCGACGCTGGCGGACCAGCGGTCGGCGGTCTGTTTTCTGTGGCACTGTCCCGCGGGTCGCCCCGGGTTGCTGTTGGCAACCACCCTGCCCTGTGGAGTCCGGACTTTCCTCGACGCCGTTGCAGCCGTAGCTGCCGCACCGCCGCGGCCGTCCGGTCGGCTCGTCCGCCGCGCATCGCATGCTACGCACGTCCGGCGGTGAAATCGCATCTCATAAGGTCGTCCGGTGCCGGGCGCGTTCGCCGACGTCGTCGCCGTCGTTCTTCTCGTCGCCGCGCTCGCGTTCGCGGTCGCGCGGCCACGCGGACTGA
This sequence comes from uncultured Jatrophihabitans sp., assembly GCF_964246335.1. Taxonomy (GTDB): domain Bacteria; phylum Actinomycetota; class Actinomycetes; order Mycobacteriales; family Jatrophihabitantaceae; genus Jatrophihabitans. The sequence goes on along the minus strand of NZ_CAXTQF010000004.1, from coordinate 14,901 downwards.
GCGAGGCGCTCGTCGCCGTGCCGGCAGCCGGTCTGCTCGTCGCACTCGGTGTCGAGCCCGGACGTGCGGCGCTGCGCACGCTGCGCGAGATCGGTCCCACGGTCGGCTTCCTCGCCGCCATCCTGCTGTTCGGACATCTGTGCGCCGAGGCCGGCGTCTTCGACTACCTGGCCAACCGGGCCGCGCGTGCCAGCCGCGGCTCGCCGACCCGGCTGCTGCTGCGCGCGGTCACGATGGCCGCGCTCGTCACGGCGACGCTGACGCTCGACGCGACGGTTGTGCTGGTGACGCCGGTGCTGGTCGCCACGGCGCGGCGGATGCAGATCCCGCCGCGCCCGTTCACCTACACATCGGTGCGGCTGGCGAACAGCGGCTCGTTGCTGCTGCCGGTGTCCAACCTGACCAACCTGCTGGCCTTCGGTGCCGCCGGTCTGTCGTTCGGCAGGTTCACCACGCTCATGGCGTTGCCGTGGCTGCTCGCGTGCACGCTCGAATGGGCGGCGCTGCGGGTGTTCTTCCGACGCGATCTGCGGACGCGCGCGAAGAACATCGACACGACGTTGCCGGCACCGCGCTACGCGTTGAGCGTCTTCGCCGTCACAGTCGTCCTGTTCGTCGTCACGTCCGCGACCCACGTGGCACCGGCGTGGGCCGCGGCGCTCGGGTCCGTGGCACTGCTCGTGCCGCGTGTGCTGCAGCGCGACGTGCGCCCTCTGACGATCATCGACGCCGCGTCGCCCGGGTTCTGCGCCTTCGTGCTGGCGCTGGCCGTCATCGTCAACGCGGTGACGCGACACGGCCTCGGCGCACACCTCGCGGACCTCGTGCCGTCTGGTACGTCGTTCGTCGCCCTCCTCGCCACGGCGCTGCTGGCGGCGTTGCTCGCGAACGTCGTGAACAACCTGCCGGCGACGCTGGCGTTGCTGCCGGCGGTGGCCGGTCAGCCCGCGCTGGTACTCGCAGTGCTGCTCGGCGTGAACATCGGGCCCAACCTCGCCTATCCGGGATCGCTCGCGACGCTGTTGTGGCGACGCCTGCTGCCGCACGACCTGCGCCCGCGCGCGGCCCAGTTCCACACGCTCGGCGCGGTGACCGTGCCCGTGCTGCTCGTCGTCGGCAGCGCTGCACTCTGGCTGGCGACGGTGACCGTCGGGACGTGACGACGATCGTCAGCCGCGCAGGTGGGACGTGTCGTTGACCAGCCGCACGGACGACGCACCGTCGGCGAAATAGTCGATCACCGACACCGAAGCGGTGTCGAGGTGCAGGCGGAACATGGCCTGCGGCGGGGCGTCCAGCGCGAAGCAGATGAGCGTCTTGATCGGCGTCACGTGCGTGACCACGACGACGGTCTCGTCGGTGTGGGCGGCGACGATCGCCTCGCGCCCTCGGCGCACCCTGCGGCCGAGCGCGGCGAACGACTCACCGTCCGGCGGGGCGTTGTCCTGCGACGCCGCCCACGCGTCGAACGCTGCGCCGTCTCGCGCGCGGGCCTCCGTGGCGGTCAGGCCCTCCCAGGCGCCGAAGTCGAGTTCGGCGAGGTCGTCGACGGTCTCGACAGCGAGGCCGAGTCGGTCGGCGATCAGCGACGCCGTCTGCTGCGTGCGGCGCAACGGTGAGCTGACGACGGCGCGCACCGCGCCGAAGTCGCGTACGGCGAGCGCAGCCGCCTGGCGTTCCCCCGTCTCGTCGAGCGGCAGATCGTTGCGCCCGGAGAATCTCTTGTCCGCCGAGTGCGCCGTCGCGCCGTGCCGGACGAGGACGAACCTGGTCGGCGCCCCGACAGGTGGGGACCACTGCGGCACCGGCGCCGCGCCGGTCGAGGCACGCGGTCGCTCAGCGCGCACCGGGCGACCTGCGGCACGATCCATCGCCTCGTTCGCGAGCCGGTCCGCATGTTTGTTGCGCTCACGCGGGATCCACTCGAAGGTGATGCTCTCGAACGACGCGCGCAGCTCGACAGCTCGCCGAGCAAGTTCACGCAGCGCGGAATTCTTGATCTGCCACGTGCCCTTCATCTGCTCGACGACGAGCTTCGAGTCCATCCGCACCGCGACGTATCGGGCACCCAACTCGTGCGCCGCCTCGAGGCCGGCGATCAGCCCGCTGTACTCGGCGACGTTGTTGGTCTGCTCGCCGATCGATTCGCTGCGCTCGGCGAGCAGGCCGCCGTCGGCGTCGAAGACGACAGCGCCGTAACCCGCGGGCCCGGGATTGCCCCGCGAACCGCCGTCCGCCTCGACGACGACGCGCTCGTGCGCAGCGGTCACAGACCGGACTCGGCGGTACGCACGAGGATCGCGCGGCAGTTCTCGCAGCGAAGCACCGTGTCGTCGTCGGCCCTGCGCGCGGCGGCGAGTTCGCTGCCGGACAGCTCGATGTGGCAGCCCTCGCAGCGGCGTTGGCGCAACAACGCGGCTCCGGTGCCGCTGTGCGCGCGGGCACGTTCGTAGAGCGCCATCAGATCGGTCGGGATGCCGGCCGCGATGCCTTCGCGTTCCGGCGTGCGGGCCGCGGTGGCCGCGTCGATCTCGGCGAAGGCGGCGTCGCGTCTGCGCTGCAGGTCGGTGATCTCGACATCCAGTTCATCGTGTTTGCGCTGCGCGTCGGTCAGCGCCGACTCGGCCTGCTCGGCGCGCTCCATGATCTCGAGTACGTCGTCCTCGAGGGACGACTGGCGCCGGGCGAGGGTCGCAATCTCGTGCTGCAGGCTCTCCAGCTCGCGCGAAGGCAACCCGCCGGTCTGCAGACGCGCTTCGTCGCGGGTCGTCCGCGCGCGCACCGTCTCCACGTCGGCCTCGACCCGCTTCTGGTCGGTCGCGATGTCGTCGAGCGAGGTGCGCGCGTCCACGACCTCGTCGTGCAGGGCCTGCGCCGCCGACGTGCGCTCGGCCAGCGCCGCGAGCTCGGGCAGGGACCGACGGCGGTGTGCCAACTGCTCGAGGGATGTGTCGGCGGCCTGGAGGTCGAGCAGCCGGAGCTGGGTAGCGGTGTCGGCGTTCACGTGCGGCTCGGACTCATTTCGGTGAAGGGGCGTGCAATGTCCACGGATCGGTGACCGTCCGGGAGACGTCGACGTCCACCGTAGTGCCGAATCGGGCGCGCAACGCAGCCGCCAGCGCGTCGAGCCAGGGCGCCTCGGTGGCCCAGTGCGCGGCGTCGATCAGCGCCATGCCGTCGCCGCCGCGTTCGGTGACCGCCTCGACCGCGGCATGGTGCTTGAGGTCGGCGGTGAGCAGGACATCGGCACCGGCTCGGCGTGCCTGCTCGGCCAGCGAGCCGCCCGAGCCGCCGCATACCGCGACGGAACGGACCGGCCGCTGCGGATCACCTGCGGCGCGGACACCCCACGCGGTCGCCGGTAGCCGGCGCGCAGCCGCCTCGGTGAACCCGGCCAGCGTCGTCGCCTCGGCGAGCTCGCCGACCCGCCCGGTGCCACGCGCGCTCGGTAACGGCGTCATGGGCAACACGTCGTACGCCGGTTCCTCGTACGGGTGGGCGGCGCGCATGGCCGCGAGCACGGCGGCACGGCGTCCGGTGGGCACGATCATCTCCACCCGTGACTCGGCGACCTGCTCGATGTCGCCGACGGTGCCGATCGCCGGGTGCGCGCCGTCGAGCGGACGGAACGTGCCGGTGCCGGACGTCGTCCAGGCGCAGCGGTCGTAGTCGCCGAGCCGGCCGGCGCCGGCTCTGGCGAGCGCGTCGATCATGGGCTGCTCGGCGTCGTGCGGGACGTAGACGACGAGCTTGTCCATGGGCGGATCGGTCTGCGGCGCGAGCGGGCGCAGGTCGTGCACGCCGAGCAGGGCGGCGAGCGCGTCGGACACCCCGGGCGACGCCACGTCGGCGTTCGTGTGCGCGACGAAGTGTCCGACGCCCGAGCGGATCATGCGATGCACGAGCGCGCCCTTGGGATCGTCCGCGGGCACGCCGTGCACCCCGGTCAACAGCAGCGGATGGTGCGTCAGCAGCAGTTGGGCCCCGGAGTCGACGGCTTGATCGACGGTCGTCGGCACCGCGTCGACGGCGAGCAGGACACGCCGCACCGGCTCACGGCGGTCACCGCACACCAGCCCGACCGCGTCCCATTCCTCCGCCCAATCCGGGACGAACCACGCGTCCAGGACGTCGAGCACGTCACCGATGTCGGGCACGTCGAGAACCTATCGCGCGCGGGAGTGTCAGCTGGGCGTACGGCCGGTAGCCTTGCGCCACCTTTACACGCGCAGGGGGTCTGCATGCTGTTCTTCGACGGTGGTCTCGGGCTGATCATGCTCGCCCTGTGGATCTTCTGCATCATCGACGTGATCACCACGCCGGACGGCGCGGCGCGCAACCTGCCGAAGATGGTGTGGCTGCTGATCGTCCTCATCCTCCCCGACATCGGCTCGATCGTCTGGCTGGTCGCCGGGCACCCGTGGAACTCGACCACGGCGACCCTGCCGTACAAGGGCAACCGCGGTTACGCGCCCGCACCGCGCACATCGGCGCGGGCGAGCAACCCGGATGACGACGAGGAGTTCCTCGCCAACCTGCGCCGCCGGGCCGACGAGCAGCGCCGCCGCGCCCGTGAGGCCGACGGCAGCGACTCGCCCAGCGACGAGACACCAACCTGACGAGCGAGCGCCCGCTGCGCGCACCTCAATGGAGCGGCCCGGCCGACAGGTCGAGTCCGCGCCTCTCGACGTCGACAGCGACCACCCGGGCGGCCAGGTCGGCAAGCGTCAGACGTTGCGCCGCTGCAAGAGGCTCGAGCAGGCTCTCCACGTCGTTCTCGAACTCCGCGGACACGCGCGCGGCGAGGGCCCGTCCCCGGCGGGTGAGCGCGACGTGCACCGCGCGGCCGTCGGTCGCGGAGGCGACCCGCTCGACCAGGCCGCGGCGTGCGGCGCGATCGACCAATCCGCTGACGCTGGACTTGTCCAGCTCGAGATATCCGGCCAGCTGATTCATCGTCGGCCGTCGATCGCGCAGCACGCCCAGCAACCGCGTCTGGATCATCGACAGGTCGTGTCTGGCGGCGCGGCGCTCGAGCACGCCATTGACAGCGAACGACAGCTGCGCGAGCGCATCGACGGTGCTCAACCGCTCGCGGCCTGAATCGGTCGACATGATCCAAGCCTACCTTGATTTAGTTTGTGTCACCATCTAGTTTAGTACGTGCCACGAACTAAAGGAGTAATAGAATGATGACGACGCATGCCGCGGTGGTCACCACGTTCGACCGCCCACCGCGATATCAGTCCTTCGACGTTCCGCAGCCCTCCGGCCGCGAGGAGGTCGTCGACGTGCTCGCCGCCGGCCTGCACCCTCGGGTGCGCTCCGGCGCCGCCGGGCGGCACTACACGAGTAGCGGCACCCTGCCGATGGTGCCGGGCATCGACGGCGTCGCACGCCGCCCGGACGGCCGCCTGGCGTACTTCGTGGCCGACGACGAGAAGCTCGGGTCGATGGCCGGGCAGACCGTGATCGATCCGGTTCGGTCGGTGGTGCTGCCCGACGATGTCGACATTGCGCAGGTGGCCGCGACGATGAACCCGGCCATGTCGTCCTGGGTCGCGCTGCGCCGCCGTGTGCCGCTGCAGGAGGGGCAATCGGTGCTTGTGCTCGGCGCGACCGGGAACGCGGGCACGATGGCTGTGCGGCTCGCCAAGCGGCTGGGTGCCGGCCGCGTGCTCGGCGCGGGACGCGATCGCACGCGTCTCGATGCTCTGCGCGAATGCGGCGCCGACGGCGTCGTCGCGTTGACCGACGACGTCGACGCGACGTCCCGAGCCCTTGCCGAGGCGGCGGCCGAGGTCGACGTCGTGCTCGACTACCTGTGGGCCGAACCGGCGCGGCTCGCCATGCTGGCGGTGCTGCAAGCGCGCAGCGACCGCAGCCGGGAGTTGAACTGGGTGCAGATCGGTGCCGTCGCCGGGCCGGACCTCGCGCTGCCGTCGGTGGCGCTGCGGTCGGCGAACCTGCGTCTGCAGGGCAACGGTCAGGGCGCCGTGTCGGCAGCCGGCTATCTGGCAGAGCTGCCGTCGCTGATCGATGAGATCGCCGCCGGATCGGTCGGATTCACCCTCGAGCAGGTGCCGCTGGCTGCGGTCGAGCAGGCGTGGATCCGCCCGGACCGCCCGGGCGTCCGCACCGTCTTCATTCCGTAGTCGCACGCAACCGAGCGGCGCCGGCGCTGTTGTCGCCGAACCCGCGGTTCTGGAATGCGGGCCGGGCGAGGTGAGCGTGCACCCGGCACTGCGGGCGGACTTCTTGCGGACTAGATGCGGACTGACGAAGATCCATAGGAACCGTAGTCAAGATCACCGCTGCTGCTACCTGGAGGAAGCTACAAAGTCTGCTTGCGACCAGGCGGCGTGCGGTCCGTCGTGTTGGTCGTTGGCGGAATCGGCCTCGAAGTAGTACGTGCCACCGATCAGATGGGCCTGCACGACGGTCTCGCCGACGGGGGTGTGCGAGCGGCGCGGCCCCGGGGAGCATTCATCAACAGGATGCTTGGGTCTGCCCTGCAGTCAGCAACATTCGCAAGATTGTGACGTATGCGGCCTTTTTGATTGCCGTTGAACCGGTGGACACATTCGTCCCGGATCGTCGTTGAGAGGGAGACGAGCGGCGTCAGTATGACGTCGTCTGTTCGCTCCACACGGCGCAACCACTGCCGGCCCGTTGCTGAGTTCACGGGGGACCCTTGCAGTGCAACGTCTAACCCTTCTGTTCGCGCGCGCTCATAGCGCTCCGGCCATACTCACCGCGGCGGTCGCCTCTGTCTCTGGCGCGCTGCTTGCTACCGCAAGCCCGGCCCGAGGGGCGAGCGACCCGGTACTGCCACCGGGTGCGCCAACACCGGGAATGTCGAATGCCAATGTCGTGCCCGAAGCGCCCGTCGGCGCCCCCTCCATCCGTGACGGGGCAGGTGGCGTGGACTGGTCATCGGTAGGCGTCATCGCCGTGCTGTCGGTGCTCAGCATCGTGCTGTTCGTCGTCGCGGTGACCACGTTGTCGTGGATGTTGCACGCGTGGCGCAGCCCCCAGCATCTGTCCGGGACGCGGTTTCGCGACGACAGGGGCGACTCCGACCTGCCCCAGCCGCGGCGCAGCTTCTCCCTCCTCGTCCCGGCCCGCCATGAGGAGCTCGTACTCGGCCAGACCCTGGACCGCCTCGCCGACTCCACGCACCCCCACGTCGAGGTCATCGCCATCGTCGGCGACGACGACCCCGGCACCCGTCGGGTGGCCGAGCAGGCCGCGCGTCGCCACCCTGACCGGGTCAAGGTGGTGGTCGACGACTCGGTGCCCAAGAACAAGCCCAAGGCGTTGAACACCGCGCTCGAACACTGCACCGGCGACATCGTCGGCATCTTCGACGCCGAGGACGACGTCCACCCGGAACTGCTGCGCCACGTCGACGCGCGCTTCGCTGCGACGAGCGCCGACGTCGTGCAGGGCGGCGTGCAACTGATGAACGTCCACACCAGCTGGTGGACACTGCGCAACTGCCTCGAGTACTACTTCTGGTTCCGCAGCCGGTTGCACTTTCACGCGCAGCGCGCGTTCATCCCGCTCGGCGGCAACACGGTGTTCACCCGTCGCGAGCTGCTCGTCGAGCACGGTGGCTGGGATCCCGAATGCCTGGCCGAGGACTGCGAGATCGGCGTGCGGCTGTCCAGCCACGGCGCCAAGGTCGTCGTCGCCTACGAGCCCGAAGTAGTGACCCGCGAGGAAACACCGGACACCGTGCGTTCGCTGGTCAAGCAGCGCACCCGGTGGAACCAGGGATTCCTGCAGGTGCTGCGTAAGGGCGAATGGCGCAAACTGCCGACGCGCGGGCAGCGGCTGCTCGCCCGGTACACGCTATCGATGCCGTTCCTGCAGGCCTTCACCGGCTTGCTTGTTCCGCTGTCGCTGATCACGATCTTCGCCATCAAGGTGCCTACCGGCATCGCGCTGTTGACCCTGCTGCCGATCGCTCCGACAGTCCTGACCGTGGCGATGGAGATGGTCGCGTACGGCGACTTCTGCCGCACCTACGGCACCCGTGCCCGCCTGCGGGACTATCTGTACCTCATCCTCGGCGCGGTCCCCTACCAGCTCATCCTGGCGTTCGCTGCGGCCCGCGCCGTCGTGCGGCAGGTACGCGGACAGGGGTCGTGGGAGAAGACCGCACACTCCAACCTGCACCGCGAGCCCGCGCCGCGCGAGCTCGCCACCTTCGGGACGGAGGCCGCCTGATGACCGCGAACGTCGAGATCGCCAGAGTCGGCCCGGGGGTCACTCGGCCGCATAGGCAAGCACGTCTGCGCGGCAGGCTGCGCGCCCACCGTGCCAGCCTGCTCGTTCTGACGCCGCTGCTCTTGCTCTCCGGCGTCGTGCAGGCACTGAACATGGCGCGGTACCCGGTACGCATCGACGACGAAGGCACCTACGTCGCGCAGGCCTATGCCGTGCAGACCTTTGGAACGCTCAGTCACTACACGTACTGGTACGACCATCCGCCGCTCGGCTGGCTGCAGTTGGCCGTCTACACGTGGTCGACTGACGCCTTCGGCCGCTACTCGAACAATGCGGTGCTCGCCGGGCGGGAGGCGATGCTCGTCGTCCAACTGGCCAGCTGCGTCCTGCTGTGGGCGCTGTGTCGCCGCCTATTGATGGCCCGTTGGACGTCCGGGCTCGCGGTGTTGCTCTTCTCGCTGTCGCCACTGGCCATCCAGTTCCACCGGACGGTCTACCTGGACAACATCGCGACGCCGTGGTTGATCGCCTCGTTTGTGCTCGCGTTGACGCCCCAGAAGCGGCTCTCCGCGTTCGTCGGCTCCGCGCTGTGTTTCTCCGTCGCGGTGCTGTCGAAGGAGACGTCGATTCTGGTGCTGCCCGCGCTCGCGGTCCTGCTGTGGAGGGGGACGCGCAACAGCGGTAGCCGGCGATACGCGTTGACGCTCGCTGCGGTCACCTTCGTGCTAGCCACCTCGACCTACGGGCTCTACGCCCTGGTCAAGGGCGAGTTCTTGCCCGGTCCGGGGCACGTCAGTCTGTGGACCGGCGTCAAGTTCCAACTGTTCAGCCGGCCTGCGAGTGGCAGCGTGCTGACACCCGGCACGCTCGGCTACGACCATCTACACGAGTGGCTGAACCTGGATCCCGTACTGCCGACGCTCGCGGTGTCGGCAACCGTCATCGGCCTGTTCATGCGACGCATCCGTCCGGTAGCGATCGGCTTCGCGCTGCTGGTGCTGATCGTCTTCAAGCCGGGTTACCTACCGGTGCCGTTCGCGATCGCACTACTGCCCTTAGCCGCGGTCGTCGTGGCCGGAGTGGCCGACGTCGCGGCGCACTGGCGGCCCGCACGCTGGAAGGTCGAGGCGCGCACGCTGCGCCACCGCGTCGGGCCGGTGACCCCGGTCGTTGCCGTGGTCGTTGTCGCTGCACTGGTGGCCGGCGCACTCACCTGGCTGCCGAAACTGCGCGGTGAGCTGCGGTCGAATCCCGACGCGCCAGTCGCGGCGTCGGAGCGCTGGATCGAGCACAACATTCCCAAGACGGCCCGCATGGCGGTCGACGATGCGTACTGGGTGGACCTCGTGCGCGCCGGCTTTCCGCGTCAGAACGTCGTCTGGTACTACAAGATCGACACCGACCCTGCAGTGGAAAAACTGTCCCCGGCCGGCTGGCGCGACTACAGCTACGTCGTGTTGACGCAGTCGGTGCGCAGCGACCCCCAAGGGCTTGCCTCATTGAACAAGGCGGTCTCGTCCTCGGTGGAGGTGGCCCGTTTCGGTACCGGTCTGACCGCGGTAGACATACGCAGGGTGCTGTCCGGTGGCGTCGCCCAGGTGCCGCGGCTGCGACGCGCCGATGCTGTCGAGCGGCTCAGCGCCGGCACCGCGCTCGGCCGCAATCCGGCGCTGCGCATCCAGGGTCAAGCCCGTGCCGAGTTGCTCGGCGGGCATCTGGATATGCGTGCCGCGACCACGCTTGCCCAGCTCACGCGGACCGGACCGATCACGGTCGACAAGCTGCCCGAGGATCCGGCCGAGACCGCCGCCGGCCTGGCCGTGCGAAGCATGATCGTGCGCGGCACGACGCCGACGACGGTGCGTGCCGTCATCGCCGGCCTACCGGCCACCGACGGTCGCGCCGTCGTGCGCACCAAGTCGAAGGGGACGGTGCAGGTCACCTGGCCCCTGGCACCCGTCCCCGCAGGTTCGGACTACTGACACCTGCCCCCGATCGACCGCAGGACGCCGGCGAACAACGGCCGGTCACCGCTTCGCCCACCATCTCTGTGGAGGAATCATGCTCAAGTCTGCCCGAAACGCCCACCGGGCTCGTCGCGCCGGCGGTGTCGCCGCATCTGCCGCAGCGCTGATCGGCGTCGGCTTGCTGGGACCGGCCGTCGCAGCCGCGTCAGCGGCGCAAGCCGCGCCCGGCCAACCGGCGACGATCCGCGTCGCCCACCTGTCTCCCGATATGCCAGGCGTCGACATCACCATCACCTCATTCAACGGCACAGTCACCAGCTATCTCGACGACGCGAAGTACGGCGACGTCGGCAAGTACAAGCAGGTTCCCGCCGGCTCGTACACCTTCTCGATCCGGCGACACGGCGCGGCGGCGACCAGTCCCGCACTACAGACGTGGAGCGTCACCGCACAGCCCGGGTACGCCTACACCGCAGCCGAGATCGGCACCGGCAGCACGCATCGCGGCGTGGTGTTCAACGACAACCTGACCCCGCCGAAGAGCGGGTACGGCAATGTGCGACTGATCCAGGCCGCGAGCCGGGCGGGTGACGCGGACGTCGCGACACAGAACGGACCCGTCGTCGCGCGCGGTGCCGCCTTCGGCACCAGCACGAAGTACGCGGCCGTGAAGGCGGGCACGTGGCGGCTGCAGGCCACCGGCGGTGGTAACACGACCGACCGGGACGTCTCCATCCGCGCGGGCAGTGTCACGACGGTGTTCCTGCTCGATGCACCCGAGCACGGCATCCGGGTGATCGACTCGGTGGACGCTGCGGCAGCTGCCAAGACGCCGACCGGCTCCGTCGACGCAGGTGGTGGTGGACTGGCAGGTTCGCACCAGGCGCAGCCCTCAGGCGGCGGGCTACGTGACGCACTGCTCGGCGCGTTGGCCGCCGTCGTGCTCGCGGGCGCAGGAGTGGCGGGACGGCGGCGCGCCGCCGCACGCCCCTCGTGACCCTTGACGTCCGAGGACAATTACATGATCGACCTGGCCGCCGGCCACCGTCGCGAAAACGCCTCATCGTCGCGGCGGCCGTGCTTGGCGTCGTCGCCGTGGCTGTCACCGTGCTGCTGCCCCCCTCGTCCGTTCCGACGACCCGCCCCGCAACCGCCCTGGACGGCACCACCCGCGCCCGAGCCGAGTCGTTCCTGCACGACTGGGTCAACCAGGACGGGCGGGTCGTACGTCGCGACCAGGGCGGGGACACGGTCAGCGAGGGCCAGGCCTACGGCATGCTGCTGGCACTGGCGCTCGGCGACCACGCCCGATTCGATGCGATCTGGACGTGGACGCGTACTCACCTGCAGCGCCCCGACGGCTCGCTGGCCTGGATCTGGCGCGACGGGGCGGTAAGGGACCCGCAGCCGGCCGCCGACGCGGACGCCGACACCGCCACGGCCCTGTTAGGTGCCGGAGCGACCTGGCACGACGACGCGCTGCGCCGCCAGGGGATGCGCGTCAGCACCGCGCTGCTGCAGTCCTCGACGGTTGCCTCCGCGCCGGGACGCCTGCTTGCGGGCGGTCCGTGGGCCGTCCGCCGCGGCAACGGCCCCGCCAACGTCGATCCGGACTACCTCGTCGCCGGCACCGCCAGCGCTTTCGCCGCGGCCACCGGCGAGGCCGGCTGGCGCGCGGTCGCGACCGGCACCAGCGACATGCAACGCGCCCTTCTGCGTGCCACTGCGCTCCCACCGGACTGGGTGAGCGCTCCGGCGTCGGGCGGCGTGGCTGCAGTGCGCCCGAGCGGTGCCCCGGGCACGTCCGAGGCTCCGCAGTACGGACTCTCGGCGCCGCGCCTATTCATCCGACTCGCCGCCTCGTGCAGCGCGACCGACCGCGCACTCGCGGCGCACGCGAGCACCGCCGCAATGCGGCCCAACGCCGTAGCGATCCGCACGCTAAGCGACTCGGACGTCGTGAGCTGGCACAACCCCATCACCGCTGTCGGCGCCGCCGCGATCGACACCGCGCGCGGTGACAGCCCAGCCGCCGGCCGCGCCCTCGACGCGGCCGCCGCACAGAACAAGCAGTCCCCTACTTACTACGGAGCGGCCTGGCTCGCGCTCGGCTCCGTGCTGTTGCGCAGCAACCGACTGGGCAGTTGCGCCGGGGAGCGGACATGATGCGCTACGCGACCCATTCCCGTCTGCGGGTCGCTCGGCGCATGGTGGGGCTGCCCGTCGGCGTCGGTATCGCCGCTGCCGTTGCCCTGACTGCCTGCAGCGGCGCCGGTTCCGCACACCGCGCCGCATCGCCACCGGCCCGCTCCGCGCACGCCACGTCGTCCGCTGCAACCTCGTCGCCCGTCCGGGCAGGCGCTGGCGGACCGACCGCGCCCGCGGCAGCAGACCCTGCCGGCACGCAACCGATCCGCATTCGGATCCCGTCCATCGACGTCGACTCCGGCCTGCAATCACTGCACATCACGTCGTCGAAGGAATTGCAGACGCCGAGCCAGTGGCAACGCGCCGGTTGGTACGCCGACGGTGTGCGGCCCGGCGACACCGGACCTGCGGTCATCGCCGGCCACATTGACTCGGTGAACGGCCCGGCCGTCTTCGCGCGGCTCACCGACCTCAAGACCGGTGCGATCGTGCTGATCACCCGCGCCGATCATGCCGTACTGCGTTTCGTCGTCGACCGAAACCAGCGGTATCCGAAAAAGCATTTCCCGACCGAGGCCGTCTACGGGCCGTCGTCACTTCCACTTCTGAGGCTGATCACCTGCACCGGGAAGTTCGACGAACACGCGCGCAGCTACCTCGACAACCTCGTCGTCACAACCCATCTGGAGGGCTCATGACTACCCACCTTCGCGAGGACGGCGTGCTCGTCGTGCTGCCGACCTACAACGAACTCGAATCGCTGGCGAGCACGGTGCACCGGCTGCGCGCCAGCCTGCCCGCAGCGTCCGTCCTCGTCGTCGATGATGCGAGCCCGGACGGCACCGGCGAACTCGCCGACGAACTCGCCGCAGCCGACCACAAGATCACCGTCCTTCATCGCCGAGCCAAGGACGGGCTGGCAGCTGCCTATCTCGCAGGGTTCGAAGTCGGACTCGACCGCGACTTTGCCGTCGTCGTCGAGATGGACGCCGACGGATCACACGCACCTGAGCAGCTCCCCCGCCTGCTCGCGGCGCTCGAGACAGCCGACGTCGTACTCGGCTCGCGTTACGTGGCCGGCGGCGGTGTCGTCGATTGGCCGCGCCGGCGTGAACTGCTGTCGCGCATCGGCAACCTGTACGTCCGCCGCGCGCTCGGCACCCGGTTGCGCGACGCGACGGGCGGTTACCGGGCGTACCGCGCCGCCGCGCTCCGCGCGATCACCGCGGCGGGTGTCGATTCGCGTGGCTACTGCTTCCAGATCGACCTTGCGCATCGCGCCGAACGCGCCGGCTACACCGTCGTAGAAGTGCCCATCACCTTCGCCGAGCGACAATTCGGGGTCAGCAAGATGAGCGGCGACGTCGTGCGCGAGGCGCTCGCACAGGTCACCAGGTGGGGTATCCACTCGCGACGCGAGCGTGCCGCAACCCGAGGCCGGACGCACGGTGTGCTCGCCGCTGGCCCTGGTGTGGCACCAGCCGGTTCGTGGCAACGATGAATACACCGGTGCGGCTGCTCGTGCGGGAAGGTCTGGCTTTCAGCGGGGTCGGCGCCGCTGCCTTCGTAGTGCAGCTCGCAGTGCTCAACCTGCTCGTCCACCGCGGCATAGGACCGTTGGGGGCCAACGCGACGGCGATGGTCGTCTCCTGCGCGGTCGCCTACGCGGGTAACCGCTGGCTGTCGTTTCGGCACCGCCGTCGAGAACATCTTTACCGTGAAGCTGTTGCCTTCGTCCTCGTCAACGCCATCACACTCGTCATCGGTGAGCTCGTTCTCGCCACCGCCTATCTTGGTCACGCTCAGCGTGATCCGGCGCTCGTCAATGTTCTGAGCATTGTCGGTATCGGACTCGGCACCATGATGCGCTTCTGGGCTTACCGGAGTTTCGTGTTCACCGAGCCCGCCGTGAGCAGCAGCGTCGGCGCTTCGACAACCCCTACCGCTGCCGATGGCGCCGTCGCCCTTGCCGTCGCCGAAACCTAAGAGATGAGCCTGGCGCGCCTACGTTGCGTCGCGTAGACGCGTCCAATCCGGCGCTCGGCACCGAGCTTCCGCGCCTCATCAAGCCGTCGCAGGTATCTGACTACCAGCGAGTTAGAGGCGCTGGCGGATGCCGCTGGGCCGACCGCGTGTTCACGACGCGCACCGGAGCTCCGTTGCGCAACCGCAACGCGCGCGTGACTGGTTCAATCATGCGGCGGAGACGATCGGCGAAGCGGGGCTCACCCGCACGAACTGCGGCACACCGCTGCCTCGCTCGTGGTCAGTGCCGGCGCCCACGTCAAGGCCGTCCAAGCGATGCGCGGGCATGCCTCGGCGGTGATGACGCCAGACACCTACGCCGACCTCTTCGACGACGACTTGGACGCCGTGGCCGACCGTCTGACGCCGTGGTTCATCGCTCACGGACTTTCTGCGGATCACTGGGTACATCGCGACGCTGCCGTGCGCAGCCCAGCTTTCGGTGCCCCAGTAGTTACGGGGCCTGCAAGGGGTGGGCGTTACTGGGATCGAACCAGTGACCGCTCGGGTGTAAACCGAGTGCTCT
>NZ_CAXTQF010000003.1:60655-122259 GCF_964246335.1 uncultured Jatrophihabitans sp. | reverse complement strand
CGCTGGGCCCGGTATTCCCCCACGTCGCCGCCGGGCAAGCCCAGGGTGTTGTCAGTGAGCGGCAGGCCCGGCTGATCGAGAAGACCGTTGACGAACTGCCCGACCAGGTCGCCGCGGTGCACGGTGCGCAGGTGGAGAAAGACTTGGTCGACTACGCCGCGTCGTTCGGCCCGAAACAGCTCGGCGTGATCGCGCAGCGGATCGTGGCGCACCTGAACCCGGACGGCACCCTCACCGACCCCGACGCGGTGCAGCGGCGGCGCGGGCTGTGGCTGATCCGCCACCGCGACGGGTCCAGCCGCATCGAGGGTCACCTCAGCGAGGAATGCACCGAACGGCTGCTGACCTTCTTCGACACCGCCGCCGCACCCCGCCCCGCCGTCGACGGGGTGAAAGACCCCCGCCGGCCCGAACAACGCGCCCACGACGCGCTGCTCGACCTACTCGAAGCGGCAGTCCGCGGGGGAATGGTGCCGTCGAACAACGGCGTCTCGGCGACCATCGTGGTCACCATGACCGCCGAGCAATACGCGTCGGGAGACGGCCTCGCGCGGACCGGGCACGGCGCGAGCGTCCCCGTCCGGACCATCAAGGGCTGGTCCGGCGGGGACGCCGAAGTCCTCGCCGTGGTGTTGAACAGCGTCAAGGCCATCAGTCACTACTCGAACGTGCACCGGATCTTCACCGAACAACAACGCCGCGCCATCGCCGCGCGGGACAGGGGTTGCACCTTCCCCGGTTGTCCCGAGCCACCGGGCAGGTGTCAGGTCGACCACATACCGAGGTGGGAAGACACGCACGTCACCTGCGTCGACGGTGGTGCGCTGAAATGCCGCTACCACCACCGAGAACAAGAACGCCTCGGCTACCGCCCGGTCATGCTCGGCGGCGTGCCGTATTGGATCCCGCCCGTCTGGATCGACCCGGCACAAACACCCGTGCGCAACACCCTCTTCGACGACATCCCCGCCGCCTGACCGGCCGTTGGGCTCGATCACCGCTCATTCGGCAGACGTGATCGGCCTGCGCTGGAACGCGATGTCGATGTAGCGCAACTCGTCTCTGGGAAGCACGGCCGTCGCGACCGTCGTCGGTGAGATCCGGACACCGATCGCGTAGAGGTGTGCGTCCGAGTCCACCTCGACGGCGGGGGTCTCGACGTTGTCCACCCGGACCGTTGCGTCGTGGTTCATGGCAGGCGGGCGGTCCGGCGGTGGGTCGCCTGGGTCGGTCGAATCGTCTTCGTCGGCGTCGTACTGGTTCATCAGGATGTAGTCGAGGTGCTGGAGCAGCTGGTCGGCGAGCCAGCTGGCACCCGGTGCCTCCCGGGTCCAGGTCGTCCGGACCGCCTCCCACAGTTTCGGATAACGCAGGCTTTCGAGCCGCTCGGCAAGCCAAGGCGGACGTGGGGTCGGCCGTTCGAAGAGAGCGCGGGTGGCGTCGTCGAGCCGGGCGAGATTGATCGGATCGGACCGGTCGGCCGGGTTACGCCACAGCGTGTAGGTGATCGCGGCCGAGAAGTCGACCAGCCCACTGTCGTCGCGACCCATGCTGACGCCGAAGTCATCGTCGTCGTCCAGAGCGGGCTGCCGGACCAGTCCCATGACGGGAGCCGGCATCTGGCGCAGCAGCGCATGTCGTCCTGCCCGCGGATCGGGCGCATCCCCCGAGAGCCGGCCACCGAACTGCACGTGAACGATCGTCGCCCCCCTCGAGGTCGAAGGCAACCGTGCGAGGACAGCGCCGGCGGTCGGCATCTGAGAGAGTGCTGGGCATGTCGCTGGTACTGCTCGACCGTCATGCGGACGGGGTCCGCGTACTCACCCTCAACGACCCGGACAAGCGCAATGCGATGTCGCCGGCGCTGCTGACCGAACTCGGCAAGGTCGCGGACGAGGTGGCCCACGACGACGACGCGCGGGTGCTGGTGATCACCGGCAACGGGCCGGGCTTCAGCGCGGGTGCGGACCTGCCTGCGTTGTTCGGCGCCGCGGCTGAACGGAGTATCAGCGAGGTTCGCGCCGGTCTGCGAACGGTTTACGACAGCTTCCTGCGGGTGCGCGACCTGGAGATCCCGACCATCGCAGCGGTCAACGGCGCGGCCGTCGGGGCCGGCGTCAACCTGGCGATGGCGTGCGACGTCCGCATCGCTGGGCCGAAGGCGCGGTTCGGCGTCACGTTCACCAAGCTCGGGCTGCACCCCGGTGGCGGCTGCACGTTCTTCGTCACTCAGGCGCTGGGCCGCCAGCGTGCGTTGAAGCTGATCCTGGACGGCGAGCTGCTCGATGCGGACGAGGCGTTGCGGCTCGGGCTGGTGATCGAGATTGCCGACGACCCGCTGGCGGCGGCGCTGGAGACGGCGCAGCGGTGGGCGGCTGTGGCGCCGGAACTCGCCCGCGACATCAAGCGGGCGGTGGGCATCGCGGAGCGCGGCAACTTCGCCGAGACGCTGGACTTCGAATCGTGGGCGCAGGCGGCATCGACGAGCAGTCCGCTGCTGGCCGAGGCGATCGCGAAGTACCGGCACTGACCTCATCTCTGCAGGGCGCCCGCGGGCCCTCACGGAACAGCCGTGGTGCCAATCGCCGACGACTTGCCGGCCGCCTCTTGTGCAAGATCGCAAAGCGGGTTTATCGTTCGCCCGCGCTTAGTGATCACTGCGTTACCTCATAGGAATCGGTGCCCCAGACGGCCCATGTCAGCGCGGCTTCCGAGCTGTTGCATGCCTGACACCGGCCATGGCTGCGGGTGGCCGCGGGACTGGAGAACGCACATGAACGATCGATCGCTTCGTCATGCCCGGACGCGCAGCACGCAACGCGCGCGGTCTCGCGTGGTGGCGTGGGGTACCGCTCTGATCCTCGCGGGCGGATCGGCGTGGGCCGTCGATCAACCGGCCCACGCAGCAACCACCGACAACGGTCAGTACCACATCACCGTGCGAGGTACGGACGGCAATATCTACGACACCTTCTACTCGGCGTCGTCGGGCAACTCCGGGTTCTATCCGCTCGACGCCGACAATGCCACCGGTTCCCCCGCGACCGTCATCTACAACAACCAGTTCCATGTGACGACCACCGTGACGGGCGGAGCCGTTTACGACGATTACTACAGCGCGAGCGCCAAGCGGTTCAGCGGCTTCCAGAAACGCGCCTCGATCTTTGCCGGTGACCCGGTCACCACGGTCTACAACGGCCAGTACCACGTCACGGGCATCTCGAGCGGCGGCAACGTGTACGACGAGATCTATGACCCGAACAACGGTGGGTGGCAGGCCCCGGCCTCTCTCGGTGCGCCGTCCGGCGGCGCGGCCGGCAAGCCCGCCGTCACCGTGTACGGCAGCCAGCTGCACTTCACCGTGCGCACGGTGAGCGGGGCCGTCTACGACAAGTTCTACAGCTCGACGTCCAAGGCGTTTTCCGGATGGGAATCGCTCGACGGCAAGCTGGCCAGTGATCCGGTGACCACCGTCTTCAACGATCAGTTCCACGTGACGGGACGAAGCCCCGGCAACCAGATCTTCGATGACTACTACAGCCCCAACACCAAGCAGTACGGCGGTTTCTACTCCATCGGGGCACCGCCCGGCGACGTAGCAGGCAAACCGGCGGTGACGGTGTACCACAGCCAGTTCCACGTGACCGTGCGCACCTCGACCGGCGCCGTCTACGACAAGTTCTACGGCTCCGGTTGGTCGAACTGGGAGTCACTCAACGGAACATTCGCCAGCGATCCCGCGACCACGGTGTACAGCGACCAGTTCCACGTCACCGGTGTCTCGGCCAACGGCAACGTGTACGACAACTACTACAGCTCCAGCCTCGGGCACTACGACGGTTTCAAGTCCTACGGAGCGCCGCCGGGTGGCGCAACCGGGAACCCGGCAGTGACGGTGTACCCGCCGTCGAACCCGTCGCCCTACCCGTGTTTGAACACCGATCACTGCTGGGGCGTGGACACCGTCGACGCAGTTACCGCGGGCTCGTTGAGCGATCTCAACCATCGGTGGGGGCGCAACCCGGACTTCATCGGTCAGTATCTCAACACACGCCCAGGTTCGGGTCTGTCGAGTCTGACCAAGGACCACGCCGACTTCGCCCACTCCAAGAACATCGGCATCCTGTTGATCCAGGACGAGGGGCAGTGCACCAGCGACTCGGTCGGCAAGGGTTACGCGGACGATGCCGCCAGCGACGCCGGGAAGCTCTCCGTGCCCACCAACCAGGGCATCTTCATCTTCATGGACGTGGAGCAAGGTGACACGGCAACGAGCGACTGCATCTCGTCCTATGTGTCCGAGCTCAAGAGCAAGGGGTACCAACCGGGCTTCTACGAGAACCCGGACAACGGCGACTTCTCGAACAACTACTGCAGCGCTGTCAGCGCGAACTCCGACGTGGCGTCGGCCTACCTGTGGTCGAGCGAGCCGGGTGACACGGGATCCACGACCGCGGCCAATTCCCCGAAATTCGGCCCGGACAGATTCAGCGGTTGCGCAGACAAGACGGTCGCGTGGCAGTACGCCCTGCCGCCGGACAACGACTTCAACTACGACGAGGACGAGATCGTGCCCAACCGTCGTCCGTTGCTGTGGTGAACGACCCGGCTGACGTGAGTTCGCGCGCACTCGGCTGATTCGGACCGCGTCGGCGGTGGAGCTCGGGCTAGTGTTCGCGTCGATCGGCGCGTGGTCACCCGGCGCCGCCGCACTTCACGGAGGTCGACAGCAGATGGCACGCGAGTTCCAGCAGATCGGAGTCGTCGGGCTCGGCACCATGGGCGCCGGCATCGTCGAGGTGATGGCCCGCAACGGGCTGTCGGTCACCGCGATCGACAAGGACGACGCGGCTGTCACGCGCGGCCGTGGGCACGTCGAGGGCTCGACCGCGCGCGCCGTCGACCGCGGCAAGCTGTCCGCGGAGGATCAGACCGCGCTGCTCGAGCGCGTCAGCTGGGGGACCGAGGTGTCCGCGCTCGCCGAGTGCGACCTGGTGATCGAGGCCGTGCCCGAGCAGCTGGAACTCAAGCGCGCGGTGTTCACCGAGCTCGACACGATCTGCAAGCCGGACACCGTGCTGGCGAGCAACACCTCGTCGTTGTCCATCACCGAGATCGCGGTGGCCACCGGCCGCCCGGGCAAGGTCGTCGGGCTGCACTTCTTCAACCCCGCGCCGGTGATGAAGCTCGTCGAGGTCGTGCGCACGGTCGTCACCGAGCAGGACGTGATCGACGACGCCGAGAGCTTCGTCCAGCAACTCGGCAAGACAGACGTGACGATCGGCGACCGCGCGGGCTTCATCGCGAACGCGCTGCTGTTCGGCTACCTGAACCACGCGGTGTCGCTGTACGAGTCCAAGTACGCCACCCGCGAGGACATCGACGCCGCGATGAAGCTCGGCTGCGGGCTGCCGATGGGCCCGCTCGCACTGCTCGATCTCATCGGCATCGACACCGCGTACGAGATTCTCGACACGATGTACCGGCAGGGCCGCGACCGCCTGCACGCGCCGCAGCCGATCTTCAAGCAGATGATGACCGCCGGCTTGCTGGGCCGGAAATCCGGCCGCGGTTTCTACAGCTACGCCGACAGCGAGTCGCCGGAGGTTGTCGCGGACGACCTCACGCCGCCGGCGAAGCTGGACCTCGAGGGCGTACGTCCGGTGTCGCAGGTGGGCGTGGTCGGCTCCGGGACGATGGCCACCGGCATCATCGAGGTGTTCGCGAAGGCCGGGTACGACGTCACCTTCGTCGCGCGCAGCCAGGCGAAGGTCGACGGCGTGCTCGCGTCCGTCACCAAATCGCTGGACAAGGCCGTGGCGCGCGGAAAGCTCGCCGAGGACAAGCGCGACAGCGCGCTGGACAAGATCACCGGCGCGCAGACGCTCGACGCGCTCGGGGACGTCGACCTCGTGGTGGAGGCCATCGCGGAGGACTTGTCCGTCAAGCAGACGACGTTCGGTGCGCTGGACGAGATCTGCAAGCCCGGCGCGGTGCTGGCGACCACGACGTCCTCGCTGCCCGTCGTCGCGATCGCCGCCTCGACGAGCCGGCCGGCCGACGTCATCGGCATGCACTTCTTCAACCCGGCCGCGATCATGCGGCTGGTCGAGGTCGTGGACACCGTCGCGACGGCGCCGGACGTGGTGGCCACCGTGCTCGAGGTGACCGCCAACATCGGCAAGCACGCCGTGCGGTGCGCCGACCGCGCCGGCTTCATCGTCAACGCGTTGCTGTTCCCGTACCTGAACGACGCGGTGCGGATGCTCGAGGCGCACTACGCCACGGCCGATGACATCGATTCGGCGATGAAGGTCGGCTGTGGGTACCCGATGGGGCCGTTCGAGCTGCTCGATGTCGTCGGCAACGACGTCTCGCTGGCGATCGAGCGGGAGCTGTACCAAGAGTTCCGCGAACCGGGCTTCGCGCCCGCGCCGTTACTCGAGCAGCTGGTGACTGCCGGGCGGCTCGGCCGTAAGACCGGCAAGGGCTTCCGCGACTACTGAGCAGATGGGTCGTCGTAACCGGCGTGACGTGCCGCCCGCGCGAGCCTTCGGCGGCGCCGGCGCGCAGCGCACGGAGATGTGGCGGGGTGCGGACTACGTTGTTCGGTCGGTCACCGGGCAGTCAGCCACGAAGGACTACCGCTGCCCGGGCTGCGACCAGCTGATCCTGGCCGGGCGCCCGCACGTCGTGACGTGGCCGGCCGCCGATCCGGACGCGGACGACCGTCGGCATTGGCACACCGCGTGCTGGGCGGCGCGCAACCAGCGCGCACCCGGCGTGCAGCGCGGCCGCAACGCGCCGCGGCACTGAGAATCAGCCCCGCGGATCGATCGCGAGTCAGCTGGCGGCCGGCGGCGTTGGCTTCGGCCGGGTGTCCAGGTCGGCCGTCGAACCGGTGTCGGCCAACTCGGGCTTCGGCGGCGTCTCGGCCAGCGATTCGTCCAGCGCCAGGCGCAGAGTGCCGGACAGGGTCTCGAGCGAGGTGTGTGTGCGGTCGCGTTCGTCGTGCAGCCGCCGCACCTCGTGCGTGGCGTCGGCGATCAGCTGACGGGCGCGCGCCTGGGCGTCGGCGACGGTCTTCGCGGCGGCCGCGTCGGCGTTGGCCTTCTGCTCGGCCTGCTCGCGGGCCATCTTCGAACGGCGTAGGCGCAGCGTGATCTCGAAGTCCTCGTTGGCCCGCTCGCGCACGGCATTGGCCTGCGCGTCGAGGCGCTCGCGCTCGGCCGCGGACTTGGCGTCGAGGCGCTCGCGTTCGGTCGCCGACTCGGTGTTGCGGGTTGTGCGCGACGTATTCGCTTCGTCGTCGAGCCGGCCGCGCAGCGTGGCGGACTCGGTGTTCAGCCGCTCCCGCTCCGCCTCGGCCTCGGCGGTCAACCGGACCTGCTCGGCACGCAGCTTGGCGTCCCGCTCGGCGAGCTCGGCGTCCACCCGCACGCGATGGGCATCCGCTTCGTCCACGCGCTGGCGGTAGACGGCCTCGGCCTCGGCCTTGCGGTCGGCCGCCTCGCCGAGCAGCTGCTCCGCCTCGGTCTGTGCCGTGGCGCGCGTTCGGGCGGCGCTGTCCGCGGCGCCGGTGCGCGTCTGCTCGGCCTGGGTCTGCGCGTCCTGGCGCAGCTTGGCGGCGTCGGCCTTGGCGGCGGTCAGGATCGCGCGTACGCGCTCGTCGACGTTCTCCGGGGTGACCGCCTCGGTGGCGGTGCGCAACTGCCGGCGCATGGATTCCACCTGGGCGTGCGCACTGGCCAGCTGCGCGGCGAGGTCGGCGCTGCGGTTGGCCGCGGCGTCGCGCTCGGCGACGGTGACCCGGACCTCGTCGTCGAGCCGGCTGACCTCGCGATCGACCTGTTCGCGGTCATAGCCGCGCATCGCGGTATCGAAGCCGCGGCTGGATTCGTAGAGCGGCAGGAGGTCGGTCGGTGATGAGTCGCTCATCGACCCATAATCCCACCTGCGACCCGATTGCCGAAGTGCCCCTTACCGATTTCGGAATCGGTTGATCGCCTCGAGGTGTTGCTCGCGCAACTGCTGGTCGCGGACGCCCAACCCTTCCTCGGGCGCGAGGCACAGCACGCCGACCTTGCCCTGGTGCAGATTGTGGTGCACGTCGTTCGCGGCCTGCCCGGTCTCGGCGAGCGGGTAGACCCGCGACAGCGTGGGGTGGATGGCGCCCTTGGCGATCAACCGGTTGGCCTCCCACGACTCGCGGTAGTTGGCGAAGTGTGAGCCGATGATGCGTTTCAACGTCATCCAGAGGTAACGGTTGTCGTACTCGTGCATGTAGCCCGACGTCGACGCGCAGGTCGTGATGATGCCGCCGCGTCGGGTCACGTACACGGACGCGCCGAACGTCTCGCGTCCCGGGTGTTCGAAGACGATGTCGATGTCGTCGCCACCGGTGAGCTCGCGGATCTTCGAGCCGAACCGCTTCCATTCGGCCGGCTGCTGCTCGCCGTCGCGCCAGAACTCGTATCCCTCTGCGGACCGGTCGATGATCAGCTCGGCGCCCATCGCGCGGCAGATCTCGGCCTTCTCCGGCGAGGACACGACGCAGACCGGGATGGCCCCGCCGTTCAGCGCATACTGCGTCGCGTAGCCGCCGAGGCCGCCGGAGGCGCCCCAGATCAGCACGGTGTCGCCCTGCTTCATGTTCGCGCCGTGGTGGCTGACAAGCTGCCGGTAGGCCGTCGCGTTGACCAACCCGGGCGCGGCCGCCTCCTCCCACGTCAGGTGCGCCGGCTTCGGCATGAGCTGGTTGGACTTGACGAGGGCGAGCTCGGCCAGGCCACCGAAGTTGGTCTCGAACCCCCAGATGCGCTGCTGTGGGTCCATCATCGTGTCGTCGTGGCCCTGCGGGTCCTCGAGCTCGACGGACAGGCAGTGGGCGACGACCTCGTCACCGGCCTTCCACCGCGTGACGCCGGGGCCGGTACGCAGGACGACGCCGGACAGGTCCGACCCGACCACGTGGTACGGCTGGTCGTGCTTGGCGGCCAGGCTCGACGAGCGGCCGTAGCGCTTGAGGAAGGAGAACGTCGACACCGGCTCGAAGATCGAGGTCCACACGGTGTTGTAGTTGATGGCGCTGGCCATCACGGCGACGATCGCCTCGCCCGGGCCGAGCTCGGGGGTCGGCACGTCCTGCAGGTGCAGGCTCTTGCGCGGGTCCTTCTCCTTGGTCTGCAGACCCTCGAACATGTCGACCTCGTCGGCGCGCACGACCATGCCCTGGTAGCTCTCGGGGAGGGGCAGGTCGGCGACGGCCGAGTAATCGTCGTTCAGGATGGCGCTCTGCACCTTGCTGACTGCGTCAGAGTGAATGTCGCTCACGGGAGGCCTCTCTCGGGTGGGCGGATGTTACCGAAGAGTAACATGTGCGCGGATCGTCGGCGGGCGAAGGTCAGCGGGCGGGCTCGACCAGCTCGACGAGTACCCCGCGCGCGTCCTTCGGGTGCACGAAGTTGACCCGGCTGCCCGACGTCCCGCGCTTCGGCGCGTCGTAGAGCAACCGCATGCCGCGCTCGCGCAGGGTCGTGGACACCGCGTCGATGTCGTCCACCGTGTACGCGACCTGCTGCACGCCCTGACCGTTGCGGTCCAGGAACTTGGCGATGGTGGACTCGGGCGTCAGCGGCGCGAGCAGCTGGATGCGGGTGGATCCGCTGGAATCATCACCCTGGGCTACCTCGAGCATCGCTTCGCGCACGCCCTGCTCGTCGTTGGTTTCCTCATGGACGCTCACCACACCGAAGGTGTCGCGGTAGAAGGCGATCGCGTCGTCGAGATCGGGCACGGCGATGCCCACGTGGTCGATCTTGCGGAACAGACTGCTCATGGCCGCAATCCTGGCAACCTCAACCGCTTTCGGGCGATGTCCCGTGCCACGGCTCACACCGCGCGACCGTACGGCGCGGATACAGTCAGACGATTGCCCGCCGCCTGTCATTGCAGCGAGAGAGGACGCACACATGGCTGAATCGGTCATCGTCAACGGAGCCCGTACCCCGATGGGGCGGCTGCTCGGCTCGCTGAAGGAATTCTCCGGCGTCGACCTCGGCTCGTTCGCGATCAAGGCGGCGCTGGGGCGTTCGGGCATCACCGGCGACCAGGTCCAGTACGTGATCATGGGTCAGGTCATCACCGCCGGCGCGGGCCAGATCCCCGCACGACAGGCTGCGAGCAAGGCCGGCATCCCGCTGTCGGTTCCTGCGCTGACCGTCAACAAGGTGTGTCTGTCCGGCCTGGACGCCATCGCCCTGGCCGACCAGCTGATCCGCGCCGGCGAATTCGACATCATCGTGGCCGGCGGCCAGGAGTCGATGACCCAGGCACCGCACCTGCTGCCGAAGTCGCGCTCGGGGTTCAAGTACGGCTCGGTCGAGATGATCGACTCGATGGCCTTCGACGGCCTGACCGACAGCACCGAGAACATCCCGATGGGCGAGTCGACCGAGCACTACAACACCAAGTTGGGCATCGGTCGGGCGGAGCAGGACGAGTTCTCGGCACGCTCGCACCAACGCGCGGCTGTCGCCCAGAAGAACGGCTTGTTCGACGACGAGATCACCCCGGTCTACGTCCCGCAGCGCAAGGGCGACCCGATCGAGGTTCGCGAGGACGAGGGAATCCGTGGCGACACCACCGCCGAGGTGCTCGGCAAGCTGCGCCCCGCGTTCAGCAAGGACGGCACGATCACCGCGGGCTCGTCCTCGCCGATCTCCGACGGTGCGGCCGCGGTCGTGGTGATGAGCAAGGCGAAGGCCGAGGAGCTGGGGCTGACCTGGCTCGCCGAGATCGGTGCGCACGGCAACGTCGCAGGTCCGGACAACTCGCTGCAGAGCCAGCCCGCCAACGCCATCAAGCACGCGCTGGGCAAGGCCGGCAAGCAGGTGAGCGACCTCGACCTGATCGAGATCAACGAGGCGTTCGCGGCCGTCGGCCTGCAGTCGATGAAGGACCTCGGCGTCAGCGACGACATCGTCAACGTCAACGGCGGCGCGATCGCGCTCGGTCACCCGATCGGCATGTCCGGCGCGCGGCTCGCACTCACGCTGGCCCTCGAGCTCAAGCGCCGCGGCGGTGGCACCGGCGCGGCGGCGCTGTGCGGCGGCGGCGGTCAGGGCGACGCGCTGCTGCTCACCGTCCCTGCGTAATACTCGCGCAGTGGCGACAGCTCGCCGAGACGTCGACGTCGCGGACCTCGTGTCTCGCGCCCGCGACGGTTCGGCGCGCGCGGTCGCCCGGTTGATCTCGCTGGTCGAGAACGACTCGCCGGCGCTGCGCGAGGTGGCCGCGGCGCTGGCGCCGCACGGCGGCAACGCACAGATCGTCGGGCTGACCGGTTCGCCGGGCGTCGGCAAGTCGACGTCCACCTCGGCGTACGTGACGGCACTGCGCAGTGCCGGCAAGCGCGTCGGCGTGCTCGCCGTCGACCCGTCGTCACCGTTCTCCGGCGGCGCCCTGCTCGGTGACCGGGTGCGCATGCAGGACCACGCCACCGACGACGGCGTGTTCATCCGCTCGATGGCCTCGCGTGGGCAGCTCGGTGGTCTGTCTGCGGCGGTGCCGCAGGCACTGCGGGTGCTCGACGCCGCCGGTTGCGACGTCGTGCTCGTCGAGACCGTCGGCGTCGGGCAGGCGGAGGTGGAGATCGCCTCGCTGGCCGACACGACGCTGCTCGTGCTGGCCCCCGGCTTCGGTGACGGCATCCAGGCCGCGAAAGCGGGGATCATCGAGATCGCCGACATCTTCGTGGTGAACAAGGCCGACCGCGACGGCGCCGATCAGGTGGTGCGCGACCTGCGCTACATGCAGTCGCTGGGCGGCCGGCACTCCGCGGCCGGCGCGTGGCGCCCGCCCATCGTCAAGACCGTGGCCGCGCGGGCAGAAGGGGTCGACGACGTGGTCGCGGCGGTCGAGAAGCACCGGGGCTGGCTGGCCGAGCACGGCGAGCAGGAGCGTCGCCGCACGGCTCGAGCTGCGGCCGAGATCGAGGCGATCGCGCTCGGCACCGTGCGCCGCCGGCTGGGCAACGTGCACGGGTCGTCGGACCTGGACGCGGCCGCGGCACAGGTGGTCTCGGGCGAGACCGATCCCTATACCGCCGCCGAACACCTCGTCGCTGCCCTCTGAGCCGCCGAGTCGCGTCGGCGCGGTCGTCCGCGGCCGAGGAGGCCGTCACCGGCCGGAGCTTCGACAGATCAGTAGTGTCGTCAGGCAATGAGTGGCCGACCCGTACTGATGATGGGATGCCCGCGTTCGGGCACCACCTTGCTGAGCGCGCTGCTGCATGCGCATCCCGACTTCGCGGTCGCCCCCGAGACGCGGTTCCTGCTGCCGGCCTACCGGCGGCGCGCCGAGTTCGGCGATCTGCACGACGCGGCGAGCCGCAGGCGGCTGGGCGAGTTCGTCACCCGTCCGGAATCGTCGTTCAACGACCTGAAGCTGGACCGCGACACGGTCATCGCCGCTGCGGTGGCCTCGCCCCCATCGTTCGGATCCGTGGTCTCGGCGGTGTGGCGCGAGTTCGCGGCGCAGCGCGGTGCGCGCAGATGGGTGGAGAAACGACCGCTGTACTGGCGCTACACGGCCGTGCTCCTGCGCCTGTTCCCCGACGCGCAGATCGTGCACCTCGTCCGCGACCCGCGCGCGGTGGTCGCGTCGCTGATGCGCGTGCCCTGGTACCAGAAACCGGTGACGCACGCGTTGGCGCAGTGGGCATCGGCCGAACGCGAACTGCGCGCGCTCGGCCGTCGGCTGCCGTCGGACAGCTACTTCTGTCTGCGCTACGAGGATCTGCTCGACGATCCCAGGACGCAGCTCGGCGCACTGTGTCAGTTCCTGGACGAGCCGTTCGCCGAGCAGATGCTGGACTTCGCCGATGCCGCCGGAGACCTGGTGCCCGACCGCAAGACGTGGCACTCGCGGGTCCGTGGACCCTTCGACCCGAGTCGCGTCAACGCGTGGGAGCGGGTGCTGACGCCGGAGCAGACGGGTCTGATCGAGTGGGGCGTCCGGCGCTCGATGGGTCGGGTCGGTTACTCGGCGAGCGGCAAGGCGGCGCGCCCGACTGCGGTAGACGTGCGCGACTACGTCAAGGACCTCGGCATCGAACGCGCTAATCTGGTCCGCCGCGCGACCCGTGACCTGCGCGAGCGGCGCCGACATCCGATGGACCTCGCGGCGACGAATCCGGAGCGGGCGGACGGGCCGTCCGCCCGGTGAACCCGGCACGCAGCGAGACGGATCGGCCGGTGCACAGCGCCCAGCCCGGACGCGTCGAACGGCTGGCCATGATCCTTCGTCGCGACGGCCCGACGTGTGTCTGGTGCGAACGCGAGTTCGGCGACTTCGTGGTCCCGACGACCGATCATCTCGTGCCGCGCGTGCGGGGCGGGCCGTCCTGGCTGGCCAACGAGGTGGCCGCCTGCCGTCGCTGCAACGCCGAACGCGGGCACGAGGCGCCGGCCGCCTGGCTGGCGGAGTGCGAACGACGTGGCTGGCACCCGGACCGTGAGCGGGTGCGCCGCGTCCTGCTCGGCCTGCAGGCGGCGATCGCGGTGCGCGGCGGCCAGCGGCGCGCCCGTCCGTACCTGGCGAACCAGCTGCGCCGGTTGGCCTGAGCGGCTGCGCCGATTGGCCTGCGCCGGTCGACCTGGGCCGCTCAGCCGGTCAGGCCGCCGATGAACTCGCGGGTGAGTCGGGCGGTCTCCTCGCGGTACTCGAACTGCGGCACGTGCCCGCAGTTGCTGAACACCACGGTGCGCGCGGTGGGCAGTGCGTCGGACACGAACCGGGCGAACCCGGCCGGTACGAGCACGTCCTTGTCCCCCCAGACGAACAGCGCCGGCGGCTCGAGCGCGGGCAGCCGGTCCCAGAAGCCGCTCTCGCCGAACGGCTCGTCGAGATAGATGTTGCGCAGCGCGGAGAACGCCGCGAGCCGGTTCGCGCGGATCGACAACACGCGCACGAATTCGTCGATCGCGGCCTCGTACCACGCGTCGGGCAGCCGCGACGGGTCGGCGAACAGCCCACGCAGTCCGGCCAGCGCCATCCGTCGCGGCACGCGCAGCGGCAGCGCGGCGATCTCGTCGGGGACGAGCCGCACGAACGGCACGAGCTGGCGCAGCTTGCGGAACGCGACGGCCGGACACAGCAGCACGAGGCCGCGCACGTCGGCCGGAGAGTTGAGCGCCGCCTCGAGCGAGGTCCGGCCGCCCAGGCTGTTGCCCACGAGTACGGCCGGCTGGTCGCACGTCTCGCGCAGGAACGCGACGAGCCAGTCGCCGAGGTAGCGCGCCGCGTGCTGCGCGCTCGTCGCCTGCGTGCCGCCGTGGCCGGGCAGGTCCGGGGCGAGCACCCGGAAGTCCTTCGACAGGGCGGGGATGAGCGGCAGCATCGATGCGTTCGTCGCGCTCAGCCCGTGCACGAGCACTACCGGTGGCGCGTCC
The DNA here is from genome assembly GCF_964246335.1 of uncultured Jatrophihabitans sp. GTDB lineage: Bacteria > Actinomycetota > Actinomycetes > Mycobacteriales > Jatrophihabitantaceae > Jatrophihabitans. The sequence goes on along the minus strand of NZ_CAXTQF010000003.1, from coordinate 107,806 downwards.
ACCGGGCCGGCCTCGAGGTAGAAGGTCTCCAGGCCGCCGGCGCGCACGGAGCGCGTGTAGGTGCGGCTGTCGTCGGAGACGTCGCCGGGGAACAGACCATCGAGCTGCAACGCCAGGGACAGATCGCCGCGCACGGTCAGCGCGCCGTCGAGGAACGCCTGCACACCGGAGCGCTCGCCGGACACGACGTCGGTCAGCACGGGCAGCGCGGCGTGCACCGTCGTCGTGGGGCGTGCCGGTCCGCCGTGCCGCGCCGCGGTGCGGCCGCGCTCGATGTCCACCGTCCAATTGGCCATGCCACCGGCCGAGAACATCAGGCTGGCGTCGCGGTCGGCCAGCAACGGCGAGTAGGTGCCGGCCAGCCGCTCGCGCAGCAACGGCAGGAGATCGGTTTCCGCCACACCGGAATCTTGCCCGATGCGCCTCACGCGGCGGACGAGTGTTCGACCTCGAGCAGTGATTCCTCGTTCAGCGACGCTTCGTAGGCGCGGTAGCCGCCGCGCAATCCGAACAGCCGCTTGGACACGAGCAGGTACACCACCGCCGCGATATTGACGAGCAACACCACGATCTTCAGCCAGGTGATCGTCTCGGTCAGCTCGTAGACCTCGAGCGGGATGAACAGCGTGGTGCCGACGACGGCGACGTACTCGCCCCACCGCCGCAGCGACCACAGGCCGATGCCCTCGAGCACCTGCAGCAGGCCGTAGACCAGCAGTCCGACACCGACGACGGTCAGCGTCGAAGACTTCGTGTGCAGCACGTGCTGGATCGACTTGATCGTCGCGCTGTCGGAGATGTTGAAGTGCACCTGCCGGAAGAACGGCCGCAGCGCGCTGACATCGCGGGAGAACAGCTCCTGCAGGCTGACCTGCGAGCTCTTGAGCCGGAACACCGCGATGGCCAGCAATGTCAGCACGAGCCCGCGCACCCATCGCTCGATCGCGAGCAGCCGCAGGATGAACGCGCTGCGCAGTGCCTTGCCGCGCAGCAGCACCGGCGCGTCGTCGGCACGGCCCGAGCCGTGCGGCTCGCCGAGCACGTACGCGCCGCACCGCAGGCACCGCCACGCGTCGCCGAGCGGCGTGTGCGCCTCCAGCTTGTCGCGGTAGCGCGACTCCTCCGGCGCGTACGTCACGTGCCCCTTGCGCGAGCACGTGCGCAGGTTCCAGTCCATGGCTGGCGAGGGTAGTCAGCTCCAAGCCGATGTCCGGAGCGGCCGGCCGCAAGAATGTGCCGACCGGTTGTCGATTCCGGTTTCGGCCGTACGTCGGGACAATGACGGCCCGACCAGCGGACCGAGAACGCCTGGAGGCACACGTGTCGCAGTACCTCATCCTGATCTACGGAGACGCCGAGGCGGAGGAGCGGATGCTGACCGAGCGCAACGACGCGATCATGCAGGGCCACCTCGACTTCGGCGCGCGCAACCGCGCGGCCATCGTCGGCGGTGAGGCGCTGCAGCCGCCGTCGACCGCCACGACGGTGCGTGTCGACGGCGATGGCGGTTTCGCGGTCACCGACGGCCCGTTCGCCGAGACGAAGGAGGCGCTCGGCGGCTATTACGTCGTGGAGGCGGCCGACCTGGACGCGGCGATCGCGATGGCCAAACAGATTCCGACGATCGGCGGCGGCGTCGAAGTCCGCCCGATCATGGTGTTCACCTGAGCGCAGTGCGGGCGGCAGCCGCGGTCGCCGACGCGCACCGTCGCGAGTGGGCCTTCGTGCTCGCCGCGACGGTGCGTGTCACGCGCGACGTCGACGTCGCGGAGGAGTGCGTGCAGGACGCCTATGCGCGCGCCCTGCAGGCGTGGACCGAACGCGGAGTGCCGGCGAAGCCCGCGGCGTGGCTGACCACCGCTGCGCGCAATCGCGCGCTGGACATCTCGCGTCGGGATCAGCGCATGCGCCGGTTGCTGCCCGAACTAGTGCTCGACGACGTCGTGCCGCAGGATCACCGCGCCGCGGCCGACGACATCCCCGACGACCGGTTGCGGTTGATCTGCACGTGCTGCCATCCGGCGCTCGCGTTCGACGCGCGCGTCGCGCTCACCCTGCGGCTGGTGTGCGGGCTGACCACCGCCGAGGTCGCGCACGGATTCCTCGTGTCCGAGCCGACGATGGCCGCGCGCATCACCCGCGCGAAGAAGAAGATCGCCGCGGCGGGTATCCCGTACCGCGTCCCGGCGGCGAGCGAACTGCCGGCGCGTATCGGGGCGATGCTCGACGTCGTGCACCTCGTGTTCACGACGGGCCACAACGCGCCGGCCGGTGATCACCTGCGGCGCGGTGAACTGGTCGAACGGGCGCTCGACCTGGCCCGGATGCTGCGCACGCTGTTGCCGGCCGACGCCGATGTCGCGGGGCTGCTCGCCCTCATCCTGCTGACCGACGCGCGACGTGCGACCCGGGTCGACGCGACGGGCGCCCTGGTGCTGCTCGTCGACCAGGACCGCGCCGCGTGGGACCGCGCCGCGATCGCGGAAGGGGTCGCGCTCGTGCGCGCGGCGCTGGCGCAGCGGCCGCCCGGCCGGTTCGCGCTGCAGGCGGCGATCGCCGCCGTACACGCGCAGGCCGCAAGCTGGGACGATACGGACTGGGCCGAACTCGTCGGCCTGTACGACCTGCTCGTCCGGCTGTGGCCGTCACCGGTCGTCGCGCTCAACCGGGCGGTCGCAGTGGGGTTCGCGCACGGCGCGCAGGCCGGCCTGGACGCACTCGACCCACTGACGAGCGAACCGCAGCTCGCGACCTACGGCTACCTGTCCGCGGCGCGGGCGGACTTCCTGCGCCGGCTGGGGCGCACCGACGAGGCGCGGGTCGCCTACGACGAGGCCGTGCTGCTCACCGACAACCAGGTGGAGCGCCGCTTCCTCATCGGTCGTCGCAACTCTCTCTGAACGGCCAACGGAGCCGCCGGCTGCTGCGCGCTGATATTGCCCGACGGATGGTCGGCGGGCACGATGGCGTTGGTCTGCTGACCCGGACCGGAGGTAGGGCATGCGCGTCATGAGACGCATCGTCGTGTTCGACGCTGCGGATGTGGGTGCGGAGAGCCGATTCTGGGCCGGGCTGTTGGACGGGACGGTCCATCGGGACGGCGATTGGCACAGCGTTGTCGTCGATGGCGAATGGGTAATCGGTGTGCAGCACGCGCCGGATCACGTGCCGCCCGTTTGGCCGGGGGGTGCCCAACAGCAGCAGGTGCACCTCGACCTGCACGTCGACGATCTCGAAAGCGCCAGCATGCGGGCCGTCGCCCTCGGCGGCCGCATGCTCCAGGACGTGCGCAAGCCGGCGGACAACCCGGACGGCTCGGAGAGGTTTTCCGTTTACGCAAGTCCGGCCGGGCACCCGCTGTGCCTCGGCTCGCACTGAACTCACCCACCAGGACGGGGGATCTGCCTTGGCGCAGCCAGTGGTGCACTTCGAGATCATCGGCACCGACCCCGGCAATCTGCGCAGCTACTTCGGCGACCTGTTCGGCTGGGAATTCGACACGCCGTCGTCGGTGGCGCAGGAGGTGTCCGACGAGGGCGAATACGGCTTCCTGGAGCTGGTCACCGGCCCGGACGGCAGTGGCATCCGCGGCGGCATCGGAGGTGGTCCGCAACGCGTGCCGCGAGCGATGTTCTATGTCGCCGTGCCGGACGTCGGCGCAGCCTTGGCCCGCGCCGAGGAACTGGGCGGGCGACGGGTGATGGGCCCGGCGACGTCACCGAACGGGCTGGTGGTCGGGCACTTCACCGACCCGGAGGGCAACCTGATCGGCGTCGCCGGCGTCGGCTGACTCGGCGGCTCAGCGGAAGGCGTCGATACCGGTGAGCTTCGAGCCGAGTACGAGCGTGTGCACCTCGTGCGTGCCCTCGTAGGTGTAGACGGTCTCGAGGTTCACCGCGTGCCGCAGCACGGGGTACTCGGTGGTGATGCCGCTGCCGCCGAGGATCGAGCGCGCCTCGCGGCAGATGCCCAGCGCGGCGCTGACGTTGGCGAACTTGCCGAAACTGATGTGGTGCGGCTCCACGCGCCCGCTGTCCTTGAGCTCGCCGATGCGGCGCGCCGTCAGCTGCGCCTGCTGCAGGGCGACGGCCATGTCGGCGAGCTTCTTCTGCGTGAGCTGGAAACCGCCGACCGGCTTGCCGAACTGTGTACGGCTCGTGGCGTAGTCGAGCGTCGCGGCGAGCGCGTCACGAGCCGCGCCCGTGACACCCCAGACGATGCCGAAGCGGGCCTCGGTGAGGCAGCCGAGCGGTCCCTTCAGCCCGCGCACTTCGGGCAGCATCGCCGAGGCGGGCACCCGGACGTCGTCGAGGATGAGCTCGCTGGTCACCGAGGCGCGCAGCGAGATCTTGTGGTGCACGTCCTGCGCGGTGAAGCCCGGCATGTCCTTCTCGACGAGGAAGCCGCGAACACCCTCGTCCTCGGTGCGCGCCCACACGACAGCGACATCGGCCAGCGAGCCGTTGGTGATCCACATCTTGTTGCCGTTGATGACCCAGTCGTCGCCGTCGCGGCGCGCGCGGGTGCGCATCGACCCCGGGTCCGAGCCCGAGTCCGGTTCGGTGAGGCCGAAGCAGCCGATCAGTCGCCCGGCGGCCATGCCGGGCAGCCAACGCTGCTTCTGCTCCTCACTGCCGTAGGCGTGGATCGCGTACATCGCGAGCGAGCCCTGGACGCTGACGAGCGAGCGCAGGCCGGAGTCGACCGCCTCGACCTCCGCGCAGACCAGCCCGTACTGCGAGGCCTTGGCGCCCTGGCAGCCGTACCCCTCCAGGTGCATGCCGAGCACGCCGAGCTCGCCCAGTTCCTGCGCGAGCTCGCGCGCGGGCAGGGTGCCGTCCTCGAACCATTCCCGGATGTGCGGACGCAACCGGTCGTCGGCGTACTTGCGCACGGTGTCGCGCAGCAGGCGGTCGTCGCCGTCGAGTTCGTCGGCGAGATCGAGGAGATCCAGGCGGTCGAGTGCGTCGCTCATGTCGCCCGACGCTACGCCGTCGATCGGACAGGTCCTGATGCCGCTGGTTACCCTCTACCGCATGTCGCAACCGCTCGAGTTCGACCCGATCGAGCGAGCCGGGCAGCTGTGGACGAGAACGTGGCCGGACGAGCCGCCCGAGGTGTACGACGCGATGCGCGCCGTCACGTCGATCATGCGGGCGCATCAGATCCTGCTGGCCGAGCTCGACAACATGCTCCGCCCGCACGGCATCACCTTCAGCCGGTACGAGGCACTGGTGTTGCTCGTGCACTCGCGCGCGGGCGCGCTGCCGCTGTCGAAGATCGGCGAGCGGCTGCAGGTGCACGCGACGTCCGTGACGAACGTGGTCGACCGGCTCGAGGCGGCCGGGCTCGTCCGACGTGAGCCCAACCCGCGCGACGGCCGCGGCACGCTGGCCGTCATCACCGACGACGGGCGCGCAGTGGCGGCGAAGGCGACCGAGCAGCTCAACGGGGCGCGCTTCGGGCTGGCGGCGCTGGACGGAGCGGAGCTGGCGCAGGTGTTCGCGGTGCTGCGCACGCTGCGCGTCGGCGCCGGCGACTTCGCGACGCAGGAGGCTGAGACCCAAGACGTCGAGACCCACGCCACGGTGTCCCGCGCCGCCGGCTGAACGAAGGCGCGAGACACTGCGTCGCGGACCAGTCCGCTCCGCAGAGTCGAGGTGCACGCATGTGGCATGACATGTTCGTCGAGCAGATCCCCATCGCGGAGAAGCTGCTGCGCACGGTTTTCGTGTACGCGCTGGTGACGATCCTCGTCCGCGCGACCGGCAAACGGGGGCTGGCAGCCCTGAACACGCTGGACTTCGTCGTCATGTTCCTGCTGTCCAACGTCGTCCAGAACGCGATCATCGGTCCGGACAACAGCGTCCTCGGCGGCATCATCGGTGCCGTCACGCTGGTGATCGTCAACTCGGCACTGAACCGGGCCGCGCTGCGCTACGCGCTATTCGCCAAGATTTTCGACGGCACGGCGACGACGGTGATCAAGGACGGCGAGGTCCAGCAGAGGGCGGTGCGCCGACTCGGGCTGCGCCGCGCCGAGCTCGACCACGCCGTGCGGATGCAGAACGGCGACGACATCCGGCAGGTCGAGTCGGGCTCACTCGAACCCGGCGGGCAGTTGCTGCTGACCCTGCGCGAGACCGAGCAGGGAGCGACGAAGGCCGACGTCGACGAGCTGCGCGCCCAGCTCGACCGCATCGAGGCGGCGCTCGCCGGACGCCCGGCTGGCAGTTAGTAGGACGTCCAAGTAAATTGGTAGGACGTAGCACCAACCACGCAACGGCACCGCTTCCTAGGGTTGGACACATGGACGCCGAACAGAACGCCGCAGGCCGCGAGCGCTGGCAGCAGCGCTTCGACAAGGCCCGCAAGGCCGACCGCGACTACACGACGCTGTCCGGCGAGACCGTCGAGCCCGTCTACGGCCCGACCGGGGCCGATGACCGCATGGAGCGCATCGGCTGGCCGGGCGAGTATCCGTTCACCCGCGGCATCCACCCCACCGGCTACCGCGGCAAGCCGTGGACCATCCGGCAGTTCGCCGGCTTCGGCAGCGCGAAGCAGACCAACGAGCGGTACAAGATGATTCTCGACCAGGGTGGCGGCGGCTTGTCGGTGGCCTTCGACATGCCGACGCTGATGGGCCGCGACAGCGACGACCCGCGCTCGCTGGGCGAGGTCGGGCACTGCGGCGTCGCGATCGACTCCGCGGCCGACATGGACGTGCTCTTCGACGGCATCGACCTCGCAGCCACCACGACGTCCATGACGATCTCCGGGCCGGCGGTGCCGCTGTTCTGCATGTACGTCGTCGCCGCCGAACGCCAGGGTGCGGACCCGGCCAGGCTCAACGGCACGCTGCAGACCGACATCTTCAAGGAGTACATCGCGCAGAAGGAGTGGGTCTATCCACCGGAGCCGCACCTGAAGCTGATCGGCGACCTCATGGAGTACGTGACGTCCGACGTACCCGCGTACAAGCCGCTGTCGGTGTCCGGCTATCACATCCGCGAGGCCGGGTCGACGGCCGCGCAGGAGCTCGCGTTCACGCTCGCGGACGGCTTCGGCTACGTCGAGCTCGGCACGTCACGCGGCCTGGACGTCGACACGTTCGCGCCCGGGCTGTCGTTCTTCTTCGACGCCCACATCGACTTCTTCGAGGAGATCGCCAAACTGCGCGCCGCGCGCCGCATCTGGGCCCGGTGGATGAAGGAGGTCTACGGCGCCAAGACCGACCGCGCGCAGTGGCTGCGCTTCCACACGCAGACCGCCGGGGTCTCGCTCACGGCGCAGCAGCCGGACAACAACATCGTGCGCACCGCGGTCGAGGCCATGGCCGCCGTGCTCGCCGGCACCAACTCGCTGCACACCAATGCGCTCGACGAGGTGCTCGCGCTGCCGTCGCAGAAGGCGGCACAGATCGCGTTGCGCACCCAGCAGGTGATCGCCGAGGAGACCGGCGTGCTGAACGTCGCCGACCCGCTCGGCGGCTCGTGGTACGTCGAGGCGTTGACCGACAAGCTCGAGGCCGACGCGGAGAAGATCTTCGAGCGGATCAAGGAGCTCGGCGGCGACGGCACGATCACCTCGGGCCTGCTGCGCGGCATCGAGGACGGCTGGTTCATCACCGAGATCGCCGACTCCGCATTCGCCTACCAGGTCGCGCTGGAAAAGGGCGACAAGCGCGTCGTCGGCGTCAACACGCTGACCGGCGACGCGGGCGAACCGCTGGAGATCCTGCGCGTCTCGCACGAGGTGGAGACCGAACAGCGCGAGGTGATCGGCGCGCGGCGTGCCGCGCGCGACCAGGCCGCAGTGGACGCCGCGCTGACACGGATGGTCGATGACGCCCGCGCCGACCGCAACACCGTGCCGGCGATGCTCGACGCCGCCCGCGCCGAGGCCACGCTCGGCGAGATCTGCAACGCCTTCAAACCGCTGTGGGGCGAGTACCGCGAGGCCGCCCGCTTCTGACGCCGGCGCGGCCTCAGCCGTCGCTGCGGCGGCGGTGCAGGCTGAAGCGCTCGAACACCGACAGCTCGCCGTGCGGCTTGTTCACGTTGTAGTACGTGACGTGCATCGACGTGCGGCCGCCCGGTCGGGTGCCGGGGTCGACGGTGAACGCGGCGAAGCCGTACGGGTGCTCGCTGTCGCGCACCGCGCTCCACACCGCTTCTTCCTTGGTGAAGACCGACGCGCGCTTGCCGGTGGTCGGGTCGGCCGGCCCGACCGACGTGATGACCTTGGCGCTGCCGTCGGTGAAGAAGTCCTGGTTGCTGGTGCCGGACACGCCACCGCCGCCGAGCACCATGTGCACGGTGCCGAGCTCACTGTCGATGTCGTCCTTGGCGTCGGACGCCGGGTCCGGCGTCAGCGTCTCCGAACCGCTGACGACGCCGCGCACCGCGAGTGAGCGCTCGTAGTCGTGCTCGTGACCGCACACGACGATGTCCACCCCGTACCGGTCGAACACCGGCTGGTAGGCCTGGCGCAACCCGAGGTCCGAGCCGTTGAAGTCGGCGGAGCTGATCATGACCTCGTGCATGCACACGACGATCCAGTCGATATCGCGCGAGCGGCGTGCCCGGCGCAGGTCCTTCTCCAGCCAGGCGAGCTGCCGTCCGCCGGAGTAACCGCGCACGTAGTAGTCGCCGCCGTTCTGCAGGCAGTAGTCGTCGTTCTGCAGTGACACGACGTGCACCGAGCCGACGTCGAAGGAGTAGTAGAGCCCCGTGAGCTCGTCGTCGGTCTCGGTGGAGGGCAGGTCGAAGTAGGTCTGGTAGGCGGCGAAGCCCAGCGGGCCGTTCGCCTTCTCGATCTCGTGGTTGCCCGCGCACGGCATCCACGGGCGGAACCGCGCCGACCTCGTGTTGTTGGTGAAGAAGTTGTTCCACGTGCGGACACGGTCGACGTCGAGGTTGGCGTAGCAGAGGTCGCCGTTGAGCAGGTGGAACAGTGGCGCCACCTGCTCGACGCCGGACACTGTGTCCTTCGCGGCCGGCGAGGAGTTGGCGTCCAGGGCGACCTTGCCGGTGGCGTCCCAGGTGACCTCGGGGGTCGCCTGGTCGCCGAAGCTGGTGAAGGTGAACGGCGCGCGGCGCGCCGGCGCGGTGCGGAAGGTCGCGGCGTCCGGCGTCGCGCCCTGGTGGTGCACCGAATACAGGTACTCGGTGTCCGGCCGCAGGCCGTCGATGCGCGCATGGTGCACGTAGACGGTGCGACCGGAGGTGCCGTCGACATAGGTGCGGGTCTGCGCGTCGGCGCTCTTGCCGTAGCCGCCGTCGACGGTGCCGTACACGACGCGCGGCCGGCGTACCGCGGTGTCGGTCAGCCAGGACGCCACCATCTGCCGGGCCGGGTCGCGGCCGAACGTCAGGTGCAGGCCCTGGACGGGCGGCGCACCGCCGTGGCCAGCGCGCGGAGCGGCCTGCGCGGGCTGCGCCTGGGCGGTCTCGCCGCCGAGCAGGGTCGCGCCTGCCGTGCCGGCGCCCGCGGCGCCGAGCAGGCCGAGTGCACTACGTCGCGAGATGGTCGATTTGTCGCTCATGGGTGCGGACGCTAGGCAGCGTGCACCGCCTTGGGGTGAACGCCACGTGGCCGCCGTCGGAACTCAGCAGACGAGATAGTTGTCGCCGTGCTTCTCGACCTTGACGTGGATCGTCGTGCCGCCGCCCGGTCCGGTGGTTGTCAGCGGCACGTCCCAGGTGTCGTGACCGTTCGCGACTGCACTGCCGGCCTTGACGCCGGAACCGTTGAAGACCAATCCGTAGATCCCGAAGCCGTTCTTGGCCGACGGGCACGAGAGCGACGTCAACCGCGACGTGTCGTGGGACAACGCAGCCTTTCCCCAGGCCTGCGCTGCGGCCGTGGGCGAGTCCGCCGCGCCGTCACCCGAGCCGCCGAGCGTGGTCAACACGACGATGATCACGGCCGCGACGGCCAGGACGATGGCGATCAAGCAGCCGGCCATGATCCGTCGACGCCGGTGAAGCTGCGCTTCGGCGTCGACCGGCTGCGCGCTCACGACGACGTTCGCGCCGGCCGGGTGACGCTGGTGCCGCCGGACGGGTCCTGCAACGTCGCGCCCGTCAGGAACGACGCGTCGCCAGTGGTGTGGTCGATCGACTGCCATTCTGTGCGGCGCGCGAGTCGCAGGACCTGATACCAGAGCACGAGCGTGCCGACCGCCAGTCCGACGAAGCACAGCCAGGTCGCGGTCAGGAAGCCATTGCGCGCGGAGGTCGACAGGTCGGCGTCGCCGAACGCGCGGCTGGCGAGCGAGAAGGAACCCGGCCCGCGGTCCGCATCCGCGGGCAGGCAGCTGACGAAGCCGACGCAGCACACGGTGACGACGACGAAGACGGTTGCGAAGGCCCAGGTGACGCGCGCGGTCTTGAGGACGCGCCGCATCGGTTCCATGCAGAACGCCAGGTACAGCAGGCCGCTGGACCACACCAGCAGCACGTGGGTCGAGTCACTGTGACCGAGCACGGTCCCGGCCACACAGGCCGCCAGGACGATTGCGGCCGCGACGTGCCGGACGTCGATCGCCGACGGACCGCGACGAGTGCTCATTTGTCGAGCTTCTCCGTGATGTATCCCGCCGTGCCCGCGCTCGCCCAGGGGATCCCGCCGAGCGTCGGACTCATCGGTGCCCTCCTCGAACGTGCTGTCTGTGTGATCAATGTAGGGGTTCTCCGCGCCCGATGTCCCGGTGAACCAAGGGCGGTGCGCGCTCAGCCCGGCGAGCCGTGCCGCCCTGCGCCGCCGGCGAAACGCTGGGCCCCGGCCGAGGCATCGGCGCGCAGCGCCCGCGATCCGTGGTCGAACTCGACCGCCAGCGCGTCGCTCTCATCGTGGCCCAGCGCCTCGTACACCGACGCGCGGTCCGAGCGCAGACAGGTCTGCGGCAGCGTGGCGAGCTCGTGTGCGAGGCCGACGGCGTGCTCGACGGCGGTGCCACTGGGCACCACGCGGTTGGCGAAGCCCATGGCCAGCGCCTCCCCGGCGCCGACCGCCCGGCCGGTCAGGATGAGGTCCAAGGCGCGGCCCAGGCCGATGAGGCGCGGCAGGCGCACCGTGCCGCCGTCGATCAGCGGCACCCCCCAGCGCCGACAGAAGACGCCCACCACGGCGTCCGCAGCCAGCACCCGCAGGTCGCACCACGCCGCGAGCTCCATGCCACCGGCGACCGCATGGCCCTCGACCGCCGCGATCACCGGCTTGCCCAGCCGCAGCCGGCTCGGCCCCATCGGTGCGTCCTCGGACAGCTGCGGGTTGAGCGGGTTCGACATCAGCTTGAGGTCGGCACCGGCGCAGAAGGTGCCGTCCGCCCCGCACAGCACGGCGACCGCCACGGAGTCGTCGACGTCGAAGGCGCGGAACGCGTCGGCCAGTGCCGCGGCGGTCGGCCCGTTGACGGCGTTGCGTGCCGCCGGGCGGTCGATGACGATCACCCGGACCGGCCCGTCGTCGGCGATGCGCACGCTCATGCCGGCACGGTAGACGAGGGTCGTGACGCCGCTTGCCAGGGTCGGCCGCCGTCGACGCCCGTGCGGTGGCGGCGATCTGCAAAGCTGGAGGCATGCGTCCCGGAACTCCGCAACGCCCGCAACGCGGCGCCGCGCCCGCACCGAACCCGGCGACCGTCGCCGCCATGTCCGGCGCGGTCGACCTCGGCGCCCTCAAGGCGCGAAACGAGGCCGCTGCCCGCGCCGCCGATGCGCCCGCGCCGCAGGTCGGCCAGTTCGTCGTTGACGTGTCCGAGGCCGACTTTCAGGCGCAGGTCCTCGACCGGTCGTTCCAGGTGCCGGTGCTGATCGACCTGTGGGCCGACTGGTGTCAACCGTGCAAGCAGCTCTCGCCGGTGCTCGAACGGCTCGCGAACGCCGCGGGCGGCACCTGGGTGTTGGCCAAGATCGACGTCGACGCCAACCCGCGCATCCAGCAGGCGCTGCAGGTGCAGAGCATCCCGACGGTCTTCGCGGTGATCGGCGGCCAGCTCGTCCCAGGCTTTCAGGGGGCGTTGCCCGAGGCGCAGGTCGTCGAGTTCGTCGACGCCGTGCTGCAGGCGGCGGCGCAGGCGAACCTCAGCGGCCCCGGGGCCCCGCCACCGCCAGCCGACGGCGGCGATCCGGCCGTGCCGGACCAGCCGCCGGCCGAGCCGGAGGACCCGCGATTCGTCGCCGCCGAGGACGCGCTCGAGGCCGGGGACTACCGGCTGGCCGCCGAGCGCTACCAGGAGATCCTCGCCAACGAGCCGGCCAACACCGAGGCCCAGCTCGCGCTCGGCCAGGTCCGGCTGCTGCAGCGGCTGGAGACCGTCGACCGCGACGCGCCGGCCCAGGCCGACGCCGCCCCGGCCGACGTCGACGCGCAACTCGCCGCCGCAGACGTGTCGCTCGCCGGCAACGACGTCCAGGGCGCGTTCGACCGGCTGCTCGCCGCGCTGACCAGAAGCTCCGGCGACGACCGCGAGCGGGTCCGTCAGCGGGTGCTCGAGTACTTCGACCTGCTCGGCCCGGACGACCCGCGGGTGCCCGCTGCGCGGCGCGCGCTGGCCCGCGCCCTGTTCTGACCCAGCGGGCCGCTCAGCGTGCGCGCTGCCCGCGTGCGGGGTCGTCGGCGCGGGGGTGCGGACCGCGCGGACTAGGCGTTCGAGTCCACGGGCTCGCCCGCCGCGGCTGCGGCGTCGCCGGCATAGGTGCGCAGGGCGACGAGGCCGAGCAGCAGGCAGGCGACGAGCGCGCCGGTCATCACCAGGAAGGTCGGCCGCAGACCGATGTGCGAGCCGAGCACCCCGAACAGCAGTGGCGCGCTGGCGTCCGCCCCGTCCCGTAGTGCGTTGCGGACGGCCTCGGCGCGGCCGAGCAGCAGGGGCGGCACGATGTCGATGCGCGTCGCGTCCAGCGGCGGGTTCGCCGAGCCGAGCAGCACGCCGGCGACGAGCAACAGCGGCACGGTCACCGCGAGCATCGTCGTGCTGAGTGCGGGCACGAGGAACAGCACGCAACCGCCGAATGCGACGAGCACCGCGATCACCCGACCGGAGCGAAAGCCCCGGCGCAACAGCGAGTCGCCGAGCGGGCCGCCGATGACGACCCCGACCGCGAGCGCACCGCCCACGGCCAGCACGAGTATCGGCGCGACCTTCGCGCTCACGTGGTAGTCGTCGCGCCACAGCGACACCGCGAACGTCTGCACGCCGGTGAAGTAGTAGTAGCCGAGCGCGGACGCCAGCACCAGTACGACGTTCGTCCGGATCCGCACCAGCACCCGGATGGCCTGCCACAGTGTCATGGTTGCGGCGTCGGCACCGGTCTCGGCGAGAAGCGCGGTGCGCGCGGTGCTGCGCGGCGGTTCGCGTACGGCGAACACGGTGAGCAGCACCGTCGACCCGGTGGCGGCCAGTACGACATAGGCCCAGCGCCAGCCGACCGACGCGGCGATCTCGCCGGACAGTGCCGTACCGACGGCGGAGCCGACGAGCTCGCCGAGCAGCAGCACGCTGTAGACCCGCCCGCGTGCCGAGCGTGGGACGAGATCGCCCACCAGCGAGGCGATCAGCGGTGCGGCGGCCCCGGTGACCAGCCCGAGCACGCAGTGCGCGCCGAGCATGTACGCGAACGACGGCGCGGCGCCGACCGCCGCCGTGGCCAGGATCCACGCGCCGATGCAGATGCGCAGCAGCGCGAGCCGGTTGCGCCGGTCGGCCAACACACCGAACGGCACCGTGACGAGCACGCCGACGATCGTCGACGACGTCGCCAGCAGGCCGATCTGCGTCTGCCCGATGTGCAGCGCTGCGCGCACCTGCGGCGACGTCGAACCGATCGTGCTCTGGTCGGCCGAGTCCAGGCTCATCACGCCGGCGAGCGCCAGGACGGTCCGGCCGCCGGGCACCCGCGCGGCGAAGATGTCAGGCCATATCGTTCGCAGCGCCGGACGCGCCTGCGCCGGACTCGTCGCCCGCGTAGCGAAGCCACAGCGCGCCGAGCGGCGGCACCCGCAGCCGCACGGACGCCGGCTGCCCGTGCCAGGTCTCCTCGGTGGCCTCGACGCCACCGAAGTTGCCCACGCCCGAGCCGAAGTACGTTTCGGCGTCGGTGTTCACGATCTCGGTCCACCGGCCCGCGAACGGCAGGCCGAGCCGGTACCCCTCGTGCGGCACGGAGCTGAAGTTCGCGATGCAGGCGAGCACCGAACCGTCGTCGCCGAAGCGCAGGAACGAGTAGACGTTGCCCGACGCGTCGTTGGCGTCGATCCAGTGGAAGCCGTCCTCGGTGGTGTCGCGCGACCACAGCGCGGACGTCTCGGCGTAGGCGGCGTTGAGGTCGCGGATGACCCGGGCGATGCCCCGGTGGCCCGGATCGTCGAGCAGCCACCAGTCCAGCGAGCGCGACTCGGCCCACTCGCCGCCCTGGCCGAACTCCTGGCCCATGAACAGCAACTGCTTGCCCGGATGCGCCCACATGTAGGCGTACATCGCGCGCAGCGTGGCGAACTGCTGCCACCGGTCACCGGGAATCTTGTTCAGCAGCGACGCCTTGCCGTGCACGACCTCGTCGTGGGACAGCGGCATGACGAAGTTCTCGGTGTAGGCGTACATCATCGAGAACGTCAGGTCGTTGTGGTGGTACTGCCGGTAGATCGGTTCGTGGGAGATGTAGTCGAGCGTGTCGTGCATCCAGCCCATGTCCCACTTGAAGCCGAAGCCGAGACCGCCGAGGTGTGTGGGCCGGGTGACGCCCGGCCACGACGTGGACTCCTCGGCGATGGTCACCGCTCCCGGCACGCGCTTGTAGACGGTCGCGTTCATCTCCTGCAGGAACGCGACGGCCTCGAGGTTCTCCCGGCCGCCGTGGATGTTCGGCGTCCAGCCACCCTCGGGTCGGGAGTAGTCGAGGTAGAGCATCGAGGCGACGGCGTCCACGCGCAGCCCGTCGACGTGGAACTCCTCGAGCCAGAACAGGGCGTTGGCGACAAGAAAGTTGCGCACCTCCGAGCGGCCGAAGTCGAACACGTACGTGCCCCAGTCGAGCTGCTCGCCGCGGCGCGGGTCGCCGTGCTCGTAGAGGGGCGTGCCGTCGAAGCGGCCGAGCGCGAACGCGTCCTTGGGGAAGTGCGCAGGAACCCAGTCGACGAGCACGCCGATGCCGGCCGCGTGCAGGGCGTCGACGAGGTGCCGGAACTCGTCCGGCGAGCCGAACCGGGCCGACGGCGCGTAGTACGACGACACCTGATAGCCCCACGAGCCGCCGAACGGGTGCTCGGCCACCGGCAGGAACTCGACGTGCGTGAAGCCGGACTCCTTGACGTAGGTGACGAGCTCCTCGGCGAGCTGGGTGTAGGTGAGCCCGAGCCGCCACGAGCCGAGATGCACCTCGTAGATCGACATCGGCGCCTTGTGCCACTGCGTCCGTGCGCGGCGGTCCAGCCACGCGGCGTCGGCCCACTCGTAGCGCGACGTCGTGACGACCGATGCCGTGTCCGGCGGCGCCTCGCAGGCGAACGCCATCGGGTCGGCCTTGTCGCGCCACTGCCCGTCGGCGCCGAGGATCTTGAACTTGTACTTCGCGCCGTCGCCGACGCCGGGCACGAACAGCTCCCACACGCCGCTCGAGCCCATCATCCGCATCGGCAGCGTGCGCCCGCTCCAGTCGAAGTCGCCGGCGACGCGCACACCTTGCGCGTTGGGTGCCCAGACCGCGAACGACGTGCCGGTGACTGTCCCTCCAGGGGTGTCGTAGCTGCGCACGTGCGCGCCCAGCACCTGCCAGAGGTTCTCGTGCCGGCCCTCGCCGATCAGGTGCAGGTCGACCTCGCCGATCGTCGGCAGCCAGCGGTACGGGTCGTCGACGGTGTAGGTGCCCGCGTCGTACGCGACCTCGACGCGGTAGTCGGTGGCGGCACCGTCGAGCAGGGCCTCGAAGACGCCGCCGTCGTGGATGCGGCGCATCGGCAGCCGCCGGTGCCCGACGAGCACGGACGCCTCGACGGCGTCCGGACGCAGCGTGCGCACCACCGTGTCGGCACCGGCAGGGTGCGCGCCGAGCACGGCGTGCGGGTCGTGGTGGGTACCGTCGACCAGCCGGTCGAGCTCCGCGGCGGGCACGGACGCTGCCGGGGTGGGCGGCGACACGGAGCGGTTCTGCGGCGTACTCATGCTGTTCCTCCGTCGGTGGCAAGTCTGGTCAGCGAGGCGAGGGGGATGTCCAGCCAGGCAGGACGGTTGCGGGCCTCGTAGACGGCTTCGTAGACCGCCTTGTCCGCCTCGTAGGCGCGCAGCAGCACCGACTCCGCACGCGGGTCGGTGCCCGCGGCGTCGGCGTAGCCGGTGCAGAACGCGTCGCGGTTGCGCCCGGACCATTCGTTGGCGCGGTAGCTGAGCTGGGCGTCGTGCCCGGTCTCGATGACGCGGTGATGTCCGGCGTACTCGAACGAGCGCAGCATGCCGGCGACGTCGCGCAACGGGGAGTCGAACTCGCGCCGATCACCGATGTCGGCCATCGGCTCGCCCTCGAAGTCGATGAGCACCCAGCGGTAGACGGTGCGCAGCGCCTGCCCGAGGTGCAGGTCGCCGTGGATGCGCTGTACGGGTACGCCGCCGCCGAGCTGCGCGACGTCGGCGAAGATGTCGGCGAGCGGTTCGGCGATCTCTGCGAGTTGCGGCACGATCGCGATCGAACGTTCCAGCCGCTCGCGCATCGTCTGGGCGCGGACCGCGAGTTCCTGTTCGGTGGCGGTGCGGGTGCCGAATGCCGTGACGAGATCGGCGTGCACCTGCGCCACGGCCGCGCCCAGCCGCTCCGCCTCGCCGGCGAAGTCGCCGCCCGCCTCGTCGGCGTGCAGGTCGGCCTCGGCCATCAGGTCGCGCACGCTCGTGGTGGCCAGCACCCAGCCGTCGGTGGCGGTGCGCAGGTATTCCTGCAGCATGGCCAGCGAACTCGGCTCGCCGTCGACGTCCGCCTCGACCGCGCCGAGCAGCTTCGCGATGTGCTTGGCGCCCAGCTTCGACAGTTCGCCCTGCACCTCGATGTCCGGGTTGAGTCCGGGCTGCAGCCGACGGAACACCTTCAGGATCGCGACGTCGCCGAAGATCATCGACGTGTTGGACTGCTCGCCGGACAACGCGAGGCTCGGCTCGTCGACCGGGATCTCGGCCGGGTCGTCGACGTAACGCGCGAAGCGCACCGGCCCCTCCACCGCCCCGTCGCGCATGCCGAGCAGCCAGGCCGGCGTGGAATCCTTGTCGTGCAACGCGTCGTAGAGCCAACGGGTCCCGTCGTCGGTGTCGACGGTGCCGAGCAGCACGTGCTCGAGCGAGTCGAGCGGCGAGTCGCGCAGCACGAGCGGCACCTGATAGGTCTCGGTGTCGCCGTCGGCGTAGGCGACCCGCGCCGCCCAGATCGTCACGGGCGGCGCGCCCTCGAGGTCGGCGAGCCAGTCGATGTCGATCTCGGCGTCCCGGCCTTTGCCCGCGAACCAGCGCTGGCCCGGCAGCCAACTGCTCACGAGCGGTTGGATCACGTCTTTGCTGACAGTCACAGGGTTTCCTCGCTGTTGCTGGGGTGCCCTTGTTCTGCGGCCGGCTCACCGCTGGGCCGGTGCACCCGCGGGATGCGCAACCAGTAGAAGCCGTGGCCGGCAAGGGTCAGCAGGTAGGGCAGTTCGCCGATCTGCGGGAACTGCGAACCGCCGGTGAGCTCCAGCGGCTGCGTGCCGGCCCAGGCGCGCAGGTCGAGTTCGACGGCCTGCGGGAAGCGCGACAGGTTGTTGACGCACAACACGATGTCGTCGCCGAATTCGCGCACGAAGCTGAGCACCGACGGGTTGCTGCCGCCGAGGTCGGCGAAGCTGCCGACGCCGAACGCCGGGTTCGCCTTGCGCAGGTGGACCATCCGGCGCGTCCAGTGCAGCAGCGACGACGTGTTGCGCGTCTGCGACTCGACGTTG
This sequence comes from uncultured Jatrophihabitans sp., assembly GCF_964246335.1. GTDB lineage: Bacteria > Actinomycetota > Actinomycetes > Mycobacteriales > Jatrophihabitantaceae > Jatrophihabitans. The sequence continues at coordinate 89,848 of NZ_CAXTQF010000003.1, read as the reverse complement.
GTGACCTGGTAGCCGTAGATCGAGTCCTGGTTGGCCGGCAGGTAGAGGCGCTGCGGCTCGGCGGAGGAGAAGCCGGCGTTGCGGTCCGGTGTCCACTGCATCGGGGTGCGCACGCCGTCGCGGTCGCCGAGCCAGATGTTGTCGCCCATGCCGATCTCGTCGCCGTAGTACAGGACGGGCGAGCCGGGCAGCGACAAGAGCAGTGCGGTGAACAGCTCGATCTGGTCGATGTCGTTGTCCAACAGCGGCGCAAGCCGCCGCCGGATGCCGATGTTGGCCTTCATCCGCGGGTCCTTGGCGTACTCGGACCACATGTAGTCGCGCTCTTCGTCGGTGACCATCTCGAGTGTGAGCTCGTCGTGGTTGCGCAGGAAGATGCCCCACTGGCAGTTGTCCGGGATGGCCGGCGTCTGCTCCATGATCTCCGAGATCGGATACCGCGACTCGCGGCGCACCGCCATGAAGATGCGCGGCATCACCGGGAAGTGGAAGGCCATGTGGCACTCGTCGCCGCCGACGGACGGGTCACCGAAGTACTCCACGACGTCGGCCGGCCATTGGTTGGCCTCGCACAGCAGGACACGATCCGGGTAGTCGGCGTCGACCTCCTTACGCACCCGGCGCAGGAACTCGTGCGTCTCGGGCAGGTTCTCGCCGTTGGTGCCGTCGCGCACGTAGAGGTAGGGCACGGCATCGAGCCGGAAGCCGTCGATGCCGAGCTCGAGCCAGAACCGCAGCGCCTCGATGATCGCCTGCTGCACGCCGGCGGAGTCGAAGTTCAGGTCCGGCTGGTGGCTGAAGAAGCGGTGCCAGAAGTACTGCTGGCGGACCGGGTCCCATGTCCAGTTCGACGGCTCGGTGTCGACGAAGATGATGCGCGCATCCGGGTAGCGCTGGTCGTCGTCGTTCCACACGTAGAAGTCGCCGTACGGGCCGTCCGGGTCGGACCGGGAAGCCTGGAACCACGGGTGCTGATCGGACGTGTGGTTCATGACGAAGTCGACGATCACCCGGATGCCACGCTCGTGCGCCGCGTCGAGGAAGGCTTTGAAGTCTTCGATGGTGCCGAACTCGGGCAGCACGGCGGTGTAGTCGCTGATGTCGTAGCCGCCGTCGCGTAGTGGGGACGCGTAGAACGGCGGCAGCCACAGGCAGTCGACGCCGAGCCACTGCAGGTAGTCCAGGCGTTCCTGCAGCCCGCGCAGATCGCCGGTGCCGTCACCGTTCGAGTCGGCGAAGCCCCGCACGAGCACCTCGTAGAACACCGCGCGTTTGAACCAGTCGGGTTCGCGCGGCAGCGTGTAATCAGGATCGCCGGGGCGCGGCCCGTAATCGAGGTCGGTCATCGGTCCTTCCGAGTTGGCAGCGGCCGTCAGCGGATGACGGTGAAGATGTGCGCGGCGTCGACGTGCGGATCGAGGCGCACGTAGTTGAATTCGCCCCAGCGGTACTCGGCGCCGGTGAGCTCGTCGCGCACGGTGTACGTGGCGTCCCAGCCGTCGGCGTCGAAGCCCAGCGCCTCGAGATCGACGTGCACCGTCGCCTCCCGCCAGACGTGCGGGTTGGTCGTGGCCACCACGAGCACGGTGTCGCCGGACTTGTCGTCGCGCTTGCTGAACGCGAGCATCTCCGGGTTGTCCACCTCGTGGAAGCGCACGTTGCGCAGCTGGTGCAGCGCCGGGTGCGCGCGCCGGACCTCGTTCAGCCGGGCGATGAACGGGGCGAGCGAGCGGCCGTCCTCCTGCGCGCCGTGGAAGTCGCGCGGCCGCAGCTGATACTTCTCCGAGTCCAGGTACTCCTCGGACCCCGGCCGCACCGGCAGGTGCTCGTAGAGCTCGAAGCCCGAGTACACGCCCCAGCTCGGCGACAGCGTGGCGGCCAGCACCGCGCGGATCGCGAACGCCGCCGGGCCACCGGTCTGCAGGTACTCCGGCAGGATGTCCGGCGTATTGACGAAGAAGTTCGGGCGCATGTACGCCGCGGATTCGGCCAGCTCCTCGGCGTACTCGACCAGCTCGTCCTTCTCGTTGCGCCAGGTGAAGTAGGTGTAGCTCTGGTGGAAGCCGATCTTGCCGAGCTCGTGCATCATGGCCGGCCGGGTGAAGGCCTCGGCCAGGAACAGCACGTCGGGGTCGGTCTTGCGCACCTCGCCGATGAGCCACTGCCAGAAGTTGATCGGCTTGGTGTGCGGGTTGTCGACGCGGAAGATCCGCACCCCCGCCTTCATCCAGAGCCGCACGACGCGCAGGCACTCGGCGTAGAGGCCCTTCGGGTCGTTGTCGAAGTTCAGCGGGTAGATGTCCTGATACTTCTTCGGCGGGTTCTCGGCGTAGGCGATCGTCCCGTCGGGCTTGGTGGTGAACCACTCGGGGTGCGCCGTCACCCACGGATGGTCGGGCGCGCACTGCAGCGCCAGGTCAAGCGCCACCTCCATGCCCAGCTTCTTCGCGCGCTTCACGAGTGCCTGGAAGTCGGCCATCGTGCCGAGATCGGGGTGGATCGTGTCGTGGCCACCCTCGGCCGAGCCGATCGCCCATGGCGAGCCGACGTCCCAGCTGGCGGCGACCAGCGTGTTGTTCGGGCCCTTGCGGTTCACCGTGCCGATCGGGTGGATCGGGGGCAGATAGACGACGTCGAACCCGAGCGAGGCGACGTAGTCGAGATGCGCTGTGGCGTCGGCGAACGTGCCGTGCCGCGCGGGTTTGGCCGGCGCGACGGGGTCGGCGGCCAACGCGGCGCCGACCGAGCGGGGGAAGAACTCGTACCACGAGCCGTACAGCGCGCGCGCCCGGTCGATCCACAGCGGATAGCGCGGCGACGAGGTGACCATCTCGCGCAGCGGGAACTGCGCGACGAGTTGTTGCATGTGGGCGTCGAGCGCGGGTGCCACCCGGTGGGCGACGTCGAGGGACGTATCGCGCAGCGACGTCGCCGCCGCGCTCGCCCGGGCCCGCTCGTTCTTCGGGAAGATCTTCACCAGCTGGTCGAAGATGCGCGCTCCGGACTCGAAGTCGTTGGCTAGGTCCTCGCTGCCCTGTCCGGCGTCGATCTTCGCGGTGACCGCGTGCTCCCAGGTGCTGTACGGGTCGCTCCAGGCCTCGACGCTGAACGACGCGGTGCCCGGTGTGCTGAGCACGACGTCCGCGTGCCACCCGTCCGTGCCGGCGGCGCCGGGCTGCATGCGCACGCTGGCCGTCTTGCGGCCGGCCTTGTCCCGGACGACGACCGTAGCGGCGACGGCGTCGTGACCTTCGCGGAAGACCCGCGCGGAGACGGGCAACGGCTCGCCGACGACGGCGCGGGCGGGGAACTCGGCAGCGGTCGTGGAGCCGACGACCGGCTCGATGTCGGTCAGTCCGAAGCGTCCTACCACCTGCGTCACGTTACCCACGGGCGTGCGGCGCAGTGCAAGCTCGGCGTTTGCGCTGCTAGCGTCGCCGGACGTGAAAGCTCTTCGCCGCCTCACCGTCCGCGCGGCCTACCCGCAGGAGCTGGCGCCGCTCGGAGAGATCGTCGCGAACCTGCGGTGGTCGTGGCACGCGGAGTCGCTCGACCTGCTCGAGTCGGTGGACCCCGGCCTGTGGCAGGCGTGCGGCCACGACCCGGGCCGCATGCTCGGCGAGGTCAGCGCGGAGCGATTCGCCCAGCTGGCCGCCGACCGCCGTTTCCGGCGCCGGCTCGCCGACCTGCACGAGGACCTCACCGACTACCTGACCCAGCCGCGGTGGTACCAGCAGGAGAGGCAGCGCAGCGATGCGGTGCTGCCCGCCAGCATCGCCTACTTCTCCCCGGAGTTCGGCATCACCGAGGTGCTGCCGCAGTACTCCGGCGGCCTCGGCATCCTCGCCGGCGATCACCTCAAGGCGGCCAGCGACCTCGGCGTACCGATCATCGGCGTCGGGCTGCTCTACGGGGCGGGTTACTTCCGCCAGTCGTTGTCGCGCGACGGCTGGCAGCTCGAGCACTACCCGTCACTCGACCCGCAGGGCCTGCCGATCACCGCGCTCGTCGGCGCCGACGGCCTGCCTGCCCGGGTGTCGATCGCGCTGCCCGAGTCCCGGACGCTGCACGCCCAGATCTGGGTCGCGCAGGTCGGGCGGGTGCCGCTGCTGCTGCTCGACAGCAACATCGAGGAGAACGACGCCGACGCGCGGCAGGTCACCGACCGTCTGTACGGCGGCGGTAAGGAGCACCGGCTGCAGCAGGAGCTGTTGCTCGGCGTCGGTGGCGTGCGCGCCATCCGCGCCTACTGCGCGGCCACCGATGCTTCCGAGCCGGAGGTGTTCCACACCAACGAGGGGCACGCCGGGTTCCTCGGCGTCGAGCGCATCCGCGAACTCGTCGACGGCGCGGGTCTGACGTTCGACGAAGCACTGCGTGCGGTGCGCGCCGGCACGGTGTTCACCACGCACACTCCCGTGCCCGCCGGCATCGACCGGTTCGAGCGCGACCTGGTCGCTGCGCACCTGACCGGGCTGGCCTCGGGGGACAAGCTGCCCGCCGAGCGCGTGCTCGCGCTGGGCGCCGAAGAGGACCCGACGATCTTCAACATGGCGCACATGGGCCTGCGTATCGCGCAGCGGGCCAACGGCGTCTCGCTGCTGCACGGCGAGGTCAGCCGGGAGATGTTCAACGACCTGTGGTCGGGCTTCGACGTGTCCGAGGTGCCGATCACATCGGTCACGAACGGCGTGCACGCCCCCACGTGGATGTCGCGCGACGTCGTCGAGATCGCCGAGCGCGAGGCAGGGCCCGCCGCGCTCGCGGACGGCAAGGGGTGGGACGCGATCGATCGTGTGCCCGACGCCGAGATCTGGCGCATCCGCAATCGGTTGCGCACCAAGCTGGTCAAGGAGATCCGTCGGCGCGTGCACGCGTCGTCGCTGACGCGCGGCATGAGCGAGGCCGAGCTCGGCTGGACGGAGTCGACATTCGACCCGGACGTGCTGACGATCGGCTTTGCGCGGCGGGTGCCGTCGTACAAGCGGCTGACGCTGATGCTGCGCGATCCGGACCGGCTGCGCGCCCTGCTGCTCGACCCGCAGCGGCCGGTGCAGATCGTGATCGCGGGCAAGAGCCATCCGGCAGATGACGGCGGCAAGCAGCTCATCGCGCAGATGGTGCGCTTCGCCGACGATCCGGCGGTGCGGCATCGCATCACCTTCCTGCCCGACTACGACATCGGCATGGCGCGCTACCTGTACTGGGGTGTCGACGTCTGGCTGAACAACCCGTTGCGCCCGCTTGAGGCGTGCGGCACGTCCGGCATGAAGGCGGCGCTGAACGGCGCGCTGAACCTGTCGATCATGGACGGGTGGTGGAACGAGTGGTTCGACGGCGACAACGGCTGGGCGATCCCGACGGCCGATGGGCTCGCGGATGCGGACCGGCGTGACGACCTCGAGGCGCACGCGCTGTACGACCTGATCGAGAAGAACGTCGCGACCCGTTTCTACGACCGTCCGGACGGCGTCGTGCCGACGCGCTGGGTGCAGATGGTGCGGCACACGCTCAAGACGCTCGGGCCCAAGGTGCTGGCGACGCGGATGGTGTCCGAATACGTGCGGCGGCTCTACGTGCCCGCCGCGCAGTCGGCGGCCCGGCTCATCGCCGACGACTACGCGCAGGCGCGCGACCTCGCTGCGTGGACGCGTGCCGTCGAGGACAAGTGGCCGGAGGTCGCGGTGCTGCACGTCGATTCGCAGCTGTCCGGTGCCGAGGCGCAGGTGGGGGAGACGCTGACGCTGCGCGCCGAGGTCGCGCTCGGCGGGCTGGCGCCGGACGACGTGGACGTGGAGGCCGTGTACGGCGGCGTCGACGCCGAGGACCGGCTGACCGACATCGACACGGTGTCGCTCGCGCAGGTCGGCGCCGTCGACGGCACCACCCGCTACGAGGGCGAGGTGCCGCTGCGGCGTACGGGTGGCTTCGGCTACACCGTGCGGGTGCTGCCGAGGAACCGCCTGTTGGCCAACCCGGCCGAGCTGGGCGTCGTGGCGTCCGCCTGACGACCTGCGCAGGACGGGACCGCCATGGCCAGCGTCGAGGCGTCGGCGATCGTGCCGATCGCGCCGGACCTCGCGTTCGCGGTGTCGCAGACGACCGGTGACGTGCGCTATCGCTGGGATCCGTTCGTGCACGAGCAGCACTTGCTGCGGAGCCCGTCGGGCGTCTGGTTCTCGGCCGGGAGCTTCGCCGCCGGCTGGCCGGGTACGTGCGCGGCTGCGGCGACGACGTGGTGCTCGCGGCCGCCCGCAGCGCGCTCGACCCCTCCCGTTGACCAGCGACAACCCTCCCGTTGATCAACGACACCCTCCCGTTGATCAACAGTCGGTTGTGGTCGCCAGAGCGACCATCTGCTGCTGTTGATCAACGAAATGGATTCGACACATTGCCTCCGTATGATGGCCTGCAGCCGATCAGCTAAGGGAGCTGAGCACGCGTGTGCGGCATAGCAGCCATTCATGACTTCCGACCCACGCCGGACCGGCTGCGCGCCGCCGAGCAACTCGGGCAGCAGATGCTCGACTCGATCGAGCACCGTGGCCCGGACGGCCGCGGCTCGCGGGTCGTCGGCGCCACCTGGCTCGGCCATACCCGGTTGTCGATCGTCGATCTCGACGGCGGCAGCCAGCCGATGACGAACGCCGACGGCGCCGCGCGCGATCTCTGGGTGGTGGCCAACGGCGAGATCTACAACCATGACGCGTTGCGCGACGAGCTGGCCGGGCCGTTCGAGACGGGCTCAGATTCCGAGGTCGTGCTCCACGTCATCGCCGAGCGCGGCACCGATGGCGTGCACGACATGCGCGGTATGTACGCGTTCTGCGTCGCGGGGCCCGACGACGCCACGACACCGATGGTGCTCGCGCGCGACCCGCTCGGCGTCAAGCCGCTCTACTGGGCGCGCCACGACGACCGGCTGCTAGTCGCGTCCGAGCTGTGCGCGTTCCCGTCGGACGTGCGGCCGCTGGTCGAGGAGTTCCCGCCGGGGCACCACTGGACGCCCGAGGCGGGGTTGCAGCCCTATGTGGACCTGCGCACCGACCCGCTCGGCACCGGCTCGCAGGATCCGGTCGGTCCGCAGTTCACGCAGCGGGCGCAGGCGCACATCGCGATCCGCGAGACGCTGATCAAGGCGACGAGCGAACGCATGATGGCCGACGTCCCGGTCGGCGTGTTCCTGTCCGGTGGCCTGGACTCCAGCATCATCGCGGCGATCATGGCCCGGGAGAGCGAGCCGGGGGCGACGGTGCATTCGTTCGCGGCGGGCACCGCGGACAGTCCGGACCTCGTCGCCGCACGACGCGTCGCGGACGCGCTCGGACTCGAGCACCACGAGCGCGTCTACACCGACGACGAGGTCATCGACGTGCTGCCGGAGGTCGTGCGTGCCACCGAGAGCTACGAGCCGTCGCTGATCCGCAGCGCCGTCCCGAACTACCTGCTCGCCGAACTGGCCGCGCAGCATGTCAAGGTGGTGCTGACCGGCGAGGGCGCGGACGAGCTGTTCGCCGGCTACCACCACCTGCGTGAGCTCGACGCCGACGCGCTGCGCGATGCGCTGACCGCCGGCCTGGCTGCGCTGCACAACCTCAACCTGCAGCGCTGCGACCGCGTCACAATGGCGCACGGGCTCGAGGCGCGGGTGCCGTTCCTGGCCCGCGAGCTGCTCGCCGTCGCGCAGCGCATCCCGCTGGAGTGGAAGCTGCTCGGCGACGACGGGCAGGAACGCGCACACGAGAAGGCGATCCTGCGCGAGGCGTTCGAGGGCTGGCTGCCGGAGGAGATCCTCTGGCGACGCAAGGAGCAGTTCGGCGACGGCTCGGGCACCGCGGACGTCATGACGCGGCGGGCCGAATCGTTCGTGCCGGACGCGGACTGGCGAGCCGTGCGCATTCCCGGCCTGCCGTCCGCGCGCAGCCGCGAGGAGCTCGGCTATCAGCGGATCTTCGCCGAGCACCTCGGCGGCATCCGCGCCGAGGCGGTGTTGGGCCGCTTCGCGACCGCCTGACATCTAGGTCAGTAGGTGAATCCGTTGCTGTTGCGTACCGCGACGATGATGACCACCCACACGACGATGTCGACGATGCCGAGCACGATTCCGGCGATCGCCTGACCCTTGTACTTCGCGCCCTTGTTGGCCCGGGAGAGCCCGACGCCACCGAAAATGATCGCCAGCGGGCCGAGGATGACGTTCGCGATCAGGAGGCCGACGATGCCGCACACCATGCCGGCGATCGCGAGACCGTTGCCCTGCTGGGCCACCGGTCCGGGGTAGTTGCCGCTGGGTGCGTTCGGGTATCCGCCGGGCTGTTGGTAGCTCATGTGTTCTCCTCGTGGACGGCGCCCGCTCGGCGACCGAAGTAATGCCGGTGTTTACCACTGCATGATCGGCACGGCAAGCACCCGCGCGGATCCGTCGACCGCCGATCATGCAGTTGTCACATGATCGCAACACCTCGCTGTCACGCTCAGCGCATGGAGCCGCTGCGCAGCGCGTCGGTCCGGGGCCTCGGTGTCGTCGCCCCACCGCTGGACACGCCTGCGCTGACCGCGACGTCGGCGGTGCAACTCGCTCGCATGATCGCGGCCGGCGAGGTGAGCGCGCAGCAGGTCACCGCGGCTCACCTGCAACGCATCGCCGACGTCGATCGTGAACTGCATGCGCTCGTCCACCTCGACGGTGACGGTGCGCTGGCGGCCGCGCGGCGCGTCGACTCCGCGCGGCGGCGCGGTCGCCCGCTCGGGCCGCTCGCCGGTGTGCCGGTGGTGATCAAGGACAACATCGACGTGCGCCGCCAGACGACGGCGTGCGGCTCGCGTGCGCACGCCGGGGTGCTGGCGCTGCGTAACGCTCGCGCCGTCGCGCGGGTGGGCGCCGCCGGCGCGGTGCTGCTCGGCCGAGCCAACATGGATGAGCTCGCGATGGGTGCGTCGACGCTCACCTCGGCGTTCGGGCCGACGCGCAACCCGTGGGACGCACGCCGTAGCCCAGGTGGCAGCAGTGGGGGCAGTGCCGCAGCGGTCGCCGCCGGTCTGGCGCCGCTGGCGATCGGCACGGATACCGGTGGCTCGATCCGCGAGCCGGCCGCGCAGTGCGGTGTCGTCGGCATGGCGCCGTCACCCGGCCTCGTGCCGATGACCGGAGTGGTGCCGTTCGCGCGCGAGCTCGACCGCGTCGGCCCGCTGGCGCGCGATGTGCCGGACACGGCGCTGCTGCTCGCCGTGCTGTCCGGGCGCCACGAACTCGCTGCTGCCGGCGCGCGGCCGAGCGGTGTGCGGGGTCTACGTGTCGGTGTCGTCGACGAGCTGTGTTCGGCGCGCAACTCCAGCGGCGTGCTGGCCGGGCTCGCTCGCGTGCGCGAACGTCTGGACGTGCTCGGTGTGCAGACCGTCGCGGTGTCGATCCCGTCGGCCGTCGACGCGCTCGAGACCTACCTGCATCTGACCTCTGCGGCGTGCGTGCCGTTGCTCGCCGACTACGTGCGCACCGGCAACGCGGGACCGGAAGTGCTTCGTCGCTTCGAGATCGGCCAGGCCCTGCGCTCGCGCAACGACGGACGCCTGGCCCACGCCCGCTCGGTGCGCGACCTGCTGCGTCAGCAGACGGCTGCAGCACTGGATGGTTGCGACATGCTGCTGGCACCGACGATGCCCACCACCGCGCCCGTGTTGCCCGGACCCCCGCTGGACGGCACGACCCGCGACGATCTGGACGACCCGCTGGCCGCGCCCTACACCGACTGCTGGACGGTCGGGGCGAATCTTGCCGGCAGTGCGGCGCTGTCCGTCCCGGCCGGTCGGTGCCCGGACGACGGCATGCCGGTTGCGGTGATGCTGTCCGCAGCGGCGGGTTCGGATGCGCGCCTGCTCGAGCTCGGCGCGGCGATCGGTTCGTCCGCGACCTGATCAAGGACTCGCGGCGAGGTGCAGGTCGCGGTGCGGGTCGGTTCGGTCGGCCGTCCTTTCAGTCAGCACCGGTCCGGCGCGACCCGTTCTTCGGCGGGATTTCTCGGCAATGCTGCGGGCAGCGTTTGACACATTTATCTTCCGGGGAAGATACTTTCCATACAGCCGCGGAAGGGGCAACGGGGGGATCTCGGCCGCGGGTGCGTCTTCGGATCTATCGGGGGATCGATCCGAGGGCAGGGAACGGGCACGGCCACGAGGGATCCGTCCACACGTGGCCGCGGCACGGTCGGGGGCCTCCGCGTGGGGTGCGGGCATGACGCGCACGATCACGCGGGGGCCTTCTCCGGCCGGCCGGTCCACCGGACGCGCCGCCCCCGACCACCACCTGACCGCAATGTCCGCGGCCCTGCGGCTCCTGCGACTAGTGTCACCCTGCTCCGCGAAACGCCAACTATCCGTCGCTACAGCGACACATAGTTGGCGTTTCTCGCAAGGAGCAACCCAGTCCGGCCGGCGAATCCGGTGCAGGCGCAACTGGCGCAGGCGCACCGGCGGCGTATTCAGGAGCGGTCGTCGCTGCGCCGCCGCGGAGGTGGCTGGACTGCACTCGGGTCGTCCGCCACGAACTCGCCCGCTGCAGGCTCCTCGACCCCGCGCGCGATGTCGCGCATGACGCGGGTGATGCCGGCAAGCCCATCGGGGGAGACCGACTCGAGCACGCTGCTGCGCAACGCCTGCTCGTACACGGCGGCGGCGCGCTCGGTCAGCTCGCGGCCGGCGTCGGTCAGGGCCGCGTGCACCACCCGGCGGTCGTCGGACGACCCGCGCCGGTCGATCAACCCCTCACGTGCCATGCGGTCGGCGAGTTTGGTGAAACCGCCGGTCGTCATCGAGACCTCGCGAGCGAGTCGACTCATCGGCATGCGATGACCCTCGGCGCGCATGAGCTCGTACAGGACGGCGAACCAGTGGCCCGACACGCCGGCGGTCTCGAGCGCCTCGTCCACGCGTCGCTGCACCCGCGCGACCGCCGCCGTCACCGTTTGCCAATCCGCGACGACGGAGTCGTCCGCACCGACAGCCGGATCCGTCCGGCCGCCCGGTATGCCCACACCCACGGTGACGACCGTAGCGGGCGCCTCGTCGGCGGACGACGCGGTGCGAGCGATGCGGCGTGCTCTGGTCGGTAGGTTGCGGCAATGACCAACGAGGGCGCGCTGCTGTGGGAACCGGACGCACACCGCATCGAGGACGCGCGGCTGACCGAGTTCGTTCGGTGGCTGGCCGCGCAGGAGATCGTCAGCGTCGACAGCTATGACCAGTTGTGGCAATGGTCGGTGTCCGACGTCGGCGGGTTCTGGGCCGCCGCGGCACGCTGGTTGCAGGTGCGCTGGCACGCCGTACCGGCACAGGCACTCGGCGACGCGCGGATGCCGGGCGCGCAGTGGTTCCCCGGCGGCACCCTCAACTACGCCGAGCACGCGCTGTTCCCACCCTGCGGCGTCAACGACGACGACGTCGCAGTCGTGTTCGGACGCGAGGACGGCATGGATCGCACGCTGACCTGGGCGCAGCTGCGTGCGCAGGTCGCATCGGTGCGCGGTGCGCTCGTCGATCTGGGTGTGGGTGCGGGTGACCGAGTCGCCGCGCTGGTGCCGAATGCGCCGGAGGCGTTGGTCGCGATGCTCGCCACGACGTCGCTCGGCGCGATCTGGTCGTCGTGCTCGCCGGACTTCGGTCCCCGTGCCGTCGTCGACCGGTTCGGCCAGATCGAGCCGGCCGTGCTGGTGAGCGTGGACGGCTACGTCTACGGAGGCAAGCGCTTCGACGTGCGCGACACGCTCGACGGGCTGCGCCGCGAGTTGCCGTCACTGCGCGCGACGGTGCTGATCCCGTACCTGGATCCGGCCGCCACGGTGCCGGACACGCTGCGCTGGCCGGACCTGCTCGCCGAGCCCGGTGAGCTGGCGTTCGAGCCGATGCCGTTCGACGCACCGATGTGGATTCTCTATTCGTCCGGAACCACCGGGCTGCCCAAGCCGATCGTGCACGGGCAGGGCGGCATCCTGCTCGAGCACATGAAGCAGCTAGCGCTGCACCTCGACCTGCGTCCCGGTGACCGCTTCTTCTGGTTCAGCACCACCGGCTGGATGATGTGGAACCTGCTGGTGTCCGGCCTGACGGTCGGCTCGGCGATCGTGCTGTTCGACGGCAACCCCGCCCACCCCGGACCGGACGCGCTGTGGCGGTTCGCGCAACGGACGCAGATCACCTGCTTCGGCGTATCCGCGCCCTACGTCGCGGCGTGCATGGCCGCGGACGTGCAGCCGTCGTCGCTGGACCTGTCCGCGCTGCGCACGATCGGCTCGACGGGTGCGCCGCTCGCCCCGGAGGGTTTCGCCTGGGTGTACTCGCACGTCAAGTCCGATGTAGCGCTGTCCTCGCTGTCCGGGGGCACCGACGTGTGCACCGCCTTCGTCGGTGGCAGCCCGACGCTGCCGGTCCGCGCGGGGCAGATCGCCGCCCGACTGCTCGGCTGCGCCGTCGCCGCCTACGACGCCGCGGGACGTCCGCGGATCGGTGAGGTCGGCGAGCTGGTGATCACCGAGCCCATGCCGTCGATGCCCGTGTCGTTCTGGAACGACCCGGACGGCTCGCGGTTGCAGGCCGCGTACTTCGAGGACTTCCCGGGCGTCTGGCGGCACGGCGACTGGATCCGGATCGACGCCGACGGCTCGTGCGTGATCTACGGGCGCTCGGACTCGACGCTCAACCGCGGCGGCGTGCGGATGGGCACCGCCGAGTTCTACCGCGTGGTCGAGGACGTCGACGGTGTGGCCGACTCGTTGGTCATCGACACGTCGGCGGCCGCGGGCAGCGAAGGCCGGTTGCTGCTGTACGTGGTGCTCGCCGACGGCGTCGCGCTCGACGACGTACGGGACGAGCTGCGTGCGCGCATCCGGCGCGAGCTGTCGCCACGGCACGTCCCGGACGAGATCGTCGCCATCGACGAGGTGCCGCGCACGCTCAACGGCAAGAAGTGCGAGGTGCCGGTCAAGCGGGTACTCGCCGGGGTGCCGGTGGACGAGGCAGTCAGCCGCGGCGCGTTGCGCAACCCGGACGCCATGGCACCGTTCGTACCGGTCAGCGGCTGAGGCTGCGGTACTTGCGGGTGCACAGCAGCCCGAAGACGAGCCCGATACCGATGGTCCACGCCAGCGCCTGCCACACCAGGGACGCGGTGTCGGAGCCGCCGAGCAGCAACGAGCGCTGCATGGGGGTGACCGAGTCGCCGAGGATGAGCGAACGTGCGCCGTTGATCACCACGCTGACCGGTTGGTGCGCGGCGAACCCGCGCAGCCAGCTCGGCATGGTCTGCACCGGCACGAACGCCGACGACGCGAACGTCAACGGGAAGATGATCGGGAAAGTCGCGGCGTTGACGGCCTCCGGGCTGCGCACGGACAGCCCGATGAGCGCGTAGCCCAGGCTGACCGCGAGCGCGAACAGCAGCAGGAGGAGGGCGGCCAGCAGCAGACCGAGCACGCTGCGCGGCCGGAATCCGACCGCGAACCCGGTCGCCACCAGGATGACCAGTCCGAACGCGTTGTTCAGCGTGTCGGACAGCACCCGGCCGCCGAATACCGCGCTGCGCGCCATCGGCAGCGAGCGCAGCCGGCTGATGAAGCCCTTCTGCAGGTCGTCGGCGAGGGCGAAGCCGGTGACCCCGGCGCTGAACAGCACGGTCTGCACGGCGATGCCGGGGATCAGGTAGTTGACGTAGTTCAGCCCCTGCAGGCCGTTGATGGCACCGCCGAACACGTACCGGAACAGCAGGACGAACATGATCGGCGACACGAGGTTGAACGACACCTGTTCGGGCTGACGCATCAGCCGGCGCAGGTTGCGTCCGGCCATCGCGACGGCGTCCTGCACCGGCCAGGCCAGCGTCCGGCCCGTAGGTGCGGGCGGACGCGCCGTCGACGCCGTCATGAGTGGGCTCCTGAATCCGCCGCGACGCTCGTGTCCGCAGACCCCGCCGGCGGCCCCGCCGCCGAGTCTGCCGCCGAGTCCGCCGGCGGCCCCGCCGCCGAGTCCGCCGCCGGCTCGTCGGACGCGGCCTCGGCCGGGTGTCCGGTCAGGGACAAGAACACGTCGTCGAGGCTGGGCTCGCGCAGTTGCAGGCCGCGCGCGACGATGTCGTGGGCGTCCAGTCGCCGCACGACCTCGGTGAGCACCGAGGTGCCTGCGGTGGCCGGAACGCGCACGAGGTCGTCGTCGACGCCGACCTCGCCGTCGCCCGCGCCGTCGACGATGCCGGCGACCTGCCGGGCCTGCTCGGCGTCGTCGCAGCGCACCTCGAGCACGGCGCCGCCGAGCCGGGATTTCAGCTGCTCGGCCGTTCCCTCGGCAATGACCTTGCCGCGGTCGACGAGGCAGATCTGATCCGCCAGTCGATCGGCCTCTTCGAGGTACTGGGTGGTGAGCAGCACGGTTGTCCGCTCTCGGACGAGCTCGTCGATGACGCGCCAGAGGTCGTTGCGACTACGCGGGTCGAGGCCGGTGGTCGGTTCGTCGAGGAACAGCACCGGCGGGCGCGCGACGAGCGCCGCGGCGAGGTCGAGACGCCTGCGCATGCCGCCCGAATAGGTCTTCGCCGGTCTGTCCGCGGCGTCGGAGAGCTCGAACTGGTCGAGCAACTCACCTGCGCGGGCCCGGGCGTCGGATCGCGACATGTGGTTGAGCCGGCTGACCAGCTTCAGGTTCTCGGCTCCGGTCAGCATCTCGTCGACGGCGGCGTACTGGCCGGCGAGCCCGATGCTGCGTCGCACGGCGTCCGGGTCGGCGGCGACGTCGATGCCCGCGACCTCGGCGCGCCCGGAGTCGGCACGCAACAACGTGGTCAGGACGTTCACCGCGGTGGTCTTGCCCGCGCCGTTCGGGCCGAGCAGGCCGAGGACAGTCCCCGTGCGTACCTGGAGGCTGACGCCGTCGAGCGCGCGCACGTCCTTGCCGAATGTCTTGACCAGATCCTCGGCCAGGACCGCGATGTCACCGGGCATGACTGTCTCCTTCCACCTCCTTCCACGCGCGGTCAGCCTAGAGGGCGCATCCGACAAGCGGAGTGGTCGCTGCAGCCCGCGCCGTCGGCGTTCCGCACGGGTGGGCGATTCCGGTCAATCCCGGCGCTCCGACGCCTCGCAGCGGGGCCGGGAGTTTAGAGTGAGCGCGAGATCTTGCGCGCCGGCAGGTGGGGAGGACGCACTGAACGCAACCGCGCAACTGCTGCGCCAGCGCACCGCGTCGACCCACGCGCGGGTCGAGGACGGCCTGGCGTTGCTCGATCCTGCGCTGACGCCGGCTCGCCTGCGCACCGTGCTCGAACGTTTCCACGGCTTCTGGCACGGCACCGAACCGGTGCTCGACCGGTGGGCCGACGTCGACCCCGGGACGGCGGCGTCGCTCGACTGGCCCCGCCGCCGCCGCACGCTGGGTCTGCGTGCGGATCTCGCCGTGCTGGGCGCATCGGACGCGGACGTCGCGGCGTTGCCCGTGGCGGCTGCGGTGTTCGACACCGCCGACACCGCGCAGGCGTTCGGCTGGCTCTACGTCAGTGAGGGGTCGGCGCTGGGCGGTGCAGTGATCAGCCGGCACCTCGTCGCCTGCGACACCTTGCCGAGTGCCCCGTCGGGACGGTTGGCGACCTTCACGCCGTATCCCGAGGGCCCCGGCCCCATGTGGCGCTCCTACCTCGCGCGGCTCGACGAATTCGTGGGTGACGACCAGGCACGCGCCGGGCAGGTGGCCGACGCCGCCGCACGCACCTTCGACTCGCTCGCCACGTGGTTGAGTCCCCTGATGGAGCAGGTGGCGGCGTGACCACCGAGCAGGGCGACTTCGTGCCGGTGGGCGAGGCCATCGACCTCGACAACTGCGCCCGGGAGCCCATCCACGTGCCGGGCAGCGTGCAGCCACGCGGCGTGCTCGTCGTGCTGCGCGAACCCGAACTGGTCATCACGCAGGTCAGCGCCAACACTGTCGACCTGCTCGGGGTGCCCGCCGAGCAGGTGCTCGACGGCCCGCTCGCCGGGCTCGTCGGTAACCAGGCCGCGCAGACGATCGAGCGCGCCGTGGCCACCTTCGGCGCCCTGCACGACCGCAACCCGCTCGAGTTGACGCTCGACGTCCGCGGGGAGTCGTTCGTGCTGGACGCGATCCTGCATCGCGAGCCGGGCGGCATCCTGTTCGTCGAGCTGGAGAACGCTTACGGACCCCGGCCGTTCTCGTTCCCGAACACCTACCAGGCGGTGCGTGGCGCGGTCGGCGAGCTGAACCGTGCGGCCTCGCTCAACGAGCTGTACCAGATCACCGCGACAGCCGTCCGCGACCTCACCGGCTTCGACCGGGTGATGGTCTACCGCTACGACCACGAGTACAACGGCGAGGTCGTCGCCGAGGCGAAGCGCGAGGATCTCAACCCGTTCCTCGGCCTGCACTACCCGGCGTCGGACATCCCGGCGCAGGCACGTGCGCTGTACGAGAAGAACTGGATCCGGTTGATCTCGGACGTCGACTACACGCCCGCGCCGCTCGTCCCGGCGGTCAACCCGATGACCGGTCAGCCGCTCGACCTCACGTTCTCGACACTGCGCTCCGTGTCGCCCATCCACGTCGAGTACCTGCAGAACATGGGCGTGGGCGCGTCCATGTCCATCTCCCTGCTGCGCGAGGGGAAGCTGTGGGGGCTGATCGCCTGCCACCACTACTCCGGCCCACACCTGCCGCCCTACGGCACCCGGGCGGCAGCCGAGTTCCTGGGTTCCACCCTGTCGCTGCGCCTGGTCGACCGCGCGCAGGACGAGCTGCTGCACGAGCGGATCGCTGCGCAGGCCATGCTCGCGAAGCTGACGACCGGCCTCTACGACGAGAGCGAGTCGATCGTGTCGGCGCTGCTCGGCGCGCCCGACCTGCTCGACCTCGTCGCGGCCGACGCGGTGGCCGTGAGCATGCAGGGCCGGGTGCAGACGCGCGGTGAGGTGCCGTCCCCGCAGGTGCTGGAGGAGATCGTCGCGTGGGCCGTCGCCGCCGACGAGGAGGTCGTCGCCACCGACTGCCTCGCGCGGACACTGCCGCACGTCAGCGTCGACCCGCAGCTCGCGGCGGGCGCCCTGGCGATCGTGCTGCCCGGTGGCCAGTACGCCATCTGGCTGCGCGCGGAGGCGCGCCGTGCCGTCGACTGGGGCGGCGACCCGCACAACAAGGCGCTCGCCGTCCAGGAGGGCAACGACTTCCGGATCAGCCCACGCAGGTCGTTCGAGCGCTGGCGCGAGATCGTCGAGCTGCGCTCGCAGCCGTGGACGGTCGGTGAGCGTGACGCCGCGGGCCAGCTGCGCCGCCACCTCGTCGAGTCGATGTACCAGCGCTCGCGCGGCGAGCTGCGCATGGCCGAGGCCCTGCAGCGCAGCCTGCTGCCGACCCTGCTGCCGCAGCTGCCGGACTGGCAGCTGTCCGCCCACTACGAGCCGGCGGCCGGCGGCCGGATCGGCGGCGACTGGTACGACGCGTTCCGGTTGCGCGACGGCCGGCTGGTCGTCGTGCTCGGCGACGTCGCAGGCCACGGCATCGGCGCGGCCGGCACCATGGCGCAGCTGCGCAATTCCCTGCGCGCGTACCTGTTCGTCGGCCGCGAGCCGGCCGACGCGCTGAACCGGCTCAACGAGCTGTGCACAGCACTGCTGCCCGGCACCTTTGCCACTGCCGTCGTAGCCGTCTTCGACCTCGACACCGGCGCGGTCACGGCGGCCAGCGCGGGCCACCTGCTGCCGCTCATCGACGATCCGGCCGACGGCACCGTCGAGTCCCCGATCGCCGTCTCACCCCCACTCGGCGTCGCCGGCGTCCAGTACCAGCAGTCGCAGTTCGTGCTGCAGCCGGGATGGCGCATCGTGCTGTTCTCCGACGGTCTCGTCGAGCGTCGCGGCGAGTCGATCGGCGACGGTCTGGACCGGCTGATGTGGTTCCTCGCCGACGCGCGCGACACGTCGGCGCGCGCAGTGTGGAATGCGCTGGCCGGTGAGGGCGCTGACGCGCCGGTCACCGACGACGTCACCGTCGTCACGCTGCGCCGCCCGCTCTGAGCGGGCGCGCCGGTCAGACGAGGTCGACGACGTCGGCGATGGAGTCCACGACGCGTGCCGGCCGGTAGGGGAACCGGACGACATCGCCCGCGCGGGTCGAGCCGGTGAGCACCAGGATCGTGTCCAGCCCGGCCTCGATGCCGGCGATCACGTCGGTGTCCATACGGTCGCCGATCATGATGGTGTTCTCCGAGTGCGCCTCGATCCGGTTCAGGGCACTGCGCAGCATCATCGGATTCGGCTTGCCGACGAAATAGGGCTGCTGCTGCGTCGCCGCGGTGATCATCGCAGCCACCGAACCGGTGGCCGGCAACGGCCCTTCCTCGGACGGGCCGGTCACGTCCGGGTTGGTCGCGATGAACCGCGCGCCGTTCTCGATGAGCCGGATCGCGCGGGTGATCGCCTCGAACGAGTAGGTGCGCGTCTCGCCGAGCACGACGAAGTCCGGGTCGCGGTCGGTCAACGTGTAGCCGACCTCGTGCAGCGCCGTCGTCACCCCGGCCTCGCCGATGACGTACGCGGAGCCACGCGGCAGCTGGTCGTCGAGGAACGTCGCGGTCGCGAGCGCGGACGTCCAGATCGACTCCTCCGGGATCTTCAGGCCCGAGCGAGCGAGCCGCGCAGCAAGATCGCGCGGCGTGAAGATCGAGTTGTTGGTGAGGACGAGGTAGCGGCGGCCGCGTTCGGTGAGCCGGGCGAGGAAGTCCGCGGCGCCGGGCAGCGCCGCTTCCTCACGAACGAGCACGCCGTCCATGTCGGTGAGCCAGCACTCGGCGGTCCGCATGGGTCCAGTGTCGCAGTGCGGGGAAGCACGCGCCGCCGGGCTCAGCCGCGGCTGATCTCGAGCAGCTGTACCGAGCGCGCGACCATCGGCAACGTGGCGCCACCGCCGAGCACCGCTGCCCGCGGCGCGCCGGCCGGCTGCGCGGTGTCGATCACCGGCAGGTAACCGGCAGCCCACGGGCGGCCCGGTAGCCGGACCTCGACGTCGATATCACCGGAATGCAGCAGGAACAGGAACGACGTGTCCTCGATCGCCCGGCCACGGCGGTCGCGATGGCGCAGGCCGCGCCCGTCCAGATACATGCCGAGCGTGCGCAACGCCGGGTCGTGCCAGTCGCGCGTCGTCATCTCGTTGCCCGTCGGATGGAACCACGCGATGTCCTTGGTGACGCCGCCCTGCTCGGCGGCAGCCTGTTCGCCGAGGTCGATGGGGCGGCCGGCGAAGAACGCGCTCTGCCGCAGCACGGGATGGGTGCGGCGCAGCGCCAGCAGCCGGCGGACGAGCGCCAGGACGTCGGTGGCCGCCGGATCGCCCGTGTCGGCGTCGATCGACGACCAGTCGAGCCAGGACAGCTCGTTGTCCTGTACGTAGGCGTTGTTGTTGCCACGCTGGGTGCGCCACATCTCGTCGCCCGCGACGAGCATGGGCGCTCCGGTGGACAGCAACAACGTCGACAGCAGATTGCGGACCTGACGCCGGCGAAGCAGCTCGACATGCGGCGGGGCGGGCTCGCCCTCCACGCCACAGTTGTACGAGCGGTTGTCGTCGGTGCCGTCGCGGTTGCGCTCACCGTTGGCCTCGTTGTGCTTGCGCTCGTAGGACGCGAGGTCGCGCATCGTGAAGCCGTCGTGTGCGGTGACGAAGTTGATCGACGCGAACGGCAGCCGGCCGTCCGCACTGTAGAGGTCCGACGAGCCGGAAAGCCGGGACGCGAGATCGCGCACGCCGTCCGCGCCGTGCGCCCAGAACGAGCGCACGGTGTCGCGGTACTGGCCGTTCCACTCCGTCCACAGCGGCGGGAACTCGCCCACCTGGTAGCCGCCCGCACCGACGTCCCACGGCTCGGCGATCAGCTTGGCCTGCGAGATGACCGGGTCCTGATGGATGGTGTCGAAGAACGACGACAGCTTGTCGACGTCGTGCAGCGAGCGCGCGAGCGCCGAGGCGAGGTCGAAGCGGAAGCCGTCGACGTGCATCTCGGTGATCCAGTAACGCAGCGAGTCGGTGATCAGCTGCAGCGGGAACGGGCGGCGCGGGTCGAAGGTGTTGCCACAGCCTGTGTAGTCGACGTAGTGCGCGCGGTTGTCCGCGAGCCGGTAGTACGAGCCGTTGTCGATGCCGCGGAACGCCAGCATCGGCCCGTCCGGTCCGCCCTCGGCGGTGTGGTTGTAGACGACGTCGAGGATCACCTCGATGCCCGCCGCGTGCAGCGCGCGCACCATCGACTTGAACTCGCGCACCTGATTGCCGCGACGCGACGCGTACGCCTCGTGCGGGGCGAAGAAGCCCAGCGAGTTGTAGCCCCAGTAGTTGCGGGCCCCGCGTTTCTGCAGGTGTGACTCGGACACGAAGTGGTGGATCGGCAGCAGCTCGACGGCGGTCACGCCCAACGACCGGAGGTGGCCGATCGCTGCAGGATGCGCCAGACCCGCGTACGTGCCGCGCAGTTCCGGCGGGATATCGGGGTGCTGCTGGGTGAATCCCTTGACGTGCAGCTCGTAGATCACTGTGTCCGCCCACGGCACCCGCGGTGGCAGGTCGCCACCCCACGGGAAGGCGTCGTGGATGATCACCGATCGCGGGACGTACGGCGCGGAGTCGTCGGCGTTGCCGGGGTAGACCGCGGGGTCGTCGACGAAGTCGCCCTCGAGCGCGCGGGCGTACGGATCGACGAGCAGCTTGTTCGGGTTGTGGAACAGGCCCTGTGCAGGGTCGTACGGGCCGTCGACGCGGAAGCCGTACCGGTGTCCCGGCCCGACGCCGGGCAGGTAGCCGTGCCAGACGTGATAGGTCGACTCGTCCAGGGGTATGCGTAGCTCGTGCGTGTCGTTGAACAGACTCACCGACACGGCCGTGGCCGTCGTGGACCACAGTGCGAAATTGACGCCGTCGCCGTCCCAGTGGGCGCCGAGCGGGAACGGCGTGCCCGGCCAGGCGCGCTCGAGCCGCGCCGCAAGCGCGGCGGTGAGCTGCTCGGGCCGCACCGATCGGACTGTAGTGGAATCGCGGCCGGTCGCCCCGACGACTCGGGGCGCCCGAAGTCGCAACGCCGTATTTCTCAGCAAGCACCTTGGTTGGGCTCAGCTGCTCTCTCGGAAGGCACGTTTGAGTGATGTCATGACCGACGACGCACACCGTCCGCAGCAGCCGGACCAGCAGCCGCAGCACCCCGACTGGTCGGGGCACCAGCCCGACGGCACCCGTGCCTGGGGCATCCCTACGCACGCCCACGACCCGCAGCACACCGAATGGGTCTACGACCGTGGCGCCCAGGGCGGGTACGCCGCCGGGCACCCAGGTACACCGACGCAGTGGGGTCCGACGTACTACGGCGCACCGCTTGCGCCGCCCGCGCCGCCGCAGGGGAGCGGCGCGCGGCGGCGGAGCTGGTACGTCGCCGCCGGTGCCGCGCTGGTCGCTGCAGCGGCCACCGCGTTCGGCTTCGTCGCGACGGGCAACACCGGGTCGAGCGTCGCCGGGTCGGGCTCGCTGTTCCCGTCGACGGGCGGCGGCTCGGCCAGCTCCGGCACGGTCAACCCGGGCAACGGCTCGAGCGGCAACGGCTCGAGCGGCAACGGCTCGAGCGGCAACGGGTCGGGCAGTCTGCCCGGCGGCCTGCCGAGCAGCGGCTCCGGAACCACCAGCGCATCGGTGGCGACGGATGCCCAGCAGAAGGGCATCGTCACCATCGTCTCGGTGCTGAAGTACCAGAACGCCGAGAGCGCCGGCACCGGCATGATCCTCAGCTCGGACGGCGAGATCCTGACGAACAACCACGTGATCAGCGGCGCGACGAGCATCACGGTGACCGTCGAGACCACCGGCAAGTCCTACACCGCCGACGTCGTCGGTACCGACGCCACCGACGACGTCGCGGTCGTGAAGCTGCGCAACGCATCCGGGTTGACGAAGGCCAAGATCGGTGACTCCGGCACCGCCGCGACCGGCGACTCGATCGTCGGCGTCGGCAACGCGGGCGGCACCGGCACACTGCGCGCGTCCGCCGGCAAGATCACCGCACTGAACCGGACGATCACCGCAAGCGACGGCAACGGGACGGCCGGCGAGCGCCTGCACGGGCTGATCGAGATCAACGCGGGGATCATCTCCGGCGACTCGGGTGGTCCGCTTTACGACGCCAAGGGCAACGTCATCGGCATGGACACCGCGGCATCGGCAAGCAGCTCGCGGGCGCAGACGACGACGTCCGCGCAGGCCTACGCGATTCCGATCAACTCCGCGGTGTCCCTGGCCGACAAGATCGAGTCCGGGGTGACCACGTCGACGATCGTGCAGGGCGTGCCCGGCTTCCTCGGGGTGGGCGTCGCCGACGCATCCAACGGCGGCGCGACCATCACCTCGGTGCTCCAGGGCGGTCCGGCGGACAAGGCCGGCATCGCGTCCGGCTCGGTGATCACCTCGGTGGACGGCAAGAAGACCGGTTCCGCAGACGCGTTGAAGAGCGTGATGGGTGGCGTGAAGCCCGGCACGTCGGTGCAGGTGCGCTGGACCGACTCGTCCGGCGCGACGCACTCGGCGAGCGTGACGCCGATCAAGGGCCCGGCCGCCTGACCTGCGGCCGTTGCACGCTACGTCCGATGCTCCCGTCGAGCCACGACTCGACGGGAGCATCGTCGTGTCCGGACTCGTCGACGCGAGCGCCGACGCATGCGAAATGATGTGCCGGTGGTGGAGGCGAATCCCGATGCGGTGCTGCAATTCGCCGGCGTCGGCGTGCGGCGCGGCACGAAGGCGTTGCTGACCGACATCGACTGGACGGTCGAGGAGGACGAGCGCTGGGCGGTGCTCGGGCCCAACGGCGCCGGCAAGACGACGTTGCTGCAGATCGCCGCGGCCCGCATGCACCCGTCCACCGGCGAGGCGTGGGTGCTCGGCGAACAACTCGGTGCCGTCGACGTGTTCGAGCTGCGACCGCGCATCGGGCTGGCCAGCGCCGCGCTGGCCGACCGGATCCCGATGAACGAGCGGGTGCTCGACGTCGTCGTCAGCGCGGGTTACTCGGTGATCGGCCGGTGGCGCGAGGCGTACGGGCGCGCCGACGTGCGCCGGGCGGCGGCACTGCTGGCACGGGTGGGCGCCGCCGAGCTCGGCGAGCGCACGTTCGGCACGCTGAGCCAGGGCGAACGCGCGCGCGTGCAGGTCGCGCGCGCCCTGATGACCGACCCCGAGCTGCTGCTGCTCGACGAGCCGGCCGCCGGGATGGATCTCGGCGGCCGCGAGGACCTGCTGCGCCGGCTCGCGACCTTCGCCGACGACCCGGACGCGCCGGCGTCGGTGCTGGTCACGCACCATGTCGAGGAGCTGCCGCCGGGCATCACGCACGTGCTGCTGCTGCGCGAGGCGCGCATCGTCGCGGCAGGACTCGCTGCCGACGTGCTGACCGCGGGGCCGCTGTCTGAGACGTTCGGGCTGGCACTGGACGTCGAGCGCCGCGCGGGACGCTGGTACGCCCGCGCGGTCTGATTCAGCGCGGCGTCAGGCGGACCACCGGGATCTGTCGCGACGTCTGTCGTTGATAGGCGGTGTACCGCCCGTCGTTGCCCTCGTTCGCCAACCGCCACAGCCGCGCGCGGTCCGGGTCGTCGTCGGCAACGGTGTGGGCAGTGACCGGAACGCGTCGCGTGCCGACCTGGATCTCGGTGTCCGGGTGCGCGCGCAGGTTGTGGTACCAGGCGGGCGAGCGCGGCGCGCCGCCGTAGGAGGCGACGATCACGTAGTTCTCGCCGTCCTTCGCATAGGTCAGCGCGTTGACCCGGGCCGCGCCGGTTTTCGCGCCGGTCGTGTGCAGGATCAGGTTGCGTGTGCCGAAGAGCCGGTGCCCGATGCGCCCACCGCTGCGCACGTAGATCTCCTGATGCACCTGCAGCGCGCGGGTGCCGATCGCCCGGACCACGGGCAGCGCTTCGATCCGTCCCAGGTTCACGCTGTCGCCTCTCGTCGCCCCCGTTGCCCGCTACACCGTAGGCTCTCGCAGAACTTGCACGGGTCGGGAGGCAGTGGATGGCGCAGCTGGTACAGGTCGAGATCGGCGACGGGTCCGACGGGTCGGTGCCGGCGGGTGTCGCGGTCGTCCGGCTCGACCGGCCGCCGATGAATGCGTTGAACACGCAGGTGCAGGAGGAGCTGCGTGCCGCGGCGGCGCGGCTCACCGCGGACGCCGACGTGCGCGCCGTCGTGCTGTTCGGCGGTGACAAGGTGTTCGCGGCCGGCGCCGACGTCAAAGAATTCTCCCAACAGGACCACGAGACGATGTTCGTCGACGCGGGCCGGTTGTCGTCTTCGCTCGATGCTGTGGCGCGCATCCCGAAGCCGGTCATCGCCGCGGTCACCGGCTACGCCCTCGGCGGCGGCTGCGAGTTGGCGCTGACCGCCGACTTCCGGGTCAGCGCGGACAACGCCAAATGGGGGCAGCCGGAGATATTGCTCGGGATCATCCCGGGCGCCGGCGGCACGCAGCGCCTGCCGCGGCTGATCGGTCCCGCGCGGGCGAAGGACCTGATCTACACCGGCCGCTTCGTCGACGCCGAGGAGGCGCTGCAGATCGGCCTCGTCGACGCCGTCGTGCCCGCCGCCGAGGTGTACTCCACCGCGCTCGCGATGGCGGCGAAGTTCGCGACGGGCCCGTCACTCGCGTTGGCCGCGGCGAAAGCCGCGGTCGACGAGGGCCTCGACGGCGACCTCGCGTCCGGGTTGCGGCTCGAGGCGCACCTGTTCGCGTCACTGTTCGCGACCGAGGACCGCACCACCGGCATGCAGTCGTTCATCGAGAACGGCCCCGGCAAGGCGGTATTCAAATGAGCGCAACAGCGGAAGAGGTCGAGGCTGCCTGGTCGGACAAGAAGCTCGCGAACATCCTCTATCACGACTGGGAAGCGGGCACCTACGACGAGAAGTGGTCGATCTCGTTCGACCAGCGGTGCGTCGACTACGCGCGCGACCGCTTCGTGCACGTCGCCGGCGACGGCAGCTGGCCCTACGCGACGTCGCTCGAACTCGGCTGCGGCACCGGCTTCTTCACGCTCAACCTCAAATTGGCCGGCGTCATCGACGACGCGCACGTCACCGACCTCAGCCCCGGCATGGTCGAGGTCGCGCAGCGCAACGCACGCGGGCTCGGCTTCGAGATCGAGGGCAGGGTCGCCGACGCCGAGCGGTTGCCCTACGACGACGACACGTTCGACATCGTCATCGGACATGCGGTTCTGCACCACATCCCGGATCTCGACCTCGCGTTCGCCGAGATCATGCGGGTGCTCAAGCCGGGCGGCCGGTTCGTCTTCGCCGGCGAGCCGACCGAGCACGGCGACTACGTCGCACGCCGGCTGTCGCGGTTCACCTGGTGGGCGGCCACGAACATCACCCGACTGCCGCGCCTCGAGGCGTGGCGGCGTCCGCAACCCGAGCTCGACGAGTCGTCGCGCGCCGCAGCACTCGAGGCCGTCGTCGACGTGCACACGTTCGCGCCGAAGGCGTTGGCGGCACTGGCCGCGCGGGCCGGTGCGGTGGACGTGCGGGTCGCGACGTCGGAGCTGCTCGCCTCCTGGTTCGGCTGGCCGGTGCGCACCTTCGAATGCGCCGTCCCCAAGGAACGACTCGGCATGCGCTGGGCGAACTTCGCGCTGCACGCCTGGCAGTGGCTGCTGCGCATCGACACCCACCTCGAGGGCATCGTGCCGAGCGGGTTGTTCTACAACGCCGAGGTCACCGGCGTGAAGCCAGGCCCGTGACGGTGCCCTCGGCCGTCCCCACCTCAGTCGTGCTGTTCGATCTGGACGGCACGTTGTCGGACTCGGCGCCGGGCATCCTCTCGGCGCTGCGGCACGCCTTCGCGGTCAACGGCATCGCGCCGCTGGACGCGCACACCGAGCAGGCGCTGCTCGGGCCGCCGTTCTACGAGTCGCTGCCACCGCTCATCGGCGGGACGGACCGGCTCGACGCCGTCATCGCGGCCTACCGGGAGCGCTACGCCGCGGGCGACATGTACGACACCCGCGTTTACGCCGGCATATCCGACGCGCTGGCCGCCGCGCGCGACGCCGGCCTGCGGATGGCGGTCGCCACCAGCAAGCCCGAGCACTACGCGCTGCCGATCGTCGAGCACCTCGGACTGGACGGGTACTTCGAGACCGTGGGTGGCGACGAACTCGACGGCTCGCTGCGCACCAAGGCGCTGGTGATCGACAAGGTGCTCGGGCGCCTCGGGCGACCCGCGGCCGACAGCGTCGTGATGGTGGGCGACCGCTCGCACGACGTCACGGGCGCGCGGGAGCACGATATCCGGTGCGTGGGCGCCGGTTGGGGGTACGGGCTGCCCGGTGAACTCGTCGCCGCCGGCGCGCAACCCCTCTGCAGCACGCCGCACGAACTGTTCGATGCCCTCGGCCTCGCGGCACCCGGCGCGGATGGGGATGCCGGTGCTGCATCGGCGTGACGACGACCCGGCGCTGCGCAGCGCCAGGTTCTGCACCCCCGCCTCGCTGCGCTGGGTGATCCGCCACCGGGCGTGGACGCCGTGGTACCTCGTGCGTTACTGGCGCTTCTTCCGCTTCAAGCTCGCGAACCAGCATGTGATCACCCGCGGCATCGTGTTCATGGACCGCAACGTGGAGCTCTACGCGCGCCGCGGGTACGGCCGGCTGGTCCTCGGCCGGTGGGTCCATCTCGGCGTCGGCACCGCGCTGCGCTGCCACGAGGGCACGCTGAGCGTGGGGGACAAGAGTGTGCTCGGTCGGGAGAACTCGATCAACTGTTACCTCGACATCGAGATCGGCGCGTCGTCGCTGTTCGCCGACGACATCTACATCGCCGATTTCGACCACAACTTCGCCGAGCTGAACCTCCCGATCAAGGACCAGGGGATCGCGAAGTCACGTATCCGCATCGAGCCCGATGTGTGGGTCGGCAGCAAGGTGACGGTGTCGCGCGGCGTCGTCGTCGGCACCGGGTCGGTGATCGGTGCGAACGCCGTCGTGACCCGCGACGTGCCGCCGTATTCGGTCGCGGTCGGCGTGCCGGCACGAGTGATCAAGGACCGGCGCAAGCCACCGCCGGCGGCCGCGTCGCGGTGAGGGCAACTACGCTGCTCGGGTGAGTCGCCGACCGTCGCGTGCACCCGCCCGGACGCTGCTCGCCGGCATCGTGCTGGTGGTCCTGGGCGCGCTGTTCTGGGTGCTGTCGCGGGTAGCAGCGGGCGGAGAGGCGCACGCCTTCGCGCCGGGACATCCGCCGCCGCACGACGTGCACCTCGTGTCCGGTCAGACCTACCGGTTGGCTATTCACGATGGCGTCCGAGCCGCGCAGCGCAGCGGCCGGGACCCCAAGTCGGTGGCGTGCTCCGCTGACTACGGCGACGTCGCCCCGACCGCGCTGCGGCTCACGCCGGAGACCTCGGACACCAAGGCCACCGACACGATCGCGTCCTTCATCGCGCCGACCACCGGCAACGCCCACCTCGCGTGCGCAGGGCTGCCCGCCGTGTACGTCGAAGGCACGGGCGGCGGCGACGCGTCCGGCCTGCTCGTCGTCCTCGCGGCAATCGCGCTCGGCGTCGGGGTGCCGCTGCTGCTGTCCGGCCTACGTACGCGTTCGGACGTCGCGCGGATCGACCCAACCGCCGAAGGCGCGCTCGAGTTCGAGCGCGACGGCGAAGCAGACGTGGTCGGCGCCGGGCCGGGCAACGACCTGCGCGCCCAGCGGCAGCCCGGCGTCGCCGATCCCCAGCGGAACCTGGGTCGCGGGTAGGCCGTACAGGTTGAAAATGGCCGTGTTGGTCGCCAGCCACGGCTGGCCGAGCGTGCTGCGGTGCCGCGGCGCCAGACGCGGGAACGGCGGGTAGAGCAGCACGCCGTCGCCGATCTCCTCGAGCACCGCGTCGCGTGCCTGCCGCGCCGAATCGATGAGGCGACGCGCGGCGGCCGTGCGCACGGCGCGCAGCGGTGCCACATCCGCCAGCTTCAGCACCGCCGAGGGGGCGCGTACCAGCAGCGGGTCCCGAGGCCGGCCGGCCGGATTAGTGGACGCGGTGATGCCCTCCCAGGACGTCAGGAGGTCCAACTCCGCGGACGCGATGGCCGCGAACTGCGCGAGCGCCCACCGCATCTGGCGTAGCGGCTTCTCCGTCACCCGCGCTCCGCGCGTCTGGAGTTCGGCGGCGGCGTCGTCGAGCGCGCCGCGCAACACCGGCCGCAGCGGCACCGTCGACGCGTGCGTCGACACCGTCACCGGCAACCCGTCGATCGCGACCGTCGCCGGGTCGCCCACGTGCGCGCGCTCGGTGACGAATTCGTCCACGCCGTCCGGGCCGGACACGATGCGCAGCAACGGCGCGAGATCGGCCGCCCGGCGCGCGAGCAACCCGGGGTAGAGCATCCGGCGCACCTCGCCCTCCGGCACCGGGAAATGACCGGTCAACGGGACGAGGCCCTGCGACGGCAGGTGACCGAAGACGCCGTTGAGATACGCGGGGATCCGCACCGATCCGCCGAGGTCCGAGCCGAGCGCCACGGGGGCCCCGCCGGACCCGACGATGGCGCCGTCGCCGCCGGTCGAGCCACCTGCGGTGCGGCCGGCGTCGTACGCGTTGCCGACCCGGCCGTAGATCGGGTTGTTCGACTCGATCCAGATGAACGCGCCGCAGGTGTTGCCGACGGCGAGCACGATGCCGCCGGCGGCGCGCAACCGTGCCACGACGGTCGCGTCGTCGGTCTCGCGGAATTTGCGCCGGTGCGGGTAGCCGCCGGTGTGCGGCATGCCGGCGACGCCGAGCATCTCCTTGATCGTCACCGGTACGCCGTGCCACGGCGGCAGGTCGGTGTCGCCCGCGCGTACGCGCTGGTCGGCGGCCGCGGCTTCCTCGCGCGCGGCGTCGAAGCGCTGCGCCGCCACCGCGTTCAGCGCTGTGATCCGCTCGAGCACGGCGATGTGCGCGTCGACCACCTCGGTCGACGTCACCTCGCCGCTGCGCACCATGGTCGCGAGTTCGGTGGCCGACAGGTGGGTCAGCTCGGTGGCGGTGGCAGTCACCGGCCAGATCCTGCCGCGTCGGCCGGGGGGGGGGCCCGGGGGGGGGGGCGGGCCCCCCCCGCCCCCCCCCCGAGGCGGGGGGCCTGCGCGGCG
>NZ_CAXTQF010000003.1:1338-60645 GCF_964246335.1 uncultured Jatrophihabitans sp. | reverse complement strand
GCCGCGCCGTCGGCGCGGGGAGTGGCCAGGACCACCACGTCCAGCGAGCGGTCGACGTCTCGCTCGGCGTCGGGCAGCATGCGGAAGTCGTCGGCACGGACGTTCGTGACGTCGTCGAGCAACCGCCCGGACCAGGCCGGCGGCTCCACCGAGAGTTGGGCGTCGACGAACGACCCGCCGTGCTCGACGTCCAGTGCGCGCAGCCGCGGCCCGGCGTGCAGGCCACCGACCCAGGTCGGCGTGAACCCGCATGCGGTCAACAGCGACGTCAGCTCCGCGGCGCTGAACTCCCTGGTGTGGAAAGGATTGACCGGCTCGTCGAGTCCGGGGGAGAACGTGAGGCGGTTGGGCGTGGTGACGAGCAACATGCCGGCCGGGCGCAGCACGCGACGGCACTCCGCGAGGAATTCGACGTGGTGCCACACATGCTCGATGACCTGCAACGTCGCCACGACGTCCACCGACGCGTCGGCCGCCGGGAGCGCCGCGAGATTGGCCCGTACGAACGACGCCGTGCGATAGGTGCGTGCCGCGTGCGCCACCGTCGGTGCGTCGTAGTCGACGCCGACCACCGTCGCGGCGCCGCGGGCCAGCACTGCTGTGCCGTAGCCCTCGCCGCAGCCCACTTCGAGCACCCGGGCGTGGCGTACGTCGGCCCACAGGTAGGCAGCCTCGTGCCGGCGGAACCAGTAGTTCTCGTGCGCGATGCCCGGCACCGTGCGCTCGCCGGTCAGCGGCAGCGCGTCAGATCCAGCCACGCCGCTTGAACAGGAAGTAGAGGACGACCGCTGCGGTCACCATCAGCAACACCGCGAAGGGGTAGCCGAGGTACCAGCCCAGCTCGGGCATGTGCCGAAAATTCATGCCGTAGATCGACGCGATCGTCGTCGGAGCGAAGCCGATCGCAGCCCACGCGGAGATCTTCTTCACCTCGTCGTTCTGCGAGTTGCTGGCGCGACTGAGCGCCGTCATCTCCTCGTTCTGCCGCTGAGCCACCAGGATCGAGTTCACGGTGAGGATGTCGCGCAACTGCACGCGGAACTGCTCGACGCGCTCGTTCACCTGCGTGACGTGGTCGGCGACGTCACGCAGGGCCCGGCGCTGTTCTTCGTCCACGTGGTACTTCTCGAAACCGTGCGCGAGCGCGTCGAGCATCGCGTTCAACGGCACGGTCGCCCGCTGGAACTCCAGCACCTCCTGCGAGAGCTCGTAGATGCGCCGCGACACCGCGGGGTCACCGCCGAAGACCTGCGTCTCGATCTCGTCGATGTCGGTCTCCAGCCCGTCCGCGACCGGGCTGTAGCCGTCCACGACGGTGTCGAGGATCGCGTACAGCACCGCCTCGGTGCCGCGCGCGAGCAGTTCCGGGTCGTCCTCCAGCCGGTGCCGAACCTCACCCAGGTGCGGGCTCTCCGCGTGCCGGACGGTGATCACGAAGTTGTGGCCGAGGAAGACGTGCAGCTCGCCGAACTCGACCTGCTCGACGTCGTCGAGGTATCGGGCGGCCCGCAGCACGACGAACAGCGTGTGGCCGTAGCGTTCGAGCTTCGGGCGCTGGTGAGCCAAGATCGCGTCCTCGACAGCGAGTTCGTGCAGCCCGAACTCGCGCGCCAGCGAGTTCAGTTCCTGCTCGCTCGGCCGGTAGAGGCCGATCCACGCCATCGCTTCGCGGTGCTCGTGCAGGTTCGCGATCGTGTCGGCCAGCGTGGCCGGGCTGTCGGTGCGCCGGCCGTGCCGGTAGACCGCGGCATCGACGAGGCCGTGGCCCTCGGCGTCGCCGCCGTCGGGCTCCAGCCCTGCCGGTTGCTCCGCGGGTTCGACGCGGAGCGCGGGACGTCGGGTGCGTCGCGCTCGGGTCAGTGCGTCGCGCACGTTGGTGCGCCGCTCGGCCATGTGCGAACCATAGCTGCGGGCACTAGCTCAGACGGGCTGCGGGATGCGACCGTTGAGCAATGGCCGACGACCCTGCCGACTTCGAGCGCCGCTTCCGGCTCGAGCTGGAGCGCACGCAGGCTGTGGCGGACGAACTCGTCGGTTTGACCGAGGCCGAGGCACGCGCCGTTGTCGGGATGGAGGGGGACCTCAGTGTCCGGGTGGTCGACGAGAACGGCGCGATCACGTTCGACCTGAGTCCCCACCGCGTGACCCTGTGGATGCGTGACGGCCGCGTCGTCAGGACCAGTGCGGGCTGATCCACCACCCGTGCGCGGGTCGGCTGCTACCGCTGAGTTATCAGCTGCCGCTGATGGTCTCCTCGAGCCGGGCGAGGGACTGCTCCATCTGGTGCTTGCTCACGAGCGGGAAGCCGACCTTCTTGAGCAGCTCCTTGTCGGTGACCTTGCTCCAGTCGTAGGTCAGCGTGACGTGGGTCGCGCGCGGCCCCTGCGGGTCGAGCTCCCAGACCCATTCCCACCCGGGCGGCTCGGTGCCTGCCGGCGCGGTCTTCCAGGAGATCAGCTTGTCGCGCACGAAGCCCGTCACGACGTTGTCCGTCTGGTAGTCACCGCCCATGTGCGGGCCGGTCATGTTCATCCGGAACGTCTGCCCGTTGGCGGTGATGCGGTCGGCGTGGTCGGCGCTGCGCACAAAGCCCGAACCGTCGAGCTGCGCATGCCGGTCCGGCAGCGACAGCACGTCGAAGATGTCCTTCGCGGAATGGTCGATGTCGCGCGAGACGGTGATCGAGGTGTCGGAGTCAGCCATGCCTGCCGACCTACCCCCGGCAGGTCCGCGGACTAACGTCGAAGGCGAGTCCGTACCCGCGACCGCGGGCCCGCAACCCCACGGAAGGGGCGTCTTGGAATGAAGCTCGGCCTGCACGTCTGCGACTTCACCTACCCCAGCGGGCCGCCGGCGCTCGCCGACGACCTCGGCCGGATCGCCGAGGCTGCGGAGCAGGCCGACTTCGCCAAGCTCAGCGTCATGGATCACGTGTGGCAGATCCGCCCCGTCGGCCCGATCGAGAACGACATGCTCGAGGCGTACACGACACTGGGCTACCTGGCGGCCAAGACGTCGCGCATCGAGCTGCTCACCTGGGTGACGGCGGTGTCGTACCGCGATCCGGGGTTGCTCGCCAAGTGCGTGTCGACGTTGGACGTGCTCTCCGGCGGCCGGGCCTGGCTGGGTATCGGCGCCGCGTGGAACGACGAGGAGGCCGCGGGCCTCGGCCTGTTCTTCCCACCGACGGCCGAACGGTTCGAGCGGCTCGAGGAGACCCTGCAGATCTTCCTGCAGATGTGCAGCGACGACGACTCCGCCTACGACGGCAAGCACTACCACCTGACGCGCACCATGAACGTTCCGCAGACGCTGGCGCGCCCGCACCCGCCCATTCTCATCGGTGGCGGCGGGGAGAAGAAGACGCTGCGGCTCGTGGCGCAGTACGCGCAGGCGTGCAACCTGTTCGCCGGGCCCGAGCTCGAGCACAAACTCGACGTGCTGCGGCAGCACTGCGACGACGTCGGCCGCGACTACGCCGAGATCGAGAAGACGGTCATGATGCCACTGGACATCGGCGACAACGGGGAAAAGATCGACGACGTGATCGCCGAGTGCCGACGCCTCGCGGGCATCGGTGTGCAGCACGTCCACGGTCGCCTGGACAACGTCGCGGCCATCACCCCGATCGAGTTGGTCGGCGAGCGGCTCGTGCCGGCAGTCGCCGACTTCTGAGCCCGCGGGACCCACCGAGAGCAGCGTCATATTGCTACTGGCGAGTAACTTGGGCACAGTGTTACGAGAACGTGTCGGCACGAAGCCCGGTGCGCGAAGCTTGCACCACGGGCACGCCGCCGATGCGCGTCCGAATTCCCGCGAGAAGTGCTTGCGGGTCTGCGACGTTTCGTCTGAGAGGTCTACGAGCGCATGAACATCGTTGTGCTGGTCAAGCAGGTGCCCGATACCGAGGGCGACCGCAAGCTCAACTCGTCCGACAACACCGTCGACCGCGCAGCGGTCGACCCGGTGATCAACTACATCGACGAGTTCGCCATCGAGGAGGGCCTGCTGCTCAAGGAGGCGCACGGTGGCGAGGTCACCATCCTCACCGTCGGCCCCGAGAAGGCGACCGAATCCATCCGCAAGGCGTTGTCGATGGGCGCGGACAAGGCAGTGCACGTGCAGGACGACGCGATCCACGGCTCGGACGCAGTCGCGACCGCGAAGGTGCTGGGCAAGGCACTCGGCTCGATCGAGTGGGACGTCGCCATCTCGGGCTCCGAGGCCACCGACGCGCGGGGTGCGGTCGTGCCCGCCCTGCTCGCCGAGGTGCTCGGCGCGCCGCAGCTCACGCAGGCCCGCAAGGTGACGATCGACGGGTCCACCGTCACCATCGAGCGGGTCACCGATACCGGCTACGAGAAGGTCGAGGGCGCGACCCCCGCCGTCATCAGCGTGGTCGAGAAGATCAACGATCCGCGGTACCCGTCCTTCAAGGGCATCATGGCCGCCAAGAACAAGCCGATCGAGGTCAAGTCGTTGTCCGACATCGGCCTCGACGCCGGCGAGGTCGGGCTCGACAACGCGTGGACGTCGGTCGAGTCCTTCGAAGCCGCGCCGCCGCGTGAGGCTGGGCAGAGCGTGAAGGACGAGGGCGACGGCGGCGTCAAGATCGCCGATTACCTCGCGTCCAAGAAGCTCATCTGACCCGTCGAACCGACTAGGAGACATCACCATGGCTGAAGTACTTGTCCTCGTCGACTCGCTCGACGGAACCGTCAAGAAACCGACCCTCGAACTGCTGACCGCCGCGCGTCAGCTCGGCGAACCGGCCGCCGTGGTCGTCGGCGCACCCGGCACCGCGGAGCCGCTGAAGAACCAACTTGCCGAGTTCGGCGCAGCGAAGGTGTACGTCGTCGAGAACGACGACATCGCCGGTTACTCCGTCGCGCCCAAGGCCGAAGCGCTCAAGGCCGTCGCCGACCAGGCGTCGCCCGCAGCTGTGCTGCTCGCCTCGACCGCGGAGAACAAGGAGATCGCAGCGCGGCTGGCCCTTAAGCTCGAGTCCGGCCTGCTGTACGACGCGGTCGGCCTCGACGCCGACGGCGGCGTCACGCAGTCGATCTTCGGCGCAGCGGTCACCGTCAAGGCCAAGGCCAAGGGCACGCCCGTGATCACCGTGCGGCCGAACTCGGTCGCGCCCGAGGCGTCCTCCGGTGCTGCCGACGAGGTCAAGGTCGAGGTCACCGTGTCCGACGCCGCGAAGGCCGCGAAGGTCACCGACACCGTGGTGGAGGAGAAGGGCTCGCGCCCGCAGCTGTCCGACGCGTCGGTCGTCGTGTCCGGCGGCCGAGGCATCGGCAAGGCCGACAACTTCGACATCATCGAGAAACTCGCCGACTCGCTCGGCGCGGCCGTGGGCGCCTCGCGCGCTGTCGTCGACGCCGGCTGGGTGCCGCACACCATGCAGGTCGGCCAGACCGGTGTCACCGTGTCGCCGCAGCTCTATGTCGCCGTCGGCATCTCCGGCGCGATCCAGCACCGCGCCGGAATGCAGACGTCCAAGACGATCGTCGCGATCAACAAGGACGCCGAGGCGCCGATCTTCGAGATCGCCGACTTCGGGGTGATCGGTGACCT
Organism: uncultured Jatrophihabitans sp.; assembly: GCF_964246335.1. Lineage (GTDB taxonomy): Bacteria > Actinomycetota > Actinomycetes > Mycobacteriales > Jatrophihabitantaceae > Jatrophihabitans. The sequence goes on along the minus strand of NZ_CAXTQF010000003.1, from coordinate 55,065 downwards.
GTTCGAGGTCGCGCCGCAGCTCACCGAGGAGATCAGTAAGCGGAAGTAGCTCGTACCCGCTCGACGAGTGGCGCGGAATCTGCCTGGCGGCGCAGAAATCCGCGCCACTCGTCGTGTTCCGCGGCGATTGGTTGACGATGCCGTTGAGGTGAAGTCGACTTCACCTTGCATGCTGTGCAGGTGACTTCGACAGCCCGGGCGCAGCAGCAGGCGCCGGGGTCGATCTTCGCGGGGCAGCTGCGGGCGACCACGGTCGGCATCCTGACGCTGATCACGCTGATCGCGTTCGAGGCCATGGCGGTGTCGGCCGCGCTGCCGACCGCGGCCCGCGAACTGCACGGCCTCGCCGCCTACGGGTGGGCGTTCACCGGCTTCCTGGTCGCGAACGTCGTCGCCATGGTCGCCTCCGGGCAGATCTGTGACGCGCGTGGTCCGCGGCCTGCCGTGCTCGTCGGCGTGGCCTGCTTCGTCGCCGGTCTGCTCGTCGCGGGCACGGCGACGACGATGCTGCAGCTCGTCGCGGGCCGGGTGGTGCAGGGCCTCGGCGGCGGGCTGATGATCACCGCGATCTACGTCGTGATGGGCGAGGCCTACCCGTCACGACTGCGGCCACCGCTGTTCGCCGCGACGTCGTCGGCGTGGGTGGTGCCGTCGCTGATCGGCCCGGCGATCTCCGGCCTGCTCGCCCAGCACGCGAGTTGGCGCTGGGTGTTCCTCGGGCTGGCGCCGTTCTGCGTGCTCGGCGGGGTGCTGATCGCGCCGACCCTGCGCAAGCTGGCGACGCCGACCACCCGCACCGGGCGCTTCGCCGGTCCGTCGCGCCTGGCCCGCGCCGTCGCCGTGGCGGCCGGCGTGGCGGCGCTGGAACAGGCGGGTCAGCACCCCTCGCTGTGGGCGATCGGGATCGCCGTGGCCGGCCTGCTGGTTTTGGTGTGGGGGATCCGCCGCCTGGTGCCGGCCGGCACGTTCCGGGTGCGTCCCGGCGTCTCCGCGGCGGTCGCGCTGCGCGGCCTGCTCGCCGGCGCGTTCTTCGGCGTGGAGTCCACGGTGCCGCTGTCACTCACCCTGCAGCACGGGTACGGCGCCACCGTGGCCGGTCTGCCGCTGGCGTGTGCCGGTCTGAGCTGGGCGTTCGGCTCCTGGGTGCAGGGCCGGGCCGACGACTCCCGCGGCCCGCACGTCCGCGCGCGACTCGTGCGCGCCGGCTTCGGATGCGTGGCGGTGGCGGCCGCCTTGATGGCCGTCGCCGCGGTGCCGGGCCCCACCGCGTGGTGTGCCTTCGTCTCGTGGCTCATCGCGGGGTTCGGTGCCGGATTGGCGATGTCGAGCGCCAGCGTGCTGCTGCTCAATTTCACGACGGACGCGACGCGCGGCGCGGATTCGGCGGCACTGCAGCTCGCCGACTCCACGGCCAACGCGCTCACCACCGGCATCGCCGGTGTGCTGATCGCGGCCGCCGCACGGCACGCGATCGGGTTCACCGCCGCGTTCACCGGCGTCGACCTCGCGATGTGCGCGATCGCCGCCGTCGGCTTTGCCGCCGCAGTCCGTGCCCGACCGGCCCGAACGTAGGGCCCCCGGTCGTAAGCTGGTCAGGCGATGCACTACCTCGACCATGCAGCGACCACGCCGATGCTGCCCGAAGCGATCGCCGCGGTCACGCAGGCGATGGGCCGGGTGGGCAATCCGTCGTCGCTGCACGCGGCCGGGCGCCAGGCGCGCCGGCACGTCGAGGAATCGCGCGAGACCATCGCCGCGTCGATCGGTGCCCGGCCGTCCGAGGTGATCTTCACGGCCGGCGGCACCGAGTCGGACAACCTGGCGGTCAAGGGCATCTACTGGTCCCGACGTGCCGACCCGCGTCGTCGGCGGGTGATCGTGAGCGCCGTCGAGCACCACGCCGTGCTCGACGCCGTCGACTGGCTGGTCGCGCACGAGGGCGCCGAGGCGGTGGTGCTGCCGGTCGACGCAGCCGCCGTCCTGGACCCGGCCACGCTGGCCGCCGCGATCGCCGACGACCCGGGCTCGGTCGCGTTGATCAGCGTCATGTGGGCGAACAACGAGGTCGGCACCGTGCAGGACATCGCGGCGCTGGCGGCGCTCGCGCGCGAGCATGGCATCCCCATGCACAGTGACGCGGTGCAGGCCGTCGGTGCGGTGCCGGTCGATTTCGCGGCGTCCGGGCTCGACGCCCTGACGATGACGGGGCACAAGCTCGGCGGGCCGCCCGCCGCGGGCGCGCTCGTGCTGCGCCGAGACGTCGAGTGCATGCCGCTGCTGCACGGCGGCGGCCAGGAACGCGACGTGCGGTCCGGCACGCTGGACGTGCCGGGCGCCGTCGGTCTCGCTGTCGCGACGCGGCTGGCCACCGAGCGGCGCGCGCAGACGGCCACGCGTGTTTCGCGGCTGCGCGAGCGCCTCGTCGACGGCATCCTCGCGGCCGTGCCGGACGCCGTCGTCAACGGCCACCCGACGCGCCGGCTGCCCGGTGTCGCGAACCTGGCCTTCCCCGGCTGCGAGGGCGACGCGCTGCTCATGCTGCTCGACGCACGTGGCATCGAATGTTCCACCGGCTCGGCGTGCTCGGCCGGCGTGGCACAGCCGTCGCACGTGCTGTCGGCAATGGGCGCCACCCCGGCGCTCGCCCGCGGCGCGCTGCGGTTCTCGCTCGGGCACGACTCGACCGAGGCCGACGTCGACGCGGCCGTGGACGCGCTCGTGCCCGCCGTGGAGCGCGCCCGTCGCGCCAGGCTCGCCTCGGCGGCCGTGTCGTGAGGGTCCTGGCCGCGATGAGCGGCGGGGTCGACTCCGCTGTTGCCGCGGCGCGTGCCGTCGACGCCGGGCACGACGTCACCGGCGTGCATCTTGCGCTGTCCGCGCAGCCCGCGACGCTGCGGCACGGAGCGCGCGGTTGCTGCACCCTCGAGGACGCCAACGACGCACGGCGGGCGGCCGACGTGCTCGGCATCCCGTTCTACGTCTGGGATCTCGCCGAACGATTCCGCGCGGACGTCGTCGACGACTTCGTCGACGAGTACGCCGCGGGCCGCACCCCGAACCCGTGCCTGCGGTGCAACGAGAAGATCAAATTCTCGGCCGTGCTGGACCGTGCGCTCGCGCTCGGTTTCGACGCCGTGGTCACCGGGCACCACGCGCGGCTGGACGACGGGCGACTGCGGCGCTCGGTCGACGCCGGCAAGGACCAGTCGTACGTGCTCGCCGTATGCACCGGCGAACAGCTCGCGCATGCGATGTTCCCGCTCGGTGACACGACGAAGACCGACGTCCGGGCCGAGGCTGCCCGGCGCGGGCTGGCCGTCGCCGACAAGCCCGACTCGCACGACATCTGCTTCATCGCCGACGGCGACACCCGCGGTTTCCTCGCGCGCCGGCTGGGTGCGCGGTCCGGACCCATCGTCGACGCCGAGTCCGGCGAGGTGCTCGGCACGCACGACGGCTCGTTCGGCTTCACCGTCGGGCAGCGACGCGGGCTGAATCTCTCCCGCCCGGCACCCGGGGGCGACCCGCGCTACGTGCTGTCCATCCGGCCGGCCGACAACACGGTCGTCGTCGGGGCCCGCGAGCGGCTGGCCGTCGACACCGTCGAGGCTCTCGATCCGGTGTGGACGTCCGGCGCAGCACCCGAGGCCGCATTCGAGTGCACCGTGCAGCTGCGGGCACACGGCATGACGAGCAACGCTCGGGTCGAGGTCGATACGGCCGGCGGCGCGGTGACCGCGACGCTGGCTGGTGTGCAGCACGGCGTGGCGGCGGGGCAGGCGCTCGTGATGTACGACGGCGACACCGTGCTGGGCTCGGCCACGATCACCGCCGCGCGTACCGCCGGCGTCGCACGGACCGCCGACGTCACCGCGTGACGCGGCCGCAGGCGATGTGGCCGCCGGGTGCGGTCACCGGTCTCGGCTCGTTGCCCGGCACCGATCCCGTCGAGGCGGCGACGCTGGTGTTCGGCGAGCTGCCGGACCTGCCGCATCTGCCCGAGCTGCCCGCCCGCGGGCCCGGTGCGGACCTGCTCGGCCGGGCCGCCGCGCTGCTCGTCGACCTGCCGGTCGAGCTCGTGCCGTCGGGCTGGCGGCTGACCGGGCATCCCGGCCGCGACCTGCGCCGCGCGCACGACCTGCTGGCCTGGGACCTCGACGCGCTCGAGACAGCGGCGGCCGGCTGGACCGGCCCGCTCAAGGTGCAGGTCGCCGGTCCGTGGACGCTCGCCGCCGGCCTGGAGCTGCCTGGCGGCCACACCGTGCTCAGTGACGCCGGTGCGGTGCGTGACCTCGCCGCGTCCCTGAGCGAAGGCGTGGCTGCGCACCTCGCTGCCGTCACGGCGCGTGTCCCCGGCGCCGTCCCGGTGCTGCAGCTCGACGAGCCGACGCTGCCGGCGGTGCTCGGCGCCCGCATTCCCACCCCGTCCGGGTACGGCACGGTGCGCGCGCCGGAGGCCGCCGTGGTCGAGCAGACGCTGCGCGACCTGCTCGCGGTAGCGGACGAGGGCGCGCGGGTCGTGCACTGCTGTGCCGCGGACGTGCCGCTCGCGCTGCTGCACGCCGCCGGTGCGGACGCGATCGCGCTCGATACCGCGCTGCTCGAGACATCCGCCTACGACGAGCTCGGCGCCGTGGTCGATGCCGGCGTCGCGCTGTGGCTCGGCGTGCTGCCTGGCACGGACGCGACCGTCGAGCTCGCGCAGCTGCGGGGTCGGGTGGCCCGGCTGTGGAGTGCACTGGGCTTCGCGCCGGCGCAGTTGCCCGCGTCGGTCGTTCCGACGCCCGCGTGCGGTCTCGCCGGCGCGTCGCAGGCGTACGTGCGACGCGCGCTGTCGCTGCTGCGCGACCTCAGCAAGGCCATGCTCGACGACGCCGCCTGACGCGTCGGTCAGCTCACCAGTCGAGCGGCCGCGCATCGGCGGGTGCGGGCACCGGCCACGGCAGTCCGAGCGCGTCCCACCACGGGAACGGCCCGCCGACGATGCCGATCTCCTCCCACGCGGTGGCCGACTCCTCTTCCGCGTCCACGACCGCAGGAGCGGCGACGCCGAAGGTGTCCGCGGCTGCGGTCGCGGCCGGCACGCCCGCGATGTCGGCGTCGCGCGGATCGCCGTCCAGGTCCTCCAGCGCCACGTCCACCTCGTCGGAAGACTCCGGATCGGCATTCAGGATGTAGCGCCGATGCACGACCTCGACGACACCGTCGCTGGCGCGGGCGACCACCCACCGTGCACCGAACTCGTCGTTGTCCTCGGCGACGGCAAGCCGCGCGGTGCCAGCGGCCGCGAGGCCGGACAGCAGGTCATCGACGACCTCGATCTCGGACACGCTCACCGACACGCGTTCCCAGCCGTCCGCAGCCCGGGTCCGGAACCCGTCGACGAGGCTCGCCCGGACGGCGTTCGAGGGCCGGTACGCCGAACCCGGCGCCACGTCGATCACGAAGGTTGTCCCGTAGGTGCTCATGCAGCCATTGTTGGCTCGCGCTCGTTCGCGATCAACGGCGAAGCTGCGCCATCCTGCGCGACGTCGTAGGTTCGTATCGTGGCGCGACACCGCGAATCGTGATCGACCAACGCTTCGTCCTGCTCGGCGCGGCCCTGACGTTGTTCGGCACCGTCCGCTACATCTGGCAGACCGTCCACGGCCGCACGAAGCCCAACCGTGTCACGTGGACGCTGTGGGCGACTGCACCGATCATCGGCTTCTTCGCGCAGCTCGACAAAGGGGTCGGGCTGCCCTCGATCCTCACGTTGTCCGTCGGGCTCGGCCCCGCGGCGATCCTCGCCGCGTCCTTCGTCAACCCGGGCAGTTACTGGCGCATCGGTCGGTTCGACATCGCTTGCGGCCTGGTGTCGGTCGCCGCGCTGGTGATCTGGCTGTCGCTCGACGATCCGACACCGGCGGTCGTCTTCGCGGTGTTCGCCGACCTCATGGGCGGCATTCCGACGTTGCGCAAGTCGTGGATCGCACCCGAGACCGAGCAGGCGTCGGTGTTCGCGCTGTCCGCGCTCAACGGCGCGATCACAGTGTTGACGATCGACCACTGGAACGTCGCGACGTGGGCGTTTCCCGTCTACATCGCCGTGCTCGGCACCGTCATGAGCACGGTGGTGGTGACCCGGCGGCGCGCCCTCGCGGCGGTGCCCGATCCCGCTTGACGCCCAGTGGACACTTCCGAAGCGGAACAGGAGGGGCGGTGCACTGATGAAGTTGGCCGAGGGGCTCGCGCAGCGGGCCGACGCGTCGCGCAGGGTCGAGCAACTGCGCGCTCGCGCTGTGCGCAGCGCGCGATTCCAGGAAGGCGAGGAGCCGGCAGAGGATGCCGCTGCGCTGTTGGCGCAGGCCGATGGCGTTCTCGACGAGCTCGAGTCGTTGATACGCCGGATCAACCGGACGAACGCCGCCAGTGAGCTGCGCGGCACCGGCGGCACTATCACCGACGCCCTGGCGCAGGCGAACTGGGAGGTCGATCTCCTCGATTGATCCGCTGATCGATCGGCTGCGGGCAGCAGGTAGTCCGTGGAGGCGTGCACCGACCCCGGATCGAGGGGCAAATCGATCATCCTTCGGCGACGCGAGGGGCCGCGTCCGGGGTTCGACTCCCCTTTCTGCACCGCGCAGGCCCAGCACGTTGCACAGGTGACCGGGTACGACGCACCGTTCATCACCGGGTGCAGATCCTCGGACGAGGGCGGGCACGGGGCGTGGCTGCGGCCGACCGGTCGGACACGATGAATCCTCGCTGCGCCTCGCCGTAGCGAGGTGCAGCGGGGATTCATCGATGCTGCCGCGACGTCGGACCTGCCCAGTAAGTTTTCCTCATGGCGAAGGCTGTGCAGGCAACGGCGCAGGACTCCGCGCGGCAGGAACACGCGCAGCTGTCCCAGCAGCTCGACGACGCGTCCTACCGCTACTACGTCCTCGACGCGCCGACGATCAGCGACGCCGAGTACGACACCGCGATGCGCCGCCTGCAGGAGCTCGAGGACACCTACCCCGATCTGCGCACGCCGCAGTCGCCGACGCAGCGTGTGGCCGGAACGTACTCGACGCTGTTCACGCCCGTGGACCATCTCGAGCGCCTGCTCAGCCTGGACAACGCCTTCTCGACCGAGGAGATCGAGGCCTGGGCGCAGCGTGTCGAGCGCGATCTCGCACCCCGCGCGGCCGACGCCGCGGGCGGCACCGTGCCCGGCTATCTGTGCGAGCTCAAGGTCGACGGGCTTGCCGTCGACGTCGTCTACGAGAACGGTCGGCTGGTGCGCGGCGCGACCCGCGGCGACGGTCGGACGGGGGAGGACGTCACCCCGAACCTGCGCACGCTGGACAACCTGCCCGACCGGCTCACCGGCGACGACGTTCCGTCGTTGCTCGAGGTGCGCGGCGAGGTCTTCTTCCCCGTCGCGCGGTTCACCGAGCTGAACGAGGCATTGGTGGAGGCCGGCAAGCCGCCGTTCGCGAATCCGCGCAACACTGCCGCGGGATCGCTGCGGCAGAAGGATCCGCGGGTCACCGCCACGCGGCACCTGTCGCTCGTGCTGCACGGCGTGGGCAAGGTCGAGGGTGGCCCGCAGGTCGGCGCGCAGTCGGAGTGGTACGCGCGGCTCGCCGGCTGGGGGCTGCCGGTGTCCGACCGGGTACGGGTCGTGCCGGATCTGCGCGGCGTGCAGGAGTTCATCGACTACTACCGCGAGCACCGGCACGACGTCGAGCACGAGATCGACGGCGTGGTGGTCAAGGTCGACGAGTTGACGCTCCAGCGTCGGCTCGGGTCGACCAGTCGGGCACCGCGATGGGCCATCGCATTCAAGTACCCGCCGGAGGAGGTCAACACGAAGTTGCTCGACATCCGGGTCAACGTCGGGCGCACCGGCCGGGTCACCCCCTACGGCGTCATGGAACCGGTCAAGGTGGCCGGTTCGACCGTCGAGATGGCGACGCTGCACAACAAGTGGGAGGTCGAGCGCAAGGGCGTGCTGATCGGCGACACCGTGGTGCTGCGCAAAGCGGGCGACGTCATCCCGGAGATCGTGGCGCCGGTCGAGGCACTGCGTGACGGCAGCGAGCGACCGTTCGTCATGCCGACGACGTGCCCGGCGTGCGGCACGACACTCGCCGCGCAGAAGGAGGGCGACAAGGACATCCGCTGCCCGAACGGGCGCAGCTGTCCCGCGCAACTGCGCGAGCGGTTGTTCAGCCTGGCGTCGCGCTCCGCGCTCGACATCGAGGCGCTCGGCTACGAGGGCGCCACGGCGCTGCTCGACGCCGGCGTGCTCACCGACGAGGGCGACCTGTTCTCCCTCGCGCCCGGCCCGGACGGTGACGAGGCCGCGGCCCGCGCCACGTTGGCGCAGGTGCCGCAGTACACCCGCGCGGCGAAGAAGAGCGATCCCGCCGAGCGGGTGCACGACGGCCGGACGCTGTCCGCGAACGGCGAGAAGCTGATCGCGAACCTCGCGCAGGCCAAGGATCGCCCGCTCTGGCGGATCATCGTCGCGCTGTCGATCCGGCACGTCGGGCCGACCGCCGCCCGAGCGCTGGCCACCCAGTTCGGCGACCTGCGCGCCGTGCGCGACGCCTCGGTCGAGCAACTGGCCGACGCCGAGGGCGTCGGCCCGACGATTGCCGACGCCGTCACCGAGTGGTTCGCCGTCGGATGGCACGCCGCGATCGTCGACAAATGGGCCGAGGCCGGCGTGCGGATGGCCGACGAGATCGACGATTCCACCCCCCGCACACTCGCCGGCCTGAGCGTCGTCGTCACGGGATCGCTCGCCGGGTTCTCCCGCGACGAGGCCAAGGAGGCCATCCTGAGCCGCGGGGGCAAGGCTTCCAATTCGGTATCGAAGAAGACCGATTACGTCGTCGTGGGCGAGAATGCAGGGAGCAAGGCTGACAAAGCCGAGCAGCTCGGCGTCACCGTCCTCGACGAGGGCGGGTTCCGGGATCTTCTCGCCGACGGCCCGCAGACCCGCTGACCGCGGGTGGCCGCGTTCACAGGTGCGGTGGGCGGCGGGTTGCCGGTCCCGGCGCCGGGGCACCATGAACGTGACGGCAGGAGTGGATTCGGCGATGTTCGGGCGACGCGAGCTGGCGACCGCTCGCCCGGTCCCGCCCGAGGGGCCCGCTACGGCGCCACTCGACCAGTCGATGATCGCGCGGGCACGGCGTTCGATCCGAGAGCACCCGTCGGCATGGCGGACGGTCACCTTGGTCGTCGTGCTGGTCGTCTACCTGGCGCTGACCCTGGGGGTGCTGTTCAACAGTCCGGTCATCCGCGTCGACCGTGACTTCCTGCGCCTCGACCTGCGCGGCCAGTTCCCCAGCTGGGATCCGTGGATCAAGCATTACGTGATCTTCGGCCAGCGCGGTCCGGCGACGCTGTTCTTCCTGCCGTACTTCTGCTGGGTCACCTGGCGGACCCGCTCGACGCGGCCGCTGGTCCTGCTGGCGACGTCGTTCGTGCTGCTCAACGTCAGCGTCGGCGTCGTCAAGCTCGCCACCGGGCGGCTCGGCCCGCGGCAGACGAGCCACGCGCACGAGATCCTCGTCGGCGGCGACATCTACCCCTCCGGCCACGTGTCGAATGCCGTCGTGCTGTACGGGCTGATCGCGATGATCGCGATCAAGCACCGCAGGTTCGCCGTGTGGAGCGCGGTGTTCCTGTCCGTCACGGTCGGGCTCGGCACCGTTTACCTCGACACGCACTGGTTCAGCGATGTCGTCGGCGGCTGGTTCGCCGGCGCGATCGTCTTACTGCTGCTGCCCAGCGTGATGCCCTATGCCCAGCGGTGGGCCGACGCCGTGACCACCCCTCTGCTCGCCCGGTGGCGGCGCCGCCGCGGCCGCACGGTGCAGGCCGCTGCCGCTCCGCAGGCCGTCGCGAGCAGTCAGTCGGCCAAGACCGTCACGCCGGTCATCTCGCGGGCGCGTTCCCAGAGCTTCGCAGCCACCTCGGGATCACGGGAGGCCTTGGACGACCGCACCCGGTGCGGGTGACCGCGTAGTTCGCCGGGGCCGTCCGGCCCGTAGAACGCGCCGTTGACGACATCGGGCATCGTGGCGGCGTAGAGCTCGGGCAGCGCACCGTGCTCAGCGTCCTGCGCCATCACGGTGTTGCCGATGCCAAGGATGCGATCCTGGATCGATTCGGTGTGCGACTGCAGTTCGGTCGAGGCGTAACCAGGATGGGCCGCACTAGAAATCACCGTCGAGTCCCGCTCGGCCAGGCGGCGGCCGAGCTCATGGGCGAACATCAGGTCGGCGAGCTTGGACTGGGCGTATGCACCCCAGCGGCGGTAGTGACGGCGCTGCCAATTCAGATCACCGAGATTGATGCGGCCGACGTAGTGGAAGATGCTGGACAGCGTGACCACGCGGTCACGCACGGCCGGCAGCAGCAAGCCGGTGAGCGCGTAGTGGCCGAGGAAGTTCGTACCGAACTGCATCTCGAAACCATCGGCCGTGCGTTTCTCCGGCACCGCCATGACGCCCGCGTTGTTGACGAGCACGTCGATCTCGCCCACCTCGCCGGTCAGCTCTTCGGCAAAGCGGCGAACCGACACGAGATCGGCAAGATCCAGCGCGCGCACCCGCACGTCGCCGGACATCCCGGCCGCTGCGGCCTCGCCCTTGTCGGTGTTGCGGCACGCGAGTACGACGCGCGCGCCGTGTGCTGCCAAGGCACGTGCGGTGGCCTCGCCGAGGCCGCTGTTCGCGCCGGTGACGACGAACGTGCGGCCGGACTGATCCGGGATGTCTGCTGCGCGCCATTTCGCCATTGGGCGACTGTAACGGGGCGTCGCGGGTTCAGCCGCTGTAGGCGCCCGGCGCGGGCTCGCCCACCGGGCGGGCCGACACGGTGGCGGCGATCGCCGCGAGGTGTTGCAGCCGCACGAGCTCGGAGGCCAGCCAGCGCAACGCCGGACGGCCGACGAGCAGCGCCGCGTCGCCCAGCGGGCTGACCGCCAGCTCGGTGTCCAACCGGTGCCAGTCGGCTGGGGCCCAGGTTTCTCCTGCGTCGAGCTGACGCGCGGGCCGCGGCGGCCACCACGGCACGGCGAGCTCGTCGATCTCCGGCGCGGCGCCGCCGCGGGCAAGCACCCGGCCGGCGCCGTCGGGCGTCGTGGGAGGTGCGAGGACCAGCGCCCAACCGGCCCGGAAGATGCGCGCGGCGCCGTCGGCGAGCACCGCGAGCGACGCCTGCGGGTCACGGGCGAGTGCCTCGAGCAGCTCGAGCTCGCGGTGCGGGTCGATCTGCCCTGCGTAGGCGCGGATGGACTCGACCTGCACGCCGTGCACGGTGGCCGCGGCGGTGATCAGCGAATCGGGCAGCCGGTCCGACGGCAGCTCCACCACGAAGTCGTCGACGGCGCTACCCGGAGAGCGCTCGATGACGTCGACGCTGAGGATGTCCGCGCCGACCGTGCCGAGTGCCGACGCCACCGCGCCGAGCGCACCGGGCCGGTCGGGCAGTACGAGCCGCAGCAGGAAGGACACCGGCACAGGGTGCCGCACGCCTGTGACGTGCCCGTTACGGGGGCGGCCGCGGCCGCGGACGGGCGGGGAACTCGCGCGCAGCGCAACCGCCGCCGTCCGTAGACTCAGCAGTCGTGTCGACGACATCGCAACCGGCCGGCGAAGACCCTGCGCGCATCAGCCGCGACGACGTCGCGCACCTCGCGCGATTGGCGCGGCTGGCCGTGACCGACGCCGAACTCGACCAGTTCGCCGGCCAGCTCGACGTCATCCTCAGCTCGGTCGCCCGGGTGCGCGAGGTCGCGGCCGCGGACGTCGCGCCGATGTCGCACGCCGTGCCGATGACAAATGTCTACCGCGCCGACGAGGTCCGCCCCTGCCTGCCGCGCGAGTCCGTGCTGGCCGGCGCGCCGGCCGTCGAGGACGAGAAGTTCCGCGTGCCGCGCATCCTCGTGGACGAATCATGAGCGACCTGACCGGGCGTACCGCGGCCGAATTGGCCGGGCTCGTCGCGGCCGGCGAGGCATCCGCGGCGGAAGTTGCGCAGGCGCACCTGGACCGCATCGCCGAGGTCGACGCCGATGTGCATGCGTTCCTGCACGTCGACGCCGACGGCGCGCTCGCGGCCGCCCGCGCCGTCGACCAGCGGCGCGCCGCGGGGGAGGCGCTGGGCCCGCTGGCCGGCGTGCCGCTGGCGATGAAGGACGTCGTGGTCACCAAAGGCGTCCCCACCACGGTCGGTTCCAAGATCCTCGAGGGCTGGATCCCGCCCTACGACGCGACCATCACCACGCGGGTGAAGGACGCCGGCATCGTCATGCTCGGCAAGACCAACATGGACGAGTTCGCGATGGGCTCGTCGACCGAGAACTCCGCCTACGGTCCGACGCGCAATCCCTGGGACCTCGAGCGGATCCCGGGCGGCTCCGGGGGCGGCTCGTCCGCCGCGCTCGCCGCTTTCGAGGCGCCGCTCGCGATCGGCACAGACACCGGCGGGTCGATCCGTCAGCCCGCGTCGGTCACCGGCACGGTCGGAGCCAAGCCCACCTACGGCGGCGTCTCCCGCTACGGCCTGGTGGCGCTCGCGTCCTCGCTCGACCAGGCGGGGCCGTGTGCGCGCACCGTGCTCGACGCCGCGCTGCTGCACGAGGTGATCGGCGGCCACGACCCGTGTGACTCGACCTCGATCGACGCTCCGGTGCCGGGCGTCGTGGCCGCCGCCCGCGACGGCGCGCGCGCCGACCTGACCGGCGTCCGGGTCGGGGTCGTGCGCGAACTCGCCGGTGACGGTGACCAGGCGGGTGTGCTCGCCGCCTTCGATGCCGCAGTGCAGACGTTGCAGGGGCTGGGTGCGGAGGTCGTCGAGGTCAGCTGCCCGCACTTCGACTACGCGCTGCCCGCCTATTACCTGATCCTGCCGAGCGAGTGCTCGTCCAATCTGGCGCGCTTCGACTCGGTGCGTTACGGCCTGCGTGTCGGCGACGACGGCGTCAACTCCATGGAGGACGTCATGTCGCTGACCCGCGAGGCCGGCTTCGGGCCGGAGGTCAAGCGGCGCATCATGCTCGGCACCTACGCGCTGTCGGCGGGCTACTACGACGCCTACTACGGGCAGGCGCAGAAGGTCCGCACGCTGATCGCCCGCGACTTCGACACGGCCTTCGACGCTGCCGACGTGCTCGTGTCCCCGACGTCGCCGTTCGTCGCCTTCGGCATCGGCGAGCGCATCGACGACCCGATGGCGATGTACGTCAACGACCTGTGCACGCTGCCAGCATCGCTCGCGGGCACCCCGGCGATCTCGGTGCCGTGCGGGCTGTCCGAAGGACTGCCGGTCGGCCTGCAGATCATGTCGCCCGCACAGCGCGACGAGCGCGGCTACCGCGTAGCCGCGGCGTTCGAGGCAGCCACCGAGCCGGTGCTCGCCCGCATCCCCGCGCTGACCGGAGCTGCGAAATGACCACGACGCGCAGCGACGACGTCGCGACGGTCACCGAGAAGTACGACCCGACGATCGGGCTCGAGACGCACGTCGAGCTCGGGACCGCCTCCAAGATGTTCTGCGGGTGCGCCACCGAGTTCGGCGCGCCCCCGAACACCCACACCTGCCCGGTCTGCCTCGGACTGCCGGGTGCGCTGCCGGTGGCCAACGAGCAGGCGATCGAGTCGACCATCCGGATCGGTCTGGCCCTGAACTGCTCCATCGCGTCGTGGTGCCGGTTCGCGCGCAAGAACTATTTCTATCCGGACATGCCGAAGAACTTCCAGACGTCGCAGTACGACGAACCGCTGTGTGTCGACGGCTACCTCGACGTGCAGGTCGGCGATCGGACGGTGCGCGTGGAGATCGAACGGGTGCACCTCGAGGAGGACACCGGCAAGAACACCCACGTCGGGACGTCCGGGCGCATTCACGGCGCGGACTACTCGCTCGTCGACTTCAACCGCGCCGGCATCCCGCTCGTGGAGATCGTGACCAGGCCGGTGACCGGCTCCGGTGAGCTCGCCCCCGAGGTCGCGCGGGCCTACGTCACCGAGCTGCGCGACATCCTGCGCTCCCTCGGCGTCAGCGACGTGCGCATGGAGCAGGGGTCGCTGCGCTGCGATGTCAACACGTCGCTCGCCCCGCGCGGCAGCGACACGTTGGGCACGCGCAGCGAGACCAAGAACGTCAATTCGCTGCGCTCAGTCGAGCGTGCGGTGCGCTCGGAGATGGTGCGCCAGGCGCAGGTGCTCGACGCTGGCGAGCGCGTGCTGCTCGAGACGCGTCACTTCCAGGAGCAGACCGGCGACACCCGGCCCGGGCGCAGCAAGGAGGAGGCCACCGACTACCGCTACTTCCCGGAGCCGGACCTCGTCCCGATGGCTCCGGACCCCGCGTGGGTCGACACGCTGCGCGCGTCGCTGCCCGAGCTGCCCGCCGCGCGCCGCGCCCGGATGCGCGACGAGCTCGGGGTCGGCGCCGAGGACATGACGCACCTGAGCAACGCCGGCGTGGTCGACGTCGTGGCCGCGACCGTCGACGCCGGGGCGCCGATCGGCGAGGCGCGCAACTGGTGGCTCGGCTACCTCGCGCAGAAGGCCAACGAGCGTGAGGTCGCTGCGGCCGAGCTGCCGATCACGCCGCCGCAGGTGGCCCGGGTCATCGCGCTGGTCGCCGACGGCACGCTGTCCACGGCGCTCGCCCGGCAGGCCGTCGACGGCGTGCTCGAGACCGGTGCCGGCGTGGACGCCGTCGTCGCCGAACGCGGGCTGCAACGGGTGTCGGACACCTCGGCGCTCGAGCAGGCCGCGGACGACGCGATCGCCGCCAACCCCGACGTCGCCGAGAAGGTGCGCGGCGGCAAGGTCGCGGCGGTCGGCGCCCTCGTGGGAGCGGTGATGAAGGCAACCCGCGGGCAAGCCGACGCCGCCGCGGTGCGCGACATCCTGCTCGCCAAGCTCGGCGCTGGTGCCTGACCCGGTACCGGACTGGACCGGTCTCGGCCGCGACACCGCCGAGCGCTACCGCGAGATGGCGCGCGACGGTTACGGCGCGATATCGCCGTCCTACGCGCGCCTGGCCGCTGCGGCGGCCGACGACGCGCAGCTGCTCGCGGGCCTGGAAACCCTGCCGGCGATGAAGCGCCAGCCGAACCTGCTGATGGGCGCGGTGCGCTACCTCGGCGGTCCGGTCGACACATGGCGATCGTTTCGCGACTTCCTCGGCGACCGGTGGGGTGACGTGGCTGACGTCATGCGTGTCAGGCGGACCCAGACCAACGAGGCGGCCCGCTGCACGGCACTGCTGCCGGTGCTGGCCGGCCTGCCCCAGCCGCTCGCGCTTCTCGAGGTCGGTGCGTCAGCGGGGCTGTGCCTCTATCCGGACCGCTATGCCTACCGCTACACCTCGTCCGGTGCCGCGCACGAGGTCGGCGACGGGTCGGTGACACTGCCGTGCGCGACGACCGGGCCGGCGCCGCTGCCGAGCACCGTGCCGCATGTCCGGTGGCGCGGCGGGCTCGACCTGAACCCGCTCGACGTGTCCGACGATGACGATGTGCGCTGGTTGGAATCACTGATCTGGCCCGAAGAGGTCGAGCGCTTCGCTCGGCTGCACGCTGCCGTCGCGATCGCGCGCGCCGATCCGCCGCGCATCGCGCAGGGTGATCTCGTGCACGACCTGCTCGGCGTGGTCGAGCAGGTGCCGCCGGACGTCATGCTGGTCGTGTTCCACACGGCCGTGCTCGCTTACGTCGACCCCGCCGGGCGCGCGGCGTTCCGGGAAGCGGTCGCGGGGCTCGCCGGGCAACGCCCTACCTGCTGGGTGGCCAACGAGGCGCCCGGGATCGTCGGGTCCGTCCCGCCGCCGGCCCACGGGGCGGGGCGGTTCGTGCTGGCCGTGGACGAGCGGCCGATCGCGTTTGCCGGCCAGCACGGTGCGAGCCTGGACTGGTTCGACGACGCCCAGGTGCAGCGCCCCTTGCAGGTGTGCACCTAACACTGGTTTTACATGAAGTGACAACCGGGTAGACCCCTGTCGGCGGGGGCCGTACAGACGTCACGTCTTCGTCGAATGCCGGAGTAAGCCATGCCCCTCGCCATCGCGCAGCGCACCCGCGCCGTGCTGCTCCTGGTGCTGATCGCGTTGCTGTGCCTCACCGGCGCCGCGACCGCCGCGGCGGCCGGCGCGACCGCCGTCGGCGACGGTGCGTCCGCAGCGCACCCCTACTCCGATCCCGTGTGGTGGCCGGTGTCGGTGCCGGCGAGCATGGGCTGCTACCGCGGCAACCCCGGCTGCGGCGGCGACCACGCCACCTACATCTGGGACATCGTCGGACAGAACGGCGTCGACAACCAGGCGATCTACCCGATGGGCGCCGGCATCGTGCACATCGGCGCGACCGGTACCGGCTGCGGTGGTGTGCAGAACCGCGGTGACTACGTCTACGTCGACCACGGCAACGGTGTGCTGACCTACTACGGGCACCTCGGCCGGATCCTGGTGCACAACGGGGAGTACGTGTCGCCGCGGACCGCGCTGGCCTACATGGGTAACAGTGGCTACGCCAAGTGCCACACCTGGCCGCTGCTGCGTTACGTCATGGTCGCCCTGAAGCACGGCGGCAGGAGCGGGCAGTACGTCGAACTCAGGTCGACGTACGCCTGCCCGGCGGACGGCGGATCGCGCACCACCTGGCCGCAGTACCTACCGAGCGGCGCGGCGGCGCACTGGAACGCCGTGACCAACCAGACGCCCATCCCAGCCACCAGCACGTCCCGCTCGTGCATCACGGCGCCGGCGACCACCGCGGCGCAGCCCACCGGAGTCGGTCTGGCACGACGCGGCGCGTCGACGATGTACGCGCACTGGTCCCGCGCATGGTCCGGCTACGGCGTCGGCACCACCGTCGTCGCACTCCAGGAGTACCACCCGAGCATCCGGCGATGGCTTCCGCAGGCGTCCGCCTGGCTGTCGGGCAGCGCCACGTCCGTCAGCTTCGCGAGGCTGACGCACCGGCGGCAGTACCGCGTCTACGTGATGTTCCACAACGCCGCGGGCTACAGCGCGCTCTCGGCCGGCCGGTACGCCGGGATCGGGAAGTAGCCGGCACAGATGTGGCGTTGAGCACACAAACCGGTCACTGACTGTAAGAGTTCGAGCACGCTATGTGTATATTGCTGCCAGAGCGGGTACAGCCTGCTTTGGCGGGGGCCAACACACGATTCACGGATCGCAGGAGCCCCTCATGTCCATCACCTTCACGCACCGGGCGCGCATCGGCCTGCTCACCCTGTTGACCGCCGTGCTCGGCCTCGCTGGGATCGTGGCACCGTCCGCGGCGCAGGCGGCGATCATCAGCTACGGCGCGTCGCCCGCCCATCCGTACTCGGACCCCACCTGGTGGCCGGCGTCGACCGAGACCACGATGGGCTGCTACCGCGGGAACAGCGGCTGCGGCGGCGACCACTCCACCTACATCTGGGACATCGTCGCCAAGAAGGGCATTTACACGTCGCCCGTCTTCGCGATGGGCGCCGGCATCGTGCACATCGGCGCCACGCACACCGGATGCGGTCACGCGCAGAGCCGCGGCGACTACCTCTACATCGACCACGGCAACGGTGTCCTCACCTACTACGGCCACCTCGGCCGGATCCTGGTCCGCAGCGGCCAATACGTCTCGCCGCGCACCACGCTGGCCTATATGGGCAACAGCGGCTATGCGGGGTGCCACGCCCACCCGTGGCTGCGCTACGTCATGGTCGCCAAGAAGATCGGCGGCGAGGCGCACGGCCGGTACGTCGAGATCACCCACACCCTCGCCTGCCCGAGCAACGGCGGCGCGCGGGTCACCTGGCCCCAGCAGCTACCGCGCGGCCGAGCGTCGCACTGGAACGCCGTCCACAACGAGACGCCGATCCCGGCCACCAGCTCGTCCCGCTCGTGCATCCCGGTGCCGACCCGGACCGCGAGCCGACCTACGGTCACTGCCGCTGCACGTCACGGCCAGTCGACGGTGTACGCCGCGTGGACGCGCTCATCGAGCAGTTTTCACGTCAGCAGCACCGTGGTGACACTGAGCATGTACCACCCTTCGATCCACCGGTGGCTCGCCTACTCCCACCAGTGGCTGTCGGGTGCAACGACCGTCACCCGCTTCCACCACCTGCACCACAAGCGGCACTACGCCGTGACGGTCCAGGTGCGCAACGCCTGGGGCTACAGCGCGCCGTTCACCAGATACACCTACATCGGCAAATAGCCGCTGATTCCGTCCCTCCGACCGCACCGCCGCGCCCACGCGGCGGTGCGGTTGGGTGCTGTTCGCCCGCTCGGCTAGGTTCAACTGTCGTCGGAACCCGGGTGCGGCCGACACCCGCGCCGGACCACCGGGGCCGGTACACCGTGGCGGAGCGAGAGGAGCGGGGCATTGTCGAGTATCCAGGTCGTCATCCTGGCGGCCGGTAAGGGAACACGCCTCGGCCGACCGCATCCGAAGCCCCTGACGGTTCTGACCGACGACGGTCGCACGATCATCACGCAGCAGCTGGACAACATCCGAGCCGCGCTCGGCGAGGATGCCCGGGTCATGGTTGTCGTCGGCTTCAAGTTCGACATGATCATGGAGGCGGTGCCGGACGTCGTCTTCGCCTACAACGAGGACTACAGCGACACCAATACCAACAGGAGTCTGCTGCGCGCGCTGCGGAACACCGTCGAAGGTCCGGTCATCTGGATGAACGGCGACGTGGTGTTCGACCCGGTGGTGCTCGAGCGGCTCAAGCCGTTCCTCGCCGACGACCGCTCGGCCATCGCGGTAAACACCGCGGCCACCGCCGAGGAGGAGGTCAAGTACACCGTCGACGCCCACGGGCACGTGGATGCGCTCTCGAAGCAGGTGCGTGACGCGCTCGGTGAGGCGGTCGGTGTCAACCTGGTGTCCGCGGCCGACAAGCTCGCGTTGATCCGCCGACTCGGCGAGTGCGACGACCAGGACTACTTCGAACGTGGCATCGAGCTCGCGATCGAGCACGACGGCATGCAGGTCACCCCGGTCGACATCTCCGACCTGTTCGCCGTCGAGGTCGACAACGCCGAGGACCTCGAGCGCGCCAACGAGGCGCAGCGGGAGTACACCCGCGCTCGTCAGGCATGAAGGGCATCATCCTCGCCGGCGGCGCCGGCACGCGACTGCATCCGATCACCCGTGCGGTGAGCAAGCAGCTGCTGCCCGTCTACGACAAGCCGATGATCTACTACCCGATCTCGGTGCTGATGCTCGCCGGGATCCGCGACATCCTGCTGATCACCACGCCGCACGACCAGGAGCAGTTCAACTGGCTGCTCGGCGACGGCAGCCAGTGGGGCGTCTCGATCACCTACGCGGTGCAGCCGTCACCGGACGGGCTCGCGCAGGCCTTCCTGATCGGCGCCGACCATCTGGCCGGCGGACCGGGCGCGCTCGTGCTCGGCGACAACATCTTCTTCGGCACCGGGATGGCCGGCATGCTGACCGACGCCGTCGCTACCGTCGAACGCGACGCCGGTTGCACGCTGTTCGGCTACCGCGTCGGCGACCCGGAGCGCTACGGCGTGGCTGTCCTCGACAACGCGGGCCGGCTCGTGGACATCGAGGAGAAGCCCGAGGTGCCGAAGTCGCATCTCGCGGTCACCGGGCTCTACCTGTACGACTCGGACGTCGTCGAACACGCGCGTGCCCTGCGGCCGTCCGCGCGCGGCGAACTCGAGATCACCGACCTCAACCGCGTCTACCTCCAGCGCGGCGCTGCGCGACTCGTCGACCTCGGCCGCGGCACGGCCTGGCTGGACACCGGCACGCACGACTCGCTGCTCGAGGCCGGGCAGTTCGTGCAGGTGCTGCAGCACCGGCAGGCGCTGACCATCGCCTGCCTCGAGGAGATCGCGATGCGCCGCGGGTTCATCACCGCCGAGGCGGCGCTCGAGTGCGCGGATCAGATGGGCAAGTCGAGCTACGCCACCTACCTGCGCCGCGCGGCACGCGAGTTCGCCGAGGGCACTCACTGATGCCGGTCGAGATCGCCGACATGCGCGTCGTCGCGTCGGCCATCGACGGCCTCTGGCGCATCCACGCCAAGGCTGTCACCGACGAGCGGGGGACCGTGCGGGAGTTCTTCCGCACCAGCGGCTTCGCCGAGCTCGGGTTGCCGGTGCCCGACCGGTGGGCGCAGGTCAACATGACCTGGACGCACCGTGGTGGACTTCGCGGACTGCACGGCGAGGCGATGACCAAACTCGTCGGCGTCGCATGGGGCACCGCACTCGGGGCCTACGTCGACGCGCGGCGCGACTCGCCGACCTTCGGTGCGGTGGAGACCGTGGCCCTCGAACCCGGCGTGCTGGTGCTCGTCCCCCCGGGGGTGTGCAACGGGTTCCAGGCCACCGGCGACGGTGATCCCGGCGGCTGCCAGTACCTCTACTGCTTCGACGACGAGTGGCGGCCGGGCATGGCCGGTGTCGCCGTCAACCCGCTGGACCCGGCCCTGGCGATCGGCTGGCCGATCGAGCCCGACCCGGCCGACCCGGCCCAGGTGTCGGCGAAGGACGCCGCCGCGCCACTGTTCGCCGAGCTGCCCGGCGACGGCCGAGGCTGATCGGGGCCATGCACGAGGCCGCCGGGCACGGTGCCCTGTTCTGGACAGGGTGGGCGGTGCTCGGCCTGATCGTGCTCGCGGTGCTGGCCGCGGTCCTCGGCCGCTGGCTGATCCGCCGCGGCATCCGCGAACCGTTCGTCGTGCGGTTCATCAACCGGACGTCGGACCGGGTGGTCGAATCGGTGAAGAAGCCGATCACGATCGCGGTGCTCGAAGAGGTCGCGGACGTGCTGCGCACCGGTAACTACACGCGCAACCTCGCGGCGGCGCTGGAGGAGAATCGCGAGGAGCTCAAGCGGATGGTCGCGGAGAAGATCAAGCAGGATCCGACCGCCGGCGCAGTGAACCTCCTCCCCTTCCACGACCGGCTGCTGGACGCCGTGAGCGAGACGACGTTGCGGGTCATCCTGGAGATCCTCGCCGACCCGCGGACCGACGAGCTGGTGTCCGACGCGCTGCGCGACAACATCAACCAGATCCGGCAGGCCGTACGTGAGCAGGAGGACTGAGCGTCACGCCGGGTTGCGGCCCGCGGTCGACGAGCTCGGGACGTAGCGGATCACCCGCTCGTCAGCAGCGACCGGCCTGCCGTGCCCGTCGCGATTCGACGTCGTCAGCCAGAGCGCGCCGTCGGCCGCCGCGACCACCGTCAGCAGCCGGCCGTACTTGCCGCGCAGCTGCTCGGTGAACTTGCCGACGGTCTGCGTCACAGCGCCGCCGGACAGTTGTGCGGCGAGCAACGCCGTGCCGTTCAGTGAGGTGACCCACAGCGTCGAGTCCGCGACCGCGCAGCCACCGGGTGCGCGGTCCTGGGCAGGCAGCGCCGCGGCCGCCGCGTGGACCGCACCCGTGCCGTGCGGCCACCCGTAGTTGGCGCCGCCCACGAGCCCGTTGACCGCGTCCGGGCGCCCCGCAGCGCCGGTCTCGACCTCGAGTACGCCGTTGGTCTGTGCCACCGCGCACAGACCGTTCACGACGCGGTGGCCGCTCGTCCAGATGGGCGACGCGCCATTCGGGTTGCCGGCGGCGGGACGGCCGATGTCGGTCACCCGCAGCACCTTGCCCGCCAGGCTGCGGCCGTCCGACGCGTGCCCGGCCACCCCGGCATCGCCGGTGCCGACGTAGAGGTTGCCGTCGGCGCCGAAGGCGATCCGACCGGTGTTGTCCGACCGGCCCTTCGGGATGCCGGTCAACACCGGGGTGACCGGACCGTGCAGGGTGAAGTCGACGACCCGGTTGTCCTTCGGCGTGGTGATGTAGGCGTAGATGAGGTTGTCCTCGCCGTAGCTGGGCGAGAGCGCGAGGTCGAGCAGCCCCCCGCCGCCGGCCGTGCTCAGCCCGGGCAGGACGCGCACCGTGGGCACCGGCTGATCGGGGCGTGGCTGCACCCGCACGATCCGGCCGGTGGTGCGTTCGCCGACCAGCGCGCTGTTGTCGGGCAGGATCGCCACCGCCGTCGGGGTGGTCAGCTTGGTCGCCACCACGTCCGGGTCGGCGGTCGAGGACGTGCTGGGCCGGGTCGAGCCGGACGCGCCCGGGGCGGGCGTACCGCCGCCCTGCGGGCTGAGCGAGGGGACGGGCACGATCGGTGTGATCTGCACGCCGGGACCCTCGCCGTTGGAGCCGAACCCCGGGCTGGGCTCCCAGGTCGGCGCCGAGGCGCCGGAACCCGAGCCGCACGCTGCCAGCACGAACGCGCCGCCCGCGAGCACGGCGGTCAGGCGGGTGCGACGCATGGCCACCAGTCTGCCTCGCGCACCTGTGGAGAAGTCGTCGGCGGGTCGTTCGCGCCGCGACGCCCATCGCCCGGCACACTCCTGCTCGACAGGGGGGACGACATGACTGACGGACCGACGCGACGGCGGGTGCTGCGCCTCGCCGGCGCGACCGCATTCACGGCAACAGCGGCGACCCTCGCCGACCTGGGCACGACGACCGGATCGGCGGCCGCCCGTACCTCGCGGCGCAGCGTCGCAGGGCGTTCACTCAACGCGGCTGCTGATCCGGCGGGCCACATCGCGGTCGTCGATGCGACCCGCGCGCCGACACCCGCGTGGGCACGCCCCTGGCATCACCCGATCGACACCCTCGCCGACTTCGTGCATCGCGACCGGCAGGCGCACTTCGCCCGCACCGCGATCATGCTGACCATCGACGACGGCCCCAGCCCCGAGTGGACCCCGAAGTACCTCGCGCTGCTCGCGAAGTACCGGATACCGGCGACCTTCTGCATGATCGGCCGGCAGGTGCGGTCGAACCGCGATCTCGCCAAGGACGTGCGCGATCACGGGCACGTCATCGCCAACCACACCTGGACACACGACGAACGGCTCGCGTTCGGCTCGCCCGCGCACATCCGTGCCGAGATCACGCGCACGCAGGACGCCATCCACGCAGCCACCGGCTACACGCCGAACCAGTTCCGCAACCCGGGCGGGGCGTGGGGGAGCGCCGTCTACGCCGAGCTCGCGCGGGCGCGGATGATGCCACTCGGTTGGAGTGTCGACCCGCGTGACTGGGCACGGCCCGGCGCCGCTGCCATCGAGCACACGATGCTCCGGGCGCGGCCGCACCAGATCATCCTGTGTCACGACGGCGGTGGGGACCGCGCCGAGACCTACCGCGCGCTGCGCACGGTCATTCCTGCCCTGCTCCGGCGCGGCTACACCTTCGTGACGCTGCCGCGGGGCTGACCTCGTCCGGGCGGGCTGCCTGGCCGTAACGTCGGACGCGTGTTCACCGTCAGCGTGCCGACCCCCGACACCGTCGCCCTGCTCGGCGACCTGCCCGACGACGTCGAGGTGCTCGTCTGGGACGGCACGGGCGAGCGACCCGCGGGCGCGGAGCACATCCGGATGTTCGTCGGCAGGTACGACGCGCCGCCCCCGCCACGGGAGACGTTCGAGCACCTGGCTGAACTCGAGGTCCTGCAGCTGGTGTCGGCCGGCGTGGAGCCGTGGTTGAAGGTGCTGCCCGACGGTGTCGTGCTGTGCAACGGCCGCGGCATCCACGGCGCCACGACTGCGGAGCTGGCTGTCGCCGGCATGCTCGCCGTGCTGCGCGGGGTGCCCGGTTACGCCGCCGCGCAGCGCGAGCACCAGTGGGATCGTTCGCACGCGGCGCAGACCGACAGCCTGGCCGGTCGCGCAGTACTTGTCGTCGGCGCCGGTGACATCGGCCGGCGCATCGCCGCAGTGGCGCGCGTGCTCGACGCGAGCACGACGATGGTGGCCCGCACCGCCCGCGACGGTGTGCACGGCTTCGACGAGCTGCTCGACCTGCTGCCGCAGCACGACGTCGTTGCACTCGCCGCGCCGCACACCCCGCAGACGCACGGGATCGTCGACGCGCGGTTCCTCGCTGCGATGCCGGACGGCGCGCTGCTGGTCAACATCGCGCGCGGTCAGCTTGTGGACACCGACGCATTGCTCGACGAGCTTCGTGCCGAGCGGCTGCGGGCGTTCCTGGACGTCACCGATCCCGAGCCGTTGCCGCCCGAGCACCCGCTGTGGGGGGCGCCGAACCTGCTGCTCACGCCGCACGTCGGCGGCGGCACGCGCGGCTGGGAGCAGCGGGCCTACCGGCTGGTGCGCGAGCAGCTCCTGCGCCTGCATGCCGGCGAGCAGCTGCACAACCGGGTCGAGCACGGGTACTGAAGCGCTGACGGCGAGCAGCTGCGTCGGCACTTGTTACCGGCGCAGCGCGGCAGTGACGGGCCGCGCGTCGCGCGGGGCCGGTGCCAAGTCGCGGGCCCGGCGCCAGGTCGCGGTGCTGCAGTCAGCCGTCGGGTACCGACCTCAGCGGCGGCGACGCTGCGGCGCGTACTTCGGCGTCGGCTGCGCGATCGCCGGTAGCCGTCCGCCGCTCGCCCGGGCGAGTGCGGCGAGATCGTTCACCCGGACGCACGGCAGCCGCACCGACCCGTCCGACTGCACCGCGTAGACGTTGCGGCCGGTGACGGACAGGCCGCGCACCTGCGCCCACGGCAGCGCACGCGACCCGAACGCCGCCCGGACGGAGATGCCGGCGGCGTCGACGACCGTCGCCGTCCGCGCGACGTAGACGGCGGCGAGCACCGGCACGAGGAAGATCAACGTCTGGAGGCCGACCTGCGCCGGGGCTCCCTCGCCACCGCTCGTGGTCAGCGCGAGGGGAAAGGCGCCGACGAGCAGGAACAGGACGACGAGGAACGTGATTCGCGGCAATCGGAACACCTGCGTCGGCGTCGTCGAATCGGCCACGACGGAACGGTACCGGTCCGCACGGCACCGGTTAGTGTCGTCCGGGTGAGCACGCAGGAAGGCAACGCCGAGACCGCCGAGAACACAACCGGCAACCCGCGAACGCACCGCAAGCCGCACAGCCACATCGTCACCGACGGTGTGGAACGTGCGGCCGCACGCGGCATGCTGCGCGCCGTCGGCATGGACGACGACGACTGGCGCAAGCCGCAGATCGGGGTCGCGTCGTCGTGGAACGAGATCACGCCGTGCAACCTGTCGTTGGCCCGGCTCGCCAAGCAGGCGAAGGTCGGCGTCAGAAGCGCCGACGGCTTCCCGATGGAGTTCGGCACGATCTCGGTGTCCGACGGCATCTCCATGGGCCACAGCGGCATGCACTACTCACTTGTGTCCCGCGAGATCATCGCCGACTCGGTCGAGACCGTGTTCCGCGCCGAACAGCTCGACGGCGGGGTGTTGCTCGCCGGCTGCGACAAGTCGCTGCCCGGCATGCTGATGGCCGCCGCCCGGCTCGACGTCGCGGCAGTGTTCCTCTACGCGGGATCGACGCTGCCCGGCAAGCTCGGCGACCGCACCGTGACGATCATCGATGCCTTCGAGGCGGTGGGCGCGTGCCTGGCGGGGCGGATCAGCCGCGACGAGGTCGACGCCGTCGAGCGGGCGATCTGCCCGGGCGAGGGCGCGTGCGGCGGCATGTACACGGCGAACACGATGGCCAGTGCCGCCGAGGCGCTCGGTATGTCGTTGCCCGGCAGCGCCGCGCCGCCGGCGCCGGACGCACGGCGCGATCACTACGCCGAGCGTTCGGGCGAGGCCGCGGTGCAGCTCGTCGACGCCGGGATCACCGCCCGCACCATCCTGACCAAGGACGCCTTCGAGAACGCGATCACGGTGGTGATGGCGCTGGGCGGTTCGACCAACGCGGTGCTGCACCTGCTCGCCATCGCCCGCGAGGCGAAGGTCGAACTCACACTGGACGACTTCAACCGCATCGGCGACCGCACGCCGCACCTGGCCGACGTCAAGCCGTTCGGTGAGTACGTGATGACCGACATCGACCGCATCGGCGGCGTGCCGGTGGTGATGAAGGCGTTGCTCGACGCCGGCCTGCTGCACGGCGACTGCCTGACCGTCACCGGCAAGACGGTGGCGCAGAACCTGGCCGACATCGCGCCGCCCGACCCGGACGGCCACATCATCCGGTCCGTCGGCGAGCCCATCCACCGCACCGGTGGTCTGGCCATTCTGCGGGGTTCGCTCGCGCCGGAGGGTGCCGTCGTCAAGAGCGCGGGTTTCGACGCGGAGGTGTTCGAGGGCACGGCGCGGGTGTTCGACCGCGAGCAGCAGGCCATGGACGCGCTCGCCACGGGTGAGCTGCGCCCGGGCGACGTCGTCGTGATCCGCTGGGAGGGGCCGAAGGGCGGCCCGGGCATGCGCGAGATGCTCGCGATCACCGGCGCGATCAAGGGTGCCGGGTTGGGCAAGGATGTGCTCTTGCTGACCGACGGCCGCTTCTCCGGCGGGACCACCGGACTGTGCATCGGGCACGTGGCGCCGGAGGCGGCCGCGGGCGGGCCCATCGCGTTCGTCCACGACGGGGATCCGATCCGGTTGGACATGACTACCCGCACGCTCGATCTGCACGTCGACGAGGACGAACTGACGCGCCGGCGGGCCGAATGGAAGCCCGCCGACGCGCAGTTCGACTTCGGAGTGCTCCGCAAGTACGCCAAGCTGGTCGGCTCGGCGGCCAATGGAGCTGTCTGCGACTGACCGTTGCTGCGGCCGGGTTTCCGGCTGCCGCCCGCAGGTCGGGTCAGTGCGCGCCGAAGTCGGTCGTCAGCCACACCTTGTGGTGGGTCCGGTCGATGTACACATCCACGCCCACGTTGCGATAGTGCGGGCTCAAGATGTTGAGGCGGTGTCCGTTGTTCGGGGGCTTCTCGTTGTACATGAGAGTCTCGAGCAAGTTGACACCTCTCGCGTCCATCTCCGAATTCCACGCGATGTTTTCCCCCGCCCACCTCCACTTGTAGCCCGCTTGACGCATGCGCGTCCCGGGGGCTGCTTCGCGCGGAAGTTGGTGAGACATCACGTTGAACTGCGACATCGTGACGTTGTGGCGGCGAGCCGACACCTGCAGGCGCCGCCGCGACGAAAGAGGCTTCAGGTGGTGGGCGCGGCGCTCGGCGTTGATCATGCGAAAGACGCCTGATGCGACGTGGGACTCGTAGCTGGTGCGCCCGTGCGTGGCGACCCGCGCAGACGCTGCCTGGCTGCCGATGAGCTGTGCGCCGACCAGGCCGACGAGCAACGCAAGAAGCACGGTGATCAGGCCGGCTCGACGGGTGCGTGCCGCTGCGGTGGACAACGAGGTGGGGAGATGTGAGCTCATGGCCAGTCCGTTCGAGGGTGTCGATGTTGGGCATCCACCCCCGTGGATGTGGCTACT
The DNA here is from genome assembly GCF_964246335.1 of uncultured Jatrophihabitans sp. Classification (GTDB taxonomy): domain Bacteria; phylum Actinomycetota; class Actinomycetes; order Mycobacteriales; family Jatrophihabitantaceae; genus Jatrophihabitans. The sequence goes on along the minus strand of NZ_CAXTQF010000003.1, from coordinate 27,772 downwards.
GTGTGTTGCCAAACGCGCAGGACGAACAACCACCTATGCAGGCGGCCGAATGTCGAGAAACCTTGAGCTTTCGGAAGGCCCCACCCCACGAATGCTCGACAGAGCTATACCCGGGCGTGTAGCAGATATCACTGTGCGTGCACAATTTGCGGAGTGCGTTCCCGGCTATCGGCCGTGCCGCCTTGTCCGTACGACGCGCCAGGCGTTACTGTTCGCAACGTGCGCTTCCTCGTACTCGTTATCGAGCGCGCCGCGTAGGTTCCGTTCCGGCCCTCGCGGCGCGCCAACCCTTCGTGCATCGGCACGGGGGGTTTTTTGTTGCCCCGACCTGCATGACCCGCCACACGAAGAGAGCTGATCGGCATGACTTCGGACATCACCGGTGAGACCGGCGGCGCAGCGAGTCCGCCCGGATCGTTGACCGGGGCGCAGTCGCTCGTGCGCTCGCTCGAGCACGTCGGCGCCGACGTCGTCTTCGGCATTCCGGGAGGCGCGATCCTGCCGGCGTACGACCCGCTCTACGACTCGCGGACCGTGCGGCACATCCTCGTGCGGCACGAGCAGGGCGCGGGGCACGCCGCAGAGGGATACGCGCAGGCCACCGGGCGGGTCGGCGTGTGCATGGCGACGTCCGGTCCCGGCGCGACGAACCTGGTCACGCCCATCGCGGACGCCTACATGGACTCGGTGCCGGTCGTGGCGATCACCGGCCAGGTCGGCCGGTCCTTCATCGGCACCGACGCCTTCCAGGAAGCCGACATCTCCGGCATCACCCTGCCCATCACGAAGCACAACTTCCTGGTGCAGGAGGCAGTGGACATCCCGCGCGTCATCGCCGAGGCGTTCCACCTGGCCGCCACGGGTCGTCCGGGCCCGGTGCTGGTCGATCTGCCGAAGGACGTCCTGCAGGACACCACGACCTTTGCCTGGCCGCCCAAGCTGGACCTGCCCGGCTACCGGCCGGTCAGTCGCCCGCACGGCAAGCAGATCCGCGAGGCGGCCAAGCTGATCGCGACGGCGCGGCGCCCGGTGCTCTACGTCGGCGGCGGCGTGCTGAAGGGCCGCGCGACCCAGGAGCTGCACCGGATCGCCGAACTCACCGGCATCCCGGTCGTCACCACGCTGATGGCGCGCGGCGCGTTCCCGGACAGCCACCGCCAGCACCTCGGCATGCCCGGCATGCACGGCTCGGTCTCCGCGGTCACCGCGTTGCAGAAGGCCGATCTGCTGATCGCGCTCGGCACCCGCTTCGACGACCGCGTGACCGGCCGGCTGGACAGCTTCGCGCCGCACGCCGCGGTGATCCACGCCGACATCGATCCTGCCGAGATCGGCAAGAACCGTGTCGCCGACATCCCCATCGTCGGTGACGTGCGCGACGTGCTGCGCGATCTCGCGCCCGCGCTCGAGGCCGAGTACGCCGCGGACAACCGCGCCGACCTCACCGGTTGGTGGCGCCAGCTCGATCACTTCCGCGAGACGTATCCGCTCGGCTACGACGAGCCGGCCGACGGTGCGCTCTCCCCACAGTACGTCATCGAACGCCTGGGACAGATCGCCGGGCCGGAGACGATCTACAGCGCGGGTGTCGGGCAGCACCAGATGTGGGCGGCGCAGTTCATCCGTTACGAGCACCCGTACACGTGGCTGAACTCCGGCGGTGCCGGCACGATGGGGTACTCGGTGCCCGCGGCGATGGGCGCGAAGGTGGGTTGCCCGGACAAGCTGGTCTGGGCCATCGACGGCGACGGCTGCTTCCAGATGACGAACCAGGAACTCGCGACCTGCGCGATCGAGAACATCCCGATCAAGGTCGCGGTCATCAACAACGGCAACCTCGGCATGGTGCGGCAGTGGCAGACGCTGTTCTACGACGAGCGGTACAGCCAGACCGAGCTCGGCACGCACACCTCCGACGTCAAGCACCGCATCCCTGATTTCGTGAAGCTCGCAGACGCGCTGGGCTGCGCCGGCCTGCGATGTGAGACGAAGGCCGACGTCGACGCGACCATCGAGAAGGCGATGGCCATCGACGACGTCCCGGTGGTCGTCGACTTCACGGTCGGCAAGGACGCCATGGTGTGGCCGATGGTCGCCGCGGGCGCGAGCAACGACGAGATCCAGGCTGCGCGTGACATCCGGCCCGACTGGGACGGCGTCGAATGAGCGCCGCTCGCGAAGCGGATCAGGCGTCCGGCGCGCCGTCGTACCGCGTGGGGTTGGTGGGCGGCACCAGCTGGACGTCGAGCGAGCACTACTACCGCAAGCTCAACGAGGGCGTCGCGACGGCCGCCGGCGCGCAGTACAGCGCGCCGGTGACGCTGTGGTCGGTGGAGTTCGGCGACTTCGCGCGGATGCAGCACGACGGCGACTGGGCAGGCGTGTCGCGCGTGCTCTGCGACGCCGCGCGGCGCCTCGTCGATGCGGGGTGTGCGGGGATCGCGCTCGCCGCGAACACGACGCACCTCGTGGCCGACGACGTGCGCGCAGCGATCGGCGACGTACCGTTCATCGACCTGATCGACCTCACGGCGCGGGCGGTGGCAGGTGCGCGCCGGGTCGGCCTGCTGGGCACGCAGTTCACGATGACCAGCTCGATGTTCCCCGACCGGCTCGGCCGCGACGGCATCGAGGTCGTCACGCCCGGCGCCGAGGAGCAGCAGCGCCAGCACGAGATCATCTACACCGAGCTGGCCCGCGGCGTGATCTCGGAGCAGGCGCGTGTCGACTACCTGGCGGGCATCGACAAAATCGTGGCCGAGGGGGCGGAGTACGTCCTGCTGGCGTGCACCGAACTCGGCCTGCTGGTGCGCGACGGCGACGCGTCGGTGCCGCTGGTGGACACCACCGACGTGCACTGCCGGGCGCTCGTCGATTTCATGCTCAACGGCCCGGATGGAGGCACGTCATGACCACGCACACGCTGTCCGTGCTCGTGGAGAACAAGCCGGGTGTGCTCACTCGGGTGGCTGGGCTGTTCGCCCGGCGCGGCTTCAACATCGAGTCACTGGCGGTCGGCCCGACCGAGCACCCGGACATCTCGCGTATCACCATCCTGGTGAGCGTCGAGGGCACGGTCCTGGAGCAGGTCACCAAGCAGCTGAACAAGCTCATCAATGTGCTCAAGATCGTGGAACTCGAGGAGAAGCAGGCCGTCCAGCGCGAGTTGCTGCTGGTCAAGGTGCGTGCCGACGAGAGCACCCGGCGCGACGTGCTGCAGATCGTCGACCTCTTCAACGCCAAGGTCGCCGACGTCGGCCCGGAGGCGCTGACCGTCGAGCTGACCGGCCGCCCTGACAAGCTGAACGCGCTGTTGCAGATGCTCGAGCCCTACGGGATCCGCGAGATGGTGCAATCCGGCATGGTCGCGCTGGGCCGCGGACCGCGCTCGATGACCCAGGCGGCGTTGCGCGCGGTCGAGCGCAGCGCATGACGCACACCCGATCGAACCGACAAGACCCGTCACATTCACTACGCGAAGAGGACTGACGTAACGATGGCAGTGGAGATGTTCTACGACGACGACGCCGACCTGTCGATCGTGCAGGGGCGCAAGGTCGCGGTGCTCGGCTTCGGCAGCCAGGGCCACGCGCACGCCCTGTCGCTGCGCGACTCCGGCGTCGACGTGCGCGTCGGCCTGCTCGAGGGCTCGCGCAGCCGGGCCAAGGCGGAGGAGGAGGGCCTGCGGGTCGTCACGCCCGACGTGGCGTCGGACGAGGCAGACCTGATCATGGTGCTGGCGCCCGACCCCGCGCAGCGCAAGCTGTACACGGATTCCATCGAGCCGCACCTGCGCGACGGCGACGCGATCTTCTTCGGCCACGGCTTCAACATCCGCTTCGGCTACATCAAGCCGCCGGCCAACGTCGACGTCGCGATGGTGGCTCCGAAGGGCCCCGGACACCTGGTGCGCCGGCAGTTCGTGGACGGCAAGGGCGTGCCGGTGCTCGTCGCCGTCGAGCAGGACGCCAGCGGCGACGCGCTCGACCTCGCGCTGTCCTACGCCAAGGCGATCGGTGGCACCCGCGCGGGCGCGATCAAGACGACCTTCACCGAGGAGACCGAGACCGATCTGTTCGGCGAGCAGGCCGTGCTGTGCGGCGGCATGTCCGCGCTCGTGCAGAACGGGTTCGAGGTGCTCACCGAGGCCGGGTACGCGCCGGAGATCGCTTACTTCGAGTGCCTGCACGAGCTCAAGCTCATCGTCGACCTGATGTACGAGGGCGGCATCGCCAAGCAGCGGTGGTCGATCTCGGACACCGCCGAATACGGCGACTACGTATCCGGACCGCGGGTCATCGACGCGCGGGTGAAGGAGACGATGAAGGCGGTGCTGACCGATATCCAGGACGGCACCTTCGCCGCGCGGTTCATCGCCGATCAGGACGCGGGCGCGCCGGAATTCACGCGACTGCGCGAGCAGGGCGAGCAACACCCGATCGAGGACACCGGCCGCAAGCTGCGCGGGCTGATGTCGTGGGTGTCGTCCGACGACGACTACACCGAAGGAACCGCCGCGCGCTGACCCGGCACATCGAGCGCACGGCGCAGGAAGTCGAGCTGGAGCAGCAGCAGGTTCTCCGCGACCACCTCGTCCGACGCCAAATGGGTGACACCGGTCAACGGCAGGTACTCGTGCGGTCGGCCGGCGGCCAGCAGGGCACTGGACAGGCGCAGCGAGTGGGCCACGAAGACGTTGTCGTCGGCCAGCCCATGGATGATCATCAGCGGGCGCCGCAGGTCGGCGGCCAGCGGTAGCAGGCTGTTGGCGTCGTAGACATCGGCGTCGGTGCGCGGGTCGCCGAGGTAGCGCTCGCTGTAGCAGGTGTCGTAGAGCCGCTCGTCCGTGGTGGGCGCGCCGGCGATCGCGGCGGCGAACACGTCCGGGTGCCGCAACACGCACAGCGCGGCGAGGTACCCGCCGAACGACCAGCCGCGGACCGCGACACGGGTGAGGTCGAGGTCGTCCGGATACAGCTCGGCGACGGCGCGCACGGCCTCGGCCTGGTCGTCCGCGGTGCCGGCGCGGTCGTTCTTCGCCTGTCGTTCGACCGCGGGCCCGCGCCCGGGCGTCCCGCGCCCGTCGGTGACGACGACGGCGAAACCCTGGTCGGCGAACCATTGGTCGGTGAGGTACGCGCGGGCGGAGTTGACCACCATCTGCCCGTGGGGTCCGCCGTACGGGCACAGCAGCACGGGCAGCCGGCGTCCGCCCGGCACGTGGTCCGACGGGAAGAGCACCGTCGTCGGGAGGCCGTTCGCGCCGACGGTGCTGGTCCGCACCCGGGGCGTGACGGGCGGCAGCTCGGCCACGTCGGCGACGGGGATCTCGGTCCCGTTGGTCCGGACGGTGGTCGCCGCGGCGACGTCGTCGGCCGTGCGCTGCGCGACGACCAGCGTGCCGCCGCCGAAGGCGCCCGCCGCCACGCCGGCCGGGTTGCTGAGCAACTCGACGCCGCCGTCGAAGCCGAGCCGGGCGAGCGCCACCGAGGCCAGCCGGGGTACCACCGTGGCGATCACCGCGGTGTCGTCGACCGCTACCACCTCGGCGACGAGCAGGTCCGGCGGGGTGAACGGTGCGTCGTCGAGCCACAGTCGGCGTTCGTCGCCGACGTCCACGCTGTGCAGCAGCCGGCCGTCCGGCAGGCGCCGGGGCGTGCCGGGCAGCAGCTCCACGTAGGCGTCGTCGGTGACGGCCCGCAGCAGGGTGGTGCGGCCGGTCTCGACATCCAGCTCGCGGTACTCCAGCCGCCGCTGGTCGCGGGTCAGCAGGGTGAGCACCGGTCGCGGGCCGGACCACTCCACGTGCGCCAGGTACTCGAGCACCACACCGTCAGTGCCGTCAGCGCCGTCGACAGCCTGGTCCGAGCGCCAGTCGACGTCGACCCGCCGCCCCTCGAGGTCGAGCACGGCCAGCCCGACGATCGCGTTGGCGGTGCCGGCCTGCGGGTAGCGCACCGCCGTGGGCGGCTGCTCCGGGTGGGCCGGGTCGCTGATGTGCCACATCGCGACGGGCGAGTCGTCGTAGCGCTCGACAAGCAGCTTCGTGCCGTCCGGTGACCACCAGAAGCCGTGGCCGCGGTCGAGCTCCTCGCCGGCGATGAACTCGGCGAGCCCCCAGACGACCTCGTCCGGCTCGTCGTCGGCAGGCGCGGCCACGACCCGATCGGCCCCGGAGTGGAGCTCGACGACGTGCAACCGGTGCCCGTCGGCGTAGGCCACCCGCCGCCCGGTCGGGTCGAGCTGCGGGTCGATCACCGAGCCGGGCGTCGGCACCGCGCGCGGGCCGCCGTCCGTGCCGTCGATGTCCGCGACGAACAGCTGCGACGACAGCGCGAAGACCACGCGGGTCACGTCGTCGTCGGTGTCGTAGGCGACGACCCCCGCGCCGGTGACGCGCAGGCGCTGGCGCCGCGCGAGCTCCTCGGCCGTCAGCTGCTCGTCCGCGGCCAGCAACGTGACCGGGTCGGCGATCAACCGCTCGGCGCCGGTGCGGGTGTCCAGCACCCACAGCGCGTCCTGCCGGGCGGTGCCGCTGCGCGAGCGGATGAACACCACCCGCGCGCCGTCCGGGCTGACGGTGAAGGCGCGGGGCAGGCCGAGCCGGAAGTTCATCGTGCGGGCAAGCATCCGGGGCAGGGAGTCGGCGGGCATGGCGTCATCGTGTCAGCCCGCCGTCGATAGGGTCGACGCATGAGGCTTGCGGTCATCCCCGGCGACGGCATCGGCATCGAGGTCACCGAGCAGGCACTGCGCGTGCTGCAGGCAGTGGACGCCGATGTCGATCCCACGCACTACGACCTCGGCGCCGCGCGGTGGCACCGCACCGGCGAGGTGCTGCCCGATTCGGTGCTCGAGGAGATCCGCGGGCACGACGCGATCCTGCTCGGCGCCGTCGGCGACCCGAACGTCCCGTCCGGCGTCCTGGAGCGCGGCCTGCTGCTGAAACTGCGTTTCGCGCTCGACCACCACGTCAACCTGCGGCCCGCGAAGCTGTACCCGGGCGTGCAGACCCCGTTGGCCGGGACGCCGGCCATCGACTTCGTCGTCGTGCGCGAGGGCACCGAGGGCCCGTACGCCGGCAACGGGGGAGTGCTGCGTAAGGGCACGCCGCAGGAGATCGCCACCGAGGTGTCGGTCAACACCGCGTACGGGGTGGAGCGGGTCGTGCGCGACGCGTTCGGCAGGGCGCAGGCGCGGCCGCGCAAACACCTGACCCTGGTGCACAAGAACAACGTGCTGACCAACGCCGGTGACCTGTGGTGGCGCACGGTGCAGGCCGTCGCCGCCGAGTTCGCGGACGTCACCGTCGCGTACAACCACGTCGACGCCGCGACGATCTACCTCGTGACCGACCCGGGCCGCTACGACGTCATCGTCACCGACAACCTGTTCGGCGACATCCTCACCGACCTCGCCGCGGCCGTCGCGGGCGGCATCGGCCTGGCCGCCAGCGGCAACCTCGACGTCAGCCACACCAACCCGTCGATGTTCGAGCCGGTGCACGGGTCCGCGCCGGACATTGCAGGGCAGGGCAAGGCCGACCCCACGGCAGCGGTGCTCTCGGTGTCGATGCTGCTCGCCCATCTCGGCAACCACGACGCGGCGCGTCGCGTGGAGGCTGCGGTAGCCGACGACCTCGCCAGCCGCGACGCCGCGGCCCCGGGTTCGACCACCGAGATCGGCGAGCGCCTCGCGAAGGCCGCCGCGGGCTGACGCCACTCGTCGCCGGGTCACGTGACCTGGCCCGGCGCGACGGCGCTGTGGCACACTGCCTGCGTGCAGCACAACGCGAGCATTATCGAGACGGCGCGACGGTAGCCACCTACCGCCGCGCCGACCCTCTGCCATCCGGCAGGGGGTTTTTTGTTTGGTCAGCGCCGCAAGGGACCCGATCACGATGCAGACAGACGACTTCCACGTCTTCGACACCACGCTGCGCGACGGTGCGCAGCGCGAGGGCATCAGCTACTCCGTCGCCGACAAGCTCGCCGTTGCGCGGTTGCTCGACCAGGTCGGCGTCGGGTTCGTCGAGGGCGGCTGGCCGGGCGCGTTGCCGAAGGACACCGAGTTCTTCGCGCGGGCGGCGGCCGGTGAGCTGACGATGCGGCACGCCACCCTCGTCGCGTTCGGCGCCACCCGGAAGGCCGGTGTCCGGGTGGCAGACGACCCGCAGGTCCGCGCGTTGCTCGACGCGCAGGCGTCGGTCGTCACGCTGGTCGCGAAGTCGGATCTGCGCCACGTCGAGCGCGCGCTCCGCACGACGCCCGAGGAGAACCTCGCGATGGTGCACGAGACCGTCGCTTTCCTGCGTGAGCACGGCAGGCGGGTGTTCGTCGACTGCGAGCACTTCTTCGACGGTTACCGCTACGACCACGACTACGGCATCCGCGTCCTCGACGCGGCGGCCGCCGCCGGCGCCGACGTCGGCGTGCTGTGCGACACCAACGGCGGCATGCTGCCGATGGCCGTGCACGACGTGGTGTCCGATGTCGTGCAGCGTTCCGGCATCAGGCTGGGGATTCACACCCAGGACGACACCGGCTGCGCAGTCGCCAACACGCTTGCTGCGGTGGATGCCGGCGCGACGCACGTCCAGGGCACCGCGAACGGCTACGGCGAACGCGCCGGCAACGCGAACATCTTCAGCGTGCTCGGCGGCCTGGTCACCAAGATGGGTCGCGACGTGCTGCCCGATGGCTGCCTCACCGAGATGGTGCGCGTCGCGCACGCCATCGCGGAGATCGCCAACCTCGCGCCGGACACGCACGCGCCCTACGTCGGCGCCGCTGCGTTCGCGCACAAGGCCGGCCTGCACGCCAGCGCGATCAAGGTCGACCCCGAGCTGTACAACCATCTGGACCCGCAGATCGTGGGCAACGACCAGCGCATCCTCGTCACCGAGATGGCCGGCCGCGCGTCGGTCGAGCTGAAGTCCGCCGAGCTCGGCGTCGACGTCACCGGCCGGCCCGACGTCGTCGGCAGCGTCGTCGAACACGTCAAGGAACGCGAGGCGGCCGGCTGGTCCTACGAGGCCGCGGACGCCTCGTTCGAACTGTTGTTGCGGGACACGCTCGACGGCGTGCAGGCGAGCGCGCCGTTCGACGTCGAGTCCTACCGCGTCATCATCGACCGCCGCGAGGACGACGCGCTGGTGAGCGAGGCGACGGTCAAGCTGCGCGCCGGCGGCCGGCGGGTCATCTCGACCGAGGAGGGCAACGGCCCGGTCAACGCGCTGGACCGCGCTTTGCGCAAGGCGCTGGAGCACGCGTACCCGCAGCTCGCGAAGATGGAGCTCACCGACTACAAGGTGCGCATCATGGCCGGCCGTGCCGGCACCGACGCGGTCACCCGCGTGCTCATCGAGACCAGTGATCACGAACGTGAGTGGAGCACCGTCGGGGTGCACGCCAACGTGATCGAGGCGTCCTGGCTGGCGCTGCACGACGCGGTGCGTTTCGGCCTGCTGAAGACTGCGACACCCGACCTGCCGACGTCGTGACCGACGAGCCGCCGCGCGTCGCCACGGCGACCCGCGAGATCGCGTCCGACGCGTCGACCGTGTTCGAGCTCATCGCCGACCCGGCGCGCCAGCCGCTGTGGGACGGCAACGACAATCTCGCGTCGGCGCGTCCCGGGCAGCGGGTCCACGGCGTTGGTGACGTCTTCGAAACCGTGCTCACGCACGACGGCGCCCTACGGGTCAATCATGTCGTCGAGTTCGCGGAGGGCAGGTTGATCGCCTGGCGGCCGTCCGAGCCGGGCGCCGAACCACCGGGCCACCTGTGGCGTTGGGAACTCGAGCCGCTGGATGCCCACCGGACGCGGGTCACGCACACCTACGACTGGACGAGCCTGACCGATCGGGCACGGCTGCGGCGCGCTCGGGCAACCACCCCGGACACGTTGCGCGCCTCCTTGGACCGGCTGGCCGAGCTCGCGCAGAGCTGAACGCCGCCGACTGTGCACCGCCTGCAGGTGATGTGCGGCGTGTCGTCGCGCAGCAGGTGCACGGTCGCCGCTCGACGGGGCGGCAGCGGCTAGCGCGTCGGTCGTGGACGGGGCCGCGCGGGCACCGTCTCGGCAGTGGCCGTCGACCGCAGCCGGCCGAGCACGCAGGTGTCGCAGGTGCGGCTGCACAGGTCGCCGTGGCCGTCGTGCGCGCACGGATCGCCCTGCACGTGCAGCTCCTCCGGGTCGTGCTCGTGCCCGCACCCACAGGCGAGCGCACCTGCCGCGGCGCCGCCCGGCACGCTGTGCTCGGCAACCGCGTCCGCGATGGCCGCGTCGAGGTGCGCCGCCTCGCGGTCGTTGCGGATCGACAGCGCGACGCCCCACGACAACACGGCCACGACAGCGCCGGCCACGAGGGCCACGACGACGAACGCCGTCATCGCCGCGGTGTGGGCGCCCGTGGCGGCCACCGCGCCGACCGCGATCAGCAACACCGCGAACAGGCCGAGCGTGGCGGCGAACTGGCGTCGCTTGTGCAGCGGAACGGCGGACAGCGAGCTCACGCCACCGATTATGACCGACGTGGAGTCACGCCCGGCGGCGCGGCCACCGCAGGAGGCGGCCCCGGTAACGTCGCGGACGTGCGCATCGCCCGTTTCGTCCATCCCGGATCCCCGAACCGCGAGTCGGCAGTCGCCTGGGGGACGGTGGAAGGTGCCGCCGATGCCGGCGCCGACTCGTTGACCGTTGCCGCGATCGACGGTCACCCGTTCGGCTCGCTGGTGTTCACCGGTGATCGGTGGGCGTTGCCCGACGTGCGGCTGCTGTCGCCGTTCCTGCCGAGCAAGGTCGTGGCGATCGGTAAGAACTATGCCGACCACGCCAAGGAGATGGGTGGCGAAGCCCCGACGACGCCGCTGATCTTCCTCAAGCCGTCGACGTCGGTGATCGGTACCGGCGACGCGATCCGGCTGCCACCGTCGTCGGAGCAGGTCGACTACGAGGGCGAGCTCGCGGTGGTGATCGGTGCGCCGGCGCGCAACGTGCGCGCCGAGGACGCGTTGCGGCACGTGTTCGGCTACACCGCCGCCAACGACGTCACGGCGCGCGACCAACAGCGCGCCGACGTCCAGTTCACCCGCGCCAAGGGATACGACTCGTTCTGCCCGCTCGGCCCGTGGGTCGAGACCGTGCTCGATCCGAGGGACCTGCGCGTCGTCACCCGGGTCGACGGCGACGTCAAGCAGAACGGCCGCACCAGCCAGATGATCCACGACGTCGCCGCGCAGATCTCGTTCGTCTCGCAGATCATGACCCTGCTGCCGGGCGACGTGTTGCTCACCGGCACGCCGGCCGGTGTCGGGCCGCTCGCCGCCGGAAACACCGTCGCGGTCGAGATCGAGGGCATCGGCACGCTGACCAACTCGGTGAGCGCCGGATGAGCACTCCGGGACAGGTCCGGGTCCGGTTCTGCCCGTCGCCGACGGGCAACCCACACGTCGGCCTGGTCCGTACCGCGCTGTTCAACTGGGCCTGGGCGCGGCACGTCGGCGGGACCTTCGTCTTCCGCATCGAGGACACCGACGCCGCCCGCGACTCGGTGGAGTCCTACCACCAGCTGCTCGACGCGCTGCGCTGGCTCGGCCTGGACTGGGACGAAGGCCCGGAGATCGGCGGCCCCTACGGGCCGTACCGGCAGAGCGAGCGCCGCGACGTCTACCGCGACGTCGCCGGCCGGCTGCTCGCCGCAGGGCATCTCTACGAGTCGTTCACGACGCCGGAGGAGACCGAGGCACGCCACCGTGCCGCCGGCCGCGATCCGAAGCTCGGCTACGACAACTACGACCGCGAGCTGACCGCCGACCGGCGCGCCGCATACCTGGCCGACGGACGCCGCCCGGTGTTGCGGTTACGCATGCCGGACACCGACATCAACTGGCGCGATCTCGTCCGCGGCGAGGTGAGCTTCGCCGCCGAGCACGTGCCGGACTTCGTCGTCGTGCGCGCCAACGGCGATCCGCTGTACACGCTGGTCAACCCGGTCGACGACGCGCTGATGCGCATCACGCACGTCCTGCGCGGCGAGGACCTGCTGTCCTCGACACCGCGGCAGATCGCGCTGTACCGCGCGTTGATCGACGTCGGCGCCGCGCAGGACGTGCCGCAGTTCGGTCACCTGCCGTACGTGATGGGCGAGGGCAACAAGAAGCTGTCGAAGCGCGATCCGCAGGCGTCGCTCAACATCTACCGCGAACAGGGCTACCTGCCCGAGGCGTTGCTGAACTATCTGGCCCTGCTGGGCTGGTCGATCGCCGACGATCACGACGTCTTCTCCATGCGCGAGATGATCGACGCCTTCGACATCGCCGACGTGAACGCCAACCCGGCCCGCTTCGACCCCAAGAAGCTGGACGCGATCGACGGCACGCACATCCGGCAGCTGGCACCCGCGGACTTCGCCGACCGACTCGCCGCCTTCGCCCTCGACCGCGGCCTGACCGGCGCGCCCGACGTCGTCATGGCGGCCGCGCCCCTCGTGCAGGAACGGGTGCACACGCTGGGCGAGGCGCTCGAGATGATCGCGTTCCTGCTCGTGCCCGACGATGAGTTCCGCATCGAGGAAGCGGCTGCGGCCAAGCAGCTGGGTGCGGCCGGGCAGGAGATACTCGGCGCCGCGGTCCCGGCACTCGAGGGCCTGACCGAATGGACGGGACCTGCCGTCGAGGAGGCGCTGAAGTCCGCGCTGGTCGACGGTCTCGGCGTCAAGCCACGCAACGCGTTCGGACCCGTACGGGTCGCGGTGACCGGCCGGACCGTGTCGCCGCCGCTGTTCGAGTCCATGGAGCTGCTCGGCCGGGACCTGTCGCTGCAGCGGGTGCGCGGCGCCGTCGGGCAGAAGCTGCCACCGCCGCCGAGTTAGCTCTGAGTGTGACGCGGGTAACACGCGCGTCATGCGAGCCCTGCGGCCGATCGACGACGCGCCCCGGCCGGAACACGCCGCGACGCTCGACGGTGTGCACTACGTCGTCACCGGCGAGGCTGACGCGCCGGGCGGCACGCTGGTGCTGCTGCACGGATTCTGCGACAACCTGACCACCTGGAACCGCGTCGTGCCGGCCCTGGCCGCCGAGCACCGGGTCATCGCGATCGACCTGCCCGGCTTCGGGCGCAGCGCCCGTCCGGCACCGCGCCCGCTGCTGGCCGGGTACGCCGAGGTCGTCGCAGCGGTGCTCGACGCCGAAGGCGTTCGCGAGCCGGTGGCGCTCATCGGCAACTCGATGGGCGCGGCCACCGCGATGACGTTCGCGACCAGACACCCCGACCGCGTCGACGCGTTGGTGCTGATCGACATGCCTGGCCTACGCGGCGTCCCGCGGTTGTGGCGCGTCGCCATGAGCCGGCCGGCCGAACTCGGCCTGCGGACGGCGCTGCGCGCGGTGCCCGACGCGGCTGCGCAGTTCGGCATCAGCTGGGCCTACGGGCGCATCGCGGCCGCCCGTCCCGCCGCCCTCGATCCGTCCGTGCGCCAGGGTTTCGGCCTGCCCTACGCGGTGCGCGGCAGCGTGGCCGCCATCGTGCCGATCGGTCGCCGGCTGGTACGTGAACTGCCCGGCGCCGACCTTGCGCGGCACGTCGCGCAGTCCCCGGTGCCGGTGTTGCTGGTGTTCGGCGCCCGCGACCTGCTCACGCCGGCGCGGGTTCTGCGCCGGATCGGCAGGCCGGGCGGCGCCGTCGTGCTGCCCGGCTGCGGCCACTGCCCGCAGGTCGACCAGCCGTCTGCGTTGCTGGGCGAGGTCGGGCCGTTCCTGCGCGCTGCCCGCTCGGACGTGGACCGCACCGCGCGCTCAGCCTGAGTCCGTCCGCGTGCTCGGCACCCCGGTCGCACAACCGTGACAGTGCTACTGTCACGGTCACCGACGACAGAGGTGACAATGACCGCGACACCGACCCGGCCGGCCCGAGCGACCTGGAGCGACGACGACGTCGAGGCGTTCCGCGAGCTCGCGCACACGTTTCTCGCCAAGGAGTGCGCGCCCAACGAGCAGCGCTGGGGAGACCAGCAGCACATCGACCGCGAGGTCTGGACGAAGGCCGGCGAACTCGGGCTGCTGTGCCCGTCGATCCCCACCGAGTACGGCGGCGGTGGTGGCACCTTCGCCCTCGAGGCCGCGTTGATCGAGGAGCAGACCCGCGCGCTGGCGCCCAGCCTCGGCACCTCCGTCCACAGCACGATCGTCGCCCACTACATCAACGCCTACGGCACCGAGGAGCAGAAGCAGCGATGGCTGCCGAAGCTCGCGTCCGGTGAATACGTCGGCGCCGTCGCGATGACCGAGCCCGGCACCGGCTCGGATCTGCAGAGCATCAAGACGAAGGCGATCAGGACCGGTGACGAGTACGTCATCGACGGCAGCAAGACGTTCATCTCCAACGGCTTCCACGCCAACCTGATCGTCACCGTGGCGAAGACGGACCCGGACAACACCGCCAAGGGAATCTCGCTCGTCGTCGTGGAGACCGACGAGCTCGACGGCTTCAGCCGCGGACGGGTGCTGAAGAAGATCGGCCAGCACGGCCAGGACACCGCGGAGCTGTTCTTCGACGGCGTGCGGGTGCCCGCGACCAACGTGCTCGGCACTGACGAGGGGCAGGGCTTCGCCCAGCTCATGCAGCAGCTGCCGCAGGAGCGGCTGATCATCGCCGTGGGCGCAGTGGCTGCCGTCGAGGTCACCCTGGCGCGCACGCTCGAATACACCAAGGAGCGCCAGGCGTTCGGCAAGTCGATCTTCAACTTCCAGAACACCCGGTTCAAACTGGCCGAGGTGGCGACCACGGCGAAGATCGCGCGGGTGTTCATCGACGACTGCATCGCCAAGCACATCCGCGGTGAACTCGACATCCCCACCGCGTCGATGGCCAAGTGGTGGACCACGCAGATGCAATGCGACGTCGCCGACGAGTGCCTGCAGTTCTTCGGCGGGTACGGCTACATGGCCGAGTACCCGATCTCGCGGATGTACACCGACGCGCGGATCCAGAAGATTTACGGTGGTACGAACGAGATCATGAAGGAGATCATCTCGCGGTTCCTGTGACCGCCTCGCGCTCGGCGCAGGCGTCCCGACGGCGGTGCCGGGTACGTTTGGCCGCGCCGAACGCGGTCCGGTAAAGTCTGTCGACGGCCCGCCGAGACGGTACGGGCCGACCCTTGGGGTATGGGGTAATTGGCAGCCCAACTGATTCTGGTTCAGTTAGTCTAGGTTCGAGTCCTGGTACCCCAGCGCAGTCGCACGGCACGCAGTCACGCTGCACCCGCAGCCACGCTGCACACACTGGGGCCCCATCGTCTAGTGGCCCAGGACGCCGCCCTCTCAAGGCGGTAGCACGGGTTCGAATCCCGTTGGGGCTACCCAGCGAGGCGCCCCGGACAACTGTCCGGGGCGCCTTCGTCATCGGCGTCGTGGGTCGGCTCACATCCGCCCGAATCAGCGGTTACCGGTGGGTATTCCCTCCTCGAACGAACTACGAGCCGCGCACCGCAGCGACGGTGCCCCGCGGCGCCGCAACAAAGGTGAGGAGCCACCGTGCAGATCCCTCGGATAGACCCGACGAACGCGCTCGGTCTCGTCGACAAGATCGTCGGGCTGGGCAAGGAGATCGTCGGCACCGCCACCAACCAGGACCGCCTGAAGAAGGCCGGCCAGGTGCAGCAGGACAAGGGCACCGAGCGGATCAAGGCCGTGCAGGCGCAGTTGAAGGCCGATTCGCACGAGGCGAAGGCGTCGGCCGCCGGCCAGGCGCAGCGCAGTGCACAGAACACCAAGGAAGCGGTGAACAGCTGATGGGTATCGGAGAGTCGATCAAGGGCGCGGTCAAGCAGAAGGTCGGCGACGTCACGGACGACGACGCGTTGCAGGCCGAAGGTGACGCACAGCAGACCAAGGGCGACGAGCAGACCCGCGAATCGCGCGAGCGCACCGAGGCCAAGGCGCACGAGGAGAAGGCCGACGCGCTCGAGAAGGAGCAGCGTTCGCTTGAGAACTGAGCATGCCGCCGCACGTCGGCGTCAATGCACCAGCAGGGCCCGGACCGTATGGTCCGGGCCCTGCTGCGTGTTCGCGGCGTAGTCGTACGGAGGCCGCTGCGCGTCGTGAATGCCCGTTTCGCCGAGTCTCAACCCGTACTTGACGTGCCGGGTGTGACCCATTGCCGCGGAGAAATAGGGATCTCGACTTGACGAGTGCCCCGATCGTGAGGTTAGTGTTTGGTCGGAGGTGTGAAGCAAGCATGAATCTGAGGTCGCCGAAGGTCACAGCGTCGTCGCGCGTCGATGTCGCCACGATCCTCGACGGATTGGAGATGCACCTCCAGCCGATTGTCGATGTCGCGACCGGATCCGTGCTCGCGGCCGAGGCACTGGCCCGCTTCCATCACGCACCGGGACTGCGCGCCGACGAGGTCATCGCCGAGGCGCACGCGGCGGGCTACGGGTACACGCTCGAGGCCGCGTGCCTGCGTGCCGCGCTCGACCGCCGCGACGAACTGCCCGCAGGTGTCAAGCTCGCCGTGAACGTGAGCCCCGACGTCGTCCATCACCCGATCGTGGCGCGCCGCTGGCCGCCGGACCTGGACGACGTGATCGTCGAGGTCACCGAGCACCGCGCGCACCGCCCCGCGGCGCTGCAGGACGAACTCGCCCAGCTGCGCCTGCGCGGCGCGGCGATCGCCGTCGACGACGTCGGCACCGGGTACGCCGGACTGCTCCGCCTCGCGATGATGCGCCCGGACTACGTCAAGCTGGACCGCACCGTCGTCGCCGGCGTGCGCGACAGCGACGCGCAGTGCGCCGTGCTGGAAGCTCTCGTGACGTTCTCGCACCGGATGGGCGCGTTCGTCATCGGCGAGGGCGTCGAGTCCCTGGCCGATCTCGCCGCGCTGGCCGAGTTCGACGTCGACTACGGGCAGGGCTGGGCGGTCGGCCGGCCCGGGCGCGATTTCACGCCCATCCGCCCCATGGTCGTCACTGCCTGCCACCGGGCGCGCGGCCGCCTCCTGCAGCGCCGCGTCGACACCCGTTTCTACGCGACCGACACCCGTACGGCGACGACCCGAGGCATGCATGCGATCACGTCCGCCATGTACAACGCCACCGGGCTGACCGATTTGCACGGCGCAGCGGCCGAGGCCGCGGCCGAGCTGGGCGTCGATGTCATCTCGGTCTCGGTGCTCGGCCAGGACGATGTCCTGCGCGAGGTCACGACGATCGGCGAGGCCATCAATACCGACGGCTACGAGCTGCGCGACTTCCCGTGCACGGCCAACGTGCTGCGCACCGGGCAGTCCGTCGAGGTGCACGTCAACGATTCGGGCGCGGACGCCGCCGAGGTCGCCCTGCTGCGTGACTCGGGCTCCGCGAGCCTGCTGATGATGCCGGTGAGCATCGGCGAGCGACCCGTCGGCGTGCTCGAGCTCATCTCGCGCCGACACCGGCGGTGGACGACGCATGACATCGCGCACGCCCGGGGGCTGGCGACGCATCTCGGGCACGCGCTGAACCGCATCAACGCCTGACCCCGCGGATTGCCGCCCCGGCGCGGCGGGTAGTTGCCTCTCGACGACAACCACGCCGCCGAGGGGACACTTCGCACATGGCCGACATCATCGATTCGATCTACGCCGACCACGACTGGCTGCGCCGACAGTTCTTCCTGCTCGACGACGCCAAGAGCACCGAGGAACTGGCGGCCGTCTGGGAGCCGCTCGCCATCCGGCTGGACACGCATGCGCAGGCCGAGGAAACGGTCTTCTACCCGGCGCTGCTGCAAAAGGGTGACTCCGGTGACCCGAAGGACGAGACCGAGGACGCGATCGACGACCACAACGCGATCCGTGACGCCGTCCGGGAGGCCGGCGAGCACGAGGTCGGCTCGGACGACTGGTTCGAGGCGGTCGGTCGCGCCCGCACCGAGAACGGCGAACATCTCGACGAGGAGGAGCGCGAGGCGCTACCCGACTTCATCAAGAGCGCGACGCTGCAGCTGCGCCACGAGCTTGCGCTGAAGTGGTCGGCGTTCTATGCCCAGCACCCGGCAGGTAAGGGCGTCGACACGTCGGACAAGGACGCGGACGACTACATCGAGCGCAACAGCTGATCCGCGCCGGGACGCGGATCGTCGTTCTCCACCGGGATCGGCTCGCCCGGTGGGGCGCCGGCCGGCAACGGCTCGACGGGAGCTGGCGCAACCGCTGCCGCGGCTGAGTCGAGACCCGAACTCGTCAGTGGGCTCGCGACGTGCTCGGGGGCGCGGCGCTTCTCGTCCACGGTGCGCCGCTGCACCACCAGGGCGCCGAACAGCACGCCGCCGAAGATCACCGCGCTGAGCACCATCAACCAGACTGACAACACGAACACGGCGCCGATCAGGCCGTAGGCGTGTACCTGCCAGGAGATCTGTCCCGGCATGATCCAGCGCGACACCCGAACGAGGGTCGTCGTGCCGATGGCCACGGCCACCGCGCCGAGGCGCAGTGCGCGCCATTCGACACGGCCACCCAGTAGCCAGTACTGCGACCACCAGTAGAAGCCGAAGATCACGACGGCCTGCAGGAGCACGCCGGTCGCCGGCCCGGTATCGACGACCTGCTCGTTGACGAAGCGGCCCAACCGGCCGGCCAGCAGCACAGCGCCGGTGAACACGGCCAGCCCGACCGCCCAGACCAGCTGCCGGACGTAGGACCGCACGCCGATCACCCGCGGTAGCGTCCAGATGAGTTCGAAGGCTCGCTGCTGCACCGCCCCGACGCTCGTGCTGAACGCCACGGCGGTGACCATCGCGAACACCAGCGCCAGCGTGCTGATCGACGGCGCGCTGCGGCCGAACAGCCGCTCGACGTCGGCCTGCGAAGCGCCGTTCAGCCCGAAGAACCGGGCTATCACGATGCTGACGCCGTGGCCGGTGGCGCGTTGGAGCACCGCGGACATCGCGACCACCAGCGGGGCTGTGCACAACACCTGCTGCGCGCACAGCGCCAGTGCGTGCGTGTCGAGGTCCAGCTCGCGGATGCGCCGGTACCCGCTGCCGTACAGGCTGCGGGCGAGCCACTCGCGGCCGGCCACGACGCGGTTGCGCGGCGACGGCAGGTTCACGAGGGTCATTGTTCCCTCGGAAAAGGCGGTTACGCAGGTACGGCGGCTGTGAACCCGGCAGGAAATGCGGGCTCAACCGAGCCGGATGCCGGCCAACTGCGTACCGTGCGCCACGACCCGACCGGTCGCGTCCCACACCCAGCACTGCTCGTCGACACGCTGGTCGTCGATCAGGTGGGCGCGCTGCAACACCTGCACCGGGCCCGGCGCTGGCAGCGCGCGCACATAGACCGTGAGTTCCAGCGTCGGCACCCACCCGGTCAGCTCGATGTCGAACGTCGCGGGCGGGAACGCGTCCACGGCATAGAGCAGCGAGGTCGGGTCGAAGGCCGCGCCGCCGGGCAGTGCCAGCCACCCGCGCAGCTCGCCACGCCCCGCCGGCCGGCCGCTGGCGAAACCGAGTGAGTCGCGGTCGAGGCGCAGGTCGACCTGATCCATGATCGCGACGCGCACGCCGGACGGGTTGGTACCCGGCAACCGGACAGCGGATGCGAAGTCTGTGCGCGCACGGTTCGGCACGCCGGCCGACCAGTAGGGCTCGGTGCCCGTGGCGAGCCGGCCGGTGGTCACCAGCGCCTCCACGCACGGCCGGTCGTTCTGCCGCAGGTGCACCCCGTATTGGCTCGCGGTGCGGCCGTTGCGCAGCGTGCGCACCTCGATGGCGGCCGGGCCGGGCTCGGGCGCATGCAGGTAGTGCGCGCTCGCCGCGATGACGTGCCCGTGGGTGCCGACCTGCGCGGCCGCGCGGCCGAGCAGCGACAGCAGGTAGCCGCCGTTCGGCTTGCCGCCGATCGTCCATTCCGGGTGGACGTCGGCGACGAAGGCACTCGCGCCGACGGGCTCGAGCGCGGTGATCGTGTCGAACGTCGTCGCGGTCATGGTGCGATCCAACAGGGGACGCAGCCGTGCCGGGCGGCCGGGGATCGGACAAGTGATCTGGGTAGACCGCACGCATGGCGAAGAACGAGGTCAACGCAAGCGCGTCCGGCACCTTCCAGATCGGCGACATGACGGTCAACCGGTTGGGCTTCGGGGCCATGCAGCTCACCGGTGAGGGGATCTGGGGCGAGCCGGCGGATCGCGAGCAGTGCGTCGCGGTCGTACGGCGCGCCGTCGAGCTCGGCGTCCAGCTGATCGACACCGCGGACTCCTACGGCCCATACGTCAGTGAGGAGATCATCCGCGAGGCGTTGCACCCGTACCCCGACGACGTGCTCGTCGCCACGAAGGCGGGCCTGGTGCGCACCGGGCCCAACGTGTGGTTACCGGTCGGTCGGCCGGAGTACCTGCGGCAGGAGGCGGAGATGAGCCTGCGCCGACTCGGCGTGGAGCGCCTCGGCCTGTTCCAGCTGCACCGCATCGACGAGAAGGTGCCGCTCGAGGACCAGATCGGCGCGTTGAAGGATCTGCGCGACGAGGGCAAGATCGCCGCAATCGGTTTGTCCGAGGTGCAGCCCGAGCAGATCGACGAAGCACGCAAGATCGTCGACATCGCCACAGTGCAGAACCTGTACAACCTCACCGAACGCAAGTCCGAGGACGTCGTCGACTACTGCGTCCGCGAGGGCATCGGCTTCATCCCGTGGTTCCCGATCGCCTCCGGTGAGCTCGCGAAGGACGGCGGGCCGGTCGACGAGATCGCGAAGAAGCACGACGCGTCACCGGCGCAGATCGCGCTGGCCTGGCTGCTGCGCCGGGCGCAGATCATCCTGCCGATCCCGGGCACGTCGACCGTCGCGCACCTGGAGGACAACCTCGCGGCGGCCCACGTCGACCTCGAGCTGGACGAGGTCAAAGAGCTGACGAACGCCGTCCCGGCAGGCAAGTCCGCAGACGGGGAGTGAGCCTGCGGATCACCGGCTGGCCGGCCGCGGGCGCTCTCGCCGCCACGTTCGCCGTGGCCATGCTCGGCACGACGCTGCCGACGCCGCTCTACCCGCTGTACGCCGCCCGCTTCGGCTTCGGCGAGCTGGTCAGCACGGTGATCTTCGCGGTGTACGCGGTCGGCGTAACCGCAGGCCTGTTGTTGTTCGGCCACTGGTCCGATCAGCTGGGGCGCAAGCCGCTGCTCATCGGCGGGCTGGTGCTGTCGGCCCTGTCGGCCGGCGCCTTCCTGATCGGCAGCGACGTGGCCTGGCTGCTGGCAGGCCGTCTGCTGTCCGGGTTGTCGGCGGGGATCTTCACCGGCACGGCGACGGCCAGCATCGTCGACGTCGCGCCGGAGTCCGGCCGCGACCGTGCCGGGCTGCTCGCCGCGGCGATCAACATGGCCGGCCTGGGCGCGGGCCCGGTGCTGGCCGGCGTGCTCGCGCAGTACGGGCCGTCGCCGTTGCGGTTGTGCTTCGTCATCGACCTGCTCCTGATCGCACTGGGCCTTGCCTGCCTGCTCGCCGTGCGTGAGCCGGTGCAGCGTGCGACGACGCTGCGGCTGCGTCCGCGCCGCCTGCACGTGCCGCCGGACATCCGTGGGGTGTTCACCAGGCCGCGATCGCGGGGTTCGCCGGCTTCGCCGTCCTCGGTCTGTTCACTGCGGTGTCCCCGGCATTCCTCGGCCAGGTCGTCAAGAAGCCGAACCACGCGCTGGTGGGCCTCGTCGTCGTCGCGCTGCTCGGCTCGTCGATCGCCGGTCAGACGCTGTCGACCCGCCTGGGGCTGGCGCGGTCGCTGCAGCTGGGCTGCGTGGGCCTCGTCCTCGGCATGGTGGTGATCGGCGCGAGCCTACCGACGGCCTCCCTCGCACTGCTGATCGCCGGCGCCGTGATCGCCGGCCTCGGGCAGGGACTCAGTTTTCGTGCCGGTCTCGGTTCGGTGACGTCGGCGACGCAGCCCGATCACCGCGGCGAGGTGACGTCGACCTTCTTCACCGCGCTCTACGTCGGCATCTCCCTGCCGGTGATCGGTGAGGGGGCGCTGGCCAGCGGCGTCGGGCTGGTGTCGGCCGGTGTCACGTTCGCCGCGCTGGTCGCGGCGCTGAGCGCATTGGCCCTGGTGCTGCTGCTGCGCGCCGGGAACCCCGCGGCCGAAACGGCGAGCTAGTCGGGCCGCTGCCACGAGCTCGCGCCCGCGCGCTCGTCGGCGATGCTCGTGTCGTCGCCATGCCCGGTGTGCACCACTGTCTCGTCGGGCAGCGTGAACAGCCGGTCGCGGATGGTCGCCGTGATGGTGTCGTAGTCCGAGTACGAGCGGCCGGTCGCGCCGGGGCCGCCCTGGAACAGCGTGTCACCGGTGAAGACGGCACCGAGGTCCGGCGCGTAGTAGCAGACCGCGCCGGGTGCGTGCCCCGGAGTGTGCAGCACCTGCAGCTCGACATCGCCGACGGCGACGGTGTCGCCGTCGGCCAGCGGCTGGTATTCAACGTCCGGGTAGGTCATCCGCCACAGCACGTCGTCGTTCGGGTGCAGCCGCACCGGCGCGTCGTAGCGTTCGGCGAGTTCGCGCGCAACGGTGACGTGATCGTCGTGCGCGTGGGTGCACAGCACGGCGAGCAATCGCCTGTCGCCGATCAACCCCGCGATCGGCCCCGCGTCGTGCGGCGCGTCGATCACCACGCACTCGGTGTCGTCACCAACCACCCACACGTTGTTGTCGACGTCCCACGTGCCGCCGTCCAGGCTGAACGTCCCGGAGGTGACGGCGTGCTCGACCCGGGTCGTCACGAGATCTCGACCACGGAGCGCAGGATGCCGCCCTCGCTCATCTTGTCGAACGCGGCATCGACGTCGTCGAGGCCGACGCGCTCGCTGACGAATCTGTCCAGCGGCAGCCGGCCCTGCCGGAACAGGTCGACCAGCATCGGGAAGTCGCGCGAGGGCAGGCAGTCGCCGTACCAGGACGACTTCAACGCGCCGCCGCGGGCGAAGAAGTCGATCAGCGGCAGTTCGAGCGTCATCTCCGGGTTGGGCACGCCGACGAGCACGACGGTGCCCGCGAGGTCGCGCGCGTAGAACGCCTGCTTGTACGTCGCGGGGATGCCCACCGCGTCGATCACGACGTCGGCGCCGAAGCCGCCGGTGAGCTCCTGCACCGCGGCGACCACGCCGTCGTGATCGAGATCTTTCGAGTTGATCGTGTGGGTCGCGCCGAACTCCGTGGCGTGCTCGAGCTTCATGTCGTCGAAGTCGATGCCGATGATGGTGTTCGCGCCGACCAGGCGCGCACCTGCGATCGCGGCCGAACCGACGCCACCGCAGCCGATGACGGCGACGCTGTGCCCCCGCTTGACCGCGCCGGTGTTCACCGCCGCGCCCAGACCGGCCATCACGCCGCAGCCGAGCAGGCCCGCGGCGGCGGGATCGGCATCCGGGTCGACCTTGGTGCACTGGCCGGCGGCGACCAACGTCTTTTCCGCGAAGGCGCCGATGCCCAGCGCGGGGGAGAGCTCGGTGCCGTCGTCGAGCGTCATCTTCTGCGTGGCGTTGTGCGTGTCGAAGCAGTACTGCGGCTCGCCGCGCTTGCACGCCCGGCAGTGCCCGCACACGGCACGCCAGTTCAGCACCACGAAATCGCCGGGCGCGACGTCGGTGACGTCGTTGCCGACCGCCTCGACCGTTCCGGCGGCCTCGTGGCCGAGCAGGAACGGGAAGTCGTCGTTGATGCCGCCCTCGCGGTAGTGCAGGTCCGTGTGGCAGACCCCGCACGTCCGGATCTTGACGAGCGCTTCGCCCGGCCCGGGATCGGGCACGTTCACCGTGACGACCTCGACCGGCGCGCCCTTGCTGCGCGCTATGACGCCCTTGACCTGCTGGCTCATGCGCGCGTCACCCGTCGATCTCGTACTCGGCGACGATGGTCGCGCGGGCGAGCGTGTGGCTGAACAGGTTGAAGCCGAGGAACGCGGGCGTGCCCTCGGCCGGAATGTCGAGGCGATCCACGTCCACCGCGTGCACGACGACCCAGTAGTGGTGCGTGCCGTGCCCGGGCGGCGGCGCGGCGCCGACGTAGCCGACCATGCCGCCGTCGTTCTTCAGCTGGACGGCACCGTCGGGCAGTCCGTTGCCGTCGGCACCGCCCGCGCCGGCGGGCAGTTCGGTGGTGGTGGCCGGAATGTTGAACGCGGCCCAGTGCCAGAAGCCGCTGGCCGTCGGTGCGTCCGGGTCGTACACCGTTACCGCGTAGCTGCGGGTGCCGTCGGGTGCGCCGGTCCACGACAGGTGCGGCGACCGGTCCGCACCGCCCGCGCCCATCACCCCGGAGACCTGCGGCGCGGCGAGCGTCGTGCCGTCGGACACGTCGTTGCTCGTCAGCTCGAAGACGGCGACGTCCGGCAGGTCCTCGTACGGGTTACGGCTCACGTGGTTCGCTCCTTCGCGCGCTGCGATTGATTGCCGTGGCAGTCATACCGCATTACCGCAGCACCCACACCGGTAACCACTCGCGCCCCTCACCGGAAGCGCTCGCGCCCCTCACCGGCAACCACTCGCGCCCCCTCACCGGCAACCGCTCGCGCCCCCCATCAGTGATCAACAGCAATTTCTGGTCGCCCAGGCGACCAAAACCTGCTGTTGATCACCGGGAGGTGGGACTGCGGTCGCGAGGTGAGCTCGCGACCTCGTGGCGGGAGCTCAGCCGGCGTCGCGGTTGGCGGAGTCGTTGTGACGTTGGCGCATCGCGCGGCGCCGCCGCTTCGGCTCGCCGGCAGCGCTGCCCGAGCCGTCGGCACCGGCCAGCCAGGAACGCAGGTGGTCGTACACCGAGCGGTCGGCGAGCAGGTCGAAGTGATGCTTACGACCGCCGAGGTGATAGGTGCGGTCCTGCTCGAACGGGATCGTGCGCACCTTGCCGATGCCGTGCGCGCTCGAATGCTGCACCAGCAGGTCCATGGCGAAGATGCCCTCGGGCTCGCGCGAGAGAGTCGCGGACGCAACCGAGTAGGCGACCCCGGGCAACATCGTGGCGGGGGTGATGCGGTCGTTGAGCAGCTCGTCGACGTCGAAGCCCAGCCAGTCGTCCTCGAGCACGGCGCCGTAGCGCAGATCCTTGATCCCGACGCTGCGCCGGTTGAGGAAGGTGGCGAACGGCCGCGTCTCGGGCAGCCGGGCCAGCCGATGCGTGCCCCAGTTGACGGCGCGTTCCAGCGGAGCGCCCATGTGCGGTGTGCCCAGGCCGACGATGTGCCGCAACGGTTGCACCCACTGCAGGTCGAGCGCCTCGGCCTGGTGCGCCGCGCTCCGCGCGACCAGGCCACCCAGCGAGTGCCCGATGAGTGCGATCTCGGTGACCTCCACCGGCCACAGCCGGACCAGCTCGTCGAGCTGCTCGGCCAGCTCGCGGCCGTTCTGCGAGATGTGCAGGCCGGTGTTGAAATTCAGGTACACCGGCGTCCAGCCGTCGTCATCGCGCAGCATCGAACCGTAGGTCGCGTAGCGGTCGCCCCACCGCTTCTCCGCGGCGAACGACCAGCACAGATCGGTCTCGCACAAACCGTGCGCGAAGACCGCCAGTCGGCCCGTCGCGGTGCCCGACGCTCGCGCGTCGTCGGCGAGGTTGGCCGGCATGCGCCGCAACTGCCCCCCGTGCAGTCGCGCGCGCATCACCGGCGCGAGCGCCGACTCCTCCTCGGCGATCCGGTCGCCCGCCCAGCCGCCGACCGCGCCGAGCACGGCACGCCCGCGCCGGCTGTCGTGCGCCGACGGCGCCGCCGGGTCGGCGAACGAGCTCGCCACGAACCCGATCACCGGCGGCAGGTACGTGACGCCGAGTTTCGTCGACCCGTACGCCACCGCGGCGATGCCGTCGTGCAGCAGCCGGACCGGCGCCGCGCCACGCCCCGTAAGGCGCTCGGCCGCGTCGAACAGCCGGTGCGCGGTGGCCTTGTGCACGTCGCGCACGAGCTCGGTGAACTCGGCCAGGGCCGTACCGGTGAGCGTGCCGGTATCGCGCATCTCGTCTGCTCGCACGATTCCTCCGTCCGTCTGCGGCGATAGTGCACACATGTACACCGACTTGGCAAGCCGATCCGCCGCGCCGCGCCGGCCGGTGACGGAGTAGGAACGACGATGAGCAGACGAGCGCAGCCGACGGCGCGCGGAGAGAAGAGGGCGCGATGATCCCAGACGGCGTACCCACCCAGCAGTTCATCGGCGGCAAGTGGGTCGATGGCGGGGAAGGCACCTTCGACGTGCTCGACCCGTCCACCGGCCAGGTGCTGTGTGCCGTGGCGCAGGCCGGCGTGGACGACCACGTGCGAGCCGAGGTCGATGTAGCTCTCGGCCGGCAGTCCTTCGGCGAGCAGGATGTCGTGGACGTCGAGTTCTACGTGCCAGTAGGTGACCGTATCGACGGGCACGCGGCGGATCGTCGTGCCGTTGATCAGGCACATGATCGGCACGAGGT
>NZ_CAXTQF010000003.1:0-1328 GCF_964246335.1 uncultured Jatrophihabitans sp. | reverse complement strand
GTGCCGTGGCGCAGGCCGGCGCGGACGACGTCCGCGCCGCCGTCGACGCCGCGGCCGGCGCGCAGCCGGGCTGGGCAGGCACGCCGCCGCGCGAACGCAGCGAGGTGTTGCGCCGGACCTTCGAGCTGATGATCGAGCGCAAGGAGGACCTCGCGCACCTGATGTCACTGGAGATGGGGAAGTCGCTCACCGACGCGCGCGGCGAGGTCGTGTACGCGGCCGAGTTCTTCCGGTGGTACGCCGAGGAGGCCGTACGCATCGGCGGGGAGCTACGCATGGCGCCGTCCGGCGCGAACCGCATCGTGACCTTCCGCAAGCCCGTCGGCGTGTGCCTGCTGCTGACTCCCTGGAACTTCCCGGCAGCCATGGCGACTCGCAAGATCGGCCCTGCACTCGCGGCCGGATGCACCTTCGTGCTCAAGCCGGCCGAGGACACGCCCTTGACGGCGTTGGTGCTGGCGCAGTTGCTCGCCGAGGCGGGCGCACCCGACGGTGTGGTCAATGTCGTCACCAGCGACCGGCCGGCCGACGTCGTCGAGACCGCGTTGGCCGATGCCCGGGTACGCAAGCTGTCGTTCACCGGCTCCACGGGCGTGGGTCGCATGCTGCTCAAGCAGAGCGCCGAGCGCATCGTCAACTCCTCGATGGAGCTCGGCGGCAACGCGCCGTTCCTGGTGCTCGACGACGCCGACTTGGACGCCGCGGTCGAGGGGGCGATGCTCGCCAAGATGCGCAACGGCGGTCAGGCGTGCACGGCGGCGAACCGGTTCATCGTCGCCGAGGCCGTGGCCGGCCGGTTCGCCGACAAGCTCGCCGAGGCCATGGGTGCGTTGCGGGTCGGCGCCGGGACGGACGAGGACACCCAGCTCGGCCCGATGATCAACCGCAAGGCCGTCGACGGCATCGACGACAAGGTCTCCAGTTCGGTGGCGGCCGGTGCGCGCGCGGTGATCGGCGGCGAGCGGCCGGACGGTGCCGGGTTCTTCTATCCCGCGACGGTGCTCGCGGACGTGCCGCGCGACTCCGCGGTGGCGACCGAGGAGGTGTTCGGCCCGGTCGCGCCGATCATCACCGTGCGCGACGACGCGGATGCCCTCGCCGTCGCGAACGCCACGGACATGGGGCTGACGGGTTACATCTACACCGGCGATCTCGCGCGGGGGTTGCGGCTGTCCGAGCAACTGGAGGTCGGCATGGTCGGCCTCAACCGCGGACTGGTCTCGGACCCGGCCGCGCCCTTTGGCGGCGTCAAGCAGTCCGGGCTCGGCCGCGAGGGCGGCTTCGAGGGCATCGACGAGTACCTCGAGACCACCTACGTCGCCACCAAC
>NZ_CAXTQF010000002.1:41349-125958 GCF_964246335.1 uncultured Jatrophihabitans sp. | reverse complement strand
AGATGTCGACGGTGGAGTTCCACCCGTGGCACTCGCGGCGCGCGGACACCGAGCATCCCGACGAGTGGCGCATCGACCTCGACCCGGGACCTTCAGCGTCGCTCGCCGAGTGCAAGCAGGTCGCGGTCGTCGTGCACGAGGTGCTCGACGAGCTCGGCGCCGTCGGCTGGCCCAAGACGTCCGGCTCGAAAGGCATCCACGTCTACGTGCGCATCGAGCCGCGCTTCGGCTTCCGCGAGGTGCGCCGCGCCGCGCTGGCGTTCGCCCGCGAGGTCGAGCGACGCGCGCCGTCGCTGGTCACCACGGCGTGGTGGAAGGAGGAGCGGCGCGCCGAGGCCGTCTTTCTCGACTACAACCAGAACGCCCGCGACCGCACCATCGCGGCTGCGTACTCGGTGCGCGGTTCACCGGTCGGGCGGGTGTCGGCGCCGGTGACCTGGGACGAGCTGCCAGACGTCGAGATGGACGATTTCACGATCGCGACGATGCCCCAGCGGTTCGCCGACCTCGGCGATCTGCACGCCGGTATCGACGACGCGGTGTTTTCCCTCGAGCCGCTGCTCGAGTGGGCCGACCGGGACGAGGGCGACGGCATCGGCGATGCGCCGTACCCGCCGAACTTCCCGAAGCAGGAGGGCGAGCCGCCGCGGGTGCAGCCGTCGAAAAAGGTCGCCGCGAACTGGGACGAGCACGGCAACCGCATCACGCCGTGACTCGCGTATGGACCCGCGTAGCGCCGATCAGTACGTCAGCGTGACCGCGACGAAACGGTTGGCCCGGCGGGAACGGGCAGAGCCATTCGTCGTCACCGGATGCGCGCCGCCGTCGCCGTGCGCCCGTGCCCTGACGTGGTGGTGTCCCCGGGTGAGCAATGCGCACACCGTTTGCGCGCGTCTGCGGGACAGCGCACGCTCGTGGCGGTTGTTCGCGGCGTAGTCGCTGTGCCCGGAGCACTGCACCCCGGCGGCGTCACCGAGTTGGGCGCTGACCTGCTTGAGGTAGGCCGCGGCGTGCTGATCGAGGTGCGCCGAGTCGAAGGCGAAGTAGACGCGGCGCAGCGCGACGTGCGGCGCAACCATGGTGGTCCGGGCGTCGGCCCCGCGGATCGTGCTCGATCCCGAGGTGAGGGACCCGGCTCGCAACAGCAGCGCGGCTCCGCCGGGCCGGGCGACGAGCGCCTGGCCCTGCCGGTTCAGCGCGACGGGCACGGGCAGCGCGGCGCTGCGCTGGCCGGCCTTGCGCGCCGCGCGGCCGACGCCGACGACGGCGCCGTCGGCGTACACGATCACTGCGCAATAGCTGACCGTCGCCTCGTTGATCGAGCAGACGGGGGTGAGCGATCGCGCGGCCACCGTGGTGGGTGCGATGTGCACGTAAGCCGGAGGCGGTGCGTGCGGGGTCACCGTGCCGCTCGCGACGGACGCCGGACCGGCTCCCTGCGCATTCGTTGCGGTGACGGTGAACGTGTAGGCCTGTCTGTCGGACAGTCCGCTGAGCGTGCACGGGCTCGTCGGGCAGGTGGCCCGCCGGCCACCGGGCATCGCGGTCACGGTGTAGTACCGGACGGCCGACCCGTGTGCGTCCGCAGGGTCGAAGGTCACGGTGGCGGCTCCTGCCCCGGCTTGCGCGCGCACGTCGGTCGGCGCAGCGGGCACGTCGACGACGGGCAGGCTGCTGCTGGCGCGCACGACGCCGGTGAATCCGGTGGACCCGATTGCGCGGTCGCCGAACTCGACGATGTAACCCTGCACCATGGAGTCCGCGTCCGGCACGTCGTTCCAGTACCCGACGCCGCCCATCCAGTTCGTGACCGCGCGGTTCTCCCCGGTGCTGCCGGAATTGTTGGGCTCGAGCCACGCCCACGAGCTGAACAGGCCGGCGTTGGCCGCCGAATCGCACGTCGTGTTGAGCGCGGCCGAGTCGCAGTAGGAGATGACGTTGCCGGCGAGTGGGCTCTCGCCGACGCCCTGCGCCCATCGCCAGGTCCGCGGGTACGTCGCGCCGGGGGTGTCGTATGCGGTGGCGCCGAACCACACGTTCTGCGCGCCCTCGATCTTCGCCGAGACGAAGTTGTTGACCGTGCTGTTCGGGATCGTCGCGAGGTAGCCCGACTGCCCGTCGAAGGTCATTGCTCTGGCCGCAGTGTCAGCGGTGGACCAGTCCACCCCGGGGTCGGCCACGTACTCGTAGAAGTGCTGGTTGGGGGCGAGGTAGACGTGGTCGGTGTCGGCGACCATCGCGGTGATGCTCACGTTCGCGCTCGACCCGCCCGAGTCACCCGGCGACAGCTCGGCGGTCGCCAGACCTGCGTCGAGGTCGGCCTGGGATCCGCTGAACGTGATGGACGGGTCGCCGCTCCAGTGGTTGTCGTAGGACAGCGTCAGACCAGCGGTGTTCGTGAGCGACAGGGTGCCGACGGTGGTTGCGATGGTCACCTGCAGGGTGTCGCTCGCGTCGCCGGACACGCGCAGGCCGGCAGCTGGTCGGTGTGTCGGGCGAGGACGTGCACCGAGCTCGGCGCCGAGACGCTCAGGCTCGGCACGGCCTGCGCGGGCGGCGCAGTGAAGGCTGCGGCGCCGATCAATCCGCACGTCGTCACAGCAACCAGGACACGACGACCGCTGCCGCGGGTGGACAACGCAGACTCGAGCGGCTCGCCTGACGGGGGGGTCATGTCCTGTCCATCGGGAATGGGCCGGTCGAACTGAGCGGTAACCCGCCGCCGGGTCGGCGGCGCGCCGGGGCGCGGGGTGACTGCGGCCCGGCCGACACCGCACGCCCGGGCGGGCCGGCCTTGTCCGGCCACAGGGAGCCGGAGTACACCTGGCTATGACCGCGGTCACAGCCAGGTCGTCCCTCGACACGAAAGCAGGCAGGTCATGGCAGGCAACAGAGGCGTTGCGTACATCGGAGCCAACAAGGTCGAGGTCCAGGACATCCCGTACCCGAAGCTGGAACTGCAGGACGGGCCCGGGGTGAATCCGGCGAACGTCGGCCGCAAATGCAACCACGGCGTGATCTTGAAGGTCGTCACCTCCAACATCTGCGGCAGCGACCAGCACATGGTCCGCGGCCGCACGACCGCTCCGGAGAACCTCATCCTCGGCCACGAGATCCTCGGCGAGGTCATCGAAGCCGGCCCGGACGTGGAGTTCATCAAGGAAGGCGACATCTGCTCGGTGCCCTTCAACATCGCCTGCGGCCGCTGCCGCATGTGCAAGGAGGGCAAGACCGGGGTCTGTCTGAACGTCAACCCCGCCCGCCCCGGTGCCGCCTACGGCTACGTCGACATGGGCGGCTGGGTCGGTGGCCAGGCCGAATACGTGATGGTGCCCTACGCCGACTGGAACCTGCTGAAGTTCCCCGACAACGACCAGGCCATGGAGAAGGTCAAAGACCTCACCATGCTCTCCGACATCTTCCCGACCGGCTTCCACGGCGCCGTTTCCGCCGGCGTCAAGCCGGGCAGCACCGTGTACATCGCGGGCGCCGGCCCGGTGGGGCTCGCCGCCGCCGTCGGCGCGCAGTTGCTCGGTGCCGCGGTCGTCATCGTGGCGGACATGCAACAGGAAAGGCTCGAGCAGGCGAAGAGCTTCGGCTGCGAGACGGTGGACGTCAGCAAGGGCGCGCCGGAGGAGCAGGTCGAGCAATTGCTGGGTATCCCGTTCGTCGACGCGGCCGTCGACGCCGTCGGATTCGAGGCCAAGGGCCACGGCGAGGGCGCCGAGGAGGCACCCGCCACGGTGCTGAATTCGCTGATGGACGTCACGTTCGCAGCGGGCGGCATCGGCATCCCCGGTCTGTACGTGACGGGCGACCCGGGCGGCGTCGACGAGGCCGCCAAGAAGGGCGCCCTGTCGCTGAGTCTCGGTACCGGATGGGCCAAGTCGTTGTACTTCGTGACCGGACAGTGTCCGGTGATGAAGTACAACTACGGCCTGATGCAGGCGATCCTGCACGACAAGGTGCAGATCGCGAAGGCCGTCAACGCCACGACGATCACCCTCGACGAGGCGCCCCAGGGGTACGCGGATTTCGATTCCGGGGTGGCCAAGAAGTTCGTGATCGATCCGCACGGGATGGTCGCCTGACCCTTCCCGCTACCGCCATCGGCGGCGGACCGCGCCGCAGGGCCGGCTTGTTCAGGGTGACTCGGCAGCACGGGTGACCCTCGGGTCGGCACCCGGCTCGGCGATCGACCGCGTGAGCCGGGTCATCGCGTCGGCGGCCGTCGAACCGGGCGCCGGGTGGTACATCGCGAGCAGCAGCCCGTCGGTGCCGCCGATCGGGAACTTCTGCCGGCGCAGGTCCATCGGGCCGACGAGCGGGTGATCGAGGCGAGCGGGCCCGCCGGCGAGGACGGCCACGTCGTGCCGGGCCCACAGGCGGCGGAACTCCTCGCTGACCAAGGACAACTCGCCGACCAGGAGCTGGGTGCGCGGGTCGTCGAGTTCGGTCCCGATCGAGGCGCGGAAGGACGCCACGATGTCGCGCCGGGTGCGCTGCTGATCGCCCCACAGCCGCACGGCCTCGTCGTCGAGGAAGATCGAGCGCAGTCGGTTCGCACCCGGGGTGATGCTCGGGTCCAGAGCGCTCGCCAGCGGGTTGGCGGCCAGGATGTCGAAGCGACGGTCCTCCACGAATGCCGGCACGCCGACCGTGCCGAGAAGTTCGCGGATCCCCACCGGAACCGTCTGCCGCTTGTGCGTCGTTGCGCGTCGTGCCGGGAGCTGGCTGGACAGTCCGAGCAGGTACGCGGTGCCGGCGTCGTCGAGACGCAGTGCGGCGGCCAGCGCCTCGGCCACCTGGCGCGAGGGATTGCGGTCGCGACCTTGTTCGAGGCGCAGGTAGTAGTCGGTGCTGATGCCGGCGAGCATGGCCAATTCCTCGCGGCGCAGGCCGGGCGTACGGCGCACGCCGACCACGCGCATGCCTACGGACTCCGGATCGACCAGCTCGCGCCGTGCCCGTAGGTACTCGCCGAGCGGCCCGGGCGTCGCCATGACGATCAGCGTAGGCGCGGGACGCGGGTGCCGGGTGGTCCTGCCGATCCCAGGATGACGGGGGCAACCCGGTTCGGCGCAAACGTCGTGAGAGTGGGTTGCGTGGCCGGGATCGTCCTGGCGGAAAGCGAGCTCGTTCAGATGACCAGCAATCCCGCGTCGCCGTCGAAGGTCGCGCTTGTCACCGGCGGCAGCCGGGGCCTCGGCCGCAGCACCGTCCTCGCCCTCGCCGAACGCGGCGTCGACACGGTGTTCACCTACCGTGCCAACAACGCCGAGGCCGAGAAGGTGGTCGCCTCCGTCGACGGTGTCGGTCGCCGCGCCGTTGCGCTGCAGCTCGACACCGGTGACACCGCCTCCTTCGCCGGTTTCGTGCAGCGCCTGCGTCCCGTGCTCGACGACCTCGGCTCCGGGCGCTTCGACTACCTGGTGAACAACGCCGGCACCTCACATCACGCGTCGATCGAAGAGACGACCGAGGACGATTTCGACGCGCTCTACCGCGTGCACCTCAAAGGCGTGTTCTTCCTGACCCAGTCCTTGCTGCCGCTGCTCAACGACGGCGGCCGGATCATCAACCTCTCCAGCGGGCTCGCGCGCTTCGCGTTCCCCGGCAGCGCGCCGTACGCCTCGATGAAGGGCGCTGTCGAGGTGCTGACCCGCTACCTGGCCAAGGAGCTGGGTCCGCGCGGCATCACGGCCAACGTGGTCGCGCCGGGCGCCATCGCCACCGACTTCAGCGGCGGCATGGTCCGCGACAACCCCGAGGTCAACCGACAGATCGCCGGGGTGACCGCTCTCGGAAGGGTCGGCCAGCCCGACGACATCGGACCGATGATCGCGTCGCTGCTCTCCGACGCGAACGGCTGGGTCAACGCCCAGCGCATCGAGGTCTCCGGCGGGATGCAGATCTGATCGGGCGGACGTCGCCACCACCCGTCGGGTGCCGGCGAACATGACGTTCAGGGGCGGGTGTGGATGCGATGCCGCCGGAGATGCTGAGGTTGTCGCCGGTGATGTAGCTGGCGGCGTCGTCCTCCTGAGGGGTGCAGACCAGCGTGGCAGCATGACCCGCGAATGACGCCGGGGTCGCACCCGTGGATGAACCGTGGAAATGCGACCGTCGGGTGATTTGTCGTCACTGCGGCGCGAGCAAACCGTCGAGCATCTGGTCGAGCCGCTGGGCGAACACCGACAGGTGACCATCGCCCGCTGCGCGATGCAGTGATGCGTCGCGCAAGTGCGCCGCGAGCCAACGGCCGTGGGTGAACGGCACGCTGCGGTCGTCGCTGCCGTGCCATATCGAGACGGGAGTGTCGACCTGGCCGAGGTCGAAGCCCCAGGGCTTGACGAATGCCAGCTCGTCGTCGACCCATCCGTCAATACCCGGGTGCAGTGCGTCGCGATTGGCTGCGGAAAGGTCGGCGGCGAACTCGCCAGTGAGCGCCATGGCATCTGCCGGCGGCAGCTGGTGCTGGCCGTCGGCGCCACGGTCGTCGGCCGGCTCCCCGGTGAGCACTGCAGCAGCGGTGGCGACGTGCGCGCGCAGCTGCGCTTCGCCTTGCACTGCGGCGTTCCATTCGGCGAGGTCGTCCGGACTCATGCCTGCCGTGAAATCGAGGTCCGTCCCTGGGTAGGGCGCCAACCCGGCGATCACCAACGTTCGAACGGCGCCCGGAACTAGTGCGGCGCAGGCCAGCGCGTGCGGGCCACCGCCTGACCACCCGGCGAGGTAGAAGCGGTCGGCTCCGACCATCCGGAGCACCGCGGCGCAGTCCGCGACAGTGTCGGCGACCGCACGTCCCGGGAGTCGGGTGGAATTCGCGTAGCCGGGGCGCGAGAAGGTGATAAGGCGCAGGCCACGGTCGTGGACGGCGCGTTCGAGCCCGCGGGTCGGCAAGGTGCCCGGGGTGCCGTGGTGGAACATCACGGGCAGGCCGTCGCTGGGGCCGCTGACCCGAACCTCGAGGATCCGACCTCCGTAGACCACCAACTCTGTCATGATTCGCAATCCCACAGCGAGGTCTAGACGCGCGACGCGTCGGCGTCGGGGACTTCGGCCGGCAGGGCCCTACGTAGATCGTCTCGCGAGCTGATCTCCAGCTTACGGAACGCGCTGGTGAGGTGTCCCTCGACGGTGCGTGCGGTGACGAACAGCGTCTGGGCGATCTGGCGGTTGCTCGCGCCCGCGATGGCCAGGTCGGCGACGCGGCGTTCGCTGGCCGTCAACGCGTCCGGACCGGTCACGACGGCACGGCGCGGACGCCCGCCGGCGATGCGCAGTTCGGCCGCCGCACGTTCTGCGAGGGCGGCGGCACCGATGCGGTGGGCGCTATCAAGTGCGGCTCGTAGCAGTTCCCGGCTCTCGCTGCGGTGGCTGCTGCGCCGCAACCGCGCGCCGAGGTCGAACAGTGCGTACGCGTGGTCGAGTGCGGCTCCTGCCTCGCCGAGCATGCCGATCGCCTCTCGCAGATGGCGTTCGCCGGCCGCACCCTCGGTCACCAAACCGAGCACCCGCAGGGCGACACCCAACGTGCGCGGGGCGGCGAAGGTCCGAGCCCGTTCCCATTCGTCGGCGGCGAATTCGTGCGCCCGGTCTCTCTCGCCGAGGGCGAGGTGAGCGAACGCGGCGTGTGAACGCCAGGGCAGTACGCACGGCGAATCGAAATCAAGTCGCTGAGCGGTCTCGCCGACGTTCGAGAAGTAGTGCAGCGCTTGGGCCGGATCTTGTTGCGTCAGGCAGATCCGACCTCGGGCGAGTCGTACCACGGCGTCGGCGCGCGTGGCCCGCTCGACGACGTCCATCTCGGTGAGCAGTAGCGCCTCGGCTTCGTCGGCGCGGTTCGTCTCGACCAGTGCGAATGCCAGTGACGCGAGGCTGTACATCCGGACCAAGCCTGTGATCGGCGCACTGGAGGTCTGCAGCGCGGTGCGGGCGTCGATCTCGGCTCCGCGCAGATCACCTTGGTGCAGCGAATGCATGCCGCGTATCGCCAATCCGGCGGACAGTCCGAAGGCGTCGCCGCCCTCGCGTGCCCGGGTGATCGCCGCGCCCAGCAGCGAATTCGCCTCGGGCGCTTCGCAGAAGACGAAGGCGTATTCCCGCTGCACCGTCGCGATGGATCGGCCGACGGCGGCCAGTGGACCGGGCAACGGTGCCGACGCCGACTGCGTCGAACGGCGCGCGAGGGTAAGGGCGGTCTGCGCCGGTTCGTTGCTCTCGTACGCGATGGTGCTTGCGAGCGCGAGCTTCTCGGCGGAGGCGGTGGCGTCCTCGGCGCTCCGGCGTGCGGCCTGGATGCGCGGGCGGTACTGCGTAGCGAGACTCAGATCCGATCTGATCAGCGTCGTCGCGAAGGTGTCGATCGCCTCCGCGACTGCACCGTCATCCGGCTGCAGATCGGCGATCGCGTCGTCGAGCACCCGCACGCTGTCGCGGAGCCGATCATCGCGACTGGCGGCCAGCGCAGACGTCAATATTGCTGCGGCGGACGCTCGGGTCGGGGCAGTGCGGGCCGTTTCGACGCTCTGCTGCAGATGGTCGATCGCTCCCGGGCGGCCGGCATTCGTTTCGGCGACGCCCAGGGCGAGCAGTGTGGCGGAGCGACGTTCGTACCCGGGCGGCTCTGCCAGAGCCCGGGACAGGTAGGTGGCAGCCGATTCCGGCGCCCCGGTACGTCCAGCCGTCGTGGCCGCTGCTGTCAACCGATCCACGACCCAGTCGTCGCCTGCCGGCGCGGTCGCGAGCAGGTGTTCGGCGATCGCCTGCGACGGCGCTGCGGCCGCGGCAAGGATGTGCGCCGCGCGCCGGTGCCCCGCAGCTCGATCGGCTCGGCCGATGGCGTCGTACACCGCACGCCGCACGATTGGGTGCGCAAATGCCAGACGCTGACCGGAGCGCAGTATCTCCGCCTGGACGAGAACATCCCACGCGCTGCCGGCGGCGTCGACGTCGAGTTCGGCCAGTTCGGCGGCCTGGACCAGCGGTGCGTCCTCGAGGATCGCGACCGCTCGGGCCAGCCGCTGCGGTGCGTCGCCGAGTCGCAGCAGCTGGGTCACGACCCATCGGTCGACGGCCGGGCCGCCCGGGGTGTCCGCCACCGGGCCCGCGAGGACCGTCCTGCGCAGCTCGCGCAGTTGGTCGGCCAGCTGCTCGACCAGGAACGGGACGCCTCCGGTGACCTGATGGCACCGCGCGACCACGTCGCCATCAGGTGCCGCGCCGATGCGTGTGCTCAGGACCTGGCCCACGGCGTGCTCGCTCAGCGCCGCCG
The DNA here is from genome assembly GCF_964246335.1 of uncultured Jatrophihabitans sp. Classification (GTDB taxonomy): domain Bacteria; phylum Actinomycetota; class Actinomycetes; order Mycobacteriales; family Jatrophihabitantaceae; genus Jatrophihabitans. The sequence continues at coordinate 116,681 of NZ_CAXTQF010000002.1, read as the reverse complement.
GGTGCATCACCTCGCACACAGAATCGGTGGACAGCCGGGTCAGCAGCTCCGCCGCCGGGCCGGCCTCGCCGGCGCGTACTGCGACCAGTACGGCCACCGGTAGTTCGTCGAGCCTCGGCACCAGGTAGGCCAGATAACGCAGTGAGGCGATGTCGGCCCACTGCGCGTCGTCGACGACCACGCAGAGCGGCGCGGCGTCGCTCATCTGCGCGCAGAGCCAGTACAGGCCGTGCAGGATCTGGAACGACGGGTCGACCGACAGTCCGGCAACGGCAGTCTCCGCGCCGGTGCCCGGCAGCCCGAGCAGCCGCGCCGCGTGCCCGGCCGCGGCGTCCAGCCAGCCGGCGCGCTCGTCCGCCGAGGCCGTCGACAGGGCCGGCTCGAACAGCTGCCGAACGACGCCGAACCCGAACTCACGCTCCATCTCCCCGCCGCGCGCGCGGAGCACGCGCATGCCGGCGTCCGCCGCACGCTGCCGCGCGACGTCGAGCAGCGTGGACTTGCCGATGCCGGCCGGGCCCCAGATCATCAGCGCACCGCCGAACCCCGTGCGCGCGCAGTCGAGCAAGCGATCGATGCGAGTCAGCTGCGGCTCGCGTTCGAGCAGCGTCGGCACGGACAAACCCTCCCATCGCGCCGCCTGCTCGTCGAGATCGAACCCGCGGAGGAACATCCGGGGTGGTGTCACGGGGGGCCCACGGTGTGCGCACCGGCTCCGCCACCGACGCTGAATGCGAGCAACGACAACCGCAGCACCAATGGGAGTTCGACGTGACCCACGTGACCCACGTGACCCACGTGACCCACGTGACCCACGTGACCCACGTGACCCACGTGGCCCCGGAGCTGCCCGCGCAGGCGAATGAGGCAGTTGCGGCCGGTGCACGCGACGCGGTGCGGTTCGTCCTCTTCGGCGGAATCCGCATCGTCCGCGGTGACCTCGAGATCGAGGTCACCCAGCCGAAGCAACGCCGCCTGCTCGCCCTGCTGGTCGCCAACGTCGGCAAGGTGCTGAGCGTGGACGCGATCGTCGACGCCCTGTGGGCGCGCGAACCTGCCGTCACCGCCGTCAACCAGATCCACCGGCACGTCGGCGCGCTCCGCCGCACGTGCGAGCCCGGACTCGGCCGCCGACAAGCGGGCCGGTACATCGCCGGTGCCGGCCGCGGCTATCGGATCACGGTGCCCCCGGACGCGTGTGACGTCACCCAGTTCCGCCGGCTTGCAACTCGCGCCAAGGAACTCGGCGACGCGGGAGAGCGCGCCGCGGCGCTGCACGTCTCGCTGCAGGCGCTCGCGATTGCCGCCTCGCCGGCGGGGGACGAGGGCCTGCGCGATCTGCCCGAGTTCGCGGCCATCGAGGACGAACGGGTCGGCGCGGTGCTGACAGCGGCACGTCAGTGCCGACGCGCGGCTGACCACTGCGCCGTGCTTCCGCACCTTCGCTCGGCGACCGAGCGTCATCCCTTCGACGAATCGCTGGCGGCGAGCCTGATGAACGCGCTGTCCGGCACCGGCCGGGGCGCGGAGGCGGTGCACCTCTACCAGACCGTGCGCCGGCGGCTGACATCCGAGTTGGGCTGTGAACCGCGACCGGAACTGCAGCGCGCACTGGCCGAGGCGCTGCGCGTCGACCCGCCGGCTCCGGCTCGCCGCGGCCCCGACCGCCGCACCGGCCAGCGCACACTTCGACTGACGCCACGAACACCCGCAAGCGACGGGGTGACCGACCACCGCAGACCCGGCCACGACGAGACGACACAAGGAGCACTGATGACCCACCGAGGAATTCACAGCGACGCCGCGCGGGGCGGTCGGCTGATCGACCCGCGTCACCTGCGCGACTCGGCCACCGTGGCGATGGGCGTCACCGCCCTGTCGGCCGTACTGGCCGGCGTCAGCTTCGCGTCGATGACGACCGGCTTCGGCAGCGATCACGACGCGAGCGAGGCACCGCGCGTCCTGCCTGACCCCAGCACCACCGCGATCCCGAACCCGCCGTTCCCGGACGGTCTCACCGACGAGGAGCGCCGGAACCTGACGACGTTCGACGAGATGGACTTCGTCGTGTTCAGCAAGGCGCAGTGGGCGCGGTTCGCCGAGAGCCACGCGCAGAACATTCGCGTGCACTGGCCCGACGGTCACTACGTCGACGGCTTGGAGCAGCACGTCGCGGACATGCAAGCGATCTTCGAGTACGCGCCGGATTCGTACATCGACTCGCACCCGATCCGCATCGCGAAGGGCAACCTGACGTGCGTCATCGGCGTCATGAACGGTACCTTCACCCGGCCGATGCCGGACGGCAAAGGCGGTCAGATCGCCCCGACGAACAAGCGGTACTCGTTCAACATGGCCACCGTGGGGGTGTGGAACAAGAACGGCACCATGGACGAGGAGTGGCTGTACTGGGACAACCAGACCCACGACGCGCAGCTGGGTCTCGCCTGACCCCGGGTCACGCGGGCGTGGCAGCGGAGCCTGCGCCGCACGCGCGACGCAACCCAGGCCTGGAACTGTTCTTCGACCTGGTATTCGTGCTGTGCGTAGCGCAGCTGGCTGACGTGCTGCACGAGCACCCGAGTTGGTCCACCGCCGCCCGCATCCTGCTGCTGTTCGTTCCGGTGTGGTGGACGTGGACGGGCGTGACGTTTGCGCTCAATCGCTTCCCGCGTGACGACAACCGCACGAACCTGTTGCTGCTCGCCGCAGCCGGCGCGTCCGGACTGATGGCCCTGGCAATACCGTCCGTACCAGGCGCGGCCGACTCCTGGTTCGCGATCGGCTACCTGACCGTGCGGGTCATCATCGCCGTCATCTATCTGGGCGTCCGCGGTCAGGAAGTGCGCCTGGCGAGGTTCTACGCCGGCGGCTTCGCGCTCACCGCTGCGGCGTGGCTGGTGTCGATCTTCCTGCCCAGCCCGATCCGGATCGGCGTGTGGATCGCGGCCATGTGCCTGGACATCGCGGTGCCGGCTTTGGCCGACCGGCTGCAACGCATGCTGCCCGTCGACGAGCGTCATCTGCCCGACCGCTTCGCCGCGTTCGCGATCATCGTGCTGGGGGAGGCGGCGGTCAACACCGTGGGCGCCGTCGACGAACCGTTGCAGGCGCGGACCTCGGCCGTGCTGGCGGAGGGTTTCGTCATCGCGGCGTTGTTGTGGTGGGGTTTCTTCGACCGCCACGCGTGGCGGGTTCGCTACCGCATGCTGGCCGACCACGACAACAGCGGCCGCATCGCCTACATCGTCTGCGCCTACCTGCACTTCCCGATGGTCGCCGGCGTGACCGCGATCGGCGCCGGTGCCCAGATCGCCGCCGAGCACCCGCGCGGGGACATTCCTGCGGCAGCAGCCGTGATGATGTCCGTCGGCGTCGTCGCCTACCTGCTCACACTGAACACGATGGGCTGGGTCCTGCGGGTTCCCCGTTCGGGGTCGTTGGCGCGCTCGCGTGCCGTGCTGATCGTCGCGCTCGGCGCACTGCTGCTCTTCGGCCGCGGCTTGCCGACGCCGGTGTGGCTCATCGGCTGCATCGCTGTGCTGAGCGCGCACACACTGCTGAACGTTCAGCGCGCCAATCGCGCCAGTACCCCCGTTGAGGTGACGTAGTCCGTCAGCGCGTCCATGTCGCCCTGGTCGGAGATGACGGCGACGTAGCCGTCCGGCCGGATGAGGACGAGGGTGCGATCGGTGGCGCCGTACGCGTGGCGCAGGCTGCCGTTGCTGTCGGCGATGTCGTCGGGCGCGGAGGGGTGGTCGACGACCCGCCAGAGTTGCACGCCTGCCGGCGCGGGCTCGGCCGGGCCGGCGGTGGCGAAGTCCAGCAATGTGTAGTGGCCGCCGCGGGTGAGCTCGAACAGCCGGTGCCGACCGTCGACGGTCACCAGGTCGGTCGCGTCGGGCGCACGGTCGCCGGCTCGCAGTGTTGCGGTGTCGTCGCGGTCGTCGCGGGCGAGCGGGCCGCCGCGATAGGTGACGCCGAGCTGCGTGGTGTCGGCGTCGCGGTTGATCGGCACCGCGTTCTGCTCGAGCGTCTGCTTCAGGCGCGCGTCGGACAGCGCAAGCACGCCCGCCGCGACCGGGCGCCGTTCGGCCTCGTAGGTGTCGAGCAGTTCGGGCGGGGCGCCATTGAGGACGGCGGCGAGCTTCCACCCGAGGTTGTACGCGTCCTGGATGCCGGTGTTCATGCCCTGGCCGCCCGCAGGGGAGTGGATGTGTGCCGCGTCGCCGGCCAGGAACACCCGTCGATCGCGGTAGCGCTCCACGAGGCGGACGTTGGCGCGCCACAATGAGGTCCACTGCGGATCATGCAGCCGGATGTCGCTGCGGCCGCTGCGCTCGTCGAGGATCGCTTGCATGTTCGGCAGCGACAGCTCGGGGTTCTGTCCCGGCGCGATCCCGGCTTGGTACTGGAAGACATCGGTCGAGGGCAGTGGGCACAGCGCGAGGAAACCCTGCGCGTGCCGCCACATGTGCCAGATGTCGCGGTCGAGACCGTCGACGGCGACGTCCGCGACGATCATCCGCACGTCCTCGCGGGTCTCGCCGACGAAGGCGATGCCGGTCTGGCTGCGGACCACGCTGTGCCCGCCGTCGCAGCCGACCATCCAGGGGGCAGTGAGGGTGCGGGCATCACCGTTGCAGGACACGACCGCTGACACGCTGTCCTTGGACTGTTCGAGGGCGATCAGTGTGGTGTCGAACTCGACCGTCCCGCCTAGTTCGTGCACGCGCGACCGCAGCGCTTCCTCCACGCGCCACTGGGGTGTGACCAGGCTCGTCGTGTACGGGATGTCCGGCCGGTTCTTCAGCGCGTCCGGCTCGGCGCCGCCGAGGGTTGTCGAACCGTCGGGCGCGGTGGCGCGAATGGGCATCGCCAGCCGACCGTTCGCGAGGACCCGCTCAGCGATCCCCAGATCATCGAATACTTCGAGGCTGCGCGGCTGGAGACCTTTGCCGCGCGATCCCGGCTGCGGTCCCGGCGACGCGTCGATGACGCGGGCCCGGACGCCGCGCCGGAGGAGATCGCAGGCGAGCATGAGCCCGGTGGGGCCGGCACCGACGACGAGCACCTGGAGCGCGCCGTCGGCCGGGTGTGCGTCAGTCATCGCGGTGTCCTCGAGGTCGGGCCGGCGGCGGCAACAGCACCGGCGTGCGGAGTCCACCGTAGGAACCTGCAGTGCGTTTCGAGTGCGCCGCCAGTGCGCACATTGCTGATCGCTAGTGCGGCCAGGGGGCGGTGCCACCGTCGACGCCGAGCGTCATTCCGGTGACGTAACTTGCCCTGTCACTGAGCAGCCAGGCGGCGGCTTCGGCGATCTCGTCGGGGTGCGCAAGCCGGCCGAGGGCGGCGAGCGAGCTGAGCCGGTCGATGATCTGCGGGTCGCGCTCCTGCCACGCGGACATCATGTCCGTCATCGTCGCGCCCGGGGCGATCGCGTTGACCCGGATACCGTCGTGTCCGTACTCGACCGCCGCGGCGCGACTCATGGCGATCACGGCCGCTTTGCTGGCGCCGTAGACACTTTGGCCCGATGCGCCGAACGTGCCGCCGACACTGCTGACGTTGACGATCGAGCCGCCCTGCGTCGGCGCCACCAGCATGGCCGCAAGCTCCGCGCGCATCGCCAGCCACACGCCCTTGACGTTCACGTCGAGGACGGCATCGAAGGTGGCCTCGTCGATGTCGGCCAGACGCCCGCCACCTTGCGTGCGCCCTGCGTTGTTGAATGCTCCGTCCAACCGGCCCCACCGATCGACGGCCGTGTCGACGGCTGCAGCCAGTTCGTCCGCGTTCGTGGAGTCGGCGCGCGCCGCGAGCACCTCGCCGCCGTCGACGCGGATAGCGGCAGCCACTCGCTCGAGTTCGGGCAGCCGCCGTGCCGTGATCATGAGCGTGGCGCCTTCGCGGGCGAACAGGTACGCCGCGCGCTCGCCGATGCCGGCGGAGGCGCCGGTGATGAGGATGGTCTTGCCGGCCAACAGATCGGACATGATCGCTGTTCTTCCACTGCGCCGCCACAAGGACGCGACCGACGGTAGAACGCGGCAGTGCCCATCAAGTGCGCTTCGTCGACTTCAGTGCCCCGCCGGTTGCGCTGCGGATCGCCGCTGCGGAGGCCGGTCTCGCACGCGGCCACTACGGTGCGCATTCCTCTCGAGCGGAAGAATGCGTACGTCCGCCGCCGGCTACGCCTGATAGCCGGAGGCGGTGCCTGAGGTGATCTGCCCCCGCCGACACCAGTCCTCGCACGCGCCGCGCTAGAGGCAAGTCGCTTCTAGATCGCTTGCGGGCGAGGGTGCCGGCCAACCAACCCCGCGCATTTCCAGCTCACGTGTCCCCATGGATGAGGGTGCGGCGAACATCGGCGTAGTGCGGACTGAGCTCACGGTCGATGGCGCGCATGATCGCGTCGGGGGCTATGACGGCCGGGGGAGCAGCTGGCCATCCCTGGGCCAGGCGAAGCCGCAAGCCCGCCGGCGGGTGACTGCCATAGCGCTCTGCATCGTGTCTGATCGACCGCTGGATAGCGCGCGGCACCGCAGCCTCTCGTTGAGCGATGGCGGCCGACGCAGCCGCTTTCCACACCGCGGGGTCGGCGGAGGCACGCGCCGCCGACCGGACAGCCGTTTCGATGGTTCGGTCGAACAGCAGGGCCTTGTGCAATCCGATGAGCCCAGCGCTACCGCCGAGTCGCAGGCCGAGGGCATCGGCGTAGATCTCGGCCTGCTTCTGGTCTCGCATCGACAGCCGCCACAAAACCGTGGCGAGGCCGGAAAACACCAGGTAGGGCACGACGAACAGAACGGACAGGACGAGTCCGGCGAAGCTTTCGAACGACTGAATATGAGACTCACGAACGAAGGTCCGGGCTTTGCGCGGTGAAAAAATCTCCGCGAGCCGTTGGATCGACCCGCCACCCCAGACGCCGTAGAGCGCGGTTGTCGGATCGCCGTTGACGAGGTGGCCGACCTCGTGGCCGAGCAGCGCCAGCCGGGCGTCGTCGTCGATCGCTGCCCACAACGGCAGCCCGATCGTCAGGACAGGACGCCGACGCCACCCGGCGCAGAAGCACGAGGCGTTGTAATCAGCCTCGAGCCGCATCTCAGCGATCTGCGGTGCACCGATCTCTGCGCTCACCATGTCGAGCAGCTGTCGCAGATGCGGCGAGGATGCGTCGGACACGACACCGTACGCATCGCGCAGGCGTGGCATTCGGGGGCGACATTCGAGAGCGATGAGGACCAACAGCACGCCGAGGATCCGGACGCTTCCGATGAACGGACCGATGAGCAGGTAGCAGCCAAGGCCCAGCAGAGCGAGATCGCTCCCCACGACGACGAATGCGACAGCAATCATGGCAACGTCGGCGCTGGTGCGACCCCGACGCAACGGCACCTGATTGCGGGACTCCTCCCACAGCGCGCGGTTTGCCGCAAAACCGGCCAGCCGCTCTCGCTGCCACGTGCGACTACGCCAGCCCTTGGCCGGCGCGACCATCTCCAGATTCCATTCGCAATTCGGGCACCACGGCGGGTGGTGTGGCTCGCGAGCCAGCGCCGAGTCGCAGTTCGGACACCGCTGCTCATCCGCCGTGCCGCTGGACTCAGGTGGCCCCCCGGCACTCGACACGAACTCAGTATGCCGACGCCCCGCGCTGCAGCCCGAGCAGCGCCGTTGCTACACCTAGTCGGCCGCAGGATCGAGGGGGTGTGAGGGACAGCCGGTTCACGCGGGCGCGGCGCTGACGGTGGCCAGGAAGCCGTCCAGTCGTACAAGCATGTCGGCGGCGACCTCGTCCGGGTCGAGTGTGTGGTCGCTGAGCATCGAGATGCAGGTGCCGACGCGGTCGCCCTTGCGCCCGGCCGGGCCGGCGCGCCGCGCGGAGAACAGCGCAACCGAGCTGGCTGCGTCGACGGCGGGGGACAGCGAGCACATCGCCTTGCGGTTGTTGGCCATGCCGGTCTCCGGCGCGCGCACCGCGACGGCGACGAGACCGTCATCCGCGTAGTCGCGGACCAGGTATCCCCGTTGCGGGGAACTTGGGGTCGCACCAGCCGTAAGAATCGAGCCTGTCCCACGGGATAGCAGCGAAGTCGGGGGAAAAGGTGACCGAGGCGCGCTCGCTCTTGGTCAGGTTGACGAGGGCGCGGCGGATGTCGTTCTGATCGAGCGGTTGCACGGTGGATCTTTCTTCGATTGCCGGGATTTCAGCGAGCTGGTGCGACGGCCTGCACGCCGACCGGATCCAGGTAGTCGACCACCGCTGCCATGTCGCCGCTAGCAGATATCAGCGCGCCGTAGCCGCCTTGAGGCCCGGTGTCTGCGCTCACGGCGCGGGGATCTGGTTGCTCACGCAGAACGGATGACCGGCAGGATCGATCAGCACGCGCCATTTGTCCGGCCGGGGCTGCTCCGCTGCGCGGACCGCTCCCAACGCGAGCGCGGACTGCTCGGCCGCGTCCAGGTCCGTGACCGACACCTCGAGATGTATCTGCTTGGCGACCTCGTCCGCGGGCCAGGTCGGCGGTTGATGATGGGCCACCCGCTGCACCGTGATCAGCACGGCAGCGCCGCGGAGGGCGACGAAGTCCTCGGTCTGCCAGATGACCTCGAGGCCCAGCAGGTCACGCCAGAAGTGTGCTTCCGGTTCCGGATCGGCGGCGTCCAGGGCCACTGCGGCTAGGACACCGGTCGGCGCGTCAGTCGTCGTCATGCGTGGATGGTGCACCAGCGGTACGACGCAGGTCGCTGCACAACCGGAGTTGCTGGTCGAACGTCTGCGCGAGACCCGCTGGGCAGCTCCGTCGAGGACGGGGCGCGTGAATGAGCGTTCGTCACGCAGCACGCACCCCGGTGTCGTCCCGGCACGCCTCGCCACCTCCAGTTTTAGCAGACTTCGGCACGCGTCATGAGCTGCTTCGTATCGGCCTATCGTCACCGCCTCAACGAACAGGTCGATCCCCCGGAGGACTGTCATGCCGAACCCGCCGACGCCGTTCGAGATCTACCAGGCAGGGACGCTGCTGCATGGGACGAAAGCGCAGCTCGCGGTCGGCGACCTGTTGCTGCCCGGCCGGCAGTCGAACTTCGAGCCGGGACGGGTGATGAACCACGTCTACGTCACCGAGACGCTCGACGCAGCGACATGGGGCGCCGAGATGGCGACGGGCAACGGTCCCGGTCGTATCTACGTCGTGCAGCCACTCGGCGACATCGAGGACGACCCGAACGTCACCGACAAGAAGTTCCCCGGCAACCCGACGCGCTCGTTCCGTACTCGCGAACCGGTGCGGATAGTCGGCGAGGTCATCGACTGGACGGGGCACTCGGACGACCAGCTGCAGTCGATGCGCGACCTGCTGGCCGAGCTGCGGCTGCAAGGGCTCGCCGTCATCTACGACTGATCCGAGTGTGCGAGCGCAACGGCACGCATGTCCGTTTTCCCTTGGCGGCCCGCCGTTGTGGTGGGATCGTGAGCGGCGTGACAGCCAACCGGTCTGCTCCGTGGGCACGTATTGTCCCGGTGCTCGCTGTCGCCGACGTCCCGCGGGCTGCCGCCTGGTATGTCAGCGTGCTGGACCTGGTCGAACACGTGCGGGTCGGCGCGGGTCACCGGGTTCAGCTCGGGTTCGACGGCGAGCGCGCGGAGCTGATCGTTCGCGAGTTCCGTGACGGCGAGCATGCCTCGGATTCGACCGACCAGGTCATGATCCGAGTCGATGACGTCGACGGCGTGCTCGAGGCTGCGCGCTCGCACGGTGCCGATACGGCCGACGCTGCGCGCACTTTTCCGTACGGTGAGCGGCAAGCCGGCTTCGTCGATCCGTTCGGCCACGAATGGGTGCTGACGCAGACAATGAGCGACGTCGACCCGGACGAGTGGGGCGGCGAGACAGTCGTGGCGCGTCGCTGACGCTTCAAGCGTTGATCACGAAAGCCTGTCCGTGTGCGTGTTCACCCGATCGGAGATGAGCGACGAATGGGCCTGACGGTGGCAGTGACCGGACCGACCGGTGAGATCGGCATGTCGGCCATCGCCGCGTTGGAGGCGCATCCGGACGTCGAGCGCGTCAACGGCATGGCCCGCCGGCCGTTCGATCCCGCGGACAACGGCTGGACGAAGACGCGCTACCGCCAGGGCGACATCCTCGACCGCTCGGCCGTCGACGCGCTCGTCGCGGATGCCGACGTCGTCGTGCACCTGGCCTACCTGATCATGGGCTCCCGCGAGGAGAGCCGGCGCATCAATCTCGAGGGGACGCGCAACGTCTTCGAGGCCACGGTCGCGGCTGATCGTGCGCGTCGGCTCGTGTACACGTCCTCGGTCGCCGCGTACGGGTATCACCGCGACAACCCGACCCCGCTGACGGAGGACGTCGCCGCGCGCGGTTCGACGGAGCACTATTACTCCGCGCAGAAGGCCGAATGCGAGACCGTCCTGCACGAAGTAACCGACGGCGCGGACCTCGAGGTCTACGTGCTGCGTCCGTGCATCGTTGCCGGACCGAAGGCGCCGGCCCTGATGAACTCGATGCCGTGGCAGCAGGTGCTCGAGCTGATGCCGGCAGCGCTGCGTCCGGCAGTTGCCGGACTTCAGGGTGTGCTGCCGTTGATGCCGGACCCGGGTCACCCGCTCCAACTGGTGCACCACGACGACGTCGCGCAGGCCATTGCGCTGTGCGCCGTCGGGGCGGGGGAGCCCGGGGCCTACAACCTTGCCGGCGACGGCGTCGTGACCCTGGGCGATGTCGCGAAGGCGACGGGTACCCGGTCCGTGCGCGTACCTGCGGCGGTAGTCACGGCCGCGACGACGGTGCTCAAGAGCCTGCCGCTGGTCCCTGCGGCAGCCGAATGGGTGCACATCGCCCGCACGTCGGTCGTCATGGACACCTCCCGCGCGAAGGGAACGCTCGGCTGGCGTCCGGAATACACCAGCGAGGAAACGCTGGCCTCGCTGGCGGCGGCCGCGGCGACGTGAGCCGACTGCGTCTGTCGCCGTCCGACGATCTGTGATCGTGGTTCGACGACGGCGACGATGCGCTCCTCCGTGCGCGGATAGGGAACGTCGAGGTACTCGGCGGCCACGCGGTCGACGATTCGCCGAGCGGCGTGTGTATCGGATCCCGGCGTGCGGGGCAGGCTCGGCAGAGGGAGCTCGCGCGAGATGAGGGTGGATGTCCGATCAGTTCGGGGTGGACCTGCAGCAGCCGTTGGCGCTCGATGAACAGCCGCTCGACCACAGTTCCAGCGGCGAGGTCGCCGAGGAGCACGACCTGTCCACGCTCGCGCCGCACGTACGCACCGCCCGACACTGGACGCCGCGGCGGGCGGTCATCACGCCGGCCGCGCTCGACGAAGCGCACGGCCAGCGGATCGTCGAGCGCCTGGAGGGGCTCGGCATCGAGGTCGAGCGGCTGCGCGGCAACCGGCTGACGGGTGTTCGCGGCGATAACGACCGGCAGACGTACGCCCGCGCCAAGTCGACGCTGGCGGTGGTGGTCAGCCCGCCGAGCAAGCGCAACCTGCAGCCCATCGCGCCCAGCGCCGACTGGCGTGTCGATCTCGCCGAAGGCTGCCCGGCGCACTGTCAGTACTGCTACCTGGCGGGTTCGCTCACCGGGCCGCCGGTGACCCGCGTCTACGCCGACCTCGACGCCATCCTCGACAACCTCACCGACTACGTCGGACGTGGCACGGTGACCAGCCGCTCGCGGGTGCGCAGCGACGAAGGTACGACGTTCGAGGCGTCGTGTTACAGCGACCCGCTCGCGCTCGACCACCTGACCGGCAGTTGGCAGCGCGCCGTGGAGCACTTCGCGGCCTGGGACGCGCCGGTGCAGCTGCGCTGGACGACGAAGTTCGCCGACGTCGACCGCTACGTCGCCTTGCCGCACGCCGGACGTACCCGGGTGCGGTTCAGCGTCAACTGTCTACCGGTGACGCGGCGCTGGGAGGGTGGCACCAGCGCGCTCGAGGATCGGCTCGACGCGCTGCACCGCCTCTCCGCGGCCGGTTACCCCGTCGGCCTCACCATCGCCCCGATCATGCCGCTCGACGGCTGGCGCGAGCACTACGGCGAGCTGTTGTCGCTGATCGAACGCGCGGTCCACGACGTGCCGGATCTCGACCTCACCGCCGAACTGATCACGCACCGGTTCACCGCGACGAGCAAGGAGGTGCTGCTCGGCTGGTACCCGCGCACGACGCTGGAGATGGACGAGGCGCGCCGGGCGGTCAAGCGCGGCAAGTTCGGCAACAGCAAGCACGTCTACCCGAAAGAGCTCATGACCGAGCTGCGGCACTGGTTCGACGAGCAGCTGTCGCGACGGCTACCGCAGTGCCGCGTCCTCTACTGGACGTGAGACCGAGGACGCTGCGCGAGGATCCGGGTTCGGTCAGGCGGACTCGCTGAACTCCAGCAGAGTGTCGTGGTGGTGGTGCGCGTACGGCTTGGCCCCGGTACCGCATGCCCGCTGTTCAAGGATCTGGGCGTACTGCTGGCGCGGGGTCACCGGCATGTCGAAGCGCGCACGAGCTTCCGCGGGGGTGTACACGACCGGGTTGACGGCGGGCACGCCGCAGAGCACGGGAGCCAGGACCGGTGTCGTGCGCGGCGACAACGCATCGAGTGCGGCGACTTCGCCGCTGCGCCGGCCGGCCAGCCGGCTCAGCGCGAAACGGATCACCGTCGTGCACAACACGTCGGTGATCCGTCGCTGCGGTGTGCCCGCCATGCGGCGCATCCACCGTGGCATCGTGGCGACGACGCCGCGCCGGACGACGGCGTTCAGTGCCCACCGGACGAATGACGGCACCTGCGGCGGCAGGATCTCGCGGGTCAGGTCGAGCAGGTAATCCATCATGTCCTGCGCGACCTCGGACCCCACCAACTTCGGTCGGTACGCCTCGAAGTAGGCGCGGATGCCCGCGCGGGACGTGGGCACGCTGGCCGGATCGGTCGTCTGGAACTCCGCAGCGACGGCACACTCGCGCCAGTACCGCGCCTCGTCGGCCGCGCTGAGCTTGCCCGGGCCGAACACCTCGTAGGTGTAGAGGATCGAGTGCCACGCGGTGAGATGGATCCACAACTGCGAGTCCGGATCATTGGCGTCGAAATGATTGCCCGTCACCGGCTCGGGACCCACCGCCCGGGCGTGGATCTTCATCAAGATGTCCGACGCCTTCAGCACGGATTCCGCGTCGCCGAACAACACGGTCGCGAAGTACTGCAAGGTGCGGTCGTAGCGCAGCGGCGTGCGCTGGCGCACCTGCCCGCTGTCGGCCACCGAGGCGACCAGGTACGGGTCCAGCTCCTCGATGACGACGGCGCGCATGAAGCCCAGCAGCAGGGACGTCGGGTAGCGCCAGACCCGCCACGCGACCGACTCAGGACCGAAGAAGCCGTAATCGGCAGCCGGTCGTGCCTCTGATCGCCCGTTCGTGGTCGTCATGCACGCCTCCGATGTTGCTGTTGCAGACTGTTACAGCAACGGAAGAGTACCTGCAACGAGGCGTCACAACAAAAACCGCGCGATCGCGCCTCCCCGGGTCAGGCGTACTGCAGCGATCGGTCCGGCTCGGCGAAGTAGTCGCCGTTGCGCAGCTCGTCGAGCAGGGTCGGGTGCGTCGGCTCCCAGCCGAGCGTTTCGCGCGTCCACGCGCTCGACGCCGGTGCGTCGGTGCCGTACGCGATCGCCATGAACGGGTTGCCGAAGTGTTCGGCGGCCTGCTCCGGCGTCAACGACCGAACGGGCAGGTCGAGTGTCTCGCCAATGACCTCCGCGACCTCCTGCAGGTGCACGTTCTCGGCCGCGCCGTGGTACGCGCTGCCGGCAGGGCCCTTCTCCAATGCGAGCCGGAACAGTGTCGCCGCGTCGAGGCGGTGCACCGCCGGCCACCGGACACCGTGGCCGACGTAGCCCGCGACGCCGGTGCGCCGCGCTGCCGCGATCATCATCGGGATGAAGCCGTAGTCGGCCGGGCCGTGGACGGTCGGGGCCAGCCGGACGGCGCCCGAACGCAGCCCGCGTTCCGTGAACGCCAGGCAAGCCCGTTCGCCGGGGATGCGAAACCTCGCGACGGCCTCGTCGTCCGCGCGATCCTGCTCGCTGCTGACCGAGCCGGCACGCATGACGAAGGTGCCCGACGTCATCAGCAACGGCCGGTCCGCACCGCCGCTGTCGAGAAGCCCCTGGCCGAGGGCGTCGATCGCCGCGGTGTCCCGGCGCACGAGGCCGTCCGGGTCGGCGAAGTCACCGCCGAACGCCATGTGCACGACGCCCTCGGCGGCCGCGGCGCCCGCGCGCAGGCTGTCGAGGTCGTCCAGCGAACCAGGGTGGGTCGAAGCGCCGAGGCCGCGCAGTCGAGCCGCGGACTCCTCGGATCGGGCGAGCCCGGTGACGGCGTGCCCGGCATTGATCAATTCGGTGACGACCGACGGCCCGGTGAGACCGGAGCCGCCGGTGACGAAAACGCGCATGCGGTGTCCTCTCCATGACGTCGCATCTGTTAGCGACAGTCACTGACACTACGTTGTGTCAGGGACTGACGCAACCTACGATGACGTCATGCCACGCAGTGGGGACGAAGCGCGCCAGCGGCTGCAACAGGCTGCGCTGGACCTCTTCCGTGAGCAGGGCTTCGACCGCATCACGACTGCCCAGATCGCCGCACGCGCCGGCCTCACCGAACGCACCTTCTTCCGGCACTTCGCCGACAAGCGAGAGGTGTTGTTCGACGGCCAGGAGCAATTACGCACCGAGCTGCTCGACGGGCTGGCGGCCGCGCCGGACGGTCCGCCGCTGTTGATGCTCTTCCACGCCTATCGCGCGAGCTTGCCGCTGCTGGAGGGCAACCGGCGCTTCTCCGAGCCACGCTTCCACGTCGTCGACGCGACGCCGGCTTTGCAAGAACGCGAGGCCGCCAAACTTGCCTCCATCAACCGCACCCTTGCCGCAGCGCTCGTGGGCCGTGGGGTCGACGAGCACCACGCGACGTTGGCGACCGGGATCGGCATGGTGGCGTTCGGCCAGGCAACCACACGGTGGCTCAGCGAACCACCGCCCGGTGATCTGGACGCGCAGTTGCGGCGGGCGTTCGGCGAGCTCCAGGGCCTCACGGCCGACCTCGTGGTGCCCAGAGCCGCGCGACGCACGCGTCGCTCGGCCTAAGCCGGGTTCACCGGCGCCGACCGTCGACCCGTGGACTTCGGTCACGCCAGATTGGCGACCACCTCGATCTCGACCAGGAGATCGGACTCCCAGAGCTGCGCAATGCCGAGCACCGTCGTCGGTGGCCACGGTTGCGGAATGCCCAGCTCGTCGACGACGTCGGCGATGCCGCTCGTGAATGCGTCGATCTTGCCTGAATCCCAATTCGGGATGTAGAAGGTCAGCCGTGCGACGTCGGCGAACGAGCCACCGACTCCGGCGAGCCCGGTGCCGATCCGGCGCAGGGCTTCGCTGATCTGCGCGGCAAGATCGAGATGTTCCACTGTGCCGCCGTCGGCGGGCCGGGCGGTCTGGCCCGCCATGTGCACCTGGCGGGAACCGACGCTGACCGCAACGTGGTGGTAGGGGACGGGGTGCAACAGACCCTGTGGACTGCTCAGTTCGACCGGCACGGTGACTCCTCGGTGTTGTCGCGCCGAGCCGATACAACCGGTCCGCACGGGGCCGGCGCAACGGCTCACTACGGACGAGGGACGCGGGCAAATACTGGACCCCTCCAGCCAACGACCTCTAGCTCAAGTGCCGGGCCGGGTGATGGACGCCCACACGCTCTTGCCGGGCTCACTATCCAGCGGTTCGACGCCCCAGCGATGGGCCAGGTGATCGACGAGCAGCAGCCCGCGGCCGGAGCCGGACAGGTCATCCGGTCGGGTGGCCTCGCCGGGCGGCATCTCGCGGCCGTGGTCCAAGACCGCCACGTCGATCGCGAACGGGTCGACCCGCATGATCAACGAGATGTCCGGCCGGCCGTGCCGGATGGCGTTGCTGACCAGCTCGGCGACGATGAGCTGTACGTCGTCGAGCATGTCGGACCCGAGCTGCTGCCACCGACCGGTCACGTATCGCCGGGCGGCGGGGACCGAAGACGTGTCGGCCGGCAGCGTCACCTCGACCGAGCCGTCGTCACGTTCGACGGCGTCGATCTGCGAACCGGCGATATCCATGGCGTTCCCCCGTCAGTCGCGATCGGCACAGCATTACGGATCCGGTCGGCCACCGATAGGTGGTCGTCAGCGATTGGGCGTGAGCCAGAGGTCTGCTCGAGCGCGTTCGGTGGCGAGCACGGCAGCACCGACGACCTGCGCCTTCTCGCCGAGGGTGGCCAGCCGGATCTCCGGCTCACCGACCGCCGGCTGTGCGTAGCGGCGGATCGATTCGGCGACGCCCTGCTCCAGCGGTTCGCCCGCCTCGGCGAGCTCGCCGCCGAGGACGATTCGTTGCGGGTCCAGCAGGTTGCACGCGTCGGCAAGCGCGCGACCCAGTGCCCGGCCGGCCTCCCCGACGACTCGGCGCGCGCCCGGGTGTTCGGCTGCGAGCCCCAGGATGTTGTCGTCGTCGCGCTGCATGACGAAGCCGACCTGCCTGCGTACCCGCTCGACCGCCACGACGGTCTCCAGGCAGCCGCGACTGCCGCAGCGGCACAGCTCGCCGTCGTCGCGCACTACGGCATGCCCGATCTCGCCGCTGAGCCCGTGCGCGCCGGAGTACAGCGCGCCGCGCAGGATCAATCCGGTGCCGAGTCCGTGCGATGCCTTGACGTAGAGCATGTCGTCGCAGCCGCGCGCCGCGCCCGCGCGATGCTCGCCGACCGCGCCGAGCTGTGCGTCGTTGACGACGTCGACCCGTTCTGCCGGCAGGTCGAGGCGGCGGCCGATCTCCGCCGCGACCGGGAGCTGCCACCAGCTCGACGCGATGGTCGGTGAGCGCACCCGCCCGTCGCGGCCGACCGGTGCCGGCACGCCCGCGACGGCATGGACGAAGCGCGCGCCAGCCGCGACGCGCTGCTGGGCGCGTCCAGCGATCTGCGCTGCGACGTCGAGGACGTCGGCGGCGTGGGTGTCGACGTCGGCGTCGACGCGTTCGTAGTGACGCTGCCGCCCGCGCGTATCGGCAAGCATGACGGCGACGTGCGTGTGCCCGAAGTCGAGACCGAGGACCAGGCCGTCCGGGACGACCGGGACGAGGACACCGCCCGGGCGTCCGCGACCGCCACCAGGCTGGCCGGCCCGCTCGACGAGATGCCCGTCCGCGACGAGTTCGGCGACCAATCGCCGAACGCCCGAGACGGACATGCCGGTGAGCCGCGCCGCGTCCGCACGGGTCATCGGCCCGCGAGCGCGCAGCGCGCCGAGCAGGCGCGTCGTCGCGCTGCCCCGGGGCCCGATCCACGGATCGGCCGGAGCGCCGGCCGCATGCTCGGACACGGCCAGACCGTAGCGCGCAATTAGGGCGCTGTGCGCGAAATATGAGCGGACTATTGACCGCAAAACGCCCGAAGTGCCAGGTTTCGACCATTCAGGGCGGCGTGAGCGGCGCATCGGTGCGTCTGCAACGCCTCAACTTGCCGACGGAGGCATCGATGCCCGGTCTATTCGGACGGTTGCGAACAAAAAGTGCGTTGGTCGGTGCCGCTGTTGTGGCACTCGGGGTCGTCGGGGTCGGCGCGGCCAGCAGCTCGGACGCCGCGCCCGGCGTCTACCAGGACCCGCATGCGTCGCCCAACGCGCGCGCAGCCGACCTGGTCAAACGCCTCTCGCTCGACGAGCAGCTGGGCCAGATGGTGCAGATCCAGGTCGGCCACCTGTACGGCGACTGCACCGGTTACAACCCCGGCCCGCTGAACGCCGGCTGCGCGCAACAGGTCCTCGGGACCGACCATGTCGGCTCGATCCTGTCCGGCGGCGGCGACGTACCGGGCGAGGGCTACTACCCGAACACGCCGCAGACCTGGGCGAGCCAGATCAACACGATGGAGAGGTACGCGATCAACCACTCGCGCTACCACATCCCGATCGTCTACGGCGCCGACGTCGTCCACGGCCACAACGATGTGGTCGGCACAACGCTGTTCCCGCAGCAGATCGGCCTCGGCTCCTCGTTCGACCCGTCGCTGGTGACGAAGGTGCAGAGCTCGGCCAGCCGTGCGGCAGCCGCGACCAACGTGCGCTGGGCGTTCGCGCCCGTCGCCGACGTCGACACGAATTCGCGGTGGGGTCGTTACTACGAGTCGTTCGGTGAGGATCCGACGCTGGACGGCACGATGTCCGCTGCCGCGGTCGACGGCCTGCAGTCCCAGCCCGACGTCGCGGCCACGGTCAAGCATTTCGCCGGCTACGGCGCGTCCGACAGCGGCCTGGACCGCACCGCCGCCGACACGTCGCTGCGCAACTTCCAGACCTACCAGCTGCCGTCCTACGCCAAGGCCGTGCACGCCGGCGCGCTGTCGGTGATGGTCAACTCGGCGTCGATCAACGGCGTGCCCGCCACCGGGTCGAAGTACTTGTTGAACAACCTGCTGCGTAAGCAACTCGGGTTCAACGGTGTCGTGATCAGCGACTGGCAGGACGTCATGGCCCTGCAGACCAAGTACCACGTGGTGGATTCCTACGAGGCCGCCATCGCCCGCGCGGTCAACGCCGGCATCGACGTGACGATGGAGCCCTACGACGCCGACGGCTTCCTCAAGGCGGCGCACGCGGCGGTGAACGACCACCTGATCAGCCGGGCCAGGATCAAGCAGGCCGCACAGCGCGTGCTCGCGATGAAGTTCAAGCTCGGCCTGTTCGATCACCCGTACGTCAACGCGAACCAGGCGGACAAGGTGCTCGGCGCCAACACGGAACTGGCGCGGACGGCTGCGCAGGAATCGAGTGTGCTCGTCCGCAACGAGAACTCCACGCTGCCGCTCGCGCCGTCGTCGAAGATCGTGGTGACCGGCCCGGCGGCGGACTCGGTCGCCGACACGCTGGGTGGCTGGAGCGTCGGGTGGCAGGGCGTGCCCGCGGGCAGCGCCGAGACCGCGGTGACCGTCGCGAAGGGCCTGCAGACTGCGGGCGGTTCCAACGTCACGTACGCGGCGTCGCAGTCCGACGCGGTCAAGGACCTGTCCTCGGCGAATGCGGCCGTCGTCGTTCTCGGCCGGGACCCGGGAGCCGAGGGCCCGAACGACCAGCGGGACCCGACACTGCCGAGCGATCAGCAGGCCATGGTCACGGCGCTGAAGGCGACCGGCAAGCCGGTGGTCGTCGTGTTGATCGACGACCGTCCGGACGTCCTGGGCAGTGCCGCTTCGGCTGACGCCGTACTGATGGCGTGGCGGCCGGGCTCGCAGGGCGGCAACGGTGTCGCGGACCTGCTCTACGGTGCCGCGAACCCGAGCGGCAAGCTGCCGGTGAGCTGGCCCGCGCAGGCGACCGACCAGCCGTCGGACTACCTGTACAACACGATGCCGACGACCTACAACGGCAACGGCGCGGTGTACCAGCCGGCCTACCCGTTCGGCTACGGGCTGTCGTACTCCTCGACCACAGCTTCGGTGTCGAAGGCGACGAGGTCCGGCAACACCGTGCAGGTGCGGGTCAAGGTGTCCAACACCGGCTCGCGGGCCGGGGGCGTGGTCGTTCCGGTGTACGCCTCGCAGCCGGTCAGCGCGGTGTTGGTGCCGGCGAAGCGGCTCGCCGGGTTCACCCGGGTGACGCTCAAGCCGGGCGCGTCCCGGACGGTGACGGTGTCGGTCCCGACCTCGGCGCTGCGCATCGTGCAGGGTGACATCGACGCCAGCGGGGCGCCCACGCTCGAGCACGGCCAGTACGTGTTCTCGACCGGCACGGCGTCGGACACGGTGACGCCGTCGGCCACGAACACCGTCTCGCTGTAGCGACCTGCGGGTCGGGAGCCGGCACCGGCTCCCGACCCGCCGTTCGCCGGGTCAGCCCAGACCGAGGCGCGCGGCGAGGGACGCGAACACGGCCACGTGATCGTCGACCGAGGACAGACCCGCGCCCATCGTGTTGATCGCCAGATGCGTCGCGCCGACGGCGCGCCACCGCTCGACCGCGGCGGCGGTGTCGTCCGCATCGCCGCGATAGGTGACCCGGCCTTCCATGCCCAGGGTCGCCGGATCGCGGCCGGCGTCTCGAGCGGCGCCCTCGACGATCGCGCGGGCGTCGTCCAGCTCAGGACCGGGTTGCACCTGCGGAAACCAGCCGTCGCCGAGGCGTCCGGCACGTCGGTAGGCCGGCGGCGACGAACAGCCGAACCACACGGGGATCGGACGCTGGATCGGGACCGGCGCGAGGCCCGCGCCGACGACACGCTCGGCACCGACCGCGGCGTCGACAGAGCGTTCGGTCCACAACCGGCGCAGCAGTTCGACCTGTTCGCCGCTGCGCCGGCCGCGGGTAGTGAAGTCCTCGCCGAGAGCGTCGTACTCGACCCGGTTCCACCCGACGCCGACGCCGAGCCGGAAACGTCCACCGGTGAGCAGATCGATCTCGGCGGCCTGCTTGGCGACCAGTGCGGTCTGCCGCTGCGGCAGGATGATCACGCCGGTGACGAGTTCGAGCGACGTGATGCCGGCGAGGAAGCCGAACAGCACGAACGGTTCGTGGAACGTCGTGTCGACGTCGTACGGCCAGCGCCAGGGCGAGTGGACGTCGGGATCGGCACCCAGCACGTGGTCGTAGACCAGCAGATGGCGGTACCCCTGCTGCTCGACGGCCTGCCCGAACTGGCGCACCGCGCCGGCGTCGCCGCCGAGTTCGGTCTGCGGGAACACGACTCCGATCTGCATGTCATCGACGCTAGTGCGCGGGTGTCTACCCCCGGAGAGTCAGAATGGGGGGGTGACGTTGGATCCAGAGGAGCTCTTCGACCTCGACGCGGACCGACCGGACCTGTCCGGTGCGGTGCTGCTGCATCTGCTCGACGGCTTCGTCGACGCCGGCACCGCAGTGGGGCTCGCCCGCTCGACGCTGCAGGTGGACGACGCGCCGGTCGTGGCGCGCTTCGACGTCGACCAGCTCTACGACTACCGCGCCCGGCGACCGGTGATGCGCTTCGACGTCGATCACTGGAGCGGTTACGAGACCCCACAGCTGGCCGTACACCTGCTGCACGACAACGACGACACCCCGTACCTGGTGCTCGCCGGCCCCGAGCCGGACGGCCAGTGGGAGCGTTACGCGGCTGCGGTGGCGCTGCTCGTCGAGCGCCTGGAACTACGCATAGTCATCGGGCTGGACGCGTTCCCGATGTCGGTGCCGCACAGCCGGCCGACGCCGATCATCGTGCACGGTTCACGACGCGAGCTGTTCGCCGACTACCGCGCGTGGCTGGGCCAGATCATGGTGCCCGCCAGCGCCGGCCACCTGGTCGAGTACCGCCTCGGCGCAGCCGGCTTCGACGCGCTCGGGATCGCCGCGCCCATCCCGCCCTACCTGGCCCAGGCCGAGTTCCCGGCCGCCGCGCTCGCGCTGTTGCGTGAGGTCGGAGCGCGCGCCGGCCTGCGCTTCGACACGACCAGTCTCGAGGACGCCGACCAGGTGAACCGCGAAGCCATCAAGCGCGAGGTAGCCGGATCCGAGGAGCTGCAGACGCTGGTCGCCGCCCTCGAGCAGCAGTACGACGCCGCAGCCGCCGCGGCCCAGAGCGCGCTCGACGACGGGGATCTGCCATCGGCCGACGAGCTGGGCGCCGAGCTGGAACGCTTCCTCGCCAACGAGTCGCGCGGCGACTGACGCTGCGTCGAGCAGAACACGTGCAGGTGGTCGACCCGCACCCGTCGACGGTTGCCCACCTGGGCTGGGAAACGCCAAGATTCTTTCGCTGGAGCGACGAATAGTTGGCGTCTACGCGGAGGGTGCAACACCCCGGACGTCTGCCGCAGCTGCAGCGACAACCGCCCGCTGCGCCCGAAGCCGGTGTTCCGCTGTCGTGCGCGCAGACGGCGTCAGCCGCTCCACGCGCCGCTCGCGAGCCAGCCGCGCAGGTCCCACACGTCAGGGTCGAGCTCACGGGTGAGGGCGACGTCCGCCTGGTAGGCCGGCAGCCGGGTGAACCAGGTGAACATGGCGCGCATGTCGTCGTCGAGCGAAACGACTGGCAGCGCCTCGTACCGTGCTTGCCGCTCCGCGTGATCGCCGAACGCCGCGGCTATCTGACTGCCCGTCCGTTCGTCGCCGGAGAACTCGACTGCGCCACCGGGCACCCGGGACGGGTCGAGCAGCACAGCAGCCGCGACCTTCCCGATGTCGCGCACCGCGACCATCTGCAACGGCACGTCATCGGGCAGCGGCAGCCGGACGACCACCTCGCCGTCCTCCACCGAGGCGGAAAGCAGATTCTCGAAGAAGAACGTCGGCCGGATGACGGTGTGCGGCACGCCGATCTCGGCCAGGTACTCCTCGACACGGCGCTTGCTCTCGAAGTGCGGCACTCCGGAGTTGCGTTCCGCCCCGCCGACCGAGCTGTACACGACGTGCTGGACACCGCCCGCGCGGGCGGCATCGGCGATCAGCTTGCCGTCGGCCGTCTCGCCGTCGGTGCCGCGGTCGTCGGTCATCGTCGTGACGGCGAAGACCCGATCGGCGCCGTCGAGCGCGCGGTACACGGAGTCGGAATCGGTGAGGTCCGCGACGACGAGGTCGGCGCCGGCCTCGGCGAGCGAGCGGGCCTTGTCGCGGTCACGGACCACGGCGCGAACGGACGCACCCGACTCGAGCAAGGCGGCGATGGTGGCGCCGCCCTGCTGACCTGTCGCGCCGAAAACCGTATAGGTAGGCATCGCGCTCCCTTGGTTGTGTTGAGCTTCTGCGAAGTGTGCCCGCTTCGGCCGTCGCGATCGCCGGCGCACGCTCTCACCCGACGGTCTCGCGGGCCTTCATCGGCAGCCGGAACACCAGCAGGAAGGCCAGCGCGACCGGCGCCATGCACGCCCACGTCGTGATCGCCAGGGCGTGCGTCGGCAGGTGACCGGCGAACGCGGAGAAGAAGATCGTGCCGAGCGCGGCCACACCGATCGCGGTGGCGAGCTGCTGGGCGGCCTCGAGCACGCCCGAGGCGGAACCGACCTCGTCCATCGAGACGCCGGCGATGATGAACTCGAACAGCTGGCCCATGCTGGCGCCCGCGCCCGCACCGATCAGGAACAACCCGGGTGCGAGATCCCAGGTCGACGCGGAGTGCGCGCCGGTGACGGTAAGCGCAAGGACGACGATGCCCGCTGCGACGATCAGGAAGCCGAGGTGCAGCAGGTGCCGGCCGAGTCGGGCGACGAGCGCGAACGAGACACCCATGCCGACGAGCAGGCCGAGGATCATCGACATCAGGGTCAGGCCGGCGTGCACCGGGGAGAAACCCTCGCCGAGCTGGCCGAACAGCGACACGCACAGCACCAGGCCACCGAATGCGCCGAAGAAAGCAAGCAGCACGGCGATCCCGCTGGTGAACGCCCGGTTGCTCAGCAGGCTCGGCTCGATCAGCGCGTTGTCGCCGCGGTGCCGCTGCCACAGAACGAACGCCCCGAGCAGCACGACGCCCAGACCGAGCAGGACGAACGTCCACGTCGGCCAGCCGTCGGTGTGGCCCTGGATGAGCGGGTAGATCAGCGCTGTCAGTGCACTCCCGACGAGCACCATGCCGACGGTGTCGAGCCGGATGCCGGGCCGCGCGACCGTGTGCGGCAGCACCCGGATCGCGCCGACGAAGGCGGCGATGCCGATCGGCACGTTGATGAGGAACACCAGGCGCCAGCCGATGCTCCAGAGGTTGGCCTCGACCAGCACGCCGGCCAGGATCGGCGCGGCAAGACCGGACAGCGCCATCACCGGGCCGAAGGCGCCGAAGACCTTGCCCATCTCGTCCTCGGCGAAGACCTCCTTCAACATGCCCATGCCCTGCGGAATCATCAGGGCGCCGAAGGCCCCCTGCAGCACCCGGCAGCCGATGAGCACCGCGGGTGACGGCGCGATCGCGCAGGCGGCGGACATCACGGTGAAGCCGGCCGAGCCGAGCAGGAAGAGCCGGCGGCGGCCGAACATGTCGCCGAGCCGGGCGCCGGTGACGAGGAAGACGGCGAAGGCCAGCGTGTAGCCCGCGCTCAGCCATTGCAGCGTCGACGTGCTGCCGCCGATCGCCGAGCGGATGGACGGGCCCGCGACGTTGACGATGGTCGCGTCCATCAGATCCATCATATTGGCGACGACGACGACGGTGAAGACGAGCCAGCGCACCGGATTGCGGGTCGGCGCCTCGGTGGTGGTGACGGGGGCTGCGGGAGTCATGGTGGTCATGGCTGCTCCTCGGACGAATCGATCGGATGCGCGTCGTGCGTCTCCGACCCTGCGCGGTGCCGCTGGCAGCCGGCGCACATCGCGCTGTCAGCGCGACCGTGACGCTGACAGCGACGTACCAGCGCACCCGCGGCGCCCCCGAACCAGCGCTACCGTCGGACGAAAGCCGCTGGAACGGAGACTCCATGATCGTCATCACCGGCGCCACGGGCGCCTTGAACGGCGGCACCGTCGAGCACCTGCTCGATCGCCTACCGGCGGGCGAGATCGGGGTCAGCGTGCGCGACCCCGACAAGGCGCGGCACTTCGCCGACCGCGGCGTGCGGGTCCGGCAAGGCTCCTACGACGACCCGACCAGCCTGCGGCACTCGTTCGAGGACGCGGACCAGGTGCTGCTCGTGTCGTCCAGCGATATGCATGCCGACCAACCGACGCTGCACCGTCGCGCGATCGAGATCGCTGCCGAAGCAGGTGCGTCGCGCATCCTGTACACCGGCCACCAGAACGCACGCGCGGACAGCGCGTTCTTCCCGGCCGGTGTCCACGCCGCCGCGGAGGCCGATCTCGCTGCCAGCGGGGTGGCGTGGACGTCGCTGCGCAACGGCTTCTATGCGCACAGCCTGGACTGGTTGCTCGGCCCGTGGCAGGCCACCGGCGTGATCGCCGCACCCGCCGACGGGCCCGTGTCGTGGACCGACCGCGCCGACCAGGCAGAAGCCGCTGCGGTGATCCTGGCCGGTGCCCACGGCCACGACGGGCCGGTCACGCTCACCGCGTCGACGGCGCCGACCTTCGCCGAGATCGCCGCGGTGGCCACCACGATCACCGGGCGGCAGGTCGAGCGGGTCGTAGCGGACGACGAGGAGTGGGTGGCGCAGGCGCCCGAGCCGCAGATGGCGCGGATGCTGCTGGGAATGTTCCTGGCCGCCAGAGTAGGCGACTTCGCGCAGGTCGATCCCACCCTGGCGACCCTGCTCGGCCGGGAGCCGCGCACCGTGGCCGACCTGCTCGCCGATCGCGCCGCGGCGTAACCGCCCGCGGCCTCGGCTACGGTCAGGCGGTGACGCAGGGCGGACCGTTGCCGTTCGGCGCGGTGGCGAGCGCCTACGCCGAGCACCGGCCGGACTACGCGCAGGATGCGGTGCGCTGGGCGCTCGAGGCGGCGCCGGGAGCGCGCGTGCTCGACCTCGGCGCCGGGACGGGCAAGCTCACCGCGTCGCTCGTCGAGCTCGGCGCAGACGTCATTGCCGTGGAGCCCGACCTGGCGATGCTCACCGAGCTGCGCCGCGCGCTGCCGACAGTTCGCGCCGTCCCGGGCAGCGCGGAGGCCATCCCGCTGCCCGACGCGTCCGTTGACGTCGTGCTCGCCGGCAACGCCATGCACTGGTTCGACATGGGCGTGGCCGCCGCGGAGATGGCGCGGGTGCTCGTCCCGGGCGGCATCCTGGCGGGCCTGTGGAACGTCCTCGACGACGGCGTCCGCTGGGTCGCCGGGCTCGAGCGGGTTGCTGGCTTCGAGGCCATCGGCCCCCGCGACACGGTCCGCACCTGGCGGGCCGGCGACGCCGGGGCGTACCTGCCGCGCGGCGGCGACGCCTGGTTCGAGTCGCCGCAGCGAGCAGACTTCGCGCACGGCCAACAACGCACCGCCGAATCGCTGGTCGCCACCCTCGCGACCCGGGCAGGGATGCTGGCCATGCCGGAGCGGGAGCTGCGGGCCAGGCTCGATCGCGTCCGGGCCTACCTGGCGAACACGCCGGAGACTGCAGACGGCGAGTTCACCCTGCCGATGCGGACCGGTGTCCTGCGCGCCCGGCCGCTCGAGAACCCCGGCGGTCGAGCGGACCCGGCCGCGACGAGCGAGACCAAATGACCGGCACCGGGCCGTTCGACGCCGTGACCGACGCGGAGCTGGACGATCTGCGGCAGCGGCTGCGCCGCACCCGCTGGCCACGCCGGTGGCCCGGCGACGTCGAACTCGGTTGGGCCGCCGGGACGCCAGATGCGGTCGTCCGCCGCCTAACCGACGTGTGGGCCACGACCTACGACTGGCGCCGCTACGAGCGCGAGATCGCCGAGCTGCCCTGGGGCCGTGCACACCTGCACGGCACGGAGGTGGCATTCCTGCTGTACGAGGGACGCGGCCCGGCTCCGTTGCCGATCGTGTTGACCAACGGCTGGCCGAGCAGTTTTTGGGAACTTCGGAACCTGGCGGCGCAGTTGTCGCTCGGGCAGGCTGCCGGACCGGCGTTCACCGTGGTGGTGCCCTGCCTGCCCGGCTTCCCGGGCACCGATCAGGCGGCGCAGTTCCCTGCTGCGGTGCCGACCCACGAGTTGTGGCACGCGCTGATGGCTGAACATCTGGGCTATCGCCGGTTCGGCGCGCACGGTGGTGACCTCGGCGCCGGCCCCACGTCGTTGCTCGGCCAGGAACACCCCGACGAGGTGCTCGGCATCCACCTGACGTCCATCGCCGACCCACTGGAGTACGACTCCGATTCGCTAACGTCGGACGAACGCGGCTACCTCGACGAAGCGGCGCACTGGTCCACCGACGAGGGCGCGTACGAGCACCTCCAGATGACCCGGCCGCAGACCCTGAGCTACGGGTTGTCGGACTCACCGGCCGGCTTGCTCGCCTGGATGGTCGAGAAGTACTTCGCGTGGACCGACAACGACGGGACGCTCGAATCGGTGTTCGACGACGACGAGGTGCTGACCCAGGCGTCGCTCTACTGGTTCGGCCAGTGCATCTCGACCTCGTTCCGGCCCTACTTCGAGTTCGCCCGAGGGCACGGCCTGCGTGTCGCCCGTGTCGACGTCCCCACTGCGGTTGCCGTGTTCCCGAAGGACCTCGTCCATCCGCCGCGCAGCTGGGCGGAGCGCACGTACAACGTGCAGCGCTACACCCGGATGGCCCGCGGCGGTCACTTCGCGGCGCTCGAAGAGACCCAGCTGCTCGCCGACGACATCGCCGAGTTTTTCGCGCCCCTTCGCTGACGCGTTCACCTGCGGTTCAGCGTGGCGCCGTGAGGCGTGCCGCAGCATCGGGGGATCATGTGCCGGTGACCTCGCCAGGTGGGCATCGACGGCGGCGTCGACGGCGTCGTGGCCCCGTCGTGGCCGTTGTCCTGACGGTCCTGGTCGTCGCCCTGGCGACCGTCGTCCTGCTGAAGGTGGTGACACGGTCGCCGGCGTCCGGCGATACCGCTGCCGGCACGCCGCGGGCGACAGGTTCGGCCGCGCCTGCGTCCAGTGCCGAGAGCACTCCGCACAGCGCCTCGCCGAGCGCGACCCAGTCCGCGAGCACGAGCAGCAGCAAGACCGCGCCGTCGGTGCACACTCCGCAAGGTCTGTGGTGGGGTGTCGACTCGACGCGCTCCATCAGTTCCACGACCATCGCCAACGTGCGGGCGTGGTACCGCGGCCACCCGCGCCCACAGTTCTGGGGGCGGTACCTCAGCGGTTCGTTCGGGACGTCCCGCGCCGAGCTCGCATACGCGCGGGCGCAGCGGATCTACGTCTATCTGATCGTCCATGACCGCAACTGCTCGCACTGCAACGGCGGGGATCTGTGCGGGAACGACCGGACCGGCGCGCAGGCGCAGGCGGACGCGCACGCCGCGCTGAGCACAGCGCACCGGTTGCGCCTGCCGGCGCGCGCCACGTTGTTCAAGGACATCGAGCAGGTCTCGTCCTGCCGGGGCGAGCCCACGTCGGCGTACCTGCTCGGCTGGTACCACGCGGTACGTGGCACGAGCTATCGCGTGGGCTTCTACGGCAACGTGCACAAGCAGTACTACGACTTCCCGCGCGCCTACTGCCGAGCGCTGGCCGGCGACCCGTCGCTCGGGGGTGGCGCGGAGCTCGCCATGAACGAGAACGAACCACGCATCGGCGCACCGCGCGGAACGACCGGACCGCGAAACGCGCCGGCGTTCCATCCGCAGAGTCCGAGCTGCGCGCCCGCGTCGGCGACGAAGATCTGGCAGTACGGCGAATCGTTGACCACGGCCAACGCCACCGACATCGACCAGGCACGTCCGGACACACCGGGCCTGCTCGCTCCGGACGGCACCGCGACGCCGTAGCTGCCGGTCAGTCCGGCGCGGCGACGTACGCGTCCGTCTCGACCCGGACGGCGCGCGAGTAGCCGACGACGGTCTCGAACACCGCGTCCGAGGTAATCAGCTGCCGGCCTGTCATCGCGCTGCCCGGCAGATGTCGCGCATCAGGTCGAGCTCGGTGTCGTAGATGTGCGCGGACTTGATGGTGAACGTGAACGTGCCGACCGCGGCGCCGACGGCATCGGCGACGTGGTGCTGCAGGGCCGCGAGCTCGACGAGGTTCGCGTACCCCTTCGTCCCGAAGTCGATGCCGTGGGCGTACACACCGAGCTGCAGCGCGTCGCCGGCGAGCCAGAAGTCGAGCAGGCTGACGCACGGGACGTAGCTCGTGTCGGTGAGCGGCTGGAACGTCGTGATCGTGGCGTTGCGCGTGGCGGGGTCGGCCTTGATCCGCTCGACGACCCACGCGATCTGGTCGCGTCCGGTGCGTGCGTAGTCGTACAAGCGGGTGGCGTAACTGTCGGCCTCGCCGAGCTCGGCCACCCGGGAGTGGTCGGTGAAGTTCGCGTGCATCCACGCCAGTCGCTCGGGGTCGGCGTGCCGGGCGATGATCGGGTCGGCGACGGCGGGGGAGTCGACCTCCAGGACGGCCGCCAGGATCTCGCGCAGCGGCTTGCCGTCCCAGCTGCCGGGCGTGCCGTCGGCGAGTATGCACTCGGCGACGGCCAGCCACGCCTCGCCGATGGTGGGCCGGCGCAGACAGGTGATCGTCGGGGCAAGCATGTCCATGACGCTAGTTGTCGATCGGCGCGGTTCGGGTATCTGCCTGCCATGCGAATCGTCATCACCGGTGCCACCGGCAACGTCGGCACGTCGCTGCTGCAACGTCTCGGCGGCGACGAACACGAGGGCGAACACGAACTGGTCGCCGTCAGCCGGCGGCGCCCACCTGCGGCGCCGCCCTACAGCTGGGCTCAGTGGCACCGGCTGGACATCGGCATCGCGGACGCGCAGGCGCGGTTGACGCACCTGTTCGAGGGCGCGGACGCCGTGGTGCACCTGGCTTTCGCGCTGCAGCCGTTCGGCGACCGCGCGGCGATGCGTCGCACCAACCAGGACGGCACCGCCGCGGTGACCGGGGCGGTGATCGCCGCCGGGGTGCCGCATTTCGTGCACCAGTCGTCGGTCGGTGCGTACGGACCGGGCCCGAAATCGCCGGTCGACGAGTCGTGGCCGACCACGGGCATCGCCACGTCGACGTACAGCGTCGACAAGGCCGCCGCCGAGGACATCGTCACGGCCGCCGAGCCGCACGCCGTCGTGACTCGGATGCGCCCGGCCCTGATCTTCCAGAACGCCGCGGCCAGCGAGGTCGCGCGCTACTTCCTCGGCCGGTTCGTGCCGAAGGTCGCGGTGCGTCGACCGGTGCTGCGGTTCGCTCCGTTCACCGATTCGATGTCGTTCCAGGTGGTGCACAGCGACGACGTGGCGGGCGCACTCGACCTCGTGCTGCGCGAGCGCGCCGGGGGCGCCTTCAACGTGGCCGCTGAACCGGTGGTCGATCGGGCCACCTTCGCCGCCGTCTTCGGCGGCGTCGGCCCGGCGCTGCCGCCGGCGCTGCTGCGCATGGGCGCGAACCTGACCCACAAGGCCCGCCTGCAGCCGACCGAGCCCGGCTGGCTCGACCTGGCG
Source organism: uncultured Jatrophihabitans sp. (assembly GCF_964246335.1). Classification (GTDB taxonomy): domain Bacteria; phylum Actinomycetota; class Actinomycetes; order Mycobacteriales; family Jatrophihabitantaceae; genus Jatrophihabitans. The sequence continues at coordinate 86,615 of NZ_CAXTQF010000002.1, read as the reverse complement.
GTGCACAGCCCACTGCTCGACACCGGCCGGCTGCGTGAACTCGGCTGGACGCCCCAGCACAGCGCGGATGACGTGCTGGGACGGTTCGTCGACGCGATTGCCCGTGGTGATGGACGGGCCGGTCCGCTGTTGCACCACCGTGTCGCGACGGGACGCGATCACCCGCGCGATGCGTAGCGCGGCCGCTGTGTCCGGGTGATCAGGCGAAGTAGTGGCCGGTCTGCACGTCCTCGACCCAACCGGGGTGCGTCGGTTCCCAGCCCAGCAGCTCACGGGTCTTGTCGTTCGACGTCGGATTGTCCAGACCGGCGAACCCGGCGAGGAATCCGAGGAACTGCGGCGCCTCGTCGTCGCTGATGCTCTTCGTTTCGACGCCGAGTTTCCCGGCAATGGTCTCGGCAATGACCCGACGCGGGATGCCCGTGTCACCGACACCGTGCAGCGTCGACCCGGCGGGTGCCTTCTCCAACGCGAGGCGGTACAGCACACCGATGTCGTAGGTGTTGGCCGCGGGCCAGCGGTTGGTGCCGTCGCCGGTGTAGGCGGCAATGCCGTTGTCGCGGGCGAATCCGATCAGCGCGGAGGTGAAGCCGTGGTGGTCGAGGTCGCTGTGCACCATCGGCGCCAGCCGGATGACCGACGAGCGCACTCCCTGTTGCGCGAGGCCGGTCGTGTAGTTGGCGGCTTCGACGCGCGGCCCACCTTCGGACTGGTCGTCCTCCGTGCCGGGACGTCCGGTGATGCCGGCCATGGCGAGCATCAGCGTGCCGCTGGTCGTGACCAGCGGCTTGTCGGTGCCGGCCAGCGCCTCGCCGAACGCCTTCGTCGCGTCGAGATCCGCCTGCACCGCATCCTGCGGATTGCCCGCGAACATCGCGTCGTGCTTGAAGGCGAGGTGGATGACGCCGTCGGCCTCGCCGGCGGCGGCGCGCAGGCCGTCGAGATCGTCGAGGTCGCCGGTTCGGGGTTCGGCGCCCAGCTTCGCGACCGCACCCGCGGAGGCGTCGGAGCGCGCGAGCCCGACGACCTGATGGCCGTGCGCGACCAGTTCGGGAATGACGGCGGACGCAATGTGGCCCGATGCTCCGGTGACGAAAACACGCATGGCAGCTCCAGTCGAAAGGGGGATGTCATCTGGTGTCATCACGCTAGCACAGGCTATGGCACCCGGTGTCATCGTCTACCATCGTGGCGATGTCTCGATGGGAACCCGACGCCGCGGGCCGGCTGACGAAGGCCGCCACAGCCCTGTTCGCCGAACAGGGCTACGACGAGACGACAGTTGCGCAGATCGCCGAAGCTGCGGGCCTGACGAAGCGCACGTTCTTCCGGTACTTCGCCGACAAGCGTGAGGTGCTCTTCGACGGCTCGCACGAATTCCGGGGCCGCTGGCTGCGTGGCATCGACGCGGCGCCCGCGTCGGCGGCTCCGATGGAGGCGGTCGCGGGAGCATTCGACGAGGTTGCGAGGCTGTTCGAGGACCGCCATTCCTTCGCCCGGGTGCGGGCGCAGATCATCTCGGGCCACCCGGAGCTGCAGGAACGCGAGCTGATCAAGCTGCAGTTGCTGTCCGCGGACGTCGCGGCCGCGTTGGCGGCGCGCGGGCTCTCGCCCAACGCCGCCACCCTTGCCGCCCAGACGGCAGTGACGGTGTTCCACGTCGCCTTCGCCCGCTGGGTGAGCCAGGACGACCCGGTTGCCTTGCGCCGGTTGATCGACGAGTCGCTGTCCGAGCTGCGGTCGGTGACCACCGCGTAGTCCGCGCCGGACGCACGTGCGTGGGGTCCCGCACGTGTTCGTAGGGTTGACCGAGTGCAGCTGTGCAGCGGACGACGGCACCGGCCGGTCGTCCGGTGACCGGCGAGCAACCTGATCCACGGCGCTGGGCGGCCTTGTTCGTCTGCGTGACGGCGCTGTTCATGACGCTGCTGGACGTCAGCATCGTGATCGTCGCGTTGCCCTCGATCGGCCGCGGGCTCGGCGCGGGCGCGTCGGAGTTGCAGTGGGTCGTGTCCGGTTACGCACTGGCGTTCGGCATGGTGCCGATCGTCGCCGGCCGGCTCGGTGACGACCGCGGACGCCGTCGCATGCTGCTCGTCGGCATCGCCGCATTCGTGATCTTCTCGGCCACCGTCGGCCTGGCGCCGAGCCCGGGTGTGATCATTGCCGCGCGGGTGTTGCAGGGCCTGGCCGGCGGCCTGATCAATCCGCAGGTGGCCGGCCTGGTGCAGCAGCTGTTCCCCCGCTCCGAGCGCGGCCGGGCGTTCGGTGCGATCGGCACGGCGGTCGGCGTTGCCACAGCGGCCGGCCCGGTGATCGGCGGCGCGATCATCGCGCTGGGCGGCGAGCACTGGGGCTGGCGTTTGTGCTTCCTGGTCAACGTGCCGATCGGGATCGCGTCGTTCCTGCTCTGCCGGCGACTCCTGCCGCGCGACCGCGCGCCGGAACACGCCCGCCCGTTGGACCTCCCCGGCGTCGGACTGCTGACACTGGGGATGTTCGGCGTGCTGTTCCCGATCGTGCAGTACGACGCACGCCGCGACCTGCGCCTGCTCCTGATCGTCATTCCTGCGCTGGCCGTCCTGGTCGGCTTCGTAGCCTACGAACGCGGCCCGGCCCGGCAACGAGGCCACCCGCTCATCGACACGACCCTGTTCCGTCTGCGGTCCTACTCGAACGGCGTCGCGTTGGCGTTCGTCTACTTCGTCGGCTACACCGGCACACCGCTCGTACTGTCCTTGTTCCTGCAGTTCGGGCTCGGCTTCTCACCACTGCACTCCGGCCTGACGTCGGCCACCTACGCCGTCGGCACGGCGGTGTCGGCGCCGATCGGCGGCCGGCTCGTCCCACGTATCGGGAACAAGCTGCTGGTCGGCGCGCTGCTGCTGTTCCTCGTCGGCGTTGCCGCCGCCGCCGTGGCCGGGGCGTTGGCCGCGGGCCGGGTCTCGAACGACACCATCACCTTCGTACTGGCCGGCCCGTTACTCATCGCGGGATTGGGCGGCGGCAGCGTGATCACCCCGAACCAGGCGCTCTCCCTGGCCGAGGTCGACGTGTCCGGCGGTTCGACCGCGGGCGGCATGCTGCAGACCGCGCAGCGCATCGGCAACGCCACCGGCACGGCGTTGGGCAGCGCGGTGTTCTACACCGTCGCCGGTTCGGCCGCCGGTCTCGGGGCGGAGCGCGCCGATCATTACGGCCACGCCTACGCGTCGGCGCTGGGTCTCGCCGTGCTCTTCGGGCTCGGTGCGCTGGCACTCGCCGTGCGCGACGCACGCGACGCACGCGACGCACGCGACGCGGCGGCGGCGCGAGCGGCGCAGCCGTCGGTCGACGAACGCACCAGTCGATCAGTGTCCGATTGACTCGATCTCACGTCGAGACACGCAGGCCCGCGACCAGCAGGGCGGCCATCCGGCGGGCGTCGTAGTCCGGATCGCCCTCGATCCCGACGGACAGGTTGCCGATCGCGCGCATCAACTCCCGCGCGTCCACGTCATCGCTGATCTGACCCGCGTCCACGGCGGCCTGCAGGAGCTGCGCGCACACCGGGACGAGGCGGTCCAGGAAGTAGTGGATCAACGTGTCGAATCCCTGCTGGTCCGCGCGCAGCGTCGCCGCCAGCCCGTGCTTGGTGACCAGGAAGTCGACGAACCGGTCGATCCACTGCGTCAGCGCGGCGTGCGGCGTCTCGGCGGCTGCGAGCAGGGCCGGCCCGGCCTCCACGCATGCCTGCACCTGATGCCGGTACACCGCGATGATCAGATCGGCGCGGGTGGGGAAGTGCCGGTAGATCGTGCCCATGCCGACGCCGGCCTGCGCCGCGATCTCGCGCACCGGCGCCTGCACGCCGGACGCGACGAAGACCGTTGCCGCGGCGTCGAGCAGGGCCTGCTCGTTGCGGCGCGCGTCGGCGCGTTTACGGACGGGAGGGTCCGCGCGCTTCGCGGTGTCGGCCATTCGCGGTACCTCCTCGGTCACCCGTGTTGCGAACCGGAGCAGCGCTCCGTATCGTCAGACGGAGCGAGGTTCCGGTTGTCTATGGTGCCAGAGCCCGCACCCACGGTGCGTTGACGCGCCGGACCACGACGGAAGGGGACGACCGTGCAGTACCGCACCTTGGGCCGCACCGGCGTGCAGGTGAGCACGTTGGTGCTCGGTGCCATGAACTTCGGCTCGATCGGCCACACCACGCAGGACGACGCCACGGCGATCGTCGACGCCGCGCTCGAGGGCGGCATCAACCTCATCGACACCGCCGACGCCTACAGCAAGGGGGAGTCCGAGCAGCTGGTCGGCAAAGCCATCGCCGGGCGCCGGGACGACATCGTGCTCGCCACCAAGGCGTTCCTGCCGATGGACGACGAGCGCAACCATCAGGGCAGTTCGCGCCGCTGGTTGACCCGCGAGCTCGATGCCAGCCTGCGTCGCCTCGACGTCGACCACGTGGACCTCTACCAGGTGCACCGCTGGGACCCGACGACCGACGACGACGAGACGCTCGCCGCACTGACCGACCTGCAACGTGCGGGCAAGATCCGCTACCTCGGCACGTCCACGTACCCCGCCTACCGCATCGTCGAAGCGCAGTGGGCGGCACGCGAGCATCAGCTGAGCCGATATGTCACCGAGCAGCCCAGCTACTCGATCCTGCAGCGTGGCATCGAGACGCACGTCCTGCCCGTCACCGAGCGGTACGGCATGGGCGTGCTCGCATGGAGCCCCCTGGCGTCGGGTTGGCTGTCCGGTGCGGTGCGCGAGGGGCGTGAGATCACCACCAACCGCGCGCAGATGATGCCGCAGCGCTTCGACCTGTCCCAGCCCGCGAACCGCGCGCGGCTCGCGGCCGTCGAGCGTTTGGTGCACATCGCCGACGACGCCGGGTTGACCTTGATCCAGCTCGCGCTCGGTTTTGTCACGGCGCACCCGGCGGTGACCAGCGCCATCATCGGTCCGCGCACGATCGAGCACCTGCAGTCTCAGCTCGCAGCCGCGGACACCCTGCTCGACGACGACGTGCTCGACGCCATCGACGAGGTCGTGGCGCCCGGTGTCGACCTCGCGCCGGAGGAGAAGGTCGACACCCCGCCGTCCCTGCTCGACCCGGCACTGCGGCGGCGGCGGCGGTGAGCGCGCCGAGCTTCGGCATCGCAACCGCACCGCAGCAGATCGAGTACGCGGACCTGCTCCGTGTCTGGCGTGAGGCCGATGCGCTGGACGAGATCGAGCACGCGTGGTTGTTCGACCATCTCTTCCCGATCGCCGGTGACCGTAGCGGTCCGATCCTCGAGGGGTGGACGCTGCTCGCGGCGCTTGCGGCGCAGACCGAGCGGTTACGTCTTGGCCTGCTCGTCACGAGCAACCGCTTCCGGCCGCCCGCGATGCTTGCCAAGATCGCGACGACGGTGGACATCGTGTCCGGCGGCCGGCTCGACTTCGGCATCGGCGCGGGATCGCGCCCGAGCATGCCGATCGCCCGCGCCGAGTACGACGCGCACGGCCTGCCCTACCTCGATGCCACCGATGCCGTCGCCAGCCTCGCCGAGGCGTGCACGATCATCCGCCGGTTGTGGACCGAGGACGCGCCGTTCGACTTCGCCGGCGACCAGCACCGCCTGACCGGCGCGTTCGGCAATCCCAAGCCGCTCCAGCAACCCACGCCACCGTTCGTCATCGGCGGCCGTGCGAAGGCGACGTTGCGGGTGGTCGCCGAGCATGCCGATGTGTGGAACTACCCCGGCGACGACGTCGACGACGCACTGATCCGGCGCGGCATGCTCGACGGATACTGCCGGGAGATCGGCCGCGATCCGGCGGAGATCACCGGCTCCCTGGTGCTGCGGGTCGCCTACGACGACCCCGCCGCCACGCGTGACACCATCGGCCGGGCCGTCGACGCCGGCTTCATGCACCTTGCCCTCTCGCTGCCGGCGCCGTACCCGCAGGGCGTGGCGACGTGGCTGGTCGACGAGATCATCCGCCCGTCGCGCTAGTACGCACCGCTCCTACGCGCGCCAGCGGGTGAGCGGCTGGGCGCGGGCGGTGGGGTCACCAACCGTAGGCGGTGGCACCCTGCATGGTCGGCGGTTCCGCCGCTGCGGCGGCAAAAGCCCGCAGGGCGGGAGCCAGCTCGGCACGCCGTTCGGCCGGCATCGCGCGGACGATGCGAGCAATCTCCGCCCGCCGGCGGGCCGTTACCTCGTCGACCAGCTTCGCCCCGGCGTCGGTGAGTGCCAGGTGCACCTCACGCCGGTTGTCGGGGTTGTCGGCCCGGGCCACCAGCCCTGCTGACACGAGCTTGTCCACCATCCGCGCCGCTGTGGAGGCGTTGACGCCCAACGAATCGGCCAAGCCGTTCAGATTCGTGCGCGACCGGGTGTGCAGGACGACGAGCGTGCGGAACTGGACGACGGTCACCGACTCCTCGACGGCGGCGAGCGAGCGGGCCGACACGCCTACGAGCACACGGGACGCTGTCAAAACGGCGTCGACGAACTCATCGGGGTCGCGGCGTGAACGTCCGGTCACCTTTCCAGCCTGTCAGCGTCGACTGAGAAGCCAATCATTGCACAATGCAATATATGCACTATGCGATGAGGCAGTTGACGGTCCGGTCGCTGGCGGCCCTGCGAACCTCGGAGACGGGTCTGCTCGTGCTGGCGCTGTGCGTCGGTGCCGGCGCCGGAGGAGGCGCTATCGCGTTCCGCTGGCTGATCTCGACCTTCACCCACGTTCTGAGCGGCCACGCCGATTACGCAGGGCTCGGCCGCGTGTCGAACCCGCACGTGCCCTTCCTCGGCGTGTGGTTCCTGGTGCTCGCTCCGGTCATCGCCGGGTTGATCTACGGGCCCCTCGTGCACGCGTTCGCACGGGAGGCGCGTGGCCACGGCGTGCCGGAGGTGATGTACGCGGTGGCACGCAACAAGGGGCGCATCAAACCGCAGGTCGCAGCCGTCAAGGCGCTCGCCTCCGCGCTGTGCATCGGTGGCGGCGGATCCGTCGGTCGCGAGGGACCGATCGTGCAGATCGGTTCGGCCCTCGGCTCCACGCTCGGCCGGCTCACCGCGGTGGACGAGGAACGCACCCGCGTACTGGTGGCCTGCGGCGCGGCCGGCGGCATTGCGGCGACGTTCAACGCGCCGTTGGCCGGCGTCTTCTTCGCGATGGAGCTCATCCTGCGAGATTTCGCCGCCCGCTCGTTCGGCATGGTCGTGCTGTCCTCGGTGAGCGCGAGCGTCATAGGCAGGTCCGCGTTCGGGGACACTGCCTTCCTGCATCTGCGTGGCTTCCACATCACCGACCCGACCCAGTACGCGTGGTTCGCCCTGCTCGGCCTGATCGCCGGGGTGACTGGCGTGCTCTTCACGCGCGTGCTGTATCTGGTCGAAGACGTCTGTGACTGGGCGTGGCGCGGGCCGGAGTGGCTGCGTCCGGCGGTGGGCGGCTTGCTGCTCGGCGGCCTACTGCTCGCCGTCCCGCAGATGTACGGCGTGGGTTACCCGGTGCTCGACCGCGGCGTCGTCGGTGGTTACACCGTCGCCGTGCTGGTCGGGCTACTGGCCGCGAAAGTGTTGGCCACGAGCCTGACCATCGGTATCGGCGGGTCCGGCGGCGTGTTCGCGCCGAGTCTGTTCGTCGGCGCGATGCTCGGCGCCGCCTACGGCAGCGTCCTGCACGACGCGTTACCGCAGTCCGCCGGCACCATCGGCGCTTACGGCCTCATCGGCATGGGCGCGGTGTTCGCCGGATCGGCCCGCGCGCCGATCACTGCCGTGGTGATCCTTTTCGAGCTCACCGGTGAGTATACGATCATCCTGCCGCTCATGACGGCGATCGTGCTCGCCACCGGGGTGAGCCATGTCCTGAGCCGCGACACCGTCTACACGGCGAAGCTGCGGCGGCGAGGCGTCGACCTCGACGCGACGCCGGACCCGCTCGACGGTCTCATCCTGGACGCGGCCATTCGCCCGGCCGCCGACGACGCCACGATCGACAACCGGCGCACGATCGCACTCGATGCGCCGTTGTCGGCTGCCATCGAGGCAATGCGCGACGTGCAGACCGACCTCGTCGTCGTCGATCACCAACAGCGGGCGGTCGGCCGGTTGACCCCTCGAGCGATGCGCAACGCAATCCCTCGGGGCGCCGCAACGACCGAGAACCGCGAAGGGTGACCAGGCCGCGGCAGCCGGGCAGGTAACTGCCATGCACACACGAACGCTCGGCAACGACACCGTCGGCCGGCACGAGGTCGGTGCCGTCGGCCTCGGCCTGATGACCTTCGACCAGACCGGTGCGCAGCCGCGCCAGCAGCTGCTCGACACGATCTCCTCCGCGCTGGACGCCGGCGTCACGCTGTTCGACACCGCTGACGCCTACGGTCCCGGCGACGACGTCGGCGCTGACGCGCAGGGCGCGAACGAGACGTTGGTGGCCGGCCTGCTCGACGAGTTGGGCGTGCGAGACCGCGTATTGCTCGCGACGAAGGCCGGACACGTGCGCACCGCCGGCGGCGGCTGGGCGACCGACGGATCGCCGGAGCATCTGGACTCGGCCGTGGACGCGAGTCTGCAGCGGCTGGGCGTCGACCAGATCGCGCTGTGGCAGCACCACCGGCCGGATCCGCACGTCGACTACATCGACACGCTGGGCGCGTTGAAGCAGGTGTACGACTCGGGTCGGGTGGCGATGGTCGGCCTGTCGAACGCCGGACCGCAGCAGATCCGGCAGGCGCACGACGTCCTGGGGGACGCGCTGGTCAGCGTGCAGAACCAGTTCTCGCCCGCATTCCGGTCCAGCCACGCGGAGATCGATGCGTGCGCCGAACTCGGCCTGGCGTTCCTCGCCTGGAGCCCGCTCGGCGGCCTGTCCGGCGCCAAGGGTCTGGCCGACAAGCACCCGGCGTTCGCCGAGGTGGCCGGCGAGGTGGCGGTCAGCGCGCAGCAGGTGGCGCTGGCCTGGGAACTCGCGCAATCACCGACGGTCATCCCGATCCCGGGGGCCAAGCGACCGGAGTCGATCAGCGATTCCGCCCGAGCGGCCGACCTGACCCTCGACGACGCGCAGTTGGCACGACTCGACGCCGGGTGACGCCGGCCGCCTCGCGGCGTCAGCCGTCGACCGAGCTGCCGTTGCTCCAGCCGTGCCAACGGTCGATGCTCACGTGCACCGTGACCCTCGCGTTCTTCCGGTTGGGGTAGTCGTTGCCGGTGTAGTGCTGCGAGAGCCGGTCGATGTCGCGCAGCCCTTCGTCGTCGGCGATCGAGGTCACCCGGCCTTGCACGCTCACGTGCGTGTACCAGTTGCCCTCTTCGAGCGCGGTCAGCGAGACCCGGCCGTCGCGGCGCAGGTGCTCGAGCCGCGCGCGGCCGGCATCGAGGCCGAGCAGGATGGTGCCGTCGTCCTCGAGCAGGTACCAGGTGGCGACGGTGACCGGCCGGCCGTCGGACGCCACAGTGGCCATCACGGCGGGGTTGGGTCGGGCAAGCATCTCGCGCAGGTCGTCCGGCAGCGGCGAGGTCGGCACGTGTCAGGCCTCCTTATGCACGGACGCGTCGTAGATCCGCGCGATCGACGCCTCGAGGGCCTGGTTGAACTGCTCGTCGGTCTGCTGGTCGGTCAGGCCGTCCAGGAGGGCGCGGGAGAAGCTGGCGATCATCGAGTGATCCTTGGCCAATCGGTTGCACGCGTCGTCGCGGCTGTAACCACCGGACAGCGCGAGCACCTGCAGCACCCGCGGATCGGCGGCGAGGTCGGCGTAGAGATCCGCCTCGTCCGGGATGGTCAGTTTCAGCATGATCAGCTGGTCCTCGGGCAGCGACGCGATCCGCGCCCGCAGGCCGTCGTGCAGCAGCTGCTCGGCCTGCCCCTTGTGCGTGCTGTCGATGCTCACCTCGGGTTCGAGGATCGGCACGAGCCCTGCGGCGCTGATGCGCTCAGCCACGGCGAACTGCTGCTCGACGATCTGCTCGACACCCCTCTCGTCGGCGTCCTTGATCACCGAGCGCATCTTGGTACCGAACATCGCGTGCTTGTTCGCCCGCTCGAGCAGGTCGTCGAGGGTGTCGATCGGCTTCATGAGCTGCACACCGTCCACCTCGTCGGCCAAGCCCTTGTCGACCTTGAGGAACGGCACGACCTGCTTGCGCTGCCACAGATAGTCACCCGTGGCCTGACCGTCCACCTCGCGGTCCATCGTCTGCTCGAACAGGATGGCGCCGAGGATCCGCGAGCCGTCGAAGGCCGGGCTGGTGACGACCCGGGTGCGCATCGCGTGCACGAGGTCGAACATCTGCGCTTCGGAGTCGTAACGGCTCTCTGCGACGCCGTACTCGGCGAGTGCCTTCGGGGTGCTGCCGCCGCTCTGGTCGAGCGCTGCGAAGAACCCCTGGCCGGAACGGATCTTCTCGAGCTGGGTCGCGTCCATGGAGTCATCCTTTCCGACCCCGGACGGCGGCAAACGCCGCCCGTGACGACCCGCGCGTGCAGGGGTAGGCCGTGGGGCGAACCCAGAACTCTCGACGACGAGGAGTGCCCACTCGTGCCTGCAGTACCCGACATCCTGCTCAACAACGGCCAGCGGATTCCGCAGTTCGGCTTCGGGGTGTTCCAGATCGAGCCGAAGGACACCGCAGCTGCCGTCAGCGCCGCACTCGACGCCGGTTACCGGCACATCGACACCGCGCAGATGTACGGCAACGAGAAGGAGGTCGGCGAGGCCATCGCCAAGTCCGGCATCGCGCGTGAGGACGTGTTCGTCACCAGCAAGTTGAACAACGGCGCGCACCGGCCGGACGACGCGCGGCAGGCGTTCGCGAAGTCCCTGGACGACCTCGGCTTCGATCACGTGGACCTGTTCCTGATCCACTGGCCGCTGCCGACCCGCTACGACGGCGACTACGTCTCGACCTGGCGCACGCTTGAAGAGTTCTACGCGGACGGGCGGGCCCGCTCGATCGGCGTGTCGAACTTCCAGCCGCACCACCTGCGGCGCCTGCACGAGGAGAGCGACGTCACGCCGGCGATCAACCAGATCGAGGTGCACCCCTATCTTGCGCAGCAAGAGGTCCGGCAGTTCTGTGCCGACCATCAGATCGCCGTCGAGGCGTGGTCGCCGATCGCGCAGGGCAACGTACTCGACGACCCGACGATCAACGAGATCGCGCGCCGCGTCGGCAAGTCACCGGCCCAGGTGGTGCTGCGCTGGCACATCGAACGCGGCGACATCATCTTCCCGAAGTCGGTGACTCCGGAGCGGATCGAGGAGAACATCGACATCTTCGACTTCGAATTGTCCGGTGCCGATGTCGAGGCGATCTCCGCGCTCGACCGCGGCGAGCGCACCGGGCCGGACCCGGACACGTTCGACATGGTGGGCTGAGTGCAGACCTCGCTCAGACGGTGATGAGCACGACCGCCCCCGCAGCCAGCACCAGTCCCGCTCGCTGCACGGGCGTCGTGTGTTCGCGCAGGAATGTCACGGCCAGCACGACGGTGGTCACCGGGTAGAGCGAGGTCAGCACGCTCGCCAACGACAGCAGTCCGGTGTGCGTGGCGAGCAGGAAGAACATGTTGGCCAGCGCGTCGAACGCCCCGGCCGCGATCACCACAGCGAACGCGCGTGCGTTGCGGATCGGGATCAGCGCGCCGCGCGCCTTCGCCAGCGGGATGATCAGCAGAGCCGAGGCGTACCGCGAGACGACCAGCGGCCACAGCCCCGTGTGGCCGCCGGCACGGGCCAGGAACACGAAGTAGAAGCCGAAGCCCAGCCCGGACAGCAACGCCAGCGCGAGCACCCGAGGGCCGACGTGCCCGTGCGGGTTGGTCTCGCTCGTGCGGCTGACCAGGGCGATCGCCGCCAGCCCGAGCAGGATGCCGAACCACGCGGAGACATGCGGACGCTCTCCGATCGACACCCCGACGACGACCGGCACGATCGCCGCGAGCACTGCGGTGACCGGCGAGACGACGTTCATCGGCGCGACCGTCATCAGGTCGTACATGACGACGACGCCGACCATTCCGGCCACGCCGCCGGCAATGCCGAAGCCGACCACCCGGCCGTCGATGCCGCCCGCGAAGAACGGCAGCATGATCGTCATCAGCAGTGCGCCGACCGGATAGCTCCACAGCAGCACGGTCAACGCGCCGTTGCGGCGGGAGGCGAAGCCGCCCGCGAAGTCGCCCACCCCGTAGAAAAGGGCTGCCAGCAGGCCGAGGACGACGGTCACGACTCAACCTATCGAGGCAACGAGCGTTCCTATGCGCGCGGGTGTGGCGCCGATGGCTTCGGCTTGGCACCGGCTGATGGCGGCTCGGGCCGCCGCCGGACCGCGCTCGGGAAGTACCAGGTCGCGCGAGGGCCGTCCTTGAACGCCGACTCAGCGCGTCTTGGTCAGCGTGAGCTGCTGGACATCCAGGTAGCCCGTGCGGAAACCCGCCTCGGAGTAGGCGAGGTACAGCGACCACATGCGCCGGAAGGTCTCGTCGAAGCCGAGCGCGTCGACCTCGGCCGCATGCGATTCGAAGGTCTCCCGCCAGCGGTGCAACGTCTCGGCGTAGTGCCGGTTGAAGCTGTACCGGTCGGACACCTGCAGCGCGGTGTGCGCGGCGAGCGTGCGTTCGATCGCCTCCACCGACGCCAGCTGCCCGCCCGGGAAGATGTACTTGCGGATCCAGGTGTAGGTGTCCTTCGTGGCGAGCACGGTGTAGTCGTCCTGCAGGATCGCCTGCAGGCCGACGCGACCGCCGGGCACCAGGACGCGGTCGATCGTCTGGAAGTACTCGTTCCAGTGGTTGGCGCCGACGGCCTCGATCATCTCCACGCTGACGACGGCGTCGAAGCGGCCCTGTACCTCGCGGTAGTCCTGCAGCCGGACCTCGACGCGGTCGGCGACGCCGGCCGCCGCGATCCGCTGCCGGGCGAGGTCGGCCTGTTCCGTCGAGATGGTGAGCGACACGACCGTCGCGCCGCGCGCGGCTGCCCGCAGCGCGAGCTCGCCCCAGCCGGTGCCGATCTCGAGTACGGACGTGCCGTCGCCCACGCCGGCGGCGTCGAGCAGCCGGTCGATCTTGCGGCGTTGCGCGTCCGCCAGCGGTTCCGGTGAGTCCTTCGGCTCGCCGTCGAACACCGCTGACGAGTACGTCATCGTCTCGTCGAGGAACAGCCGGAACAGGTCGTTGGACAGGTCGTAGTGCTGGTGGATGTTGTCCCGCGCGCCTTGGACGGTGTTGTCGTGCTGACGGGGCTGGACGCTGAGCACCGCGTTGCGCAGCCGGTGCAGCACCGGCGGGATCATGTCGCGCATGTTGGCGGCGAACGCCGACAGCACACCCGGCAGGTCCTCGGTGGTCCAGTCGCCGGCCATGTAGGCCTCGCCGAAGCCGATGGTGCCGGTGTCCCCGATGCGGTGGAAGAACGCGTGCGGCCGCACGAGCTGCATGGCGGGGTCGGAGGCGACACCGGACCCGGACCAGACGCCGCCGGGTTCGCTGACCCGCAGTGGCAGCCGCTTGATCGCATGGCGGAACAGCCGCTCGGCGATACGGGCGCGCACCGGCGAGTGCGGGACGGCGGCGATGTCCGGCCACCGGCGCGCGTCAACCGGTCGGCGATCCGAGGTGTCGCTACGGCTTTTCGTTGCAGTCATCGCGTCTCCTTCGAATCGGTGGCGCGGGGCACGGCACGCGGTCAGATCGTAAGCGAGGGCTCCCCGGCAAGTATCTTCTCTACAACATTCGCAATGGCGGCGTCGACGGTTTCCTGCGCAGGTGTCGCGCGCAGCACCGCGAGCACGTATGCGGTGACCAGTTCGTGCCACTCACGAGGGCGCCGCAGCATCGCGTGCCGTTCCCCGCCGAGCGTGACGTCGCCGACCGACTCGGCCACCGCCGCAGCGGCCCCGGCGTAATCCGCGGAGTGCGCCCGGCTGGTCATCCGGTCGCGATCGCCGTGCACGACGAGCACCCGCCGCCCGGCCAGCTGGGCCACCGGGTCGCCCGGTTCGATCCACGGCGCCAGCCCGACCACCGCGCGGACCGCCGGGTGCCCTGCGGCATACATCGCGGCCCGGCCGCCCATCGAGTGACCGACGAGCGCGACGGGCCGGCCTGGGTAACGCTCGGCGATGCGGTCCAGGGCCCACAACACGTCGGCCACGGGGGACTGCGCCGTCCCGTTCCAGCCGCGGACCAGGTACCGCAACCGGCCGACGGCGAGTCCACGGTCCGCTCCGGCGCGCCGGAGCGAGGTGACGAACGGCAGCATGCGCACGACCGCGAGCTGCCGGGCGCGCACCCGGGTGCGTCCGGTGGAGCGGCCACCGTGCAGGACGAGCACGACGGCGCGGGTCGCGTCCGGGCCACCTGCGGCGTCGTCGACGTGCAGGAACGGGGTGCGCTCGCTCACCGCGGGCACGTCTTGTTCTGCGGCGGCAGCTTCTCGTCGATCAGGTAGCTGTTGACGTAGCCGTCGACGCAGCCGCTGCCCTGCAGGTAGGAGGTGTGCCCCTCGCCGTCCCAGCTGAGCAGCTCCGCCTTGCCGAGCGTGCGCGTGAGGTTCTTCGCGCCCTGGTAGGGCGTCGCGGGGTCGTGCAGGTTGCCGATCACCAGGATGGTCTGCGACGCGTCCCGCGCGGTGGGCAACGGCGGCACGGTGCGCTGCGGCTGCCACTGCTGACAGGAGAACAGCGAGATCGCGGACCACAGCCCGAAAATCGGGAAACGCTTCGTCCAGCTCGCGGCAGTGGCGCGGATCTGCGCGTCGGTCGGGCCGGGACGCGAGTCGTTGCAGCTGATGGCGGTGTTCGCGTCGTAGAGGTTGGAGTACTGGCCGTTGGTGCGCTCGTTGTACTGGTCGGCAAGCGTGAGCAGCCCCTCCGAATTGCCGTGCTGCGCGTCGAGCAGTGCCTGGCCGAGCGTCGGCCACTGCGACTGCGAGTAGAGCGCGGACAGGATCCCGGTGTAGACGAGCGAGCTGGTCGCGCGGCGCGAGTCGCCCTGCGCCGGGATCGGATTCGCCCGCGATTGCGCGGCGATGTTGTAGACCGCCTCGCGCGGGTCGCCGACGCTCTTGCACGGAGTGTGCTTCTGGCACCAGGCCCCGAACTGGTCGAAGGCGCGCTCGAAGCCGCCCAGCTGGTTCGCGAACGCGGTGACGTCACTGGTCAGCGGGTCGACGGCGCCGTCGAGCACCATCACCCGGATGTTGTGCGGGAACAGGTGCGCGTACTGCGCGCCCAGCTCGGTGCCGTAGGAGAACCCGAGGTAGTTGAGCTTGGCGTCGCCGACCGACTTGCGGATCTGATCCATGTCCTTCGCGGTCTGCACCGTGTCGATCTGCGCGAGTGCGCTGCCGTACTTGCTCTCACACTCGCGCGCGACGGTCGCGGCCAGGGCTTTTGCCTGCGCGAAGCCCGCTTTCGTCCGCACGTCGGGCTGCGCGGCGTTGAGCCGGTCCTTCTGCGCGTCGGACACGCAGCTGACCGGCGTAGACGAACCCACGCCGCGCGGGTCGAAGCCGACCACGTCGAAGTGCGGCAGCAGGGTGCTGGTGAGCTTGGGGGTGAGGCCGAGCGCGATCTCGACACCGGAACCGCCCGGACCGCCCGGGTTGACCAACAGCGAGCCGGTCGGGTGGGTGTCGCGCTTGTCGTGGACGCGGACGAGCTGCAAGGAGATGGTCCGGCCGTTCGGCTGGGCGTAGTCCAGCGGCACGGGCAGCGTCGCGCAGTCGAAGGTCAGCCGGGCCTGGACGCTGGCCGGCAGGTTCAGCGCAGCGAGGTTGAATTGGTCGCTGCAGTCGGTGAACGTGGCGCGGCGGGTCGGCGGCTGGGCCGTGGACCCGGACGACGTCCTGCCCGGTGCGGCGCTCGAACCCGCGCCGCCGACGGCCGAGCCGTGGCCGTTCTCGGTGGTTGTGCAGGCGCCGAGCAGCAAGGCAGCGATGCCCAATGCGCCGAGCACCCGACGCCGATTCCGACCCATGGCAGCACGGTACCGACCGGTCATGTGGTCGACGCCGCTGCTCCGCCGGTCAGCCGGAGCGCTGGTCGATGGCCGCGCGTGACGGTGCGCATGCCTTCCAGAACTCGGCGCCGAAGGTCGACATCTGCACCGTCTTGCGGACCAGTCTGACGCTGCCCTGCCGGCCCTTCTCGATCTCGTTCCGGGCGGCTGTGACGGCGGGGTCGTCGGCCAGCTGGACGTACTGTCCGACGAGATCGCGCCCGCCCTCGGGGCCGGAGTCGAGCAGCCCGAAGCCGCGCAGCCGGCCGAGGTAGGTCGGGGTGTTCGCGGGCGTCGTCACGCCGGCGGTCTCCCCGACCGTGGAGACGTCGGTGAGCACGGTGCGTTCGGGGGAGCGGCGGCCCGAGCGCGCTGCGACATCGACCAGGGCAAAGGTCCGGCCACCGGCGAGCGCGGCGAGGATGCGCGCCTCGTCCGGCACCAGCTGGCTGACGATCGTGCCGTAGAGGTAATCGCGGTTCTTGCTGCTGCCGTCGGGTTCCTGCGCGCGCTGCAGCAGTTCGGTCATCGCCGAGCGCAACGGCTCGGCGTCGTCGCTGCCGTTGTGCACGAG
The DNA here is from genome assembly GCF_964246335.1 of uncultured Jatrophihabitans sp. Taxonomy (GTDB): domain Bacteria; phylum Actinomycetota; class Actinomycetes; order Mycobacteriales; family Jatrophihabitantaceae; genus Jatrophihabitans. The sequence goes on along the minus strand of NZ_CAXTQF010000002.1, from coordinate 70,036 downwards.
CATCATCACGCGCTGTTCCTCGGGTGTCGCGTTGCCGATGAGGCTCGTCGGCAGCTCGAGCATCCGCAGGATCTCCGCGGCGGCGGCCTGGCGCAGCTTCTCCGCCTGCTTCTCGACGGTGTCCACGCCGGGTAGCTGGCGTGCCATCCGCCAGCTGGACCTGCCCAGCAGCCGGCCGACCCGCGCAGCGGTGACGATCGCGTTGCCGGCAGCCGCGACCACCTGGCCCTGTTGCGCCTCGAGCCGGCCGAAGCCCGTCCGCCGTCGCGTCGGCCAGGCGCTGCGGTCACGCCCGTTCGCCGACGTCGCCAACCCGTTCGGGCTGCTGCCGGCCGCACCGTCGCGCGTGGGCGCCGGCCGCGCGCGCCCGGACGCGGAGTCGCGTGGCTCGTCTGCCACGGCACACCTCCGGCGGTTGTCTGTGACACCGGTTGCGGCGCACAACTGCGCAAGACCGTAGTCGATGGATCGCGCGGCCCGCGACGCCGCGCGGCCCGTCGGCGCACCGGTCAGGACACAATGAGCCGATGAAGCTGCCCGTCATGCCGCCGATCGCGCCGATGCTCGCCAAAGCGGTGCCGACGATCCCGCCCGGCGCGTCCTACGAGCCGAAGTGGGACGGGTTCCGTTCGCTCGTGTTCCGGGACGGCGACGAGGTGGAGCTGGGCAGCCGCAACGAGCGACCGATGACCCGCTACTTCCCGGAACTCGTCGAGGCGATCCGCGCCGAGCTGCCCGAGCGCTGCGTCGTCGACGGTGAGATCGTCATCGCCACGCCGGCCGGGCTCGACTTCGAGGCGCTGCAGCAGCGCATCCACCCGGCGAAGTCGCGCGTTGACCTGCTCGCCGGACAGACGCCGGCGTCGTTCGTCGCGTTCGACCTGCTGGCATTGGGCGACGACGACCTCACCAAGCGGCCGTTCGCCGAGCGGCGCGCCGCGCTGGAGCATGCCATCGGCAGCGGCGGCAGGTCGGTGCACCTCACGCCGACCACCACCGACGCCGACGAGGCGCAGCGCTGGTTCACCGAGTTCGAGGGTGCCGGGCTGGACGGCGTCATCGCCAAGCCGCTGGACATCACCTACCAGCAGGACAAGCGGGTGATGTTCAAGATCAAACACACCCGGACCGCCGACTGCGTGCTCGCCGGCTTCCGCTGGCACAAGACCTCGACGTCGGACCAGCCCCTCGTCGGGTCGCTGCTGCTGGGCCTCTACAACGACGACGGCAAGCTCCAGCACGTCGGCGTCGTCGGCGCGTTCACGGCGAAACGCCGCGCGGAACTCGTCGACGAACTCGAGCCGCTGCTGGCCGGCCAGGACGACGACCATCCTTGGGCGGAATGGGCCAACGCGGACGCGCACGCCAAGCAGCGGTTGCCCGGCAACGTCAGCCGGTGGAACGCGACGAAGGACCTGTCGTTCGTCCCGCTGCGGCCCGAGCGCGTGCTCGAGGTCAAGTACGAGCACATGGAGGGCACCCGCTTCCGGCACCTCGCGCACTTCATCCGCTGGCGCGACGACCGCACACCGCGCTCGTGCACCTACGAACAGCTCGAGCAGCCGATCACCTTCCAGCTCGGCGACATCGTCCCCGGCCTCGGCGGCTAACGGCCGATGACGCGGTAGCGCAGGAACAGTGCGGAGTCCTCGGTCAGCACGCTGACGAGTTCGAGGCCGGACGGGTCGGGCCACTCGTCCGCGCCTGCGGTGATGCGGCCCGGGCCGGGGCCGATGAGCATCGGCGAAACGCTCAGGCACAGCTCGTCGACGACGCCAGCGCGCACCAGCTGCGCGAACGCGGTCGGGCCGCCCTCGGAGAGCACCCGGGTCAGGCCGCGCTCAACGAGCGCGGCGCGCGCCGCGACCAGATCGACGTCGTCGTCGCCGCACACGACGACGTCCGTGTGCTGCGCGAGTCGTTCGCGCTGCTCGGCGGGCGCGCTCGCGCACGTCAACACGATGGTGCGCGGTCCGTCGGCTCCGGCGAACAACGCGCTGGCCGGGTCGAGGCGCAGCGTGCGGCTGGTGACCGCGGTCGGCAGTGCCGGATCCAGACCGTGGTCGCGGCGCACCGCCCGGCGCCGGTCGCTGAGCACGGTCGGCGCGTAGCCCTCGGCAACCGCGGTCCCGGCGCCGACGAGCACGACGTCGGCCAGATCGCGCAGGGCGGCGAAGACCCGGTTGTCACCCGGTGTCTGCAGCCCGGCGGAGCGGCCGTCGGCCTGGGCCGCGCCGTCCGACGAGGTGACGAAGTTGGCGCGCACGCCGCCGTGCTCGAGCCAGCCGCGGGCGTACACCGCGTGGACGTCGACGACGTCCGTGATAGCAGGGAACAGGGCGCGCACGGCGACAGCTTAGGGTTGGGCCACGGACGGTGAGGCCATTCGCCGCGGCAGGCGTGGACAGGCGCGGACGACGCGAGGACGGGACGAGACTTGGCGAAGAAGGCGTGGTCGCGGTTGCCGATGCCGCGCCGCGTCGAACGCACGCTCGACGTCGCCCTCGACCGCGCGCTCGCGGTGCAGCGGCCCGTCGTGCTGAACTACCTGCACCGCGTACAGCGCAAGGACCCGAATTTGACGCCGGCGCAGCTGGTGACCCGGCTCGAGCGGCAGTACCTCACGGCCGTCGTCGGCATCGGCGGCGCGTCCGGCGCGGCGGCCGCGGTTCCCGGTGCCGGCACCGCGGCTTCGGTCGCCAGCGGCGCCGCCGAGATCGGCGCGTTCGTGTCGGCGTCGGCGATGTACGTGCTCGCCCTCGCCGAGCTGCACGGTCTGCCGGTCAGCGACCCGGTCGTGCGGCGTGCGCTGGTGCTGTCGGTGCTGCTCGGTGACGGCAGTGCCGCGGCACTCGACGGCGCCGGCGTCGCCGACCGGCACTGGGCCGCGGTGCTGACCCGCAGTACCTCGAAGGACAAGATCGCCGGCGTGAATTCGCATCTCGGTCGCCTGCTGATCGGTCGCTTCGGCGCGCGGCAGAGCGCACTGCTGTTCGGGCGCGCGCTGCCGCTGGGTGTCGGCGCCGCGGTCGGTGCCGGCGGCAACGCCGCCCTGGCCCGGGGCGCGATCCGCTCCGCCCGGAGGGCTTTCGGACCACCGCCGGCGAATTTTCCGAAGCTCGTCGTCGACGCCCGCTAGATCGCAGTTCACAACCACCCGTCACCCGGAGGTGATCGATGTTCGTCGTCGTCCTGACCGACGAGGGGCAGCAGCTCGTCGGGCCGCGTGCCGTCGGCCCGTTCGAAGATTTCGATGCGGCGCAGCGCATGAGCTCGGCGCTTACCCAGCAGTGGGAGACCGAAGCGGGTGATTCACCCACGGCGTCGGTTGTCCGGGTCGAGGAGCCGGACCCGGGAATTGTGGTCGGCGAAATCCAGTAAGTCCGCGCGGCCGGGCCCGTCAGGTGTTTTGATGGGGCCATGGTGGGTGGGAATACGTCAGGACAAGGCAATTTCGCCAGTCTGCTCGACGTGCTCGGGCATCGGTGGGCGCTGCGTGTCGTCTGGGTGCTGCGCGACGGCGCGCTGCCGTTCAACCAGTTGCGCGTACAGGCCGGCGGCATGAGCCAGAGCGTGCTCGTCACCAGACTGGCCGAGCTGATCGACATCCGACTGGTCCGGGACGTGCCCGCCGGTGGTTACGAGCTCACCGATTCCGGGATCGGCGTGGCACGACAGCTGCACGCCCTGGCCGATTGGTGGGCTGCGGCGCCCGCCGGCTAGGTCGCGACGGCTAGGTCGCGTCGGCGAGGCGCACGATCGCGGCCGAGCTGGGCGCGAGCGTCACCCCGCTGTCGGTCGCGGTCGCGTCCCCGGTCGCGAGTACGACGGCGCCGTTGCCGACGGTCAGTTCCTGCGGCCGGTCGGCAAAGTTCGCCACCACGCGGAAGGCGCCGCGGTGCACGACGAGCCACCGCTCGTCCTCGTCGAAGTCGACCGCAACCCGGGTGAGGTCGGCGTCGCGCAGGTCCGCTTCGGCGGACCGGAGCGCGAGCAGCCTGCGGTAGAGGTCGAGCACGGCGGCGTGTTCACCGGCGCTCGGCTCGGACCAGTCCAGGATCGCGGTGCGGTACGCCTCGGGATCCAGCGGGTTGATCATCTCGTCGACGTTCCAGCCGTGGCCGGCGAACTCCGCGAGCCGGCCCTTGGCGGTGGCTTCGGCCAGTTCCGGTTCGGGATGGGACACGAAGAACGGCCACCGGGTCGACGCCGCCCACTCCTCGCCCATCCAGAGCATCGGCGTGAACGGCGAGGTGAGCAGCAGCACCGCGCCCACCCGTACGAGCTCGGGCGACGTGAGCTCCGGCAACCGATCGCCGACGGCGCGGTTGCCCACCTGGTCGTGGTTCTGCAGGCAGACGACGAACTGCCAGCCGTGCACCAACGTCGGGTCGATCGGCGCGCCGTGGTCGCGGCCGCGGAAGGTCGAGTAGGTGCCGTCGTGCAGGAACGCGTGCGTGTACGTCTTGGCGAGCACCGCCAGCGAGCCGAAGTCGCAGTAGTAACCCTGCCGCTCCCCGGTCAGCAAGGCGTGCAGCGCATGGTGCACGTCGTCGTTCCACTGGGCGGCCAGCCCGTACCCGCCGCGGGACTGCGGGTTGATCATGATCGGGTCGTTGAGGTCGGACTCCGCGATGAGCGTCAACGGCCGGCCGACCTCACCGGACAGCTGCTCCACGGCGGTCTCGAGGTCGGCGAGGATGTGCCGGGGCGACGGGTCGATCAGCGCGTGCACGGCGTCCAGGCGCAGTGCGTCGACATGGAAGTCGCGCAGCCACATCAGCGCGTTGTCGATGATGAACCGACGTACCTCGGGCACTTCGACCGCGATTAGGTCACCCCAGGTGTTGCGGCCGGTCTTGAGGTACGGCCCGAAGCGCGGCAGGTAGTTCCCCGAGGGCCCGAGGTGGTTGTAGACGACGTCGAGCGCGACGGCCAGCCCGCGCTGGTGCGCGGCGTTGACGAAGCGTTTGAGGCCGTCCGGGCCGCCGTAGGTCTCGTGCACGGCGTACCAGAGCACGCCGTCGTAGCCCCAGTTCCATACGCCGTTGAAGTCGTTGACCGGCAGCAGCTCGACGTGCGTGACGCCGAGGTCGACGAGGTGGTCCAGACGCTCGATCGCGGAGTCGAACGTGGCGCCCGGTGTGAACGTGCCGACGTGCATCTCGTAGACGACCGCAGCGGTCAGGTCACGCCCGGCCCAGCCGGCGTCGTTCCAGGTGTAGGCGCGCTGGTCGTAGACGCGGCTGGGCCCGTGCACACCTTCCGGCTGGCGTCGCGACGATGGGTCCGGGACCGGTTCGTCGTTGCCGTCGAGCAGGAACGCGTAGTCGGTGCCGGGGGAGAGGTCCGGTCCTGCCCACCAACCGTCCGCCTCGGCCTGCAGGTCGGTGTCGGTGCCGGCGGCGCGGACCTTGATCGACGAGACGTTCGGGGCCCACACGCGGATCGCTGTCACACGCACACCCTGCCCGACCCAAATTTCGCGGTAACCCGCGCATGCCACGATCGGAGAGTGGCGAATGTGACGTTGAGTGCACGTGGTGAGTCGGAGCCGGCGACGGCGTGGGAGCGGTACGCGCAGGTCGATGCCTGGCCGCAGTGGTCACCGCAGATCACGCGCGTCGAGACGGAGGCGGCGCGGATCGCACCGGGCGTGACGGGCCGCGTCGTCGGCCCGCTGGGCGTGTCGGTCGCGTTCCGCATCGACGAGGTGGACGAGTCCGCACGGCGCTGGTCGTGGACCGTCCACCGCGGGCCGCTGACCGTCCGGCTGCACCACGGCGTGCGCCCGGACGGCGACGGCACACGTACGTGGCTGACCATCGACGCGCCGCTGCCCGTCGTGCTGGGGTACGCACCGCTCGCGCAGCTCGCGCTGCGCAAGCTCGTCGCTGCAGGCTAACGTTCCGCCATGCCGAAACAGAGCATGCGCGAGGCGCTGGCCGTGGCGCGCGGCGGGGTCAACCTGGCGGGCTACGACCCGGAGGACCGCCCGCTGGCGCCGTCGAAGCACAACCGCGACCTGCGCAACGACGACGCGTCGCTGCGCGAGATGCAGAAGAAGCTCTGGGCCGAAGGCACGGCCGGCAGCGAGCGGCGCATCCTGCTCGTCCTGCAGGGCATCGACACGGCCGGCAAGGGCGGCGTCACGAAGCACGTCGTCGGTGTGTTCGACCCGATCGGCGTGCAGTACACCGGGTTCAAGGCGCCGACGAAGACCGAGCTGCGGCACGACTTCCTGTGGCGCATCCGCAAGCAGCTGCCGATCCCCGGCACGATCGGCGTCTTCGACCGCTCGCACTACGAGGACGTGCTGATCGTCCGGGTCCACGAGCTCGTGCCGGAGTCCGAGTGGCGCAAGCGGTACGAGCTGATCAACGAGTTCGAGAAGGAGCTGGTCGACGGCGGCACCACCGTGCTCAAGTGCTTCCTCAACATCAGCTTCGACACGCAGCGTGAGCGGCTGATCAAGCGGTTGGACCGGCCGGACAAGCACTGGAAGTTCAACCCGGACGATCTCACCGAGCGCGGCTTCTGGAACGAGTACCAGCTCGCCTATTCGGAGATGCTCGAGCGCTGCAACACCGAGTACGCGCCGTGGTACATCGTGCCGAGCGACCACAAGAAGTACCGCAACTGGGCCATCGGCGAGCTGCTGCACGAGACGCTGAGCGAGCTGGACCCGCAGTACCCGAACCCGCCGCTGGACATCCCGACGCTGAAGGAGAAGTTGGCCCCGCCCAACTGATTCCGGGCCGGCGCACAGGCGCTGGCGGTGGCATGGGCCTCCCGGAGAAACGCCAACTATGTGTCGCCGGAGCGACGAAAAGTAGGCGTTTCTCCGGACGACCTGCGCCCAACGCCGGGGACGAGCAGGAGTGGCGGGAGGTCAGGCGTCGACGGCCGGCGTGTCGTCGGCGGACCTGCCGATCCGCGCCGCCGCCGTCTGCGCCTTGCTGCGCACCGGCACGTGGCTGGTGGCCGCTGCGAGCCCCGTCACGGGCATGTTCGCGTAGACGGCCTCGTACTCGCCGGCACGCACCTGATACGTCTCGTGCCACACCCCGACGGCACTCGACGAGCGGGCCGCTGCGTTGAAGCGTCGCCAGGGTTCGAGGTGCGGGAGTTCGCGATCGCGGGCGAACCGGTCGAGCGCGTCGAAGTCGCGCCAGTACTGCACCAGCAGCGTCGTCCGGCCGAACCAGCTGTGCATCCCCAGACAGCCGAGCTCCGGGTGCTCATCCAGGACGCGCAACATCTTCGGCATCGCCACGAACACCGGCCACCACTGACGCACCTGGAGGGGCTTGTTGAACCGCATGCCGATCAGGAACACGACGAAGTCTCCGTCGACGTCCGCGGTGAACCTGCCCGCCTGCACCCTGCTCATGCCTACCTCCGAGGTCTGTCCGGAGATTCGATCACCCGCGGGCGAGCAGCGCTACCGGGTAGATGTCCAGCAGTGAGCCGAGCGCCACGTCGCCGCCGAACTCGCGGCCGGTCAGCAGGTCGGTGGCCGAGTCCCCGACGGCGACGACCGTGTCGCGCCAGCCGCCGGCCCGTTCCAGACCGAGCGGCAACCGGGTCGCGACGGTCAAGGCACCGCCGCGGTCGAAGGCGATCGCGTGCGCCGCGGCGACACCCCGCACCTGTAACGGCCAGTAACCGGCGAACAGCTCGGCGCGGTCGCGGCGCAGCCGCAATGCGCGCGAGGTCACCCAGAGCTTGGCCGCACCTGTTGCGTCCACCGGTGGCGGCGCATCCGCTTCGTCCAGCCGCTCCAGCAGGGCACGGCGGGCGGCGAAATCAACCGCTCGGCGATTGTCCGGGTCGACGAGCGAGTCGTCCCACAGCTCGGTGCCCTGGTAGACGTCGGGCACGCCGGGCATGGTCAGCTGCACGAGCTTCTGACCCATCGCGTTCGACCATCCGTACGGCGTGATGCGCTCCACGAAGCGGGCGAGCGGTTCGTGCACGGCCGGGTCGTCGTAGGCGGCGTCCACGACGCGGTGTACCGCGGACTCGAACTCGGTGTCGGGGTCGATCCAATTGGTCGACTGAGCGGCCTCGCGCATCGCCTTCTCCGCATACGCGTGGATGCGCTCGCGCTCGATCAGGCCCGCGCCGGCGAACGTCTGCCACAGCAGGTAGGCGAATCCGGTGTCCGGCAATGGCGCGGCGGACATGAGCTCGCGCATCAGCGACGCCCAGTCGTCGGGCAGCTCGGCCACGACCGCGAGGCGGGCGCGCACGTCCTCGCCCCGCTTGGTGTCGTGGGTGGACAGCGTGGTCATGCCGCGCGGCGCCTCGGTGACGCGGGCCTGTTGCGCCTCGTGAAACGCGTCGGGCTCGATGCCGAACCGCCCCGGATCGCCGCCCACCTCGTTGAGCGCGACGAACCGGTTGTAGCGGTAGTAGGCGGTGTCTTCCGCGCCCTTGGCCATGACCGCGCCGGTGACCTGCTGGAAGCGGCTGCACAGCTCGTCGTCCGGGTCGCGCAGCCGCGACAGCAACGCATCGACCGCCTCGGCGCGGTCGGGGTGCGCGCCGAGCACGGCATCCACCGCGTCGCGCAGGTTCTCGTCGCCGTCCGGTTGATAGGTGCGGTAGACGCCGAACGCGACGACGAGGTCGGCCAGTGCGGCGCGTGCGTCCGGCACGTCGCTCGCGAGGTTGGCGAGGCGGGAGAGCTCGGCCTGCAGGATGGTGTCGAGTGCCTGCCGTTTGCCGCGGCCGATGTGGCCCCAGTTCGTCGACCCGTCGCCGGTCAGCTCCTGGTAGAGCGCAGTGAACGCCGATTCGGCGTCCGGGTCGACGAAGACGTCACCGGCCTCCGCCAGGGCGTCGTAGCCGGTGGTGCCGTCGACCGGCCAGTCCGCGGGCAGCTGCTCGCCGGCCTCGAGGATCTTCTCGACGAGCAGCCACGAGTCGGTGCCGGCCAGCTCACGCAGCCGCTGCAGGTACTGCTTCGGGTCGGCGAGCCCGTCAGGATGATCGACCCGCAGCCCCGCGATGTGGTCGTCGCGGACCCAGCGCGCGATCTGCGTGTGCGTGGCGTCGAAGACGACCGGGTCCTCGACCCGCAGGCCGGCGAGCGTCGTCACGGCAAAGAATCGTCGGTAGTTCTGCTCGGTGTCGGCGCGTCGGAAGTTCACAAGTTGGTAGTGCTGGCGGGTGTGCACATCGGCTGCGGTGTCGTCAGCGCTCACAGCGCCCGGTTCGGTGGCCGCGGCCAGCGGGAAACGGTGCTCGAAGTAGCGCAGTTCCGGTCCGCCCGGCGCGTCCATGTCGAGCGTCAGCTGCGAGTCGTCGAAGTCGTCGCCGAGGACGGGTAGCAGCAGCCGCCCGCGTGACCAGTCGATGTCGAACCACCGTGCGTACACCGAGCCGCGGCCGAGTTTGAGCACGTCCCACCAGGCTGCGTTCTCGTGCGGCACGGCGACGCCGGTGTGGTTCGGCACGATGTCCACCACCACGGGCAGCTGGCGCGACCGGGCCGCGGCGAGCAGCCGGGTCCAGCCGTCGACGCCGCCGCGTTGCGGGTCGACGGTATCGAACGCGATGACGTCGTACCCGTGGTCCGAGCCGTGTGACGACGGCAGCAGCGGCGAGAGGTACACCGCGCCGGCGCCGAGCGCGGCGAGGTAGTCGCAGGCATCCGCCGCGGCGTGCAGGTCGAATTTCGGTGCGACCTGCAACCGGTAGGTCGAGCGCGGCGCCTGACCCATCAGGAGTTCGCCTGCTGCAGCACGACCAGCGATCGCGGCGCCATCGACACCGTGCTGCCGGCCTCGATGACGCGCTCCTCGGTCTCGGCATGGGTGGTGTCCACGACGACCTCCCATGCCTGGCCGTACTCCTCGGCCGGCACGGTGAACTCGGTCTGCTCCCAGAATCCGTTGAAGAACAGCAGGAACGAGTCGTCGGTGACCCGCTCGCCGCGCGAGTCGCGCTCGGCGATCCCGTTCCCGTTGAGCACGACCGCGATGCTGCTGACGCCGGACTCCCAGTCCTCCTCGGTCATCTCGGCGCCGTCGGGGGAGAACCAGGCGATGTCCGGGATGCCGCCGCGGCGGCGCGTCGGGCGCCCGTCGAAGAAGCGCCGACGGCGGAACACCGGGTGGTGGTGACGCAGCTCCGCAACGCGCCGGGTGAAGGCCAGCAGGTCGACGTCCACCCGCGACCAGTCGACCCAGGTCAGCTCGTTGTCCTGGCAGTAGCCGTTGTTGTTGCCGTCCTGTGTGCGGCCGAGTTCGTCACCGTGGCACAGCATCGGCACGCCCTGGCTCAGGAACATGGTGGTGATGAAGTTGCGCTGCTGGCGCGCCCGCAGCGTCACCACCTCGTCGTCGTCGGTCGGTCCCTCGACGCCGCAGTTCCACGACCGGTTGTGGCTCTCCCCGTCGTTGTTGTCGTCCTTGTTCGCCTCGTTGTGCTTGTCGTTGTAAGAGACGAGATCGCGCAGCGTGAAGCCGTCGTGCGCGGTGACGAAGTTGATGCTCGCGACCGGTCGGCGGCCGGATGTCTCGTACAGGTCCGCCGAGCCGGTGATGCGCGCGGCGAACTCGCCGACGGTGTTCTGCTCCCCGCGCCAGAAGTCGCGAACGGTGTCGCGGTACTTGCCGTTCCACTCGGTCCATTGGGGCGGGAAGTTGCCCACCTGGTAGCCGCCGGGCCCGACGTCCCACGGCTCGGCGATCAGCTTCACCTGGCTGACCACCGGATCCTGCTGCACGAGTTCGAAGAACGCCGACAGGCGGTCGACGTCGTAGAACTCGCGGGCGAGCGTCGAGGCGAGGTCGAAGCGGAAGCCGTCGACGTGCATGTCCAGCACCCAGTACCGTAGGGAGTCCATGATCAGCTGCAGCGCGTGCGGGTGGCCGACGTTGAGCGAGTTCCCGGTGCCGGTGTAGTCCATGTAGAACTGCTTGTCGTCGTCGACCAGCCGGTAGTACGCCTGGTTGTCGATGCCCCGGAACGACAGAGTCGGGCCCATGTGGTTGCCCTCGGCGGTGTGGTTGTAGACGACGTCGAGGATGACCTCGATGCCCGCGTCGTGCAGGGCGCGGACCATGGCCTTGAACTCCTGCACCTGCCCGCCCGGCGAGGTGCTCGACGAGTACTTGTGGTCGGGCGCGAAGAACCCGATCGTGTTGTAACCCCAGTAGTTCGACAGTCCCTTGTCGATGAGGAACGAGTCGTTCGCGAAGTGGTGCACCGGCATCAGCTCGACGGCCGTCACACCCAACTGCGTGAGGTGCTCGATGATCACGGGGTGCGCGATGCCGGCGTACGTGCCGCGCAGCTCTTCGGGCAGCTCGGGGTGCGTCTGCGTCAGGCCCTTGACGTGTGTCTCGTAGATGATGCTGTCGGCGTAGGAACGCCTGGGCGGGCGGTCGACACCCCAGTCGAAGTACGGGTTGATGACCACGCACTTGGGCAGCGAGCGGGCGGAATCCTCGTCGTTCTCGCCGTCCGGGTCGTCGAAGTGGTAGCCGAATAACGACTCGTCCCACTCGATGGTGCCGTCGATCGCCTTGGCGTACGGGTCGAGCAGCAGCTTGTTGGGGTTGCACCGCTGCCCGTTGGCGGGGTCGTTCGGGCCGTGGATGCGGTAGCCGTAGTGCTGACCGGGTTCGACGCCGGGCAGGAAGCCGTGCCAGACGTACCCGTCGACCTCCCACAGCTCGTGGCGGTGTTCGGTGCCGTCGGCGTCGAACAGGCACAGCTCGACCTTCTCTGCCACCTCGCTGAACAGCGCGAAGTTCGTGCCGGAACCGTCATATGTCGCCCCGAGGGGATAGGCGCTGCCCGGCCAGAGATTCATGCGACCAGCCTGCCAGGGGCCCGTCGGTGGCCGACCGACTGGGTGAGCACGCTCGACCGGTGCGCCGGGTGCTAGCCGCGTGCGGCGTCGGCCGCGGCGACGACACCCGCGGCCGCGCAGCCGACGGCGGCGAGGGCAATCCACAGGCACGGCCCGTACGCCGTGACGACGTCGCCGCGGATGGGATCGCCGGCGGACACACCGACCTGGATGCTCGACCGCGCACTGCCGAACACGGCGGCGGTGTCGAGGTACATGGCCAGGGTGATGCCGGCGAGGATGCCGGTGATGCCGACCCGCAGGTACGGCGTGGCACGCGTCAGCCGGCGCGGCGTGCGCAGCCGCAGTCGCGGCGCAACCAGCTGGACGGCCAGCAGGAGCAGGGCCACCGCACACCCGACGAGCACGACGCCGTAGCGGGCCGCGTGCTGGCCCTCGCGGTTGAGTTCGCCGAGACCGTGGTAGTTGCCCCACGCGTCGATGCTGTGGCTGAACAACTGGCCACGCGGCCCGAAACCGACCGTGTAGAGCCGCGACAAGGCGGCGACAAGGGCGAGCCCCGCCGCGGCCAAGGTGAGTGCCGCGGCCAGGGCAGTGCGGGCTCGGTGGTCGGACCATCGGCGGAGCAGAAGCGAACGACCGGCGTTGCGCGGATCCGGCCGCTCCGGAATGCCCTCCGTCACCGGGGCGTCGGCGTGCTCGACAGGTTCGTCGACGAACTCGATGCCGGTCACACGCCGAGTCTGCCCCCACATGCGGACGCGGGGGAGCGAAGAGCCCTTCGGCCGCGCACATTGTCGGACCCGGCTCGTACCGTGGAGGCATGCGGGTCCACACCGACATCACGCCGAAAAGCGGCAAGTTCGAGGTCGTCTCGGATTTTGAGCCGTCGGGCGATCAGCCGACCGCGATCGCTGAGCTCGAACGCCGGCTGCGCGCCGACGAGCAGGATGTCGTGCTGCTCGGCGCCACCGGCACGGGCAAGTCGGCCACCGCCGCGTGGCTGATCGAGCGGTTGCAGCGGCCGACGCTGATCATGGCGCCGAACAAGACCCTCGCCGCTCAGCTGGCCAACGAGCTGCGCGAGATGCTGCCGAACAACGCCGTCGAGTACTTCGTCAGCTATTACGACTACTACCAGCCCGAGGCGTATGTCCCGCAGACGGACACCTACATCGAGAAGGACAGCTCGGTCAACGACGAGGTAGAGCGTCTGCGGCACTCCGCAACCAACTCGTTGTTGACCCGGCGCGATGTCGTGGTGGTCGCCACGGTGTCATGCATCTACGGTCTGGGGACCCCGCAGGAGTACGTCGACCGATCGGTGCGGTTGAACCTCAACCAACAGGTCGAGCGTGAGGATATTCTGCGGCACCTGGTTGAGGTGCAGTACCAGCGCAACGATCTGTCGTTCACCCGCGGCACGTTCCGGGTGCGGGGCGACACCGTCGAGATCTTCCCGGTCTACGAGGAACTCGCCATCCGCGTCGAGATGTTCGGCGACGAGATCGAGCGGCTGTACTACCTGCATCCGCTGACCGGTGAGGTCGTGCGCGAGGTCGACGAGGTTTTCATCTTCCCGGCCACGCACTACGCCGCCGGGCCCGAGCGCATGGAGCGCGCGATCCGCGGCATCGAGAAAGAACTCGAGCAACGCCTCGCCGAGCTCGACGGGCAGAACAAGTTGCTCGAGTCGCAGCGACTGCGCATGCGCACCAGCTACGACATCGAGATGATGCGCCAGGTCGGGTTCTGCTCGGGCATCGAGAACTACTCGATGCACATCGACGGACGGCTCCCGGGCAGTGCCCCGCACTGCCTGCTCGACTATTTTCCCGAGGATTTCCTGCTCGTCGTCGACGAGTCGCACGTGACCGTGCCGCAGACCGGCGGCATGTACGAGGGCGACATGTCGCGCAAGCGGATGCTCGTCGACCACGGGTTCCGGCTGCCGTCCGCCATGGACAACCGGCCGTTGAAGTTCGAGGAATTCACCGAGCGCGTCGGCCAGACGGTCTACCTGTCCGCGACGCCCGGCAACTATGAGATGGGCCGGGCCAAGGGCGAGTTCGTCGAGCAGGTTATCCGGCCTACCGGGCTGGTCGACCCGGAGATCGTGGTCAAGCCGACCAAGGGTCAGATCGACGATCTGCTGGGCGAGATCCGCGACCGCGCCGAGCGCAACGAGCGGGTGCTGGTCACCACGCTCACCAAGAAGATGGCCGAGGACCTCACCGACTACCTGCTCGAGCAGGGCGTGCGCGTGCGGTATCTGCACTCCGAGGTCGACACGCTGCGCCGCGTGGAGCTGTTGCGCGAGCTGCGCGTCGGCGAGTTCGACGTGCTGGTCGGCATCAACCTGCTGCGCGAGGGCCTGGATCTGCCCGAGGTGTCGCTCGTCGCGATCCTCGACGCCGACAAGGAAGGCTTCCTGCGCTCGGGCACCTCGCTGATCCAGACGATCGGGCGCGCGGCGCGCAACGTGTCCGGCCAGGTGCACATGTACGCCGACACCGTGACGCCGTCGATGTCCAACGCGATCGAGGAGACGAATCGTCGTCGGGACAAGCAGGTCGCCTACAACAAGGCGAACGGCGTCGACCCGCAGCCGCTGCGCAAACGGATCGCGGACATCACCGACATGCTCGCGCGCGAGGCCGCGGACACCGACGAGCTGCTCGGCGCCGTGCCGGTCGGTGGTTCGGGCCGTTCGCAGTCGCGTGGCAAGGCGCAGACCCGCACCAAGTCGCCGGCTCCGGGGCGCAACGGCCGGGGTGTGTCCGGCGGCGTGGTCGGCGTGGGCGCTCATGCCGGCGGCGGCCTGGACGTCGCCGAGATGCCGCGCGCGCAGCTCGCCGACCTGATTCAGCAGCTGAACGAGCAGATGCTCAGCGCCGCGCGCGAACTGCAGTTCGAGGTCGCCGCACGGCTGCGCGACGAGATCGGCGAGCTGAAGAAGGAGCTGCGCGGCATGGACGCCGCCGGCGTCGGCCGCTGATCAAACGGTGTCGCTGAGCGTCGAGCGTAGGTCAGTGCCGACGCTCGCCCGGTAAAGCGGAGTCAGCCGTCAGCGAGCCGGCCGGCCGTAGACGCGGCGGGCGACGGTCGCGGCGGCGTGGCGGACCGCGCCCGCTATGCGACCGCGCTCGTCATCGGTCACTGCGTCGATGGGAAACGTCGCGGCCACGGCTGCGGTGGGCCGCCCGGAATGGTCGTGCACGGGCACGGCGATCGAGCTGAAGCCGGGGCTCACCTCGCCGCTCTCTTGGGCATGGCCGCGGCGGCGGGTCTCGGCGAGCAGCACACGCAACGCGGACACCGAGCGCGGCCCGTCGCCCGTGCGGTCGACGAAGGCCGAGGCGTCGGGGTAGAGGGCACAGATCTGCGCGCCGGGAAGTTGGGCAAGCATCGCTCGGCCGCTGGCCGTGAGGTGCGCCGGCAGCCGCACGCCCACATCGGTGATGAGCGGCGGCCGACCTGGCGCGCGCTCCTCCAGGACGTACACGACCTCGTTGCCGTGCAGCACTGCGAGGTGCGCGGTGTGGCCGGTGCGGTCGACGAGGTCGGCGAGCGGTACGCGTGCCACTCGGGCCAGCGGCGCCTGCCGGGTGTAGCCGGTACCGAGCTCGTACGCCGCCAGGCCGAGCGCCCAGCGTTGCTCGTCGGGCAACCGGGTGACGTAGTTGCGTTCGGCCAACGTGCCGAGCAGGTGGTACGCGGTGGAGCGGGGCAGCGCCAGATCGCGGGCGAGGGCGGCCGCGCCGACGGGACCGGCCTGTCGGCCGAGGTAGTCGAGGATGCGCAGCGCCTGGTCTGCGGCGGGCACGGTCGCCACCGCGCCACCCTAGCGAAGTGTCTGAGATCTCAGACAACTTCTTCGTGACGCCCGTGGCGGTTGTCCGGCGGCCCGGTGTGCAATGGGGACATGGACGGAGCCCGACCGGTAAGCGCACCCCACGGCAGCACGCTCTCGGCGAAGAGCTGGCAGACCGAGGCGCCAATGCGCATGTTGATGAACAACCTCGACCCGGAGGTCGCCGAGCGGCCGGACGACCTCGTCGTCTACGGCGGCACCGGCCGCGCCGCGCGCAACTGGGCGAGCTACGACGCGATCATCCGCTCGCTCACCACCCTCGAGCAGGACGAGACGCTGCTCGTGCAGTCGGGCAAACCCGTTGGCGTCATGCGCACGCACGAGTGGGCGCCGCGCGTGCTCATCGCCAACTCCAACCTCGTCCCCGACTGGGCGAACTGGGACGAGTTCCGCCGCCTCGAGAACCTCGGGCTCACGATGTACGGGCAGATGACGGCCGGCTCTTGGATCTACATCGGCACGCAGGGCATCCTGCAGGGCACGTACGAGACGTTCGCCGCCGTGGCCGCGAAGAAGTTCGACGGCACGCTGGCCGGCACCATCACGCTGACCGCAGGGCTCGGCGGGATGGGTGGCGCGCAGCCGCTCGCGGTGACCATGAACGGCGGCGTGGCGATCTGCATCGAGTGCGATCAGACCCGCATCCAGCGGCGCATCGACCACGGTTACCTGGACGTGCAGGCGAAGGACCGCGACGATGCGCTGCGCCTGGCCGAGCAGGCACGCGACGCTCGCACGCCGCTGTCCATCGGGCTGCTCGGCAACGCCGCGCAACTGGTGCCGCGATTCTTGGCCAACGACGCGCCGATCGACATCGTCACCGACCAGACGTCCGCGCACGACCCGCTGTCATATTTGCCGATCGGCGTGGAGTTCGACGATTGGCACGATTACGCGCAGCGCAAGCCGGAGGAGTTCACCGGGCGCGCGCAGGCGTCGATGGCGCGGCACGTGGAAGCAATGGTCGGGTTCCAGGACAAGGGCGCCGAGGTGTTCGACTACGGCAACTCCATCCGCGGCGAGGCGCGGACCGCCGGACTGACCCGTGCCTTCGACTTTCCCGGTTTCGTGCCCGCCTACATTCGTCCGCTGTTCTGCGAGGGCAAGGGCCCGTTCCGCTGGGCGGCGCTGTCCGGCGATCCGAAGGACATCGCGCGCACCGACAAGGCCGTCCTCGACCTGTTCCCGGAGAACGAGTCGCTGGCCCGCTGGATCAAGTTGGCGGGGGAGCGGGTCCACTTCCAAGGCCTGCCTGCGCGGATCTGCTGGCTCGGGTACGGCGAGCGGGACAAGGCCGGCGTCGCGTTCAACGACCTCGTTGCGCGTGGTGAGATCAGCGCGCCGTTGGTGATCGGCCGTGATCACCTGGACTGCGGCTCGGTGGCATCTCCGTACCGGGAGACCGAGGCCATGGCCGACGGCTCGGACGCGATCGCCGACTGGCCGTTGCTCAACGCGATGGTCAATGTGGCGTCCGGCGCGAGCTGGGTGTCGATCCATCACGGCGGCGGCGTCGGCATCGGCCGCTCCATCCACGCCGGCCAGGTGTGCGTCGCCGACGGCACGCCGCTGGCCGCGCAGAAGATCGAGCGGGTGCTGACCAACGACCCGGGCATGGGCGTCATCCGGCACGTCGACGCCGGTTACGACCGTGCGGACGAGGTTGCCGCGGAGCGCGACGTGCGCATCCCGATGCACCAGGGATGAGCGTCGGCCCTGTCCCCACTCACCGTTGCGGAGCGCGTGGCGTGGCTGCGGACGCCGCATGAGTTTCGACGCGATGTGGTCGGCGCTCGCGCCGGTGGGCCGCGCCGCACGCACGGGTGGGTACCGCCGCTACGCCTGGACCCGCGAGGACGCGACGTTGCGGGAGTGGTTCGCCGGCGAGGCGAGCGCGCGCGGCCTGGACGTGGTCGAGGACCGTGCCGGCAACCAGTGGGCGTGGGACACCGCGCGGGGCGATCCGGACGCCACGCCGGGCGTCGCCGTGGGCTCGCACCTGGACTCGGTGCCCGACGGCGGGGCGTACGACGGCCCGCTGGGCGTGGTCAGCGCCTTCGCCGCGCTGGACGTGCTGCGCGAGCGCGGCTGGCAGCCCGCGGTACCGGTCGCGGTGGTCAACTTCGGCGACGAGGAGGGCGCGCGCTTCGGCGTCGCGTGTGCCGGGTCGCGGGTGATCACCGGCGCGATGTCCGCCGACCGAGCCCGCTCGCTCACCGACGCCGACGGCACGTCGCTCGCCGACGCCATGGCCGCGGCGGGACACGATCCGACGCACCTCGGCCGCGACGACGAGGCGCTGGGGCGTATTGCGCACTTCGTCGAGCTGCACGTCGAGCAGGGCAAGGGCCTCGTCGAGCTCGACGCGGCGGTGGGCGTCGCGTCCGCGATCCGGCCGCACGGGCGGTGGCGCATCGACCTGCCCGGGCGCGCCGACCACGCCGGCACGACCCGTCTCGCCGACCGCAGCGACGCGATGCTGGCATTTGCCCGCGTGGCGCTCGCGGCACGGCAGGCCGCGGAGCGGCACCACGCCGTCGCCACGTGCGGGCGGGTGCGCGTCGAACCCAACGGCATCAACGCGATCGCCGCGCACGTCACCACCTGGCTGGACGCGCGCGCGCCGCGGGCCGAGCAGGCACAGGCAGTGGTCGCGGACGTGCAGCGCGTGGTGGACGGCCTCGGCGGAGCCGTGACCGAGGAGTCGTGGAGCGCGGCGACCGAGTTCGCCGCGCGCGAGCGCACCGCCGCCGTGCTGGGCGGCGTGCCGATCCTGGACACGGGGGCCGGGCACGACGCCGGCATCCTGGCCAACGCCGGCGTGGACGCGGCCATGCTCTTCGTCCGCAACCCGACGGGCGTGTCGCACTCGCCGGCCGAGCACGCCGAACGCGCCGACTGCCTGGCGGGCGTGGACGCGTTGGCCACCGTCGTCGAAGTACTGACCCGCGCATGACGACGTACTTCGCCGAGCATGCGTTGCTGCCCGACGGGCCGGCCCGCGACGTGCGCATCGAGGTCGTCGGCGGCCGGTTCACCGCCGTGACACCGGGCGCCCACGCCACGGGTGCCGACCGGCTGCCCGGCGTCGTCCTGCCCGGCTTCGCGAACTGTCACAGCCACGCCTTCCACCGCGCGCTACGCGGGCGTACGCATGCGGACGGCGGCAGCTTCTGGACCTGGCGCGAGCAGATGTACGCGCTCGCGCAGCGGCTGGACCCGGACTCCTACCTGTCGCTCGCTCGCGCGGTGTACGCGGAGATGGCGCTGGCCGGGATCAGCGCGGTCGGCGAGTTCCACTACCTGCACCACGCCCCCGGCGGCACTGCCTACGCCGACCCGAACGCCATGGCGCAGGCGCCGCGCCAGGCGGCTCGCGACGCCGGCATCCGGCTGACGCTGCTGGACACCTGCTACCTGTCCGGCGGCCTGGACGGCACCGGCCACACGCCGCTCGACGACGTCCAGCGCCGCTTCGCCGACGCGGATGCCGACGCGTGGGCGACACGGTTCGCGGGGCTGCGCGACGACGACACCACGCGCATCGGCGCCGCGATCCACTCCGTGCGCGCCGTGCCGTGTACCGCACTGCCCACGGTGCGCGCCGCCGCGGCGGGCCGGCCACTGCATGTGCACCTGTCCGAACAGCAGGCGGAGAACGCCGCCGCGGAGGCCTTCTACGGCGCGACGCCGACTGCGCTGCTGCACGACGCGGGCGTCCTCGGCCCGTTGACGACGGCCGTGCACGCCACGCATCTGGACACGGCAGCGGTCGCGATGATCGGCTCGTCGGGCAGCACGGTGTGCATGTGCCCGAGCACCGAGGCCGACCTCGCCGACGGCATCGGCCCGGCCCGCGACGTTTTCAACGCGGGCGCACCGCTGTCGCTGGGCAGTGATCAACACGCGGAGATCGATCTGCTCGGCGACGCCCGCGCGCTCGAGATGCACGAGCGGTTGGCCACCGGAAAGCGCGGCCGGTTCACCCCGGCCGAGCTGACCGGCGCCCTGACTGCGCACGGCAGCATCGGCTGGCCGGACGCCGGGTCGCTCGCACCGGGCAATCGCGCCGATCTCGTCGCGGTCCGCCTCGACACGCCGCGCACGGCCGGCTGTGACCCTGCACAAGTCGTCCTCGCCGCCGGCGCGGCGGATGTCGACACCGTGGTCGTGGACGGCCGGGTGATCGTGCAGGCCGGGCGACACGTGCTCGGCGACGTCGGCGTGCTGCTCGGTGACGCGATCGGCAGGCTGTGTCCGTGAGCATTCTCGTCAACGGCATTGCCGAACTGGTCACCAACGATCCGGAGGTCGACGGCACGCCCCTGGGCATCCGGACGGACGCGGCCGTGGTCGTCGAGGACGGCACGATCGCGTGGGTGGGCCGGGCCGGCGACGCCCCCGCCGCCGACGAGGTCCGCGATGTCGGCGGCCGGGCGGTGCTGCCCGGCTTTGTCGACAGCCACACGCATGCAGTGTTCGCGGGCGACCGCGCCGCAGAGTTCGCCGCTCGGTTGGCCGGCGCCTGCTACGACGGCGGCGGCATCGGCTCGACGGTCGACGCCACCCGCGCGGCGAGTGACGACGAACTGCGCCGCGGCCTAGCTGTGCGCATCGAGGAGATGCGTGCCCAGGGCACCACGACCGTCGAGGTGAAGAGCGGGTACGGGCTGACCGTGGCCGACGAGCAACGGTTGCTGCGGGTGGCCCGGACGGTCACCGACGAGACGACGTTCCTCGGCGCCCACGTGGTGCCGGCCGGATCCGCGCGCGCCGATTACCTCGCCCTCGTCACCGGCGAGATGCTCGAGGCGTGCGCGCCGTACGCGCGGTGGGTCGACGTCTTCTGTGAACCGGGCAGCGCGCACGCATTCGATGCCGACGAGGCGCGCGCCGTGCTGAGCGCGGGACGAGAGCGCGGGCTCGGTCTGCGGGTGCACGGCAACCAGCTCGGCCCGGGCCCCGGCGTGCAGCTGGCTGTCGAGTTCGGCGCGGCCAGCGTGGACCACTGCACGTATCTCGACGACGCAGATGTCGACGCGCTCGCCAGCGGCGACACGGTGGCGACGCTGCTGCCTGGCGTCGAGTTCTCGACGCGCTCGCCGTACCCCGACGCGCGACGGCTGCTCGATACGGGAGTGACCGTGGCGCTCGCCACCGACTGCAACCCCGGGACGAGCTATACGTCGTCGATGCCGTTCGTGATCGCGATGGCGGTGCGCGAGATGCACATGACGCCCGCGCAGGCGGTGCACGCCGCGACAGCGGGGGGCGCGCAGGCACTGCGCCGCACTGACGTCGGCCACCTGCGCCTCGGCGCGCGTGCTGACCTGGTGGTGCTCGACGCGCCCAGCCATCTGCACCTGGCCTACCGCCCGGGCGTGCCCATCGCCCACACCTTGGAACTCGCGGCACGCGTCAGCTGATACGCACGGCCGAGCCGTTCTTCACTCGCGCAGGGCGATCGTCGTTTCACCGGTGCGCGCATTCCACGTGCTGATCTCCAATGCGCGGGCGCCAGGGGCGATCCGGGTGAGCACTACGATCTGGACGTCCAGCCGGAAGCGTCCCGGTTCGTCCTCGACGGCACGAGCGATGATCTTCCCCTCGCCGAGCCAGCTCGCCGGGTCGTCGCCGGGCGCGTCCTCGGTAGGGCAGTGGATCGCGACGCGTGGATCCCGGCGCAGATCGTGCGCGCGCATCGCGTCAGGAGACATGCCGAAGAAGACGTTGCCGTCGTCCGCGAACTCGATCTCCGTCCCGCTGATGCGCGGTGCCCCGTCACGTCGGATCGTCGCCATGGTGGCGTGCTTGCGGATCGCGAACGTGCGCCGCACGGTCTCGGCCAGCTCCGGCGCGCCTGCCCGCACGTCCGCCCAGGTGGTCATCCGCAAAGTGTGCCGGAACCGCTCATCCGCCGTCGATCACGACGGCCAGGTCGAGGCCGGTGAACCTGCCCAGCGCAGCGACCTCGCGGTTGATCCCACGCCGTGCCGTGTGCGTCAGCGCCTCGAACGGCGTCATCGTCACGGTCCGCTTGACGCGGTTGAGTGCCCAGACCCCGACCACCTGGCCGTCGACGAGCACCGTCGGCCGGATCAGGCCGCCGATGTAGACCCGGCCGTAGTCCGGCGCGCCGAGGATGGCGCTGCGGTCTCGGTAGCCGAGCAGATAGTTGTCGAACGCCGGCAGCAGGCGGGTGGACCGTTCCGGTGGCACCGTGCCCAGCCGGTAACCGGGACGGCCGTACACGTCGACCTCGGTGAGCTCGTCGCGAATCAGCCTGACCGCCTTCGTACCGGGCAGCCCCGACCACACGGCGAAGTCGCCGGCCGTCGCCGGTGCGAAAGCGGTGAAGTAGCGGCGGGCGAGTTCGGCCAGCGCGTCGTCGCCGCGCGGCCCCTGCGCTCCGCGGGGCACCCATTCGTCGGTGAGCACGAACGTCGCATCGCGGCCGCGGTCCGCGCCGCGGCAGGCCAGCCCGGTGCAGCACGCATGCAGGATGGCGTGCGTCGGCGCCTGCGGGTCGCTCGCCTCCGGCGCGACACCGCGCTCGCGCAGTGCGTCATGGATCTCGTGCCGGGTGAGTGCCCGGCCGGCCAGCACGTCCGGCAGGACGGTCAGGCTGCGCTCGAGCACGTCGTCGTGCAGGCCGAGCTGACGCCATCGGGTGCGGTACTTGCGGATGACGACGGGTCCGATCAGCGCCACCAGCCAGCGCAGGTCCGCGGTGTCGACCAGGTGGATCGTCCCGCGCAGCAGCCAGGTGCGCACCACCGAGCGCTGCTCGGTGATCGCCGCCAGCACATCCGCCTCGGCCAGCACCGGCGCCCGCACCCGGATACCGAACCGCGAGGCCTGGTTGTCCTGGGCCTGCACGGCCGTCGTGATCGCGGCTGCCTCGGCGACCGTGGCGCACCGGGGCGCGGCCAACCCGTTGCGCGCGATCCGCTCGCCCAGCACCGCATCCGTGCGCGCCACGCGCCGAGTGTGCCGCACGACACCGACAGCCCGGCGAGGTCGGCCCACAGCCGCGCCGTGCCAGGATCGACCGATGTCTGCCTGGCAGGGTGCCCCGCCCGCATACGCGCGTCGCCGGCGACACACCGGCCGCACGCTGCTGATCGTGTTCGTCGTCATCGTCGGCCTGCTGATCGCCGCCGACCGCATCGGTCTCTACATCGCCGAGCGCACCGCGGCGGACACCATCCAGTCGTCGCAGCACCTGCCGTCGCGGCCGGACGTCGACATCGCCGGCTTCCCGTTCCTCACCCAACTCGCCACGGGGAAGTCGGACAAGATCACGGTGACGGCGCAGAACGTGCCGATCGACAAGAGCGCGAAGGTGCTCACGCTGTCCCGGGTGCAGGTCGTGCTGCATCAAGTGACTGCGTCGCGCAGTTTCGACCACTTCCACGCCGACACGGCCGACGCCCAGGCGACGATCACTTACGCCGAGCTGAGCAACGCGCTTGGTATCGACGTGTCTTATGCCGGCGACGGGCGCATCCGCGCGGCGAAGACGATCACCGTGCTCGGGCAGAGCGTGCAGGCCGCCATCAGCACGGAACCCCGGCTGGTGAACGGCGCGCTGGGCTTCGGCAAGACGTCGATCAACGGTCTGGACCGGCTGTCCGGCGACATCGCCACCGCACTGGACAAGATCTTCGACCTGCACATCCCGCTCAAGGGCATCCCGTTCGGCGTGCGGGTGCAGTCGTTGCACATGGATTCGGTCGGCGCGCAGATCGGGCTGACCGGCAGCGACCTGTCCTTCGACACGAAGAAGAGCTGACGTCGCATCCCTTAGCCGGCCGCGCCGGCGGCTGCGTGTGCACGTGGTACCTGCTGAGCGTGGCTGTTCCGCTCTCCGAGCCGCGACGGGGAGGTGCCAAGTGCGATCCGAAAGGCGGCGCGAGAAGGCGCCGAGCTACACCCCGTGCGGCGGACGGCCGCCGAGCGCGCTGACCGCACGGGCGGCGGCGTCGGCGGCAAGCTGCAGCCGGTCGGCCACGGTCGGGCCGCCGGCGAGAAAACCCGCCGCGAACGCGTCGCCCGCTCCGGTGGAGTCCACGGCATCTGCGGGCACGGCAGGCACCGACCGCACGCCGGACGCGTCGGACCACACCGCACCGGCGTGACCCCGTTTCACCACCGCGCTGCCGCAGCGGGTTGCGAGCGCCTGCGCCGCGGCGGCCGGCTCCAGGTCACCGACGAGCACCCGCGCCTCGTCGACGTTGGCGAACAGCGTGACGCCGCCGCCGATCGAGTCCAGGAAGCGCTGCGCACCGAAAGCGGTCAACGGGCCGGCCGACGCCGCGTCGACGGCCACCGCCCGACCGCGGTCGCGTGCCTGCCCGATCGCGCGCGCGATCGGGCCGCGCGAGCTGTCGCGCAGCAGCGGGTAGCCGGACACGTAGAGCCAGTCGGTGTCGGCCGGCAGGAGCGCGAGGTCCGGCGGCGCATCGTTCGCGCCGGCCGACGGGATCATCGTCCGCTCGCCGTCGCTGCCGACGAGCACGATGCACGTGCCGGTGGGCCGATCCGGGTCGACATCGATCTGCGTACGCACACCGGTGTCACGCAGCCGGGTGACGGCGTCTCGACCGAGCACGTCGTCGCCGACGCGCCCGACGAAGGTCGCCGCCGCGCCGAGCGTCGCCAGCCACGCGGCGACGTTGGCCGCGCCGCCGCCGTGCCGCAGCTCGATGTGTGCGGGGGTGTCCGAACCGAACACCAACGGACCGGGCAGCGCTGCGTGCACGTCGACGAGCAGGTCGCCCAGGCAGACGACGCGCGTCATGCGGCTGCGTACTGCGCCGCCACCTGCGCTGCGAGCCGCGCATTGGACAGCACCAGCGCCACGTTCGCCGCCAGCGAGGCGCCGGTCGTCTCCCGATGGAAGTGCTCGAGCAGGAACGGCGTGACGTCCTTACCACGCACCCCGGCCGCATCCGCAGCCGCGAGTCCGGAGGCCAGCGTGCGATCGTGCAGGTCGTGGTCGAGCTCGTCGGCGGTGTCGATCGGGTTCGCCAGCACCATGCCGTAACCGTCGGTCTGCAGGGTGTCCTGCGCGCGCAGTACGTCGGCGACGGCGGCGGCGGAGTCGACCGTCCAGTGCAGGGGATGGCCGGAGTCGCGCAGGTAGAAGCCGGGGAAGCGGTCGGTGCGGTAGCCGAGTACACCGACATTGAGCGTCTCGAGCCGTTCGAGCGTCGCCGCGACGTCGAGGATGGACTTCACCCCGGCGCACACCACGAGCACGCGGGTCCGCGAGAGCGTGGTGAGGTCGGCCGACTCGTCCCAGGAGTCCCGCGCGCCGCGGTGCACGCCGCCGAGGCCACCGGTGGCGAAGACGCGGATGCCGGCCGCGGCCGCGAGGTGCGCCGTGGAGGCGACGGTCGTGGCGCCGACGCCACGCCGAGCCGCGACCGCCGCGAGGTCGCGCACGCTGGCCTTGGCGACATCGGGGTCGCCGGCGACGCGGTCGAGCGCGGCGTCGTCGAGTCCTATCCGCGCCTGCCCGTCGACGATCGCGACCGTGGCCGGCACGGCACCGCCCGCGCGTACCGCGCCCTCGATCTCACGGGCGATGCGCAGGTTGTCCGGCCGCGGCAGCCCGTGGCTGATGATCGTGCTCTCCAGCGCCACCACCGGCCGCCGCGCCGCCAGCGCCTCCGCGACCTCCGGATCGATCAGCACGTCGCCTCCTGTGAGCACCGTCGAGCAGTCCGAAGGGGACGGTAGCGAGCGCCGCGACGGCGAAGGAGAGCAGGGACGCGCTCATCCACGACCGCGCAGTGAAGTGCAGCCAGGTCGCGACATTCGTCCACTGCCGCGTCCACCAGCCGAGGTCGCCGGGATTGATCAGCTGGTAGACGACGAAGCCGAGCAGCCACGGCACGAGCATCGGCCAGCGCGCGGGGGCGCGCGCACTGACGTCCCATTCGCGGCGGCGCAGGACGAAGTAGTCGACGGTGAACACCGCGGCGAGCGGCACGAAGATCGAGCCGATCAACAGCAGGAAGTTCTGGTAGTCCGCACCGAGGTGCAGCACCAGGGCACCGGCCGTCGCCAGGACGCCGATCAGCACGGCCAGCACGCGGCGGTCGGCCAGGGGCCGCAGGTTCTGGATCGACACCGTCGTGGAGTAGACGTTGGCGAACGACTCGTCGAGCTCGCGCAGCACGAGCACGGCGAAGGGCAGCCAGCCCAGCGGCAACGCGATGAACGCGGCGAACACCGGCCCGTTGTCCCCGCTGTAGCCGTGCACGACGGTGGAGAACGCCAGCAGCCCGAGCGCGTAGTAGACGATCTGCGTCACCGAGTAGCCGATCACCGAACCCGCGAACGCGCCGCGGCCCGACCGCGAGTGGCGTGTGTAGTCGGCGGCCAGCGGCACGAACGAGATCGACACCGCCATGACGCCGTCGGCCGCGGTCCAGAACCCGGACCAGGTGCCGTGGGTCAGTGAGGGCAACGGCGCGCGCAGGAACTGCACGAGGAAGTAGACGGTGCTGGCTGCCACGGCGACGAGTGCGTACCGGCGCAGCGTGCGGACGAATCCGAGCGGGCGCAGCGTCAGCGTCGTGGTCAGCGCACCGGCGAGCAGGACGTAGAGCCAGTGAATCTTCCAGGGCAGCAGCTGATCCGCGGCGTCGGCGATGACGACGATCTCGAACACGCCCCAGCCCATGCACTGCAGCAGGTTGAGCACGGTCGGCAGGTAGGACAGCCGGCGGCCGAACAGGCCGCGCAGCAGGACCATCGCCGGCGCGCCGCTGCGCGCACCGGCCAGCGCTGCGAAGCCGACCGGGATGGTGCCGATCACCGAGCCCACCACGATCGCGGTGAACGCCGCGACCAACGACAGCCGATGTGTGCCGGGCTCGAGGACGTAGAACGCGTAGGCCGGGCCCAGCAGGCTGACGCCGAGATTCGCCCACAGGGCGAAGTGGTCGGCGACACCAAGTGTGCGGGGCTGCTCGTCGGCCAGCGTCCGGCCGGGTTCGGCATCGGCGGTGCCGGACGGCGTCGTCAGGACGGTGCTCATGGCGCTCTCCCAACGCCGGCATTACCCAGCGGGTTCGACGGTCGGCTGCTGCCCTCTCAGCCCGCCCCGCGGCGGACTCCCGTGTGCGGATCACCCTACGCTCGGGCGTGTGCGATCCGCGGCGGCCCTCGACCACGTCACGATCACGACCGACGACTTCGCGCGCAGCGCCGCGTTCTACGACGCCGCCCTCGGCGCGCTCGGCATGACGCGGCTGCGTGAGCTGGTGGACGAAGAGGAGGACGACCCCGTGGTGGAGGCCGCGGCGTGGGGTGCCGACGGCGATCGGGCCTGCGTCTGGCTGGTCAGCGGAACCACTCCGACCACTGGACTGCATCTGCAGCTGCGGGTTGAGTCTCGAGTAGAGGTTGAGACTTTCTTTGCCGAGGCTGTCGCGCACGGCGGCGTTCCGCACTTCGCGCCACGTCGCTGGACTCCCTACCGCCGCGGCGAGTTCCAGGCGATCGCGCGCGACCCCGGCGGCAACCTGGTGGAGGCGTGCAGTGCGGAGTGACGGCGCCGAGCGTGCCTTTGCCGCGCTGATCAACGCCGATCGGCCGCCGCAGTGTCGATCTGCGGGACACAGCGTTCGGAGCGGTCGGTCAGTCGATGTCGGCGGTGTGCTCGACGTGCGGGGGGCCGGCAAAGTACGGCCCGAGGGCTGCCCGCCACTCGGTGAACCGGTCGGAGGCGCGGAAGTTCTGTAGGTGCGCGTCGACCGAGTCCCACTCGACGAGCAGCACGAACCGCGCCGGTGATTCGACCCCGCGGGTCATCCGCACCGACCGGCAGCCGGGCGTCTGCTCGACGAGGTGCCGGGCGCTACGGAACGCGGCAAGGAATTCGTCCTCCGTACCCGGCGTGACGGCGATGTCGGCAACCTCGAGGACCATGCGGCTCACTCTGGCAGACCCGTCGGGCCGGATCCGTCGCGGCCCACGGCTGGATTCACATACGTCTCACGTGTCACAATGACCACATGAAGTGGGGTCGCATCGCGTCATCCGTGGTCGCCGGCGCGGCGGTGGCCGCGTGCGCCCTGCTCGCCATCGGCACGGGTCGCGCGGTCAGTGCGTCCACTGCCGCCGACGCGCATCGTCGGGTCGTCGTCGCCACCAAGCCCATGTCGCAGGCGCCGTCGCCGTCGCCGTCGCCGAGCAGTGTCGCGGCCACCACCACTAGGCCCGCCCCGGCCTCGACCAGCGCCGCTCCGCGGCCTACCCGGCACGTCGCGCGCCACCCGGCAGTTGCCACGCCGACCGCGACGGCCACCTCGTCCGCGCACCCGACCCCGCGTCCGACGATCCCCTCGACCGTCGTGCTGCACGGTGCATCGACGCCGCGAGCGCACGTTGCCCCGCGCCCGACACACGTCGCGCCGGCGAAACGAGCGGCACCGGTACGTGTCGCCCGCGCTGCCTCGAGCGGACAGCGGCTGCCGCTGCACTACTCGACCGGCAGCGCCACCAAGGTGATCACCGTGACGGCCGGTTCGGCCCGGCGCACCACCGCCACCTTGCAGGCGTGGACCAAGGTGTCCGGCGGCTGGCGTCGCTACGGCTCGGCGGTCACCGCGCACATCGGCGCGGACGGCATGAGCCGGCATCCGAGCGAGTCGCGGTCGGCCACGCCGATCGGCAGCTTCACGCTCACCCAGGCCTTCGGGCACTACCGCGATCCGGGCACCGCGCTGCCGTATCTGCACACGAACTCCAGTGACTGGTGGATCAGCCAGCCCGGCCGGCTGTACAACACGCACCAGCGCTGCTCGTCGCACTGCTCGTTCCGGCGCGGCAACCCGGACGAGCACCTCTACTACGAGATGCCCTACTACGGCTACGGCGCAGTCATCGATTACAACACCCGCAACGCGCCGGGCGGCGTGCACCAGGGCGCGGGCAGCGCGTTCTTCCTGCACGTCACGGACGGC
>NZ_CAXTQF010000002.1:23862-41249 GCF_964246335.1 uncultured Jatrophihabitans sp. | reverse complement strand
GCGTTCTTCCTGCACGTCACGGACGGCAAGCCCACCGCAGGCTGCGTCTCGATCCCGATGAGCCGCTTGACGACGATCATGCGCTGGCTCCGCCCCGGCGATCACCCCCGCATCCTGATCGGCGTCGCCTGACGCGCCAGCCTCAGTCGGCTTCGTCGCCGCCCGTGTCGCGCGTGATTGCCCGCGCGACCTGCGGCGCAGCGGCTGCAGTGACCGCACCGGCGGCCAACAATGCGGCTCCGGCGAGCGCGGTGCGCGACGTGTCCGGACCGGTGTCGGCAAGCTGCTGAGCGGCCAACGTGTCGCCCGCCGCCCCGATCCGCGTGCGCTTCGTCGACTTCCGTTTGGTGACCGGGATCTTGGTCGTGGTGCCCGTATCGTCCGCCGCGGCCTTAGTGTCACCGCATTCGTCAACGGGGCCGCTGGGGGCGCGGCGCTTGGGCGTCGTCGCCTGCGTGGGGCCGACGTTGTTGCGGGTGGCGGGGTAGACGTCGATGAAGTTGTTCTTGCCCGCGAACGTGCCGGCGAACCCGTCGATACTGGCCTTGCACTCGAGCAGCGTGTGAGCCATGTCCAACTCCTGGGTCGCTGCCAGCTTCGGCTTGCCCGCATCCGCCTTCGTGCCGAAGTCGAATGCCGACGTCATGTCGCCGACCGTCTTGTCCCGCCACTCGGAGATGTTAGGGACCTCCACGCCGAACCGTTTGGCGATGAGCTTGAGCTGCGAGGTGTGGTCGAACACCTCCGACGCCACCAGGCCGCCGCGCGAGTAGGGCGAGATCACCAGGCCGGGTACCCGGAAGCCGAGGCCGATCGGACCGGAGATTCCGGCTTCGATGTCCTTCGTGTCCTGGTCCAATTGCGCAGTGATCCACTCGCCGGGCGTGCCGCGTTTCGAGGTCGGCGGAGGCACGTGGTCGTAGAACCCGCCGTTCTCGTCATAGCTGATGATCAGCGCCGTCTTCTCCCAGACCTTGGGGTTGGACGTGAGGATGTCCAGCACCTCGATGAGCGTCGCGGCGCCGAACGAGGGCGGCAGCGCGGGGTGCTCGCAGTTGAGCAGGGGAGGGATGACCCAGGACACCTGCGGCAACGTGTCGGCCAGAACGTCGGCACGGAAATCGGTCTGATAGCCGTAGCCCAGACCCTTCAGCGGCAGGTTCGTATTCGTCACCTTGGTCGTGTACTGCGTGAACGCCTGCACCATGCCGCTGAGGATTGCTTCGGCAGCGACCGGCGCCGACTGGTCGTTGTAGAACTTCCACGAGACACCGGCATCTTCGAGGTTCTCCGGGAACGTGCGCCAGCTGTACTTGCCTATCGGCACGGTCTCCGGCGTGTTGAGCAGCGGGCCGCCCTGCTTGCCTTCGGGATCGAGCCATGCGCTCACCCAGTACAGCCGGTTCGGATCCGTCGGGCCCAGCACCGAGCAGTGGTAGCGGTCGCACAGGGTGAATGCCTCGGCGAGCGCACGATGTACGGGGATGTCTTCTCGCTCGTAGTAGCCCATGGTGGCCGGGCCGTTGCCCTGGCCCTCGCTGGCCAGGTGCACCTTGACCCACTGGTCCATGCGGCCGCCGTTCCACGCCTGGTGCTGCGGTGCCCAGTCGTGGGTGGGGTCGTTCACGCATTCACCGTCCGGCATCCCGGCCGAGGTCAACGTTGCGCCGTTCACCGTATTCAACCGGAACGGTGCGTAATAGAAGTCGTCCTTGGGAGACTTGCTGGGGTCGGAGTACTGGCGCAGCGTCCCCGCCTTCGCGGCGTCAGCGAAGCCGCGGACGCCGGACATCGTGCCGTAGTAGTGGTCGAACGACCGGTTCTCCATCATCAGCAGCACGAAATGCTCGATGTCGTCGAGCGATCCGGTGCCGCACGGGTCGGCGGCATAGGCACGTTCGACCACCGGGCCGGCCATCGTGGCCAGCGCGCCGAGCCCACCCGCACCGGCGGCTGCGACCTGCATGAACTGACGTCGTGACATTCCAGAAAACAAAGGTGTCCCTCCCCGTCACAGCAAACGCTAGGGGGAGGGGTTATCCGGTTCAACCCGAAACGGGTGAACATTGGCGGACGTGCCGAGCAGCACACCGGCGGGGGAGCGGGGTACCCGTCAGGCGGGAACGTCCTCGACCACTGGCGGCAAGGTGTAGAGCGCGAGGAAGCGCTGCGCTGCGTCGACGTCACCGGACACCTCGAGATCACCGCTGGACATCGCATCGGCGAGCGGGCGACCGCCGTAGGTCACCGCCGCGAACATCCGCGGATCGCCGCTGATGGTCGCGTCGACCTGCTCTGCCTCGCCCGGCTCGATCGTCAACCTGCGCCGAGAGACCGTGGCCACGTAGGACTCGTCGTTCGGCCGCACCGCGATGTGCAGCTTGAGGCCCTCCGCCAACGACGGGTCGAAGTTGGTGCGCAGTGACAGGACGAGCGACGGCACACCGAAATGCAGATCCTTGCGGTGACGGGGATCGCGCGCGGCCCACCGGCCGAGCACCTGCATCACCGGCTCGAGATCGCGCGCCCACGGCGTGAGGTCGTAGACCCACACCGCCGCCGGCTTGGGCAGCTTGCGGCGGGTGACGAGACCGGCCGCCGTCAACTCGTCGAGACGGTGCGACAACACGTTGGCACTGATGCCGGGCAGGCCGTCCTTGATGTCACCGAAGCGTTTCGCCCCGAGCATCAACTCGCGCACGACGAGCAGTGCCCAGCGCTCGCCGATGAGATCGAGGCCGTGCGCCACTCCGCACGAATCCGCGTAGCTGCGCTTCGTGGTCACAGCACGACGATACCACGGAGTCATTTTTTAGGACTAGGCACTTGCACGGAACAATCAAAGCTCGTTAGGGTCCTCCTGCAACGGACGGGGACAAGAGGGCGGTTGAGTCATGACGGACCGAGCTGAGGGCACGGCGACCGGTACCGGTGCAGGGAACGACCGCGCGCGCTGGCTGGCGCTCTACGTGCTGTGCGGCAGCATGCTCATGATCGTGCTGGACGCCACCATCGTGAACGTGGCGCTGCCGTCGATCCGCACCGAACTGCACTTCACCGCTGCGGCCCTCGCGTGGGTCGTGAACGCGTATCTGATCGCGTTCGGGGGACTGCTACTGCTCGCCGGGCGGTTGGGCGATCTGGCAGGTCGACGCCGCGTCTTCCTGACCGGGCTCGGCGTGTTCACTGCCGCGTCCGCCCTGTGCGGCCTGGCGGGGAACCAGCAGGTGCTGATCATCGCGCGGTTCGTCCAAGGCGCCGGCGGGGCGCTGACCTCGTCGGTGGTGCTCGGGATGATCGTCGCGATGTTCCCGCAGCCGCGCGAGCAGGCCAAGGCGATCGGCGTCTTTGCGTTCGTCGCGTCTGCCGGGGGAGCAGTCGGACTGCTCGCCGGCGGCGTCATCACGCAGGCCGTCAGCTGGCACTGGATCTTCTTCGTCAACGTGCCGATCGGCGTTTTGGTCGCCCTCGCGGCACTGCGATTGGTGCCCTCGGACGTGGGGCAGGGCTTCGCCGGCGGCGCGGACGTCATCGGCGCCGTGCTCGTCACGAGCTCGCTGATGGTCATCGTGTTCACCATCGTCAAGCCTGCGGCCGAGGACGGCTTGGCTGGCCGCGAAGACGCTGCTGCTCGGTGGCCTCGGGGTGCTGTTGCTGGTCGCCTTCGTGCTGCGTCAGGCGACGGCGCGCAACCCGCTGATGCCGCTGGGGCTGTTCCGCTCGCGCAATGTCGTCGGCGCCAACCTGATCCAGATGATCGGTGCCGCCGGGATGTTCGGCACCTTCTTCCTCGGCGCGCTCTACCTCGGCAAGATCAGGCACTACGACGCGCTGGAGATCGGGCTCGCCTTCCTGCCCGTGACGATCTTCATGGGCACCTTGTCGGTGCGGTACTCCGAGCGGCTGATCACCCGGTTCGGAGCTCGGGCCGCGGCGCTGTCCGGTCTCGCGCTGATGGCGCTCGGCCTCGCGCTGTTCGCTCTCGCGCCGGCCGACGCGAACTACGCGGCGCAACTGATGCCGACGATGGTGCTGCTCGGGCTCGGCGCCGGCGCCTGCTTCCCGGCGTTGATGGGCCTGGCGATGTCCGGTGTGCAGCCGGACCAGGCCGGCCTGGCGTCCGGGCTGGTCAACACGACGGCCCAGGTCGGCGGCGCCCTCGGCCTGGCCGTACTCGCGACGTTGTCGAGCGGACGGGCGACACATCTCGCCGCGACCGGGCACAGTGCAACAGCGTCGCTCGTCGGCGGATACCACCTGGCGTTCTGGGTGGCCACGGCCTTGGTCGTCGTCGCGACCGGCGTCGCGGCGGTGCTGCTGGAGAATCGGTCGACCACGCCCGAGCACGCACCGGCCGGCGCGCAACCCGAGGCCGAACCGGTGACGTCCGTCGGCTGACCCTTGCTGGTCTGCCTACCGGCTGTACGGGAAGGCTGATCGCATGACCGGATTCGACCCCACTGCACCGGACCGAGACACCGACCGCGACGAGCCGGAGGTCTTCGAGGACAACGTCGTCCCGCCCAACGACCCGACCGACACCACGCCCGGCGACGCGCGCACCGAACCCGACCCGGACGCGGATCGCACAGACAGCTGACAGCTTGCGGGGAAGTGCTCACTCACGCCGGAAGCGGCGGCGACAGGACAGTTCTGGCTTGCCCCCGATGCCAGGCCTGACGGCCCCGTCGGAGCGACTCGCGGCGACGGTCTATGCTGGACACGTCAACTTGTCGAGCTCCCGCCGCGAGTTGCCCATGCGTCGAAGCGGCAACGCTCTGCTCCGCGTGTAACCGCCCGAGTTTTCGGTCCCGGTTGTCGGTGGGACACCCAGCACCAGTGAGTAGTTCTTGACTTCCTTCACCGATCTCGGCGTGCCTGCACGCCTGAACGACGTACTGAGCGATCTCGGCATCGTCGAACCCACACCCATCCAGCTCGCCACCGTGCCCGACGCCCTGGCCGGTCGCGACGTGCTCGGCCGGGGCCGCACCGGCTCCGGCAAGACCTTCGCCTTCCTGCTCCCGGTCGTCACCCGGCTCGCACAGGGCAGCCGGGCCCGCGGCGGGAGCCCCCGCGCGTTGATCCTCGCGCCCACCCGGGAGCTGGCCGCGCAGATCGACGCCGCGCTGGCGCCGCTGGCGGCAGCGACCGGCCTCACGTCGCGCACGATCTTCGGCGGCGTGGGCCAGAAGCCGCAGGTGGACGCCATCCGTCGCGGCGTGGACATCCTCGTCGCCTGCCCCGGCCGGCTCGAGGACCTCATCGCCCAGGGACTCTGCTCGCTGGACGCCATCGAAATCACCGTGCTCGACGAGGCCGACCACATGGCCGACCTCGGCTTCCTGCCGGCCGTACGCCGGTTGCTGCAGCGCACGCCGCGCAACGGTCAGCGGCTGATGTTCTCCGCCACCCTGGACGCGGCCGTCGACACGCTGGTGAAGCGCTTCCTGCAGAACCCCGCGGTACACGAGGCGGACAGTGCGCGGGTGCCGGTCGCGCAGATGGCCCATCACGTCCTGCAGGTCGAACGCGATCAGCGGCTACCGGTGCTGCTCGACCTGACCAGCGCGCCGGGCCGGACGGTGGTCTTCACCCGGACGAAGCACGGCGCCAAGGCGTTGACCCGGCAGCTCAACCGGGGTGGCGTGCGCGCCGTCGAGCTGCACGGGAACCTGGCGCAGAACGCGCGGACCCGCAACCTCGACGATTTCCACGCCGGGCGGGCTTCGGCGCTGATCGCCACCGACATCGCCGCCCGCGGCATCCACGTCGACGAGGTGTCGCTCGTCGTGCACGCCGACCCACCCGCCGATCCGAAGGCCTACCTGCACCGGTCGGGCCGTACCGCGCGGGCAGGCAGCGCCGGCACGGTGGTCACGCTGGCGACCACCGAGCAGCGTCGCGAGGTGCGCGCGCTCGCCAAGGCTGCAGGTATCTCACCGACAACAACCTCGGTCACGTCCGCGAACGACCCGATCCTGACCACGCTCGCGCCCGGGCCGCGCCGTCTCGTCGACCCGGCGCCGCCGGTCGAGCCGGCCGCCGCCAGGAGTGCCGGGCGCGCACCAGGCGGGGGTGGCGGGTCTGCGCAGCGGCGTCGCGGCGGCCGCCGCCGGGGCGAACGACCTGGCACGGACGGCACCGGGTCGGCCGCGGGCCGTACGCACACGTCCGCCCGCAGGACCTCGGGTCGCACGTCCAACGGTGAGCAGAGCGCACGCCGGTCGCGCGGCACGCAGCAGCGCACGGGCTCGAGCCACAGCCCGGCGTCGTTCAGCGCCAAGAAGCGCTGAGCCAGCGCACCTGAACGGGTCGTCGCCGGGTTCCGGCGTCGACCCGTGGGCCGCGCTGCTTGGTACCGCGCCACAGCGGTTGATCTGCCGTCAATGCCGCGACCGGCCGGTACCGAGCTCGCGCTCCACGTCACGTCGGATCTCGAAGGGCAGCGTCGTCCTGAGCGGTTGAGCTGTCTGTCGTTCGCCGATAATGCACATTATGTCAATTCAGCTGGGAATAGCCGCCCATAGTTCCGTTCTGTGACGATGTCACTCGATCCCCTCGACGATGCGGAAATCGCGCTCGACGCCGTCGGCGAGCATTGCCAGCGCTTCTTGGTAAGCCGCGCTCTCTCGCGCTGCAACGGCCTCGGCGAAGCTGTCGAACTCGATCAGGACGGTGCGCTCGGCGATCCCGGCGTCGTGCGCCACGACCCGACCGCCCCGGACCAGCGCTCGACCGCCGCCGGCCTCGACGGCCGACGCGGCCAGCTTGTTGTACGCAGCGAGTTTGTCCGGGTCTGAAATGGTGCGGTAGGCGCTGACCCAATAGGCCTTGGGCATGGGACCTCCGGTGTTCGGATGGACGGATGTGACGAGCTGGTCGGTCTCCAACTTAGGTTGACATAACGACAGCACTCCTGCTGGACGCCTCGGTTACTCCACTGCAGACGACGTCCCACGATCGCAGACAATGCAGACGTGCGTGCGTTGCTCTCCTTCGCCGGCGGCAGCGGCCATGCCCTGCCGATGATGCCCATCGCGCGCGCTCTTGCCGGACGCGGGCACGAGGTCCTGTTCACCGGCCAACCCGCAATGCTCGACCAGATCCGCGGCGCCGGATTCGACGCCGTCGACAGCGGCGGTTCGACCCTGGCCGCCGCGACCGACCGGCGGGTGCTGGTCAGAGCGGATCGCGACGCCGAGGTCCGGGTCATTCGCGAGTCGTTCGCGGGCGGCATTGCCCGTGAGCGTGCACCGAAGGTCCTCGGCGTCGGCGAGGACTTCGACGCCGACATCATCATTCATGACGAGATCGACTTCGGCGCGGCCGTGGCAGCCGAACGGCTCGGCGTCCCGCACGCGTCGGTCGTGGTGCTCGCCGCCGGCGGCATGATCACACCAGGACTGCTCGACGAGCCGCTGAACCGCCTGTGCGCCGAACTCGGCGTATCCGCCCGACCGGACCTGCTGGACCGGTTCCTCACCCTCGCGCCGGTCATGCCGTCGTTTCGGGACCCGCGATCTCCCTTTCCGCCGTCGACTCTCGCCATCCGCCCCGACGTCCTGGCCGATCACCAGGAGCGCGAAGATCCCGCCGTGGACCGCGTCGAGGCGTTCCTTGCGGCGCAGCCCGATCGTCCGCTCGTCTACCTCACGCTCGGCACGGTCTTCCACCAAGAATCGGGTGATCTGTTCACCCGCGTCCTGACGGGTCTCGAGCGGATGGCCGCCAACGTTGTGGTCACGGTCGGACGCGAGCTCGACCCGGCAGAGCTCGGCGTGCGCAACGAGCGTGTGCTCGTCGAACGATTCGTTGCGCACCGCGCTGTGCTGCCCCGGGCCGCGCTCGTCGTCTCCCACGCCGGCTCGGGGACGGTGGTGTCCGCCCTCGCGTGCGGCGTCCCGCTCATGTTGCTGCCTCTGGGCGCGGACCAGCCGTGGAACGCCGATCGGTGCGTCGCACTCGGTGTCGGCCGCATGCTCGACGCCCTCACCGTGTCCCCCGGCGAAGCGGCCGCGGCCGCCGAGGACGTGCTGCGCAATGCGACCTATCGCGCTGCGGCACGCGTGCTGAGCACCGAGGCAGAGGCGCTGCCGCGCGCCGACGCGGCGGTGGGCGCGATCGAGCAACTGGTCAGTTAGCTTTCATCTGCCGCGACCGCGACCGTGGCCGGACAGGATCGACGAAAACTGAGCGGCCCACAACGATGCGCTATGCGGTCAGGATGCGCGGACCGTCGGCGGTGACCGCAATCGTGTGCTCGAAGTGCGCACCGCGCGATCCGTCCGAGCTGCGCAGCGTCCAGCCGTCATCGTCGATCCGGTAGGCGTCGTGGCCGCCGGCAAGAAACCACGGTTCGATTGCGATCGTGACCCCGGGCAGCAGTCGCATGCCGCGGCCGGGTCGGCCGTCGTTCGGGACGGACGGGCTCTCGTGCATCGTGTGCCCCACCCCGTGGCCGCCGAAGTCGGTGTGCAGCCCGTACCCGGCGTCGCGGGCAACCGCGCCGATCGCGGCGGAGATGTCGCCGATCCGCGCTGCCGGTTGCGCCGCCGCGATCCCGGCCGCAAGTGCTGCCTCGGTCCGCTCGAGCAGCCTGGCGTCGGCGCTGCTGGTGTGCCCGACGCAGAAGGACGTCGCGGCGTCGCCGGTCCAGCCGTCCAGCGTGGCGCCGCAGTCGACACTGAGCAGGTCGCCCTCGCGAAGCCGGTAGCCGTTCGGGATGCCGTGCAACACCGCGTCGTTGACGGACAGGCACACCACACCCGGATACGGAGTGCTGGCAAAGGACGGCTGATAGCCGAGGAACGGTGAGCTTGCACCGGCGTCGCGCAGCACTCCTCGCGCGACCTGGTCCAGATCGGTGAGTACGACTCCCGGCCGTGCCGCAGTGCGGACCGCGGCCAACGCGCGCGCCACAACGGCCCCGGCCGCGGCCATGGCATCGATCTCCCCCACGCTCTTGAGCTCGACCATCGTTCCTCGCAACCGTGATTGTTATACCGGTATTACTATCACGATCGTGGTCCGGCCCATCCTCTCCCCTGCCGAACGCGCCCGGGGGCGTGCGCTCGGCGCGGCACTGCGCCGCGCACGTGGGGAACGCAGCATGGTCGACGTCTCGGTCGACGCCGGGATTCCGGTCGAGACCCTGCGCAAGATCGAGACGGGGCGCATCGTCACGCCCGCGTTCTTCACCGTCGCAGCGCTGGGCACCGTGCTCGGACTCGACCTTGCGTCGCTGGCCGAAGACGTCGCGCCCGCCGTCGACGCTGCCACGGCATAGAACCCGAGGCGTCTACAAGCCGCGAGAGACCACGTCGAGCACGAGCGCCGTCGCCCGGTCGGCGTCGGCGCCACCGAGCGCGCGCAGCGGTCCGTCCAGCAGCAGGCTGGACAAGCCGTGGACCGCGGACCACGCCGCCAGCTCCGCGCCGGGTCGCCGCTCGGCCGGGATGGCGCCGACGTCCACGAGCTCGTCCAGCCGAGCGTTGAGCAGGAGGTACGGATGCACGCCCGGGCCCTCCGGCGGCACCGCGGATTCGGGCACCCCGAACTTGGAGACACCGGCGAACGCCGTGCGGAACCAGCCGGGTTCTTCCCGGGCGAACTCGACGTAGGCGCGCCCGATGGCTTCCAGGCGAGCCCAGGCGCGGGGCACTGCGGCCCGGGTCCGCACCGCCTTCGTCGCGTCGAGCATGCGCTCGCCGAGCGGGATCATGCATTGGTCCCCGACGGCGGCGAGTAGATCCTCCTGATCGGCGAAGTGCCGGTACGCGGCGTTGTGCGACACCCCGGCCTCGCGGCTGACGGCGCGCAGGACCACCGCCGACGGGCCGCCGGCCCGCGCCAGCTCGACGCCGGCCGCGATGAGGGCGGCGCGCAGGTTGCCGTGGTGGTACCTGCCGGCCGTGTCGGTCGTCACCAGCTCAGTCTGCATGTTGACAGCGTCCACTTCCGCGGTAATGTGTAGCGCGTTGACAGTGTCAACATTCTTCCACACCCGGAGGCTTCCTCGTGACCACCTCGACTTCTGCTCGCAGGTACCTGATCCTCGCAACGGTCTGCCTCGCCGCGTTCGCGATCAATCTCGACACCACGATCGTGAACGTCGCGCTGCCGGACCTCGGCCGACAACTGCACGCCACGACCCGCGATCTGCAGTGGATCGTCGACGGCTACAACCTGACCTTCGCCGCGTTGGTCCTCACCGCGGGCTCGCTGGGTGACCGGTTCGGCCGGCGCCCAGCGTTGCTCCTCGGTCTCGCGGGATTCGCGGTCGCCTCCGGAGTGGGCGCGGCCATGGGGTCCGCGGGCGCGCTCGTCGCCGTCCGGTTCGTCATGGGCGGCTTCGCCGCCGTCATCTTCCCGACCACGCTGTCGATCATCACCAACGCCTTCCCCGACCGTGGCGAGCGCGCCAAGGCGATCGGCCTGTGGGGCGCGGTCACCGGGCTCGGTGTCGCGGTCGGGCCGATCACCGGCGGCGTGCTGCTCGCGCACTACAGCTGGCAGTCGGTCTTCCTCGCCCTCGTCCCGGTGGCGGTCATCGCGCTGCTCGCGACGCTGCGGTTCGTGCCGGAGTCCAGCGACCCGGCCGAGGCGCGACTGGACCCGGCGGGGTTGGTGCTCTCCTCGGCGGCGATCGGACTGCTCGTCTACACGATCATCGAAGTGCCGGGCCGCGGCTGGAGCGCTCCCCTGTCGCTTGCCGGCTTCGCTGTCGCCGCCCTCCTCGCTGCGGCCTTCGTCCTGGTCGAGCGGCGGCGGGAGAACCCGATGATCGACATCTCGCTGTTCCAACGGCCCGCGTTCTCCGCTGCGAGCGGCGCCGTGACGGTCGCGTTCTTCGCACTCTTCGGGTTCATCTTCCTGGTCACCCAGTTCTTCCAGTTCATCCGCGGATACGGCGCGCTCTCGACCGGCGCGCGCATCCTGCCGGTCGCGATCACGATCGCGCTGGGTTGCTCGCCGGCGTCGCGGTGGCGGCGCGGATCGGGACCCGCGCCGTCGTTATGACGGGGCTGCTGCTGCTCGCGGCGTCGTTCGGCTGGATCGCCGTGTCGCCCGTCGACATGTCCTACGCGCGCATCGTCGGCCAGATGGTGTTGATGGGCTTCGGTCTCGGCATGACGACCGCCACCGCCACCGAGTCGATCCTGTCCGTGCTGCCGCCGGCGAAGGCCGGCGTCGGGTCCGCGGTCAACGACGCGACGCGCGAGGCCGGCGGCACGCTGGGCGTGGCGGTGCTGGGCAGCATCTTCACCTCGCTGTACGCCGACCACCTCGGCTCGACGTCGTTCTCGAAGCTCGCGCCGGGTGCGCTGGACGGGGCGAAGAACTCCCTCGCCCGCGCGCTGGGTGTCGTCGGCGGTGCGCCCTCGAGCGTCCGCGCGCCGCTGCTGGACGGCGTGCAGACGTCCTTCCTGCACGGCTTCCACGTCGCGTGCATCGTCGCCGCCGCGATCTGCCTGGCCGGGGCCGCCGGCGCGAGCCTGCTGCCCGGCCGGATCGCGCCGCGCGTCGAGGCCGAACCCGAGCTGGTCGGCGCGCAGGCCTGAGCGCCGCTCCGGGTGCTGCCCGCGGCCGCCGGTCGATGCCTAGACCGGCGGCTGCGGGTCGTACTGGATCCCGCGCCGGACCTGGCGCGCGCGCTCGAGCCCGGCGAGCCGGTCGACCAGGTGCAACGCCATGTCGATGCCCGCAGAGACGCCGGACGACGTGATGACGTCACCGTCGTCGACGTAGCGGTCGTCCGGCCGCACCTCGATCGTCGCGTCCAGCTCGGTGAGTTGACCCAGCGAATCCCAGTACGTGGTCGCCGGGCGGTGGGCAAGCAGCCCGGCGGCCGCGTAGACCAGCGAGCCGGTGCACACGCTGGTCATCAGCGGCACGGCCTGGCGTTGTCGGCGTACCCAGTCGAGCTGCGCGTCGTCGGTCAGGTGCGGCCTGGTCCCGCGTCCCCCGGGGTAGATGAGGGTGTCCAGCGCGGGGGCGTCGGCGTAGGAGTACTGCGCCGCGACCGTCAAACCCTTGGCGCACCGGACGGGGTCGCCGTCGTGGGAGAACGTGAGGACGTCGAAGCCGTCCTGCGGGTAGTTCTGCGTCCAGAAGGACAAAACCTCCCACGGGCCTACCGCGTCGAGCTCCTCGACGTCGGCGAACAACAGGATCCCGATGTTCTTGCGATCGTCGGCCATGTGCGGATGGTGCCACCCCGCGGCCGGACATCGGCCATGAATTTCGGCGGATCCGCCCGCGCTAGCGAGCTGAGCCGTACCTCAGCGACCCCGGCGTCGTCAGCTCCTGCCCTGTTTCCAGCACGGTCTTCAGCCCCGAGAGGATCATCGGCCAGCCGCCGTAGATCTGCGGGTTCGCGTCCTCGGGCAGCTGGTCGTGCCGGACGAGCAGCCGGCAGCTGTCGCCGACGGGCTCGATCTCCCACGTCACCCGGCTGGTCCCCTGCGCGGCGACGTCGTCGCTCCATGTCGCGCGGAAGGTCTGCACCAGCCGACGCGGCGGGTCGACCTCCAGATTTTCCCCTTCCACGAGCGGGCGCGGCGCGCCGTCGTGCGTCACCAGGTACCCGGACCCGATCGACCAGTCGGACTCGACACGGGCACCGAACTGGTACCGCGCCCGCAACGTCGGATCGGTGATCGCCTCCCACAGCTGTTGTGGCGTGGTGCGGATGTAGATCTCGAACAGCTTCTCCACGGTGGCCTCCAGCTCGCGTTTCAGGCCGGTGAGCCCGGCGGCCCACGGCTCGGTGTACTTGCCGACCCAGCGGTCGTGCACCAGGCGGATCGGCACGGGATTGAGGAAGTGCAGCTTCTCCCGGCCTCGGCGGTCGGACACGACGACGCCCGCGTCCTCCAGGACGCGCAGATGTTTCGCCACGGCCACCCGGGTCATGTCGAACCGGCCGGCCAGGGCGTTCAGGGACTGCCCGTCCTGGCGGAACAGCTCGTCGAGCAGTTCACGGCGGGTCGGGTCGGCGAGCGCCCGGAACACCGCGTCCATGCCCACGACGATAGGAAACCAAATGGTTTCCTGTCAAGCGTGCATGTTCGGTTGAGCCGCCGTCACTCCCCCGTCGCCCC
The DNA here is from genome assembly GCF_964246335.1 of uncultured Jatrophihabitans sp. Classification (GTDB taxonomy): domain Bacteria; phylum Actinomycetota; class Actinomycetes; order Mycobacteriales; family Jatrophihabitantaceae; genus Jatrophihabitans. The sequence goes on along the minus strand of NZ_CAXTQF010000002.1, from coordinate 28,143 downwards.
GTCGATGCTCTCCCGGATCAGGTCGGCGTGGCCGTTGTGCCGCGCGTACTCCTCGATCAGATGCGCGATGACCCAACGCACGCTGACGTGGCGCCCGTCCGACATCGGCATGCTGCTCGGTTGACCGAAGTCCCCACGCTGCAGGATCCGGTCCAACGCCGCCTGCGCGCGCGTGACCTCGGCCGACCACAGCGCGCGTATCTGGTCGGGGTCGTCGTCGGCCGCCGAGTGCCAGTCCCAGTCGGGGTCGGCGTCCCAATCGACGCCGTCCCACGGCGCCCCGGCGGCCTCGCCCGCCAGCCGTTGCGCCACCCAGAAGTTCTCGTTGTAGGCCATGTGCTTGAGCAGGCCGCCGAGCGTCATCGCGGACGGCGCATGCCGTGCGCGTAGCTGCGCCGCGTCAAGGCCGTCGGTCTTCAGGGTCAACGTCGCCCGCTGGAAATCGAGGAAGCCGGACAACGTCGCGGCTTCGTCACCCGCGAACGGCGGGTCGGGGCGGCCGGCAAGGTCCACGCGTGCCACCGTATGTCGTGCCTTCGCCGAGGGAAACTGTCAGCGTCCTGAACCGGACAGCTTCCGTTCACCAGGTATCCGCACGATGAACGCCGTGAACGAGGCCGGGATCGCCGAACGTGATGAACCGGCCGTCGGTGCACCCGAGGACCGCGCGGCCCAGGCGCCGGTGTGGCGATGGGACCTGCTCGTCTTCGTCCTCGCCGTTGCCGCCCGGCTGTTCACCGTGTTCCGGCTCGGGGGCTCGCGCGGCACCTTCGGCTACGACGCGGGGGTGTACTTCACGGCGTCGGACGCCTTGCTCCACGGCCGGTTGCCCTACCGCAACTTCACGCAGCTGCACCCGCCGATGATCGACCTGGCGCTGACGCCGATCACCGCACTGACCCATCTCTTCAGTGACCACACGAGCTTCTTCATTGGCGTCGTCGCCTTCACGGTGCTGGGCGGCGTGAACGCGGTGCTGACCAGGCGGGTGTGCCTGCGGCTCGGGCTGGGTGGCGCGGGCTCCGTCGTCGGCGGCCTCGTCTATGCCCTGTGGTACGGCTCGATCGAGGCCGAATACCTGATCAAGCTCGAGCCGCTGGGCAACTTCTTCCTGTTGCTCGCCCTGCTCTTCGCGCTGCGTGCCGACGGTCCGCAACTCCGGTTGCGGCCGGCCGTGCTGGCCGGAGTGGCACTCGGCCTGGCGGTCAGCACGAAGATCTGGTGGATCCTGCCCGCAGTCGCGATCATCGTGTGGCTCGGCGCGCGCCACAGGTCCGCGCGGCCGGCCGGTGCCGCGCTCGGTGGCATGCTCGCGGCGGTCGTCGTCGTCAATCTGCCGTTCTTCGTGGCCGCGCCGAAGCAGATGTGGCACATGGTCGTCATCGCCCAGCTCGGGCGTCCGCGGCGGCACAGCCTCGCGCACCGGATCCTCGACATCACGACGTTGCCCCGGCTGGTGCACACATCACACACCGTCAGCCTTGCGGTCGCCGGGCTCACGGCGGTGATGCTGCTCGCCGTCCTCGCGGCCGCCCTGCGGGTCCGCGCGGCGTGGCCGGCCGTCGGGTTGCTCGTGCTGCAGCTCCTGATCTTGCTGGCCGGGCCGTCCTGGTACCCGTACTACTGCGACTTCCTCACCGTCGGCCTGGCGCTGACCGTCGCCGGTGCCGCGGCGTCGTTGCGCGAGCGGGCGGTTGCGCGGACACACCGGCCACGCATCGTCGGTCCGGTGGTCGCCGCGGGGATGGCCGTGTTGACGGCGGCGATCCTCATCGTCGACAACATCGCCGTGAAGCCCTTCCCCGGCGGCCCGCAGCTGGCACGCGCCGTGCGCAACGTCCGGTGCGTCACGTCGGACTCGCCGGTCGCGCTGATCGAGCTCGATGCGCTGAGCCGGGGGTTGGCGGACGGCTGCTCGAACCCGGTCGACATCGAAGGGACGCGCTTCTCCACGTACCGGTCCAAGCAGGTCATCCTGCGCAACACCAAGTACCAGAACGCCATGCTGCGCCACTTGTTCACTGGCCGGGCGATCATCATCCTCGAGCCGCGCGAGGAGGGCATCACGCCGGCCATGCTGCGCTCCATCGCCGCCCACGGCCTGCTGGCACAGGTCAGCTACAACAGGGTGTACCGGGGGCCCGGCCGCGGCTGAGCTCAGCGACGACGTAGCCCGTCGAACGCGATCGCGCATACCGCGTCCGCGAGGGGCGCGGGGTCGGCGCCGCGCCGCGGGCGGTACCACTCGACGATCGAGTTGACCATGCCGAACAGCAGCCGGGCGGTGACCGCCGACTCGACGTCCGGGCGGATGTCGCCGTCGGCCTCGGCCTCGCGCACGAGCTGTGCGACGAACCGGTCGAAGCCACGGCGCCGCGCCAACGCGGCGCGCTCCGTCGCGGTGTTGCCGCGTACCCGCAGCAGCAGGGTGACGTACGGCAGATCGGCCTGCAGCACCTCGACGCTGCCCCGGACGAGGTGTTCGAGCCGCGCGATCGCCGGCGCGTCGAGCGCGCGCGCCTGGTCGGCCACCGCGCCGAGCCCGGCTGTCGAGCGGTCGAGGGCCAGCCGGAGCAATTGCTCCTTGCCCGACACATGGTGGTAGATCGCCGACTTCGCGATGCCCAGCCGCCGGGCCAGATCCTCCATCGACGTGCCGTCGTAGCCACGCTCGTTGAACACCTCGACGGCGACCGCGAGCAGCGACGTCAGGTCGTACCCGGGACGTCCGCGGCGGGCCGGCTGCGGTAGCGCCGATGTCATCCGCTCAGCTCCGGCACCGCGTGGCTGCGGCCACGGAACTCGGCGACGACGGCGCCGTCCTCACGCCGGACGGTGACGTCGTAGATGCCGCTGCGGCCGAAGACCGTGCGTTCCGCGGCATCGGCGGTGAGCACGTCGCCGGCGCGGGCCGCGGCGACGAACACGATCTCTGCAGCGGCCGCGACGGTGGCCCGTCGGCTGTTGCACGCCGCCGCGAAGGCGGTGTCCGCGAGTGCGAAGACGACTCCTCCGTGCGCCACCCGGTAGCCGTTGAGGTGGTCGGCACGCACCGTGAGCCGGGTCGTGGCCCGCCCGTCGGCATGCGCGACGAGCTCGATGCCCAGCGCGCGGCTCGCGTCGTCGGCCGCCATCATGCGCTCGACGATGGACGCGTCGTACATCGTCATTCCCCCTCGCGCTTGCGTTCACTGTCTGACGGAGTAATTTACCGAATGATCGGTCGGTAAATACAGAGGTGAGCCATGGTCGCCGTGCTGCGCAGTTATCTGGTGGACCGCTGGTCGGCTCCCGACGACGGCACGCCCGTGCGCGACGCCGTCACCGGAGCGGAGGTGGCCCGGGTGTCCGCGTCCGGCGCGGACCTGCACCGGGCGCTCGACCATGCCCGGCGGGTCGGCAGCCCCGCGTTGCGCGAGCTGACCTTCCACGAGCGTGCGGCCGCGCTCAAATCCGTGGCGACCATGTTGCGCGAGCACCGCGACGAGCTGTACGCGCTGTCGGCCCGCGCCGGCGCCACCCGCAACGACGCGCGTTTCGACGTCGACGGTGGCATCGGCGTCCTCTTCGCGTACGCCAGCCGGGCACGACGCGAGCTCGCCGGCGACACCGTGCACGTCGAAGGACCGGTCGAGCCACTCGGCCGCGGCGGCACCTTCGTCGCGCAGCACGTACTGACGTCGCGACCCGGCGTCGCCGTGCAGATCAATGCCTTCAACTTCCCGGTGTGGGGTCCGCTGGAGAAACTGGCGCCCGCATTCATCGCCGGGATGCCCACCCTCGTCAAACCCGCGACGCAGACCGCCTACCTGACGGCACGGCTCGTCGAACTCGTCGTCGAGTCCGGTCTGCTGCCCGACGGATCGCTCTCGCTGCTGTGCGGCGGGGCGGGCGATCTGCTCGACCACCTGGGTGAGCACGACCACCTGTCCTTCACCGGCTCGGCGGCAACGGCCGCGCGGTTGCGCGCGCACCCGAACGTGGTGGCGCGCTCGGTCGCGTTCAACGCCGAGGCCGATTCTCTCAACTGCTCCGTCCTCGGCCCGGATGCTGCGGTCGGCACGGCAGAGTTCGACCTCTACGTGGATCAGCTGGTCACCGAGATGACCGTCAAGGCCGGCCAGAAGTGCACTGCCATCCGGCGCGCGCTCGTGCCGCAGGAGCGCATGGACGACGTGCTGGACGCCGTGGCCGGCCGGCTCACGTCGGTCGTGATCGGCAACCCTGCCGACGAGTCGGTGCAGCTGGGTGCGCTGGTGAGCCTCGAGCAGCGTGAAGAGG
>NZ_CAXTQF010000002.1:0-23852 GCF_964246335.1 uncultured Jatrophihabitans sp. | reverse complement strand
CGTCGACGTCGTCGGCGCGGACGCCGACCGCGGCGCGTTCCTGTCGCCGCTGCTGCTGCGCGTCGACGACCCGGACAGCGACGCGCCGCACAGCGTCGAGGCGTTCGGCCCGGTGAGCTGCGTTGTCGGCTACACCGACGTCGCCGATGCCGTGCGCCTCGCGGCGCGTGGCAGGGGCAGCCTCGTCGGGTCGGTCGTCACCGCCGACGCCGACGTCGCCCGGCGCATGGTGCTGGGCTGCGCGCCGTACCACGGTCGGCTGCTCGTGCTCGACGCGGAATCCGCCGCCGAGTCGACGGGTCATGGATCGCCGCTGCCGAACCTCGTGCACGGTGGTCCCGGTCGCGCCGGCGGCGGCGCGGAGCTCGGCGGCCTGCGCGCCGTGTTCGCGCACATGCAGCGCACCGCCGTGCAGGCGAGCCCGCGGCTGCTGCGCGCCGTCACCACCAGGTGGGTGGCCGGCAGCGCGCGCGACGACACCGGCGGGCACCCGTTCCGCAAGTCGCTCGCCACGTTGCGCGTCGGCGACACCGTCGTCGCCGGCCCGCGCACGGTGACTCTCGACGACATCGAGCACTTCGCCGAGTTCACCGGCGACACGTTCTACGCCCACATGGACGAGGCGGCCGCCGCCGCCAATCCGTTCTTCGACGGCCGGGTGGCGCACGGTTACCTGATCGTCTCGCTCGCGGCCGGACTGTTCGTCGATCCCGACCCGGGGCCGGTGCTCGCCAACTACGGCATCGACGAGCTGCGCTTCCTGTCCCCCGTCTACCCCGGCGACGCGCTGACCGTGACGCTGACCTGCAAGCAGATCAATCCGCGGCCCGGTGACTACGGCGAGGTGCGGTGGGACACCCAGGTGACCAAGCAGGACGGCTCGGTGGCCGCGCAGTACGACGTCCTGACGATGGTGGCGAAGCAATGGCCGTAGGTTCCGTGATCAACAGCGTGACTTGGTCGTCAGGGCGACCAATTGATGCTGTTGATCAGCATGAGGAGGACGCCGGATGACCGCAATCGACGAGACGAGCGCCGAGCCCGCCGAGCCCGCCGAGCCCGCCGAGTCGGCCGCGCTGGCCGCGCATTTCGACGCGACGATCGAGCATGACCACCGGGTCGAGCCACGTGACTGGATGCCCGACGGTTATCGCAAGACGATGATCCGCCAGATCGCGCAGCACGCGCATTCGGAGATCATCGGGATGCAGCCGGAGGGCAACTGGATCACCCGCGCGCCGTCGCTGCGCCGCAAGGCGATCCTGATTGCGAAGGTGCAGGACGAAGCCGGGCACGGCATGTACCTGTACTGCGCCGCCGAGACACTCGGGGCCGACCGCGCCGACCTCACCGAGAAGTTGATCACCGGCCGGCAGAAGTACTCGTCGATCTTCAATTACCCGACGCTGTCCTACGCCGACGTCGGCACCATCGGCTGGCTGGTCGACGGCGCCGCGATCTGCAACCAGGTGCCGCTGTGCCGTTCGTCGTACGGCCCGTACGCCCGCGCCATGGTGCGTATCTGCAAGGAGGAGTCGTTCCACCAGCGGCAGGGTTACGAGCTGCTGATGACGATGATGCGCGGCACCGACGCGCAGCGCGCGATGGTGCAGGAATCCGTGGACCGGTTCTGGTGGCCGTCGCTGATGATGTTCGGGCCACCGGATGCCGAGTCGCCGAACACCGCGCAGTCCATGGCATGGGGCGTCAAGCGGCACACGAACGACGAACTGCGGCAGCGGTTCGTGGACATGACGGTGCCGCAGGCGCAGGCGCTCGGCGTCACGTTGCCCGATGCCGACCTGCGCTGGAACGACGAGCGCGGCCACTACGACTTCGGTGCCGTCGACTGGACGGAGTTCGCTGCCGTGGTGCGCGGCGACGGACCGTGCAACGCGCAGCGGGTCGCGCACCGGCGGGCGGCTCACGAGGACGGCGCCTGGGTGCGGGAAGCCGCGGTCGCGCACGCACGCAAGCGTCGGTTTGCACCCGCAGCAGTCGCTAACGCGGCTGCTGGCGCGCCGTTAGCGACGTCTGCGGGTGCAAACGGATGACCGAGTACACCGCGGAAGGTGGGCACGGGGCGGTGCCTACGGAGGGTGTGCCCGTCGCGCCCGAGCCGGCGGCAGTGCGCGCGGACTGGCCGCTGTACGAGGTCTTCCTGCGCGCCAAGCGCGGGCTCAATCACGTGCACGTCGGCTCGTTGCACGCCGCGGACGCCCAGCAGGCACTGCATCACGCGCGCGACGTGTACACGCGGCGCAATGAAGGCGTCAGCATCTGGGTGGTGCCGGCCGGCGCCATCACAGCGTCCAGCCCGGACGAGAAGGATCCCTTCTTCGCCCCCGCCGGCGACAAGGTCTACCGGCACCCCACGTTCTACGACATCCCCGACGACGTCCCGAACATATGACCGAGCACAACACTCCTTACGAGGGCCTCGCCGACGACCTCGGGGACCACCGGTGGGCCTTCGGCACCGGTTTCACCGATCCGCTGGCCGGTGTCGACGCGCGCATCCCCGACGGCGTCGATGCCGGCGCGCTCGCCGCCTACTGCCTGATGCTCGGCGACGACGCACTGATCTACTCCCAGCGCCTGCAGGCGTGGATGACCCGCGCGCCGGAGCTCGAGGAGGAGGCGGCGCTGGCCAACGTCGCGCTCGACCTGCTGGGCCAGGGCCGGCTACTGCTCGCCCGCGCCGGTCAGGCCGAGGACGCGGGCCGCGACGAAGATCAACTCGCGTTCTTCCGCGACGCGTACGAGTTCCGCAACGTCCGGCTGACCGAGCACGCCGACGCAGACTTCGCCGAGGTCACCGGCCGGCTGCTGCTGTTCGCCACGTGGCGGCTCGCGCTGTGCGAGCAGCTGCGCGGCTGCGCCGATCCGGTGCTCGCGGCGATCGCCGCCAAGGCGGTGCCCGAGCTCGCGTACCACCGCGACTACGCGGCACAGTGGGTCGTCCGGCTGGGCGACGGCACCGATCTGTCACACGCGCGGATGCAGGCCGCACTGGTCACCCTGTGGCCGTACCTGGACGAGCTGTTCACCGACGACCCGGTCGAGCTGCCCGGCATCGCGGTACGGCCGGCGACGGTGCGCGCCCAGTTCGACGCCGTCGTGGACACGGTGCTGGCCACCGCGGGGCTCGAGCAGCCGGACGCCGCTCCGCTCGCGCCCGTCGCGCGCCGCACCGGGCGGCACGGCGTGCACACCGAGGCGTTCGGCTACCTGCTCGCCGAGATGCAGAGTGTCGCCCGGGCTCATCCGGCCGCGACATGGTGAGCGTCGCGGTCCGGCGTCACGACGACGCGTGGGCGGTTGCGGCGTCGGTGCCCGATCCCGAGCTGCCGATGCTGACGCTGGCCGATCTCGGCATCCTGCGCGACGTCGAGCAGGACGGCGATCGGCTCGCGGTGACGATCACCCCGACCTACAGCGGCTGCCCCGCGATGCGCGAGATCGCACTCGATCTGCGCAGTCGCCTCGCCGCGGCGGGATACACCGACGTGCAGATCCGTACCCAGTTGGATCCCCCGTGGTCCAGCGACCGAATCACCGCAGAGGGGCGTCGCAAGCTCGCACGCGCCGGCATCGCCGCACCGCATCCCGCACCACAACACGCCGGGCCGGTGCCGCTCGTCCTGCAGCCGCGTCGCCCGGCCGTCACCTGCCCACGGTGCGGCTCGGCGGACACCGCGCAGCTGTCCGCGTTCGGCGCCACGGCGTGCCGCGCGCTGTACCGCTGCGACGTGTGCCGCGAGCCGTTCGAGTACGTCAAGGAGATCTGACGTGGCCCGTGACTTCGTTCCGTTGACCGTTGCCGCCGTCGACCGGCTCACCGACGACTCGGCCGCGGTGACGTTCGCGGTGCCCGAGGCGCAACGCGAGCACTTCACCTTCCGGGCCGGGCAGACGCTGACGGTCCGCCGCGGCACGGAACGGCGCTCGTACTCGATCTGCGCGCCGGCCGGCTGGGCGCCGCGCATCGGCGTGCGCGAAGTGGCCGACGGCAAGGTCTCGCGCTGGCTGGTGCGCGAGCTGCGGCCGGGCGACGTCGTCGACGTGCAGCCTCCGAGCGGGTCGTTCACGCCGGACCTCGCACTGGACGAGCGCGACCACGTGCTGCTCGCTGCGGGCAGCGGCATCACGCCGATGCTGTCCATCGCCGGCACGCTGCTCGGCGCCGACGAGCGCAACCACGTCACACTGCTCTACGGCAACCGTCGCAGCGACTCGGTGATGTTCGCCGACGAGGTCGCCGAGCTCAAGGACGCATTCCCGGCACGGATGCGCCTCGTGCACGTCCTGAGCAGGGAGCCGCAGGAGGTCGCGCTGTTCACCGGCCGGCTCGACGCGGCGAAGCTGCGCGAGCTCCTGTCGACCGTCGTCGACGTCGCCGGCACCGACCACTGGTGGCTGTGCGGGCCGTTCGGCATGGTCACCGACGCTGTCGCGGTGCTCGGCGAGTTCGGCGTCGAGCGGTCCCGTATCCACCGCGAACTGTTCTACGTGGAGGACGAGGCGCCGCCGCAGGATCGACACGTCGAGTCGCCGCCCGGTCCCGGCGCGGAGGCGACCGTCGTGCTGGACGGCCGGTCGACCACGTGCACCGTGCCCTACGGCAGCGCGATCCTCGACGCCGCCCAACGGGTCCGTCCCGACCTGCCGTTCGCGTGCAAAGGCGGGGTGTGCGGCACCTGCCGGGCGTTGCTCACCGACGGCGAGGTGCGGATGCGCCGCAACTACGCCCTCGAACCGGCCGAGGTGGACGCCGGTTACGTGCTCACCTGTCAGGCCGTCCCCGAGTCCGAACGCGTCGTCGTCGACTACGACGCCTGAGCCGCGCAGGATCCCCACATGCCCGACCTCGCCCCGGACCCGGCAACGCTCGACCCGTGCGAACGCGCCTCGGTGGACGAGCTGCACGCGCTGCAACTGAGCAGGCTGCGGGCCACGCTGCGCCACGCCTACGAGAACGTCGCCCACTACCGCGCCGCCTTCGACGCCGCCGGAGTGCGGCCCGAGGACTGCACCGACCTCGCCGACCTCGCCCGCTTCCCGACCACCGCCAAAGCCGATCTGCGGGAGAACTACCCCTTTGGGATGTTCGCGGTGCCGCGTGAGCAGGTGGTGCGGGTACACGCGTCCTCGGGGACGACCGGCCGGGCCACCGTCGTCGGCTACACCCGCGCCGACCTCGACGTCTGGGCCGAGGTGATGGCGCGCTCGATCCGCGCAGCCGGCGGCCGGCCGGGACACGTGCTGCACAACGCCTACGGCTACGGGTTGTTCACCGGGGGCCTGGGCGCGCACTACGGCGCCGAGCGGCTCGGCTGCACGGTGGTGCCGGTGTCCGGCGGGATGACCGAACGGCAGGTGACGCTGATCCGCGACTTCCGGCCGGACGTGATCATGGTGACGCCCTCGTACCTGCTCGCGATCATCGACGAGATGGAGCGCCGGGGCGACGACCCGGCTGCGTCGTCACTGCGGTTCGGGATCTTCGGCGCCGAGCCGTGGACCGACGGCATGCGCGCCGACATCGAACGACGCCTCGGCATCGACGCCACCGACATCTACGGGCTGAGCGAGGTCATGGGTCCCGGCGTCGCGCAGGAGTGCGTCGAGACCAAGGACGGCCTGCACGTCTGGGAGGACCACTTCTACCCCGAGGTGATCGACCCGCTCACCGGCGAGGTGCTGCCCGACGGCGAGGAGGGCGAACTCGTGTTCACCTCGCTCACGAAGCAGGCCATGCCGGTGATCCGGTACCGCACCCGCGACCTGACGCGGCTCATGCCCGGCACCGCGCGGCCCATGCGCCGGATGGCGAAGATTACCGGCCGCACCGACGACATGATCATCCTGCGCGGCGTCAACCTGTTCCCCACCCAGCTCGAGGAGCTGATCCTGCAGGTGCCGGCCCTCGCGCCGCACTTCCAGTGCGTGCTCACCCGCAGCGGCACCCTCGACGAGCTGACGGTGCGGGTGGAACGGCGTATCGACGCCAACGAGCACGACGCCATGGCGGCCGGCGCCCAGCTGCGTGAGCGGGTGAAGAACGTCATCGGCGTGACGGTGGCGGTGGACGTGCTCGCGCCCGACGGTGTCGAGCGGTCGATGGGCAAGATGCGCCGCGTGCTGGACGAGCGACCGGCCCGGTGAGGGCGGCCAGGGTCGTCAGGCAGCTGCGGCGCGCCGGGTGCGTCTTCGCCGAGGACGAGGCCCGGCTGCTCGAGCAGCATGCCGCCGAGACCGGTGAGCCGCTCGAGCCGCTCGTGCAGCGCCGCTGTGCGGGCGAACCGTTGGAGTACATCGTGGGCTGGGCCGCCTTCTGCGGCGTGCGCGTCGCGGTCTCCCCCGGCGTGTTCGTGCCGCGGCGGCGCACCGAATTCCTCGCCCGGGTGGCGGCGATCTTCGCGCGATACAGCGGCGCGGATGCCACGGTGCTCGACCTGTGCTGCGGCGCAGGCGCGATCACCGCGGTACTGCAGGCAGAGGTTCCCGACATCCGGCTCTACGCCGTCGATCTGGACCCCGCTGCCGTCGAGTGCGCGCGGACGAACGTCGGCGACGACGTGCACCTCTTCGTCGGCGACCTCTACGAGCCACTGCCCGCGCAACTGCGCGGCCGGGTCGACGTCGTGGTGGCCAACGCGCCGTACGTGCCGACCGAGGACATCGCCGCGATGCCGGCCGAGGCCCGCGACCACGAGCAACGGACCGCTCTCGACGGCGGTGCCGACGGCACGGACGTGGCACGCCGCGTCTTCGACGGCGCGAGGCACTGGCTGCGGCCCGGCGGCACGGCGTTCGTCGAGCTGTCCGGCAGCCAAGCGGTGGCGTTGTCGCCGAACCTCGATGCGGACCTCGACGTCTGCATCACCGAGAGCAAGGCCTATGCGGAGATCGTGCTGTCGGCCACTGCACCCGGCGGCGCCGATGCCGCTGACCGGGAGCAGGCGTGGGACGAGGTGCACGCGCTGCTGCAACGACCACGCCCCGCGTAGCTTCGCCTGGTGACCCGCGCCGCCGCCCCGTCCGCGCACGCGGTGCGCTGGGCGCGGGTCGGTGTGGTCGTCACCTTCTTCGTGCACGGCCTGCTGTTCGCGTCGTGGACCGCGCACATCCCTCAGGTCAAGGCACACCTGCACCTGGACAACGCAACCCTCGGCGTCGCGCTGCTCGGCGCGCCGGTCGGCTCGGTGTCCGCCATGCTCGCCGCCGCCGCGCTGATCCCGCGCTTCGGCAGCCGTCGCGTGGTGCAGGTCTGCCTGCTCGGCTACGGCATCAGTGGGCCGTTCGTCGGGCTCACCGGCTCCACCGCGGCGTTGTTCGCGGCGCTATTCGTATGGGGCGCGTTCATGGGGACGCTCGACATCGCGATGAACACCCAGGCCATCGCCGTCGAGGGAGCCCGCGACCGGGCGATCATGAACACGACGCACGCGTTCTGGAGCCTCGGCGCCTTCGCCGGCGCGGGCCTGGGGGCGGTCTGCGTCGCCGTGGGCATCTCGCTGTCCTGGCAGCTGCTCGTCGCGGGCAGTGTCGCGATCGTCGTCGCGGAGTGGCTGACGCTGCGCATGCTGCTCGACGCCGCGGACCCGGCGGCCGCCGAGCGGCCGGCATCCGCACCGGCGGCGCGGCCACGGTGGCCGCACCGGCTGTCCTCGGCCGTACTGCTGCTCGGCGCCATCACGTTCGCGTCGATGCTGTGCGAAGGCGCGGCGGCCGACTGGTCGTCTGTCTATCTGCACGACTCGGTGCATGCGAGTGCCGCGATCAGCGGGCTGGGCTACGCGGCCTTCGCGCTCGCGATGGTGGGCGCGCGGCTGTCCGGCGACCGGTTGATCGAACGCTTCGAGGCACGGCGGGTGCTGCCGGCGCTCGCGCTCGTCGCCGCGGTTGTCTTCGCGATCGCGCTCGCCGTCGGCGCCGTGCCCATCACGTTGTTCGGGTTCTTCGCCCTGGGGGCGGGCCTCGGGGCAGTCGTCCCCACCACCTTCAGCGCCGCGGGCCGGCTGCCGGACCTGCATCCCGGGGTGGCGGTGGCCGCCGTGTCCGGCATGGGCTGGGCCGGCTTCGTGCTCGGTCCGCCGCTGATCGGGCAGCTCGCCGGCCTGAGCACGCTGCGGGCCGCGCTCGCGGTCATCCCGGTGCTCGCTGCGTTCGTCGCAGTTGCCAGCAACCGGGTGGCAGCGTTGCGCAGGGCCGCGTGAGCCCGTATTCCCGGCACACGGGTGCGATTCCCGACGCCACCTGGCCGGGAAAGTCGGGGATCGACCGGGTATCTCGGCTACATGACGAAAACATGGTTCATCACCGGCGCCTCGCGCGGTTTCGGCCGCGAGTGGGCGATCGCCGCGCTCGAACGCGGTGACTCCGTCGCGGCGACGGCGCGCGACACCAGCTCGCTCGACGACCTCACCGAGAAGTACGGCGACCGGTTCCTGCCGATCCAGCTCGACGTCACCGATCGTGACGCGGACTTCGCAGCCGTCGCCCAGGCGCACGACCGGTTCGGCCGCCTCGACATCGTCGTCAACAACGCGGGATACGGTCACTTCGGCCTGGTCGAGGAACTCACCGAGGACGAAGCCCGCGCCCAGTTGGAGACCAACCTCTTCGGCGCGCTGTGGGTCACCCAGGCCGCATTGCCGTTCCTGCGCGAGCAGGGCTCGGGCCACATCCTGCAGGTGTCGTCCATCGGGGGCATCTCCGCGTTCCCGCTGGTCGGCGCCTATCACGCGTCGAAGTGGGCGCTCGAAGGCCTCAGCCAGTCGCTGGCCCAGGAGGTCGCCGACTTCGGCATCCACGTGACGCTGATCGAGCCCGGCGGATTCTCCACCGATTGGGCCGGTTCGTCGGCGAAGCACTCGAAGGAGCTCGACGCCTACAAGGAGTTTCACGAGAAGGCGCAGGAGCAGCGCAAGCAGCGCGTCTCCGAACCGGGTGACCCGAAGGCCAGCGCCGAGGCGGTGCTCAAGCTCGTCGACGCCGACGAACCGCCGCTGCGTTGCTTCTTCGGCAAGGCGCCGCTGGGCATCGCCGAGAAGGACTACGAGTCGCGACTGTCCACGTGGCGCGAGTGGCAGGACGTCGCGGAGCTCGCCCAGGGCTGAGTCGATAGCGTGCCGGGGTGCCCCGGCTCATCCTGCTCAACGGCATGCCCGCGGTCGGCAAGACCACGCTGGCCCGCCGGTACGCCGACGACCACGCCATGGCGCTCGTCGTCGAGCTCGACGGGTTGCGCAGGCAGCTCGGCCGTTGGCAGGAGCAACCGACCGCCGCCGGGCTGCATGCGCGGGCGTTGTCGCTGACGCTGGCCGGGCAGCACCTGCGCGACGGGTTCGACGTGCTGTTGCCGCAGTTCCTTGCTCGTCCGCGGTTCATCGAGCAGGCCGAGCACGTCGCGGTCGGCGCCGGGGCGCAGTTCTTCGAGTTCGTGCTCGTCGACGACCGCGACACGTTGTTCGCGCGTTTCGCCGCGCGCAGCACCGCTGCAGCAGAGCCGGCACACGTGGACGCTGCGTGGCTGGTCGAACGCAGCGGGGGCGAGACCGCGCTCGCTGCCATGCACGACCGGTTGCTGCAGATCATCTCGACCCGTGACGGGACGCGGGTGTTGCACTCCCCCGCGGGTTCGCTCGAGCGCGTGTACGCGCAGCTGCTCGATGCCGTCGGTGACGAGGAGGAGGCATGACCTACATCCAGGTATCCGGCCGACGGATCTGGCATGAGGTCACCGGTGACGGCCCGCCGGTGGTGCTCCTGCACGGCGGTTTCAGCGGCGCTGACGCCTTCGCCGCCCAGACGCCCGCGCTGGTGGCCGACGGGTGGCGCGTCCACGTCCCCGAACGTCGCGGGCACGCGCACACCCCGGACGGCGACGGCGAATTCAGCTACGCGGCGATGGCCGACGAGACGGTCTCCTACCTCGAGCAGGAGCTCGCGCAGCCGGTGCCGCTCGTCGGCTGGAGTGACGGCGCGATCGTGGCGGTGCTCGTCGCGCTGCGCCGGCCCGACCTCGTGGCGCGAATGGCGCTCATCGGCCAGTACTACAACAGCGACGGCCAGGTGCCGGACAGCCGGCTGGCAGCCTTCCTGCACACCGAGGAGGCCAAGGACTACCTGCGACGCGACTACGACCCGGTGTCGCCGGACGGTCCCGAACACTTCGGCGTCATCTACGCCAAGATGATGCGCATGATCGACAACGAGCCGGAGCTGGACCTGGACGATTTCGCCGCGATCACGGTGCCGGTCCTCGTGCTGCAGGGCGACCGGGACGAGGTGCGGCTCGAGCACTCACAGCAGGTCGTCGCGGCCCTGCCCGACGCCCGTCTCGCGGTGCTACCGGGCACCCACGGCTTGCCCGCCGAGGCGCCCGAGCTGGTGAACCCGTTGCTGATCGCGTTCCTGCGCGGCCGGACCGGGGCAGGCTCCTGACCGTGACTGACACGCAGACGACCGAGACCGGCGACACCAAGGACATCGGCAGCGACGGCGGCTTCCAGCGCGACCAGAACTACATCACCACGCGGATCACTGCCGACGGCCGCGACGGCTACCCGGTCGAACCCGGGCGGTACCGGCTCGTCGTCGCCCGCGCGTGCCCGTGGGCCAACCGCGCGATCATCGTCCGCCGGCTGCTCGGCCTCGAGGACGTGCTGTCCATGGGCATCTGCGGCCCGACGCACGACGAGCGCAGCTGGACGTTCGATCTCGATCCCGGCGGGCGCGACCCGGTCCTCGGCATCGAGCGGTTGCAGGAGGCGTTCTTCCGGCGGGTCCCGGACTACCCGCGCGGCATCACGGTGCCGGCGATCGTCGACATTCCGACGGGGCAGGTCGTCACCAACGACTACGCGCAGATGACGCTCGACCTCTCGTCCGAATGGCGGCCCTACCAACGCGCCGGAGCGCCGAACCTCTACCCCGAAAACCTGCGCGGCGAGATCGACGAGGTGGCACAGCTGGTGTTCGAGGACGTGAACAACGGCGTCTACAAGTGCGGGTTCGCGCGCAGCCAGCACGCCTACGACGACGCCTACAGCGCCCTGTTCGCCCGGCTCGACTGGCTGGACGAGCGGCTGCGCGGTCAGCGCTACCTCGTCGGCGACACGATCACCGAGGCCGACGTGCGGCTGTTCACCACGCTGGCCCGCTTCGACCCCGTCTACCACGGGCACTTCAAGTGCAACCGGCAAAAGCTCGACGAGTTCCCGGCGCTATGGGCCTATGCGCGGGATCTCTTCCAGACACCGGGCTTCGGCGACACCACCGACTTCGTGCACATCAAGATGCACTACTACCTGGTGCACAAGAACATCAACCCGTCGGGCATCGTGCCCGACGGGCCCGACCTGGCCAACTGGCTCACCCCGCACGGTCGCGAGGAACTCGGCGGCCGCCCGTTCGGTGACGGCACTGCGCCCGGCCCGCCGCCCGCGGACGAGGTCGTACCGGCGGCACACGGCGCCGGCTGACGTACCGGATCAGAGGCCGACGGCCTGCTCGAGCGCGTCGAGTTCCTCGTCCAAGAAGCGCAGCAGGCGCTGCAGGTGCGGCACCGACCGACGACAGCCGGTCAGTCCGAACGCAACCTCCGTGGCGTAGCTGGTGCAGGTGATGTTCAAGGCCTGACCGCTGAGCGGGATCGACAGCGGGAACAGCCCGTCGAGACGTGCGCCGTTCCAGTACATCGGCTCGCGCGGCCCCGGCACGTTGGAGATGACCAGGTTGAACGGCGGCCGGACGGTGCCGTTGAGGCCGAGCGCGGGCAGGACCGCGAGCGGACTGACGCCCAGCCCGCTCATCATGAGGATCTGCATCTGGCTCATCGTGCTCAGGGCGGCTTTGCCCTCGGTCATCGAGCGGTGCACGTTGGCCAGCCGGTCACCGGCGTCGTCGAGGTGCGTGCCCAGGTTGCACATCACTACGCCGACGGCGTTGCCACCGCCGTCGCCGCCTGCCTCGTCGTCGCTGGCCAGCGACACCGGAACCATCGCGATCAGCGGGTCGTCGGGCAGCGCGTCCTCGCTGATCATGTAGTTGCGCAACGCCCCCGAGCACATCGCG
The DNA here is from genome assembly GCF_964246335.1 of uncultured Jatrophihabitans sp. GTDB lineage: Bacteria > Actinomycetota > Actinomycetes > Mycobacteriales > Jatrophihabitantaceae > Jatrophihabitans. The sequence continues at coordinate 11,768 of NZ_CAXTQF010000002.1, read as the reverse complement.
AGGATGACGTCGTTGACGGTGGCATCCGCGCTCTTGCCGACGGCGCGGATGCGTTCCATCGGCCACGACTGCGCGGCAAATCGCCGGGCGGCCGTGATCGGCACGTTGAACATCGACTTCGGTGCCGACAGCGACATCGAACCGCTCTGTTCGGTGATCGCGCCGCGCAGGGTGCGGACCAGCGCCGGCGCGAGACCCGCCGTGTCTCCCACGGTGTGCAGGACGCGCTGGGCGGCGCTCTGTGAGGCGCCCTTCTTCCGCTTGCCCGACGGCGGCCGAGGCGCCCACGGGGCCGGTATGCCGCGCTCATCAGCGTCCGGAGTCAGCTGGCGGCCGAGCATCCGCAGCGCAGAGACTCCGTCGATCAACGAGTGGTGCACCTTGAAGTAGATGGCGTACCTGCCGTCCTCGAGTCCCTCGATCAGGTGCATCTCCCACAGGGGACGGTGCCGATCGAGCAGGGTCGAGTGCAGCCGGGACACCAGCGCCAGCAGGTCGCGGATGCGCCCGGGCTGCGGCAGAGCGCTGTTGCGCACGTGGTGTTCGAGATCGAACGACTTGTCTTGTACCCATCCCCACTGCCCGAGCGTGGTGACCGAGCGCTTGGGTCGCTTGAGGAAGAGTGACGACGGTTCCTGCGTCATCGAGTCGGCGAACATCTGCCGGACGTCCAGCGCATTGGCGCCGTCGGGCGGGGTGTAGAGCTGCAGACTCCCGACGTGCATCGGCTGCTCCCGCGACTCGGCGAGCAGGAACAACGAGTCGGTGGGCGACATCGGCAGCAGCATCCGTTGATTCTGACACCCCGAACCGTTCGGTGCTTACCGGACGTTTCGCCCTCCGCGGCCGCTGGGTACCGGTCGGGTACCGGGGATGCCGGTCCCCGCTGACGGAAGGGTTCGACGATGGCCGATTTCGGTGACATGGCGGACAAGGCGAAGGACTACGCGGACGACCACGAGGAGCAGGTCGAGGGCGGCCTGGACAAGGCGGGTGACGCCGCCGGCGACAAGTTCGGCCACGAGGAGCAGATCGACAAGGGCGTCGACAAGCTCGACGACCGCATCGGCGACGACGGCGGCGCCAACTAGGTCGTAGGTCGGCGCGGGCCGCTGCCCGCGCCGATCAGGAACTCGCCGCCGGCGCGGTGTGCACGATGCCGTGCGCGTCGACGCAGCTGTCGGCGTCGTGCCGGTTGTTGTCCTCGTGGTCGACCTGCAGGGTGACGTGGCCGATGCCGTAGCGCTGCGCCAGCAACTCGCGTAGCTGGTCGGCCACCTGATGACAGTCGTGCGTGGGGCGCACCAACACGTGCGCGGACACCGCGTTCTCCTGCGAGCCCAGGACCCACACGTGCAGGTCGTGCACCTGCGCCACGCCATCGCTGCGTGCGAGATCGGCACCGAGTGCGAGCGGGTCTAGCCCGTTCGGCGCCGCCTCGAGGAACACCCGGCCGGCCTCGCGCACCAATCGGACGCCGGTCCAGGCCATCAACGCGGCGACGGCCAGCGACGCCACGGCGTCGGCGCGCAGCCAGCCGGTGGTCACCACGACCACGCCTGCGACGAAGGTCGCGGCGAATGCCCAGACGTCGGTCAGCAGGTGCGCCAGCACGCCGCGCACATTGAGGCTGGACCGGTCCGCCCGGCCGGCGAGCATCGTGGCGAGCACATTGACCGCCGCACCGACGACGGCGACCACGGCGACGACCCCGCCGTGCACCTGCGCGGGGGTGACGAGCCGGCGCACGCCCTCGACCACGAACCACAGAGCCAGCAGAACCAGCGTGATGCCGTTCGCCTGCCCGGACAGCGCGTCCATCCGGGCAAGCCCGTACGTGAACGCGCCGCGCGCCGGACGGCGCACGAGTCGCGAGGTGACGACGGCGAGCAGCAGCGCTGCGGCGTCGGTGAGCATGTGGCCCGCGTCGGCGAGCAGTGCCAGCGAGTGCGCGAGCAGGCCGGCGACGATCTCGGCGACCATGAATGCGACAACCACGCCGAGGGCGGCCAACAGCCAGCCTCGGTCCGCTGCGTCAGCGGACCGCGTCCCGTGTGTGTGGTCGTGCGGCACAGCATCGATTGTCCCACCCCTAGCCATGGGTGGGTGCGGAGCGGAACTCACCACCCGGCGTGCAGGGGGCGTCCTTCCGCGTAGCCGGCGGCGCTCTGCACGCCGATCGCGGCGCGCTCGTGCAGTTCGGCGAGGTTCGTCGCGCCGGCGTAGGTACACGCCGATCGCACGCCGGCGGTGATCGCGTCGAGCAGGTCCTCGACGCCCGGCCGCTCGGGGTCCAGGAACTGCCGCCCGCTCGAGATGCCCTCCTCGAACAACGCCTTGCGGGCGCGGTCGAAGGCGCCCTCACCGCTGGTGCGGCTGGCGACGGCGCGCGCCGACGCCATGCCGAAGCTGTCCTTGTAGAGCCGGCCGTCCGGCGCGGCGTGCAGGTCCCCGGGCGATTCGTAGGTGCCGGCGAACCACGAGCCGACCATCACCGCCGAGGCACCGGCGGCGAGTGCGAGCGCGACGTCGCGCGGGTGGCGCACTCCCCCGTCGGCCCACACGTGCCGCCCGGCCGCACGCGCCGCCTCGACGCACTCGAGCACCGCGGAGAATTGCGGGCGGCCCACGCCGGTCATCATCCGGGTGGTGCACATGGCGCCCGGCCCGACGCCCACCTTGACGATGTCCGCGCCGGCGTCGATGAGCTCCTGGGTGCCGGCTGCGGACACCACGTTGCCGGCCACGACCGGTATCTGCGGCGCCAGCGAACGGACCGCGCCGAGCGCGTCGATCATCCGTTGCTGGTGACCGTGGGCGGTGTCGATGACCAGCAGGTCGATGCCGGCCTCGAGCAGCTCGGCGGCGCGGCCCTTGACGTCGCCGTTGACGCCGATGGCCGCCGCGACCCGCAGGGCGTGGTCGGCGTCGAGCGCGGGCCGGTAGATCGTCGAGCGCAACGCACCGGTGCGGCTGAGGATGCCGATCAGCGCGCCCTCGCGGTCGACCACCGGCGCCAGCTTGCGGCGCCGCCGGTCCAGCTCCTCGAAGGCGCGCACCGGGTCGAGCGGGTCGTCGACGAGGGTGAACGGGTCGGCCGACATCACCTGGTGCAGCTGGGCGAAGCGCTCGGCGCCGATGCAGTCCGACTCGGTGACGATGCCGACCGGGCGGTCGCCGTCGACGACCACCACCGCGCCGTGCGCGCGCTTGGGCAGCAGCGCCAGCGCGTCGCTGACCGTGCTGCGGGGCGACAGGGTCAGTGCGGTGTCGACGATGTGGTGGCGGCGCTTGACCCAGGTGACGACGTCGCTGACCACCGGCACCGGGATGTCCTGCGGCAGGACGGTCAGCCCGCCGCGTCGCGCGACCGTCTCGGCCATCCGGCGCCCGGCCACCGCAGTCATGTTCGCGACGACGAGCGGGATGGTCGTACCGCTGCCGTCGGCGGTCGAGAGGTCGACGTCGAAACGCGACGCAATGTCCGAGCGGCGCGGAACCATGAAGACGTCGTCGTAGGTGAGCTCGTACGACGGTGCCGGGCCGATGAAGTGCACGAGGTCTGGAGTCTACCTACGCTCAGACCGGTGCTGGCGGTTCTGGACATCGATGGAGTGGTCGCCGACGTCCGGCACCGGCTGCACCATCTCGAGCGCGGGTCGTGGCGCCGGTTCTTCGCGTCGGCCGGTGCAGATCCGCTGCTGGCCGAGGGCGCCCGGCTGGCCGCGGACCTGGCGCGCGAGCACGAGGTCGTCTGGCTGACCGGGCGCCCGGAGTGGCTGCGCACCGTCACCGCGGACTGGCTGCGCGACCGCGGCCTGCCCGGCGTCGAACTGCACCTACGCGCGCCCGGCGACTACCGCCCTGCGGCTCGGTACAAGCTCGACGTCCTCGCCCAGCTGCGGCCGCGGGGCGTGGCCGCGCTCGTCGACGACGACGACGAGGTCGTGCGAGCCGCGCTCGACGCCGGTTTTCCGGCGGCCCTGGCGGACTGGGTGCCGCGGACCGACGTGTTACGGCGTGCACAGGACCGCGACGGCCGGACCTAACGCCAAGTGGCACAGCTCATAAGTCACGGATGGGTAACGAAGTAACAGAAACCAAACATCAGGTAGTTGAGCCGGGTATCAATAAATCCGACGGGCCAAACGGTGCGTCGTTTGGACAAGGTAGGAATTTGTCGCACACTTGGTGTTACAAGTTCCGAAAGCGATTACAGGAAAACGTCATGAACGGTCTGCCTGCCGCCCCCCGCCGGCACTCCTGCACCCACGTACCGGCCTGCCCCACGGCCGAGGCCGCCGACCGCGATGCGGCCCACGTGCTCTCCGCGCACCCCGAGCAGGGCTGGAGCCTGCTGTGCAACGGCGTCGTGGTCTTCGAGGACTTCGGCGAGCTGCTGCCGAACGGCGAGTGCACCGGTGCCCGGCGCGCCGCCCTGCTGCTCGCCTCCCCGCACCGCCGCGCCAGCTGACCTACTCGAGCCGGTTGCGCTCGAGGATCGCCCCGAGAGCCGCGCGCGCCGGCAACGTCCCGTAGGCAAATCCCCAGTCTCCGTCCAGCCGCGAGGCCACGAACGCGTCGGCCACCGCGGGCGTCGCGTATCGCACCAGCAGCGACGCCTGGAGCAGCACGGCCATCCGCTCCACGAGCCGCCGAGCCCGGACCTGCAGATCCGCGTCGTCGGCCAGCTCTTTGCGCAACAACGCCAGCGCGTCGTCGTAGCGCGCATCCGCTCCCGCCGCCAGCTCGAGTTCGCCGAAGAACGCCTCCACGGCCGCGGCGTCGCGGCCCAGCGCGCGCAGCGTGTCCAGCGCTGCGACGTTGCCCGATCCCTCCCAGATGGACACCAGCGGTGCCTCCCGGTACAACCGCGGCATGCCGGACTCCTCGACGTAACCGTTGCCGCCGAGGCACTCGAGCGCCTCGCCGGTGTGGCCGGCGAGCCGCTTGCACAACCAGTACTTGGTGACCGAGAGCGCGATCCGGCGAAACAGCGCCTCGTCCCGATCGCCGCCGGCTGCGCGGTCGACGGCCCCAGCGATGCGCATGACGACGGTCGTGGCGGCTTCGGACTCCAGCGCCAGATCGGCCAGCACGTTCGTCATTGCCGGCTGGTCGACGAGCCGCGCCCCGAATGCGCGCCGGTGTGTGGCGTGGTGCAGGGCGTGTGCGAGCGCCAGCCGCATGCCGCTCGCCGCCATCAGCGAGCAGTCCAGGCGGGTCATGTTGACCATCTCGATGATCGTGGAGACGCCGCGTCCCTCACCACCGACCAGCCAGCCCAGCGCGCCGTCGTACTCGACCTCGGCCGAGGCGTTGGACTTGTTGCCCAGCTTGTCCTTGAGCCGCGTGATGGCGAACGCGTTGCGCGTGCCGTCGGGCATGACGCGCGGCACCGCGAAGCACGACAGGCCGCCGGGGGCCTGTGCCAGGGTGAGGAACAGGTCCGACATGGGTGCCGAGGTGAACCACTTGTGCCCGGTCAACCGAAAGGTCGCGTCCGCACCGGCCGGCACGGCGCGGGTCGTGTTGGCGCGCACGTCGGAGCCGCCCTGCTTCTCGGTCATCGACATGCCGGCGATCAGCCCGGGCTTGCTGCTCGGCTCACGCAGTTGCGGGTCGTAGGCGCGGCTGGTCAGCAGCGGCTCGAACCGCGCGGCCAGCGACGGTTCGGCGCGCAGGGCCGGCACCACTGCGTAGGTCATCGAGATCGGGCACAGGTGCCCGGCGTCGGCGGCGCCCCCGGCGCTCCTCTTCGCCGCCCGCGCGACGTGCGCGCCGGGGCGCGGATCGGCCCAGGGGGCGCCGTGCAGGCCGTGCTCCACGGCCGTGCGCATGAGGTCGTGGTACTGCGGGAGGTATTCGACCTCGTCCACGCGATTGCCGTGGCGGTCGTGCGTGTGCAGCACGGGTGGGTGGTCGTTGGTGAGCCGGCCGGTCAGTTGCCACTGCTCGCTGTTGGCCAGCCGGCCGAGCTCGTGCACCTCGTCGCGCGCCCAGGCAGCGCCCTCGCGCTCGAGCCCCTCGTCGAGGGCGGCATGAGCGGTGAGGTCGGTGCCGGTGATCGGCGGGACCTGATTGGTGACCTCATGCGTCGGCATCAGGCGACACTCCAATGGCTCGGTAGGTGAATGCGATCAGGCTCGGCAGCGTGTCGGGATGCTCGGCGGGTGCCGCGAGTGGGCCGGTCAGCGCCTCGCCGACCGCCCCGACGAGTGCCGCCGCCACCACCGCGGCGTTCTGCGCAGGCAGCTCGCCTGTGCGCACACCGAGATCGACGGCCTCGTACAGCACGTCGCGGAACGCCTGACGGAAACGCAGCCGAAGGGCCTCGACGGGCGCCTCCACCGGTTCGGCGAGCAATGCGTACGCCTGGCGGGGTGACTTGAGCGCGCGGCCGGCGAAGGTCTCGATCACGGCGCGGATGCGCTCGGCCGCGCTGCCGTGCGCGGCGTGGGCGCGCACCACCTCGACCTCGCGGCCGACCACCGTCTCGAACAACTCGGTGATCAGACCGGTCTTGTTCTGGAAGTGGTTGTAGACGGTGCCGGACGCGACGCCGGCACGCTCCGCGACCCCGATGATGGTGCAGGCCGCGTACCCACGCTCGGCGAGCAGTTCGGCCGCCGCATGGACGACGGCGCGGCGCTGAAGATCGAGGCGTGCCTGCATCGAGGCGGTGCGTCGATAGGCCATCCAAGCAGTGAATCACCGTTGCACTTCTTGGACAACCGGGGCTGAAGAGACGCGTCAGCTGCGCAGCAGGCCCGTCGCGCCGCACTCCGGGCAGGCCCAGACCCCGTCCGCCTGCTGCTCCAGCGGACCGTGCGCGATGCACGCGGGCCGGCCGTCGGCAGCGAGCACGACGTTGCCCAGGCTGACGTCCCAGCCGCCGTCGATGTCGAGGAGCTGCTGCGGCGGTGGCGCGAAGCTGGCCGCGGCATCGAGTGCTCGGACCGCCGCCGCGAGCATCGCGAACGCGGCGTTCGCGCGCCGCCAGGTGGCCGGCAGGCTGGCTTCCGCGACGTCGACGTCGATGTCCGTGACACGCACCGTCGCCGTCTGCTCGGTGCCGTCCGCGGCACGGAAGGTCACCGCGTAGCGCCCGGAGCCGGGCAACGCCTCGATGCGGTGCAGCGCGGTGCCGGCTGCAGAGTCCATGCCCGGGATCATGCCCGATCCGGCTCCCCCGCCGGCGTTGCCGCGACCGTCTCGTGCAGGCACGCTGGACGTATGTGCCGAAACATCCGGACCCTGCACAACTTCGAGCCGCCCGCGACCGGCGACGAAGTGCACGCCGCCGCCGTGCAGTTCGTGCGCAAGATCAGTGGCAGCACCAAGCCGTCCGCGGCCAACCAGGCCGCCTTCGACGACGCGGTTGCCGAGATCGCGCACACCACACGGCATCTGCTCGAGCGGCTGACCACGAGTGCGCCGCCGCGCAACCGGGACGTCGAGGCCGCCAAGGCCCGCGCCCGGGCAGAAGTGCGGTACGCCCGGCTGAGCTGAGTCCCGGCTGCGCAACGCGGCCGACGCGACGGGTCACCGTGTCGGTTACGTTGACGCCCGTGCCGCGCCTCGCCTCGCTCGTCTCGTCCGATCGGCTGTTCGCCGCTCGCCAGCTGGCTCAACTCGGTCTGTTCGCGAACGCCGTCCGACCGGTCCACCTGCCGGGTACCGCGGTGCCGGCGTTCTTCGCCGGCTGGCCCGCCTCCGAGCTCGCGCCACACATCGGGACGCTGTGCGCCCTGGATGCCGGGACCCACCTGACCCGACGTGGCGTCCGCTCCCGCACCGACGTGCTGGGGCTCGTCGCCGCGGCGGCGAACGTCGGCTCGGCGGCCTGGCTCGCCACCGGCAGCCGGCGCGCCGGTGCCGAGATCGAGGACGCGCTGCAGGAGACGCTGGGCGCGGACTACGCCGAGCGCATCGAAAGACCTGCACTGCCCGACGACGACGCAGCCCGCTGGCAGTCGCTGGCGATGCCGTTCCGCGTCCATAACGCGTCGGTCGCCATCGAGCGGAACATCCCGTACGCCGAAGGCGGCAAGCGGTTCGAGCTCGACGTCTACTACCGCGCCGACCTGCCGCCGGATGCCCCGGTGCTGCTGCAGATCCACGGTGGCGCGTGGATGTTCGGCAGCAAGGACCATCAGGGCGTGCCGCTGATGCTGCACATGGCCGCCCGCGGCTGGGTGTGCGTGGCCATCAACTACCCGCTCTCTCCGAAGTCACGCTGGCCTGCGCACCTCGTCGCCGCCAAGCAGGCGATGGCCTGGATCCGCGAGCACGGGCACCGCTACGGGGCGGACCCGACGTTCGTCGCGACCACCGGCGGCTCGGCCGGCGGCCACCTGGCCTCGCTCGTCGCCCTGACCGCGGGCGACGCGTCGCTGCAGCCCGGTTTCGAGGACGCCGACACCTCGGTGCAGGCCTGCGTACCGCACTACGGCGTCTACGACTTCACCGAGGAGGGCGGCGCGCGGTCTGCGACCGAGCGGCTGCAGACGGTTGTCCGGCCGAAGGTCATGAGCCGCGACGCCGTCTACCCGGACGACTACCGCGCCGCCTCCCCGCTCTCGCGCATCGGCCCCGACGCGCCGCCGTTCCTCGTCGTCCACGGCACGAACGACACGCTCGTACCGGTCGCGGAAGCTCGGGAGTTCGTCGCCAAGCTGCGGGAGACGTCGCGCAGTCCGGTGGCGTACGCCGAGATCGCTGGCGCGCAGCACGCGTTCGACATCTTCCCGTCGCTGCGCAGCGCCCACGTCGTGCGTGGGGTGGCCCGGTTCCTCGAGTGGTGCCACGCGACGCGCGCCGAGCGGCCGGCCGCACCCCAGCATTGATCTTCGCAACGCCCTCGTCCGGCGCACCGAGCCCGCGCGTTCTACAATATGGAACACCGCGCGGCGTCGACCTATCGCCGCGCTGTCGTATGAGAGGGGTTGCACCACCATCGTTGCCACCGAGGAACCGACGCCGGACTTCACCATCGCCCTGCCCGACGAACGGGAACTCGACCAGAACGAGGAATTCTGCGACCTGCTGATCGACGGCAGATCACAGCGGGTGCGCTTCCACGACTACGCGCGGATCTTCGAGATCCCGGGCCTGTACGAGGGATTGTTCGTCGAGACGCTGAAATGCGCGTCTCCGGACGTCGTCGCCGGCCTGCTCGCCGAGTCGGTGCGCGCCGCGGGCGAGGATCCGGCCGACCTTCGGGTGCTGGACTTCGGTGCCGGCAACGGCATGGTGGCCGAGGCTCTCGCGCGGACCGGCGCCCGCACGTTCTACGGGCTCGACCTGCTGCCCGAAGCCCGGATGGCAGCGCTGCGCGACCGGCCGGGGCTTTACGTGGACTACCTCGCCGACGACGTGACGACGCTCGACGCCGACGACGCCGCAGTGCTGCGCGATGCCCGACTCAATTGCCTCGTGTGTGTCGCTGCGCTCGGGTTCGACGACGTGCCGCCGGCGGCGTTCGCGGCGGCGTTCAACTACGTCGGCAGTCCGGGGTGGTGCGCGTTCAACCTGCGCGACCGGTTCGTCGACCAACCCGGAGCCTTCTCGCAGCTGCTCGACCGGATGGTCCGTGAGGGCGTCATCGAGGAGACCGCGCACACCCGCTACCAGCACCGGTTGTCGGTGGCCGGCCAGCCGCTGTTCTACGACGCGGTGGTGGCCCGCAAGCTGCGCGACATCCCGCTCGACTGGGTGCGGTAGCGCTCAGCGGGACACGTTCAGTGCCGCGACCAGCTCCGCCGCCGTCGCGCAACGGTCCAGCAGCTCGCCGACGTGCCGCTGGGTGCCGCGCTGCGGCTCGAGCATCGGCACGCGGACCAAGGACTCACGGCCGATGTCGAAGATGACCGAGTCCCAGGACGCGGCCGCCACGGCCTGCCCGTAGCGGCGCAGGCATTCGCCGCGGAAGTAGGCGCGCGTATCGGCGGGTGGCGTGTGCACGGCGTCCTCGGCTGCGCCGGCGGGCAGCAACGTCTGCATCGCGCCACGGGACACCAGCCGGTTGTACAGGCCCTTCTCCGGCCGCACGTCCGAGTACTGCAGGTCCACCAGCTGCAGGCGGGGCGCGTCCCAGTCGAGGCTGTCGCGGTCGCGGTACCCCTCGAGGAGCCGCAGCTTGGCGACCCAGTCCAGTTCCTGCGCTGCCGAGAAGGCGTCGCTGCGCAGCCGGGTGAGCAGTGACTCCCAGCGAGCCAGGACGTCGGCGGTCTGCGGATCGACGTCGTCGCCCTGTCGGTCGTCGACGTACTTACGCGCGCGGTCCAGGTACTCCCCCTGGAGCTCCAACGCGGTGATCGTGCGCCCGTCGGCCAAGGCAATGGTGTGCCGCAAACCGGGGTCGTGCGATACGGAGTGCAGCTCGCGGATCGGCTGCGCGATGGCGAGGTCCGCCGCCAGGAAGTCGTCCTCGATCATCGCGAGCACGAGCGCCGTCGTACCGACCTTGAGGTACGTCGAGATCTCGGAGAGGTTGGCGTCGCCGATGATGACGTGCAGCCGGCGGTAGCGATCGGCGTCGCTGTGCGGCTCGTCGCGGGTGTTGACGATCGGTCGCTTCAGCGTGGTCTCCAGCCCGACCTCCACCTCGAAGAAGTCGGCGCGCTGCGAGATCTGGAAGCCCGCGGTGCGGCCGTCCTGCCCGAGCCCGACCCGGCCGGCGCCGCAGATCACCTGCCGGGTGACGAAGAACGGGATCAGGTGCCGCACCAGGGCGGCGAACGGCGTGTCCCGGCTGCACAGGTAGTTCTCGTGCGCGCCGTAGGACGCGCCCTTGTTGTCGGTGTTGTTCTTGTACAGGTTGATCGGTGCCTCGACGCCGGGCATCGTCGGCAGCCGACGCGCCGACTCGAGCATCACCAGCTCGCCGGCTTTGTCCCACCGCACGGCGTCGAGCGGGTTGGTCACCTCGGGGCTGGAGTACTCGGGGTGAGCGTGGTCGACGTAGAGCCGGGCGCCGTTCGGCAGGATGACGTTGGCCATCCCGGTGTCTTCCTCGGCGTCGATGAACTCCTGCGCGATGGCACCGCCCGCGCCCGAGCCGCCGAGGTCGAAGCCGCGCGCATCGCGCAGCGGTGACTCCTCCTCGAAGTCCCAGCTGGCTCGCCGCGCCCGTCCGGCGGGCAGCGTGTTGGCATAGGCGTTGACGACCTGTGCGGACAGCAGCATGGCGTTGGCCTGGGGCTGGCCGGGCAGGCTGACGCCGTACTCGACCTCGGTGCCCATCACCCGCCGGACCGTCACCATTCCAGGCTACGTGAGACCTCGGGCCGGTTCGAGATCCTTGACCATCCGCAGGGTGCTGTGGGCCGGTCCGGGCCCGACGATGCGGTAGCCGTGCCGGGCGTAGAAGCGGTGGTTGTCGATGCTGCCCGCGCCCGTGATCAGGTCGATTCGTGGCACCGTGGGCGGCAACAACGCCTCGGCGTGGCGCAGCAGCGCGCCGCCGAGGCCCTGGCGATTCAGGTCGGGCACCACGCCGAGCCGCCCCACGTATGCGGTGCCGTCCTCGCGCACCGACGTGCGGACGGTGGCGATCAGCCGGCCGCCCTCGCGCACACCCCACACCGTCTGCGCGGGATCCGCGAGCTGGCTCCGGACGTCGTCCAGGTCCTCGAACAGCGGGGGGATCTGCACGCCCGGGTTGGCGTGCATCTCACGCACCCACGCGGCCAGCTGCAGCGTCAGCAGTTCCCCGGCGTCGTCGTCGGCCAACCGCACGACGCCGCGGCTGACCCGTTCGTCGG
>NZ_CAXTQF010000001.1:113829-162885 GCF_964246335.1 uncultured Jatrophihabitans sp. | reverse complement strand
CGGTGGAGATCGACGTGCTGGCCGCGATGGCCGCCGACCCGGACCCCTACCGCGACGGTGCACCGGACCTGGGCAAGCAGTGGATACGCGAGGACGTCGCCTGCGCGCTACGCGTGCCCTCGGCGACCGCCGGACACAAACTCGCCCTCGCCACCGAGGTGACGCGCCGGTTCCCGGCCACCCTCACCGCGATGCACGACGCGACGATCAGCGCGCACTACGCCGAACGACTCGTCGAAGCCACCACCGACCTGCCCGACACCGCCGCCGCGCAGGTGCAGACACGGGTCCTGGCGCGTGCCGGATCCCAGACCCTGGCCCAGTTCGGGTACTCGCTACGCCGCGCCGTCGCCAGCGTCGACACCCGCGCCGCCGAAGCCAAACGCGCTGCCGCCCGCGCGCAACGCCGCGTCGTGTTCACCCCCGCCGATAACGGGATGGTCGAACAATGGTCACTCAACCAGCCGAACAGGCCGCCGCCATGCAGACCGCCGTCAACACCCTCGCCGACTCCTGGAAAGGCCTCGACGAGCGCACCGCCGACCAACGCCGCGCCGACGCCCTCGCCGCCCTCACCACCGGCACCGGCACCGGGACGGCCGTGCCACCGCGGGGCAGCGGTGGGGCGCGGGTCAACGTGACCGTCGCGCTGTCCACCCTGCTGTTCCTCGACGACCAACCCGGCGCCCTCGACGGGCACGGCACCATCCCCGCCAGCATCGCCCGCGCCCTCGCCTTCGACCCGGACAGCAGATGGCGCCGGCTGCTGCTCGACCCGAACGGTCGCGTCTGCGACACCACATCGGCCAACTACCGGCCACCCAAACCCATGGCCCGCTACGTCCAACTACGCGACCGCACCTGCCAGTTCCCCGGCTGCCGCCGCCGCGCCACCACCACCGAGATCGACCACCTCACCCCCTGGGCAGCCGGCGGACCCACCACCCCGACCAACCTCATCTGCCTATGCGCCCGACACCACCACCTCAAACACGACGGCCACTGGACACTGCGCCGCGACCCCGTCACCGGCCAAGTCGCCTGGACCAACCCCATCGGCACCACCTGGACCCGACCACCACCCGAACCCGCGCCGTATTGATCACTAGCGAAGTTCGGCTCAGCTCACTCCGTGCCCTCGGCGAGGCGCAAACGCAGTTCCTCCAACGGTGCCCACTGCGCAGCGGTCACGACGAGGGGTCGTCCTGCTGCTGGTAGGGCGTGGGGGTCCGGTTGGGTGGGCGGATCGGTTCGATCTCCGCGTCACCGGTGAGCCGCGGTCCGGTCCACGGTGCCGGCACCGCGTCCAGGCGGGCCGCCAGCTTGTACGCGATCGCCTCGTAGTTCACCCGCCAGCCGCGGAAGTCCGGCCAGGCCTCCTCCGCGGTCCGCTCCGTCCGGAACGACGTCTCGAAGATCCGCCCGACGCCGTCGAGATACGCGTCGTAGGACAGTTGCAGCGCAGCGTCGGGATCAGGGTCGCGGTCGGTCTCCATGCCGAGCGAATCGGCTACGGCACGCAACGCGGTGAAGCCCATCCGCAGCGCCAATCGGGCTTCGGTCACCGGCGCACTGCCCGGGGCGAGCGCGAGCCACAGCGCGGCCGAATCCATGACCGCGACGATCGCCACCAGCCACGACGAAAGGCGCAATGGCGAGCGGAGCAGCGTGAGCACCGGATAGTTCGTGTGGCTCTCGGAAAGATCAGCGGCCCAGCGCTCCCACCGCAGGTAGAAGTCGTCCATGACAGCGCCGTGGTCATCGGCAGTGAACCCGAAGCGAGTCCGGGCGAGGATCTCCGGGCCCCAGGCCGGCACGCCGGCCCGCCCGAACAGCAGCCGTACCTCGGTCTCGCGACGGTTGAACGCGCCGTAGAGCGTCGGCAGGTAACCGATCTGCAACGCGACGACGATCAGGCCGGTCGCCGCAGCCAGGTAGTCGACGATGTTGAGCGATGCACCTTGCGGCCCCGCGTATCCGAGGGTGAACAGCGACGACCCGGACTGGGCGAACGCATGAGCCACGCTGTCCACTTGAATCGCATTGATGATCAGCGCATACCCGACGTAGAAGATGGCCAGCCACGCTGCGAGCTGCACCATGATCAGCGACGGCCCCTGCCAGGCCAGCCACCGGTCGCGCAACGCATAGCCGCGTAACCGGTGCGCCACGAATCGGAAAAACCACTCGACGACCTCGAACATCACGCGGTTGAGCTGGTTGCGGGTCCGCCGCGGCACGACGAGCACGGAGAGCACGCTGCCCCACGCCAGCACCACCAGCAGGCCGCCCGCGACGGCGCCCAGGACGTTCGGAACGCTCACGCGGGCGAGGTTCGCCTTATGCTCCGGTGATCGCGCCTTCGCCACTCGGCAGGTTCGATCGCGTCGGCAGCACGAGCAAGCTCGACTCCACCCGCCTCATTCACCTGTGGGCAATTCGTTGTGGCCGCCGAACGCCTTGCGCATGGCCGACAGCAGCTTGTCCGCGTAGACGGCCTCGCCGCGGCTGGAGAACCGGGCGAACAGCGACGCCGCGAGCACCGGGGTCGGGACGCCCTCGTCGATGCCGGCTTTGATCGTCCAGCGCCCCTCGCCGGAATCCGAGACCCGCCCAGCCACACCGTCGAGGTTCGGGTCGCCGTAGAGCGACCCGGCGGTGAGGTCGAGCAGCCATGACGCGATCACCGAGCCGCGTCGCCACACCTCGCTGACCGCGGCGAGGTCGAGGTCGTAGCGGTAGTACTCGGGCTGTTCGAGGGGCGTCTCCTCGGCGGAGTGCGTCTTCTCGGTCTTGCCGGCATTGGCCTTATGCAACACGTTGAGGCCCTCGGCGTAGGCAGCCATCATGCCGTACTCGATGCCGTTGTGGACCATCTTCACGAAGTGCCCTGCGCCGGCGTCCCCGCACAACAGATACCCCTGCTCCTCCGGTGCGGGGTCACCCTTGCGGCCGGGCGTGCGCTCGACGTCGCCGACACCCGGCGCGATGCTCGCGAACAACGGCTCGCAGTGCTCGTACGCACCCTGGTCGCCGCCGATCATCAGGCAGTACCCGCGGTCGAGACCCCACACACCGCCGCTGGTGCCGACGTCGAGGTACTCGATGTTCTGGTTCTCCTTGAGTGCCTTGGCGCGGTCGTAGTCCTCGCGGTAGTTCGAGTTGCCGCCGTTGATGATGATGTCGCCCTCGTCGAGCAGTCCGGACAGCTGCTCCACGACCTTGTCCGTGATGCCGGCCGGGATCATCACCCAGGCCACCCGCGGCTTGTCGAGCTTCTGCACGAACTCCTCGAGCGTCTTGGCGCCGATCGCGCCCTCGCCGGCCAACTGGTCGACGGTGTCGGGGTTGGTGTCGTACGCGACGGCGGTGTGCCCGTCGCGCATGATGCGCCGCACGATGTTGGCGCCCATGCGCCCCAGGCCGATCATGCCGAGCTGCATGTCAGGAGTCCTTTCCGGCACGCGCCGCTCTGTAGCGGCGGATCAATTCGTTGGTGGAACTGTCGTGCGTCAGGTCCGGCTCGTCAGCGGCCGACAGCTCGCCGGCAACCTTCTTCGCCAGCACCTTGCCGAGCTCGACACCCCATTGGTCGAAGGAGTTGATCGACCAGACGGTGCCCTGGGTGAAGACGCTGTGCTCGTACAACGCGACGAGCGTGCCGAGCGATCGCGGGGTCAGCTCGTCGAGCAGCAACGTGTTCGACGGGCGGTTGCCGTCGAACACGCGGTGCGGCACGAGCCAGTCGTCGGTCCCCTCGTCCTTGACCTGCTGGGCGGTCTTGCCGAACGCGAGCGCCTCCCCCTGGGCGAAGACGTTGGCGGTGAGCAGGTCGTGGTGCGCGACGCCCTCGGACGTCACCTCGGGGTTCAGCGACTGCGTGAAGCCGATGAAGTCGGCCGGGATGAGCTCGGTGCCCTGATGGATGAGCTGGTAGAAGCTGTGCTGGCCGTTGGTGCCCGGCTCACCCCAGTAGACCGGACCGGTCGGGTAGTCGACGGTCTTCCCGGCGAGCGTCACGTGCTTGCCGTTGGACTCCATGGTCAGCTGCTGCAGGTACGCCGGGAACCGCTTGAGGTACTGGTCGTAGGGCAACACCGCCTGGGTCTGGGCGTCGAAGAAATCCGTGTACCAGACGGTCAGCAGGCCTAGCAGCACCGGCAGGTTCTGCTCCCACGGCGCCGTCCGGAAGTGCTCGTCCATCTCGTGGAAGCCGGCGAGCATCTCATTGAACGCGTCGGGGCCGACGGCGATCATCGTCGACAGACCGATCGCGGAGTCCATCGAGTAGCGGCCACCGACCCAGTCCCAGAAGCCGAACATGTTCATGACGTCGATGCCGAACTGCTCGACGGCCTCGGCGTTCGTCGACACCGCGGCGAAGTGCTTGGCGATAGCCGACTTGCTGTCCATCGCGGCGAGGATCCAGTCCCGGGCGGAGACGGCGTTGGTCATCGTCTCCAGCGTGGTGAACGTCTTCGACGACACGATGAACAGCGTCTGCTCGGGATCGAGATCGCGGGTGGCCTCGGCGAAGTCAGTGCCGTCGACGTTGGACACGAAGCGGAAGGTCAGGTTGCGATCGCTGTAGTGCCGCAGCGCCTCGTAGGCCATGACCGGCCCGAGGTCGGACCCACCGATACCGATGTTGACGATGTTGGTGATCGGCCTGCCGGTGTGCCCCAGCCAGTGGCCACCGCGGATCCGGTTGGCGAACTCGGCCATCCGGTCGAGGACCTCGTGTACCGCCGGCACGACGTCCACGCCGTCGACCGCGATCCGCTCGCCGGTGGGTGCGCGCAGCGCCACGTGCAGCACGGCGCGGCCCTCGGTGATGTTGATCTTCTCGCCGGCGAACATGGCGTCGATGCGCTCACGCAGGCCCGACTCGTCGGCCAGCCGGCGCAGCAGCTCGAGCGTCTCGTCGGTGACCCGGTTCTTGGAGTAGTCGAGGTAGATGCCGCACGCCTGCGCGCTCAACCGTGCGCCGCGCTCGGCGTCCTGCTCGAACAGCTCACGCAAGTGGGTGTTCGCAACAGCCGAGTGGTGCTCCTGCAGGGACTGCCAGGCGGGACGTTGGGTGAGGTCGGTGATCTTGTCCGGCTCGGTCACGTCGTATTCCTCCCCATTCGGCAACGGTGTCAGACACTCAGCTCGGGGGCGAGCAGATCCAGGACGCGGGTAGATGCGCAGCCGTCGTCGTGTGGCGCCAGCCGGGCCACGAGCTCGGCGCGACGGGGCCGTTCGGCGGCACCGAGGTCGGGGGCGAGCAGGGCAGCCTCGAGCTCGTCCTGGTCGCGCACGACGGGCCCGGGGACGTCCTCGACCGGCAGGTAGAAGCCACGCAGCGCCGACGCGTACCTCGCGAGGTCGTACATGAAGAACAGCATCGGCCGGTCGAGCAGTGCGTAGTCGAAGTAGATGCTCGAGTAGTCGGTGATCAGCACATCACTGGCCAGGCACAGGTCGTTGATGTCGTCCACGCCGGACACATCGCGTACGAAGTCGCCGTGCCCGGCGAAGTCGATGGTGTTCGTCACCAGGTAGTGGGCGCGGAACAGCAGCAGCCAGCCGTCGCCGAGCGTCTTGTGCAGCCGGGCGATGTCCAGCGGCTGCGTGTAGACGTATCCGGAACGCGAGTCGTGCTGGTCGTCGCGCCAGGTGGGCGCGTAGAGGATGACCTTCGTGCCGGGCTCGATGCGCAGCTTCGTCCGGGCGGCCGCGACCTGGCTCGCCCCGGCGTTGACCAGCACGTCGTTGCGTGGCTGCCCGGTCTCGACGAACGGGGTGCGCTCACCTTCGGCCGGCAACCCGAACGCGGTGGCGAACGCCTCGGTGGTGAACGGCGCCGAGGACAGGAACCGGCTGATCTTCACTGCTTCTTCGCGGTAACGATCGTCGATCTCGGCCTTGCCGTTCATCGCGGTCTCGGTGGTGGCGACGACGTCCAGGCCGATGCGTTTGAGCGGCGTGCCGTGCCACGTCTGCAAGTACACCTGATCGGCGCGCGGGCTCATCTCCGGCGCGATGATCGAATTACTGATCCACACCCGCGCGGTGCCGAACGCACGGTAGTACGGCGTGGTGCGGTAGTGCACGACCTCGGTGCGCGGGTCGTCCAACGCCGGGAACTGCGCCGAGCGGCCCGGTTCGCGCAGGGCCCACACGAAGCGGCAGCGGGCGAAGCGCGGGTCGCGAAGCATCGCCTCGTACAACGCACGGGGCGAGCCGGCGTAGCTGCGGCCGTTGAACGACTCGAATACGACGAGCGCCCGATCGGTGCCACCGCGCGATTGCCAGCGGAAGACGAGCTGGCGCTGGGCACGCCGGCCGAAGCGGTAGATCAACCGCAACCACACCACCCGCTTGAGCACCGCGACGCCGAGGGCGCGCACCCGGGATTTGTTCATCCGAGCTCCGCCGGCGACGCACCGAGCGCGAGCGCCGCGATGCGCCGGGTGCTGCCGCCGTCGGGTTCGCTGACGAAGTTCTCCCGGAACCGTTCGACGTCGGCGTCGGTGACGGCGTGCTCGAGCAACGCGCGCACGACGGACTTCTCGTCGCGGTGGACGACGCCCGGCATGTCGTGCTCGTAGTCGAACGGGATGCCGCGCCGCTCGCGGTACTCGTCCAGGTCGTAGGCGTAGGCGTAGATCGGCACGCCGAGCACCGCGGCGTCGAACGCGACAGCCGAGTAGTCGGTGACGAGGTCGCTCGCGATGGTCAGCCAGTCGAGCGTGGTGAACGTCGGGTCCTGCGTGACGCCGGGCAGCCGGGAGAAGTCGCGGTGGTCCAGCGGGTGCAGCGCGACGACGACGTCGAGCTCGGCCTCGATCAGGGCGTCGAGCAGCGGTTCGACGCGCACCGGATCGCCGGTGCGGAAGGTGGGGGCGTACAGCACGACCCGGCGGTCACGCAGTTGCGGGTGCGCAGCGTCGATGCGCTTGCGCTTGCCCGCCAGGTAGTCGGGGTCGCGCAGCAGGTCGACGCGCGGCGTGCCGATCGGCAGCACGTGGTCCGGCGCAACGCCGAACGACTCCGCGAACGGCTCGACCATGCGCTTGCCGCCGGCGATCACCCAGTCGTAGCCGTGGTGCATGCGCATCACCCGCGCGAGGCCGCCCGGCCGACCTTCGGCGGTGCCCACCGCCGCGAGCCCGAACCGCTTGATGGCGCCGAGCGCGTGCCACATCTGCACGATGATCAGCTCATCTTTGTGCTCCAGCGCGCTGATGGCAGCCATGTAGCTGTCGGTGACGCAGGCGCGCGACGTCGCGAGCTGGTACATCTCGACGAGCATCTGGCCCGGGACCGCCCACGGCCGGGTGTTGCGGTGGTTGAGCACGACGACGTGGGTGCGCGGACTCTGCCGGTGGATCTCGTCGCGCACCCCGGCGAAGTCCTGCGATGTCTGGTCGTAGAGCCGGGACATCAGGACGATCTTGTTGCGGGTCGGCAGCTTCTTCAGCACGGCATAGATGCCGCACATCGCCGCGACAGCCACCTGCGCGACCACCACGACGAACGCGTCGACGAGCTTGCCTAGCGGGCCGCGTTGGTCGCCGCGCAACACCGAGAAGGTCGGGTCGGGGGCGCTGCGCCGACGCTGCCCACCCTGGATCTGCACGGCTGCTTACCTTACGGGGCGGGGGCGGGCGCTGGGGTCACCCGCCGTCACCCGCCGTCACCCGCCCAGTGCGGCGTCGACGATGGCACGCGCCTCGTCCTGGATCCGCGCGAGGTGATCCGCGCCGCGGAACGACTCGGCGTAGAGCTTGTAGACGTCCTCGGTGCCCGAGGGGCGCGCGGCGAACCAGCCCGATTCACTGACGACCTTCAACCCGCCGAGGGCCGCGTCGTTGCCCGGCGCCTTCGTGAGCTTGGCGACGATCTTCTCGCCGGCAAGCGTGTCGGCGTCGACCTGGTCGGGCGAGAGTTTGCCGAGCACCGCCTTCTGCTCGCGCGTTGCGGGTGAGTCGATGCGCGCGTATGCGGGGTCGCCGAAGCGTTGCGTCAGCTCGGCGTAGCGCTGCGACGGCGACGAGCCGGTGACGGCGGTAATCTCGGACGCCAGCAGGCACAAGATGATGCCGTCCTTGTCGGTGGTCCACACCGAACCGTTCCGGCGCAGGAACGACGCACCTGCGCTCTCCTCGCCGCCGAAGGCCACCGAGCCGTCGAGCAGGCCGGGGACGAACCATTTGAAGCCCACCGGGACCTCGAGCAGTTCACGGTCCAGGCTCGCCGCGACTTTGTCGATCATCGACGAACTGACCAGCGTCTTGCCGACCGCGGCGCGCGTCGGCCAGTCGGCGCGGTTGCGGTAGAGGTAGTCGATCGCGACCGCGAGGTAGTGGTTGGGGTTCATCAACCCGCCGTCCGGCGTCACGATGCCGTGCCGGTCGGAGTCGGTGTCGTTGCCGGTGGCGATGTCGAACTCGTGCTGCCGCGAGATCAGCGAGGCCATCGCGACCGGCGACGAGCAGTCCATCCGGATCTTGCCGTCGGTGTCGAGCGTCATGAACGCGAACTGCGGGTCGACGGTGTCGTTGACGACGGTCAGGTCGAGTCCGTACCGCGACCCGATCTCGGCCCAGTAATCGACGCTGGCGCCCCCGAGCGGGTCCGCGCCGATCCGCACGCCGGCCGCGCGGACGGCGTCGAGGTCGACGACGTCGGGCAGTGCGGCAACGTATGCGTCGAGGAAGTCGTAGCGCTGCGTCGTGTCCGCGCGCAGTGCCCGCTCGTGCGGCACGCGCTCGACGCCGCGCAGGCCGCCGGCGAGCAGCTCGTTCGCGCGGTTCTGGATCCACGTCGTGATGTCGGTACCGGCCGGCCCGCCGTCCGGCGGGTTGTACTTGAACCCACCGTCCTGCGGCGGGTTGTGCGACGGCGTGACGACCACGCCGTCCGCGCGTGCAGCGTCGCCGTCCGCGTTGTGCGTGAGGATTGCCAGGGACACCGACGGCGTCGGCGTGTAGCGCCCGCGAGAATCGATCAGCGTGGTGACGCCGTTGGCGGCGAACACCTCGAGCGCGGACGCCGTTGCCGGCTCGCTGAGCGCGTGCGTGTCGGCGCCGAGGAACAGTGGGCCGTCGATGCCCTGGCGCGCGCGGTACTCGCAGATCGCCTGGCTGGTGGCGACGATGTGGTCCTCGTTGAACGTCGACTTCAGCGCGGACCCGCGGTGCCCGGACGTGCCGAAGCTGACCTGCTGCTCCGGGTTCGCCGGGTCGGGGTGCAGGTCGTAGTACGCGCTGATCAGCGCGTCGACGTCGACGAGGTCCTCGGCTCGAGCCGGCTGTCCGGCGCGCGGATCGCTCATCCCTCGATCCTGGCACGGACTTCCCCGCCCCGGCCGAGCGCCCGTTTGCACCCGGTACCGTCGTCAACTCCCCCGCCCGGACCCCGGTTGGCGACGGGTGCGGGTGCAAACCGAGGCCGGGGCCACCGCTGATCAGGGGTCGAGGCGGATGCGGACGGCGCGGAACTGCTCGGGCATGGCCTGCAGCGTGCGCAGCTTGACGTCCTGCACCTGCAGCCACGGCCCGGCCGGCTGCAGGTGTGCGAGCCGCGGGTCGGCCAGCACGGCCCGCACCGCATCGCGATCGCCCCCGGCGACGAACGCGTCGAGCTGGTCGTCGCCGAGGACCCGCGCGGTGGCGTCGGCGGCGTCGGCGAACGCGGCCGTGGCCTGGTTGCCGCGACGGCGCGCGTAGCGCTGCTGCGACCACCCGCCCGCCTTCGTGCCGCCCTGCACGTATCGCGACCCGACCTTCGACGCGATCAGCTCCGCGCCGGCAAAGGCACCCACCGCGTAGCCTCCGCGCCGCACCAGCAACACACCCACCCGGCGGTCGCGCATGACGTGCTCCACGATGTCGCCGGTCAACGGCGGGAACGGAACCTCGAGCCAGGCACGTGCGCCGTCGTCACCGACCAGGACCACTACCTCGGCCGATGTCGCAGTGCGGGTGTCGCCGTGCCGCTCGGCGAAACCGTCGAGCCACCGCCTGAGCCGCTGCGCCGCCACGGTGACGGTGCGCGCGCCGGTCGGCGGTTCCTCGACGCCGGTCACCGGCTCACTGTGGCACGGGCTCGGTGGCGGCCGGAGCCGCAACGACCTGCTCGTCAGCGCCCACGCGCTCCCCCGCACGCACCAGCGCGATCCCGGCGAGCATCACCACGCCGCCGATGCCCTGCACGACGCCCGGCCGCTCGCCGAGCAGCAGCCAGGCGCACAACACCGCGAACAACACCTCGGCCAGCCCGACGAACGACGCGAGCCGGGCACCGAGGCGTTGGGCCGCGGCGATACCCAGCGTGTAGGCCAGCGCCGCCGCGACGAACGCCAGGCCGAGCACCGGCAGCCACCAGGCGACGCGCGTGTCGGCGAAGTCCGCGGCGGCCGTCGAAGCGCGCATCGGGATCGCCCCGACAACGCCGAGCAGGAGCAGCGCGACCGAGCCGACGCACATGCCGCCCCACACGGTGACGAGCGGCGGCAACGGGTCGTCCGCCCGGGCCGAGAGCATGAAGTACGTGGCCAGCCCCGCCGCGGCCGCCAGACCCCACAGGACGCCGACCGGGTCGAGGTGCGCGCCGCCGGTCAGGTCGAGCACGCAGCACAGCCCGGCGAGCGCGATGACGCCGCCGACGCCCGTCCGCGCACTGGGCCGCTGGTGGTGACGCACCCACAGCCATACGACGACGAGCAGGGTGCCGCAGTATTCGAGCAGCAGCGCGACGCCCACCGACAGGCGCTCGACGGCGTTGAAGTAGAAGAGCTGGCACCCGGCGATGGCGACCAGCCCGTAGGCGGCCACGGCACCGAGTGACCGGCGCAGCAGGTGCCAGCGCCCGCGCATCGTGAGCACGGCGGGGATCGTCAGCAGCAGCGCGGCCACCCCGACGCGGATCGTCACCGCAGCACCGGGCGTCCAGCCCGCCGCGAGCAGGCCGCTCGCGAAGGTGCCGGACGTCCCGAACGTCGCGGCGGACGCGATCGCCAGGCCGAGACCGGCGGCGTTGGTGCTGGGCACGGGACGATCACCTTTCGCCGTAATGAGCAAAACGAATTACGCTGATGACACGCTAACCATGGCCGATGTCAGGAGTCAATTTGCTTTTTGCTCATGACACGGAGGTTGCGCTCACCTGCGCCGCGGCGCTGGTCAACACCGCGAACGACGACTCGCTGGCCACCGTCGGCGAGCTCGACACGTTCGTCCGCGACTGGAAGTTCACCGGCAGCTACCGGCACACCCGTGCCGAGCTCGACGCGGTGCGGGCGCTGCGCCCGCGGCTCGCTGCCCTGTGGAGCAGCGACAAGGACGGCGTCGTGGCGATCGTCAACGAGCTGCTGCGCGAGGCCAGCGCGCTGCCGCAGCTCGTGCGGCACGACGAGTGGGACTACCACATGCACGCGACCGCGCCGGATCAACCGCTCGCGCAACGGATGCAGGTCGAGGCCGCGATGGCGTTCGCCGACGTGGTGCGCGCCGACGAACTCGACCGGCTGCACACCTGCGCGGCCGACGACTGCGCCGACGTGTTCGTCGACCTGTCCAAGAACCACTCGCGACGCTTCTGCGACGGCAGCTGCGGCAACCGCGCGAACGTCGCGGCCTACCGCGAGCGGCGCCGCGCGGCTACGACGTGATGTCCTTGCGGTCGAAGCGCAGCCACGCCCAGCCGAGGAACACCGCGCTGTAGATCAGCGACAGACCCGCACCGCGGATCATGTCGTCCCACACGATCGGCGAGCTGAGGGTGTCGACCCAGGCGTAGTCGAAGTGCGTCGGCAGGTAGCTGCGATAGGAACCGAGCGCGGTGATCTGGTCGATGATCGAGCTGATCACCGCGAGCATCACCGCGCCGCCGACCGCGCCGAGCGGGTTGTCGACGCTGACACTCAGCAGGAACGCGAGCGCGGCGAACTTCAGCAGCGTCACGCAGATGTAGGCGACGACCACCAGCATGCGCAGCAGGGACTCGCCCGTCGAGAAGTCGCCGCCGAGCGGCGAGTGCGCCGGACCGAAGCCGAAGAACAGACCGCCGATCACGAACGCCCACACCGGCAGCAGCACGTTGGCGGCGACGCACAGCAGCCCGGCGACGACGAACTTCTGCCGCAGCAACCGGGCGCGCGGCACCGGCTGCGCGAGCAGGTAGCGCAGCGACGCCCAGCTCGCCTCGCTGGCCACCGTGTCGCCGCAGAACAGTGCGACGACGACGACGAGCAGGAACCCGACGGAGGCGAACTCGGCGAACAGCGCGAAGTTGATGCCACCAGCGGTGGCGAGCCCGACGAGCTGCGGCGCGTCGCCGCCGGCGCCGCCACCGACCTGGAACGCGATCGCCATGATGATCGGCAGCAGGAACAGCAGGCCGAACGCGACCTGCGTGCGCCGTCTGCGCAGCTGCCGCGCGAACTCGACCCGCAGCCGCAGCGTGTGGCCCGGCACGAACTCCGGTGCCCGGCCCGCGTCGAGCTGCGCGAGACGGTCGTGGATGCCGCGCCGGGTGGCGGCGACCCTGGACAGCTCGCGGTCGCCGAGCCGCGTGCGGCCGTTCAGGTCGGTCACGGCGCTTCTCCGATCAGGTCGAGGAAAACGTCCTCCAGGGCGCGGCGCGCCGGCACCAGCTGCGCGCCGACCCCGGCGTCGGCGAGGACGCGGGCGGCGACCTCCGGGTCGTCGACGGCGAGCTGCTTGCCGGTGCCCCCGGCGATGTCGGCCACCGACCCCGCCGCGACGACCTTGCCGCGGTGCATGACGACCACGTCGGTGCAGGTCTGCTCCACCTCACCGAGCAGGTGGCTCGACACGACCACGGTGCGTCCGGTGTGCGCGTAGTCCTGCAGCACCTCGCGCATCTCGGCGATCTGCGGCGGGTCGAGGCCGTTGGTGGGTTCGTCGAGCACGAGCAGCTCGGGCAACCCGAGCATGGACTGCGCGATGCCGAGCCGCTGCCGCATGCCCTGGCTGTAGGTGCGGACGCGGCGATCGATCGAGCCGCCCAGCCCCGCGATGTCCAGCGCGGTGTCGAACTCGGCCTGCGCCGGGTCCCGGCCGGTCGCCGCCCAGAACAGGCGCAGGTTCTCCCGGCCGGACAGGTGCGGCAGGAAACCCGGGCCCTCGATGAACGCGCCGACGCGGGCGAGCACCGACGCACCGGGCAGCACGGGCTGGCCGAAGACGTAGACGGCCCCGGCGGTGGGCGTGATCAGCCCGACGAGTACGCGCAGCGCCGTCGTCTTGCCGGCGCCGTTCGGGCCGAGCAACCCGACGACCTGCCCACGGCGCACGGTGAAACTGACGTCGTCGACGGCCCGGTAACCACCCGCGTACTCCTTGACCAATCCCTCCACGGCGACCGGCACGTCGGCGAGGTCGGCGCGCGGCTTGAGGATGCGCCGACGGCGCAGGACGACGAATGCGACGCCGGCGATGACGAGCACCGCGAGCGCGCCGCCGACGATCAGCCAGCCGAACGGGTGCCCGCCGCCGATGGCCGTGCCGCGCGTCGTCGGCACCGTCACGGCGGTGCGGTCCTCCGGCAGGCCGACCGTGTATTGACGCGCGTCGTCGGGACCGTCGAAGGAGAAGTCCGACGCGCTCACCGCCAGCACGAGCCGGTGCCCGGCGAGCACGTTGCGCACGAAGCTCGGCAGCCGCACGGTGACGATGCGCGGCGCGCCCGGGCGCATGCCGGTGAGCTTGATCGGCGAGACGAGCTGCGACGGGAGTGTCGGCGAGCCGTCGCGGTCGACGTCGCGCAGCCCGACGAAGAGCACCGCGTCGGTGCTCGAGCGGGTCGTGACGGTGAGCCGGACGGTCGGCTGGCCGGCGACACGCAGGGCCTTCGTCAGCGGGTCCGAACCGAAGATCGCCGTCTGGCCCGGGCCGCTCGGCAGCCGCGCGAGCACGCCGTCGAAACGGCTCGAGATGCCGCCCAGGCCGGGGATGCTGGTGATCACCGCCGGGGCGCCGCCGGCCGGCGAGGAGATCTGCTGCGCCGGGCCGTCGAGGGTCACGCGCCGGGTTTCGCGCTTCGTTCCTGCGATGCCGGGATAACCGGGTGCGTCCAGCTGCTGCTGCGACGCGTCACCCGTCTCTGCCGAGACCTGCCCCGCCTGCTCGGCGAGCTGGAACGGTTGCTGACGCGACACGCTCCCGGCGAACGCCTCGTGGAACCAGCGGACTGCGTCGGAGGTCGCCGTCGTCTCGCCGACCGAGCCTGCGTCGTGGCCACCGGGACGCCAGACGACGCGGACCGGCGTGCCGTGCGCCGCGATCCCCCGCGCGTTGGCGTCCGCCTCGCTGAGCGGGAACAGCGAATCCTGCTCGCCCTGGGTCAACAGCGTCGGGACGCGGATCCGGCTCAGCACGCTCGCCGGACTTGCCTGGCGCATCAGCTGTTGCATCGCCGCATTCGGCGTCCCCGCGGTGGCCGAGGCCTGGTAGGCCGCACACACGTCGGCCGCGAACCGTCCGCACGACACCGAACCCGTCGCCGGCGGGTCGGCCGCGCCGCCGAGCAGCGTCGACAGGTCCGGGCGGGCGAACGCGTTGCCGAACAGCTCGCCGGCCCACAGCTTCTTGAAGACACCCGGCTGCGTGCCGGCGAAGTTCGGGAACAGCGCGTGCGAGAGGCTGTTCCAGGTGATGTCTGCGGCCACCGCCCGCACGCGTGGGTCGGCCGCCGCGATGAGCAGCGACAGGCCGCCGCCGTAGGACGAGCCGGCGGTGGCGAGCTGCGCGCGCCCGTCTACCTTTTTTACTTGCTTCAAGCCGGCCAGGTGGTCCAGCAGCAGCTTGCCGTCGTTGATCTCGTAGTCGGGTGACGCGAAGTGGATCAGGCCGCCCGAGTCGCCGAAGCCGCGGGCGCTGTAGGTCAACGCCACGAAGCCGTTCTGCGCGAACGTCCGCGCCGCGGTCGCGAGCGATGACTTGTCGCCGCCGAAGCCCTGGGAGAGCAGCACCGCGGGGGCCGGCGTGGTGTCCGGAACGTAAAGCGACGTGTCGAGCTCGACCTTCTTGCCCGCCTCGGGCGTGCCGGTGACGAGCCCCTGGCTGACCCGCACGCCGCCCGGCCGGCTGACCGCGACGGCCGCGATTACGGCGACGACCGCGAGCACGACGACGAGCAGGACCGCCTGCAGCTTGCGCGAACGCAGCCGTTCGCGAAGTGCAGCCGGGAACATCAGCACACCTTACGGACGCAAGATGAGCAGGCTCGCGACGCGCGCGCGTCGGGTCAGTGCAGGCGCTCCTGCAAGGCCGCGTTCTTCGTCTCGGCGCTCGCCGCGAGATCACGCTGGAACGCAGCCATCCGCTCGGCGAGCGCGTCGTCGGTGGCGGCCAGGATGCGCACCGCGAGCAGGCCCGCGTTGCGCGCGCCGCCGATGGAGACGGTCGCCACTGGCACACCGGCGGGCATCTGGACGATCGACAGCAGCGAATCCATGCCGTCCAGGTATTTCAACGGCACCGGCACGCCGATGACCGGCAATGTCGTGAGCGACGCGACCATGCCGGGCAGGTGCGCGGCACCGCCGGCGCCGGCGACGATCACCCGCAGGCCGCGGCCGGCGGCGGACTGTGCGTAGTCGGCCATGCCGAGCGGGGTGCGGTGCGCCGACACCACCCGCACCTCGTGCGGCACGTCGAACTCGGCCAACGCCGCGCCGGCCGCGCCCATGACCTCGTAATCCGAGTCGCTGCCCATGATGAGTCCGACTCTCGGAGCAGTCATTCCTTGTCCCCGTTCACCAGGTAGTCGGCGGCGGCGGCGGCGCGGGCGCGGACTTCCTCGACGTCGTCGCCGAGCGCGGTCACGTGCCCGACCTTGCGGCCGGGCCGGAACTGCTTGCCGTACAGGTGCAGCTTGACGTCCGGCCAGTGCGCCATGAAGTGGTGCACCCGTTCGTCGATGCCGGCCGGCCGGACGTCGGCCGGCCCGCCGAGCAGGTTCGCCATGACGGTGACCGGTGCGGTCGGCCGGGGCGAGCCGAGCGGATAGTCCAGGACCGCGCGCACGTGCTGCTCGAACTGCGACGTCCGGGTACCCTCGATCGTCCAGTGCGCGGAGTTGTGCGGGCGCATCGCGAGCTCGTTCACCACCAGCCCGCCACGGGTCTGGAACAGCTCGACGGCGAGCACCCCGGTGACGCCCAGTTCGGCCGCGATGCGCAGCGCGAGGTCCTGTGCGTGTTCGGCGAGCTCGTCGTCGAGATCGGGGGCGGGGGCGATGACCTGCACGCAGATGCCGTCGCGCTGCACCGTCTCCACGACCGGCCACGCGGCGCCCTGCCCGAACGCCGAACGCGCGATGACGGCGGCGAGCTCGCGCTCGATCGCGACCTTCTCCTCGGCGAGCAACCGCGTCCCGGAGGCCAGCACGTCAGCGGCCGCATCGACGCTCTCGACGACCCACACGCCCTTGCCGTCGTAGCCGCCGGTGGCCGCCTTCAACACCACCGGCCAGCCGACGTCGGCACCGAAGTCGCGAAGGTCCGCGGCAGACGCCACAGCCGTCCAGCGCGGACACGGCACGCCGAGCGCGCTGAGCCGTTCGCGCATCGCCAGCTTGTCCTGCGCGAACCGCAGCGCCGACGGCCCCGGTTGCACGTTCGCGCCGTCGGCGACGAGCGCGCGCAGATGCTCGTGCGGCACGTGCTCGTGATCGAAGGTGACGACGTCGCAGCCCTGTGCGAATGCCCGCAGGTCGTCCAGGGAGCGGTAGTCGCCGAGCACGACATCGGACGCGACGAGCGCCGTGCCGTCATCCGGCGAATCGGCGAGCACGCGCAGCGACTGGCCGAGTGCGATGGCCGCCTGGTGCGTCATCCGGGCCAACTGGCCGGCGCCGACCATCCCGACCACGGGCAGCCCGGTGCGTGCGTCCACGGGCGAGAGCCTAGGCCGCGCTGTGCAAGGTCTCGGCCGGACCCGTGACGGCCGGTAAGGTCGCGCATGTGACGGCCACGGCGAAGCGTTCCTCGCTCGCTGATTATCTGCGGGGGTCATGGCGCATCCTGCTCAAGGAGATCGCCGCCTTCGGGGTCATCGGCGTGATCGCGCTGATGATCGACCTCGGCACCTTCACCTGGCTGACGCACGTGGCGCACTTCGGCGCGTTGAAGTCCAAGGGCGTCTCGACGGTCCTGTCGACCACGTTCGCCTACTTCGGCAACCGCCACCTGTCCTTCTCGCACCGGGCCCGCACGAGCATCGGGCGCGAGACCGCGTTCTTCTTCGGCATCAACGTGATCACGCTGATCTTCTCCGAGCTGATCATCGCCGTGTTCGTCTACCCGCTGCACTACGGGCACACCAGCCTGACGGTGTCGGTCGTCAACGTGGTCACCATCGGGCTCGGCACGCTGTTCCGGTTCTGGGCCTACAAGCGTTTCGTGTTCCTGCACCCGGACAAGGTGCACAGCCACGACGTCGACCTCGAAGCGGAGCTCGCCGAGTAGGACGGCGCCCATGGTCTACCTGCTCGGCCTGTTGGGCGCGGGGGCGCTCGGCGTCGGCTACGTGCTGCAGCAGCGCGTGGCCGCGCAGGCCAGCGCCGACGTGCTGCACGCACGGCTGATCGTGCGCCTCCTGCACGCACGGATGTGGTGGCTCGGGACGCTCGCCATCGTCGGCGGCCAACTGCTCGGCGCGGGCGCATTCGTCGTCGGTGATGTCGCCGTGGTCGAGCCGCTGCTCTCGCTGAGCCTGCTCGTCGCGCTGGCCGTAGCGGCCGGCGTCGTGCGGCATGCGCCTCGCTGGCAGGAGCTGCTCGGCGCGCTGCTGTTGACCGCGACACTCGCGGTGTTCCTGGCCGTCAGCGCGCGCAGTGCCAGCCGCGACGCGCGAACCGACCTGCTCACCGTGGCCATCGGCACCGTCGCCGTCTTCACCCTTGCCGGCGCACTCGTCGTGGTGGCGCGCGGGCGTCGCGCGGCACTCGAGGGAGTACTGCTCGCCACCGCTGCCGGCGTCCTCTACGGCCTGCAGGACGTCGCCACGCGCGGGACGTCCGTCGTCGCGGATCGGCACGGCTTCGCCGCATGGCTCACCTCGCCGTATCCCTACCTGACGGTGGCAACGGGTGTGGCCGGCGTGGTTCTCGCGCAGAATGCGTTCGGCGCCGCACGCCTGGACTACTCGCTGCCCCCGTCCACCGCGACCGAACCGGTGGTCGCCATCGGGTTGGGGGTCGGTCTGCTCGGTGAACAACTCGCCGTCAGCGCCGGCGCGCTCGCCATCGACGCGTGTTGTTTCGCCGCGCTGGTCGGCAGCGTGGCGCTGATCGGCCGCTCGCCGGCGTGGAGTTCGGTGACCAGCGTCGATCGACCGGCCCGGAGTCCGCGCGCCTGACGCGACGGCCCGTCGAGAGTCAGTCGCCGCCGCCGACGTCGGTGTGGAACGCCTCGTAGACCAGGTCCGCGCCACGCTGGCGGTGCCGCGCCAGCCGGGCGAGCAGCGTGGTGGCGCGTTCACGCAGCTGGTCGACGTCGCCCGAGTACACCGGCGGCGCACTGTCTGCGACCAGTGCCCGCAGCCGGGTACGGATCTCGGCATGTTCACCGGTCAGCACGTCCACGGCGTTCGCCAGCCGCAGGTCGCCGTCGAGGATCGATTCGTGCAGACCGCCAGGGCCTTCGGTGACCTCGATGTGCGCCGCGAAGTCGGCCTCGAGCAGCAGCAGGGCGGCATGCACCGCGTTGCCCCACATGACCTCCTGCCCGGAGGCCGGGGCGGCCAGCGCGTTCTCGACCTCGCCGAGCCGCTCGCGCATCTCGGCGCGCCGGACGCGGACGGCGGCGAGTTCGGTGTGCGCCGGGCGCAACGTGCCGGTGGGTTCCATCGCAACCTCCGCGGGCCGGGCCTCACATGGTGGCCCATGCACGCGCGGGCGTAAAGAACGCCGTCCCGAAGGGCCCTCAGCGGCCTGTGGGCAGGCCCTGGCAACATCGAGGGCGTGAGCGACCAGCCGGCCGGACTGCCCGCCGTGGACGATCAGCTCGTCGCAACGCTGCAACGGGTGCAGGACACCGGCACCCACCAGCTCGTCGACGTCGACGAAGCGGAGCTGGTCGCGGTCAGCGGCCTGCCCACGCCGTCGGCCAAACGCTCGCCGCTGACACCGGAACAGATCGACGCGGGCGGCCGGCGGCTGGTCGAGCGCGGCCTCGCCGAGCCGACGCCCTGGCAACTCGCGGCCTACCGCCCGCTCGGCCCGCTGCTGAGCGTCGTCCAGCTGGCCGTGCACCCGAAGGCCCACACCGGTGTCATCTCCAGCTGGGACGAGCCGCACGGGTCGGACGCCGTGCAGGTGGTCCGCCGACTCACCCTGCTCATGGATGTCGCGCGCGCAGGCCAAGCCGTCGTCGAGCACGTTCTCGTTCCGTTGTCCGACGCGCCGCCCGCGTCTGCGGTCTCGATCTCGCTGCTGCGTCTGGACGTCCTCATCGAGCAGGCGGTCGCCGATGCGACGCCACCGCCCGGCACCGGTCGAGAGACGCTGGTGCTGTTCGCGGACGCGCGCGGTCGTCAGGAGCCGTCGCGCTACCGCGTCGCCGCCGACGGCAGCGCGGACATCGAGTCGTCCCGGCACGGCCTGCTGGGCGCGAAGACGGTGCACGACCGTGCCGACGCAGCGGCCTTCGCCGACCATCTGCGATTGCGGTTGATGGCGGCGGGCTGACGGCGCCACGGATCGTGGCTGGACCTAAACTTTGACGACGGCAAGATCGCAGGGGAGGAGCAGGACATGGGCGGTGGCGGCCCGGTAGGTGGCAACCCGGCGTCGATCTCGGACGGCGCGAGCGGGCTCGGCCGCGCCGCGCGCGTCGTCGGCTCGACCGCGGCAGCGATCAACAGTGCAGGTTCGCAGGGATCCGGCGCGGCCGGAGGCGACCCGATGTCCGGCGCGATCAGCCGGCTCGCCGCCGCGTTCTCGCAGACCGCCTCGGACGTCGAGATCGAACTACAGGCCGCAAGCAAACTCGCCGGCAACGCAGCCCAGGACCTGACCACGGCAGGTGGCGGCGCACCGGGGCACGGGCCGCTACCGGTGGGCTCCGGCGGTTCGGGGTACCCGCGATGAGCGACGCGTTCGACCCGCCGCCCGGGGACGCCGGCGGACTGAAGAGCGCCAGCCGCGCGCTGCAGAAGGCCGCCGCGGACATCGACAGTGGCGCGAAGTCCACCAAGGGCGCGGTGGCCACGGCCCTGAACGAGTGGCACGGCAACCGCAGCGACGATTTCCGCGACGCCGGCGCGGGCATCCAGGCCCAGCTGGCCGCGATGGAGACCGCGTTGTCGCGTGCTGCGCAAGCGATCGGCGCCTACGGCACGGCGCTGGACCGGACCACGACGGAGGTGGCCGGCTACAAGCAGCAGGCCGAGCCGCTCAAGCAGCACCCCGACAAGAACGCGGCGAAGATCGCGCATCTGGAGGGTCTTGCCAACACTGCCAAGTCCCACCTGAAGTCGCTCGCCGGCAAGCTGGCTTCGGCAGTGGACATGGAGACCGACGTCGCGGTGCCGCAGAGCGCGAAGCTGACGCCGGACCAGATCCGTCGCCGCGTCACGACCTCGCTCGGCGTCAGCAACCTGGCAAAGGCCGCCGCGAACGGCACGATGACCCCGGACCAGGCCTGGAGCGCCCTCGGCGCGGCCGAGAAGGCCGTCCCGAAGAAGGCGATCAACAAGGACGGCTCGGTCAACTGGAAGGAAGCGCTCGCCGACTTCAACGACAAGTATCTCGGGCCGCCCAACGCCCTCGTCGGCGCTGCATCCCCCGGTCCGGCCGGTTGGGCGGTGTACCGGCTGCTGCTCAATCAACGCGAGGTCGCCGCCACGGCAGGTGACCTGCGCACCGCATTCGACGAGATCGTCGGCCCTGTCGCGCTCAACATGGACCGTGGTCTGGCCAGTCTGACCGATCTCAATGATGCGCTGACCCGGTTCAAGGCCGTCGACGACGCGTTCTCCGCGCTCGGCCCGGCCGGCGAGACGGCGGAGAAGGTCGAGCGCGCGGTGGCCGGCGGCCTGCCGGAGACCGGCGTGCTCGGCGCGCTCGGCAAGTTCGGCGGCGCCCTCGGTGCTGTCGGCGATGTGTTCACGCTTATCGACCCGGGCGTCAAGAACAAGTACGAGGCCGGCGGCCTACGCATTGCTGCGGGCGCGAACCTCGTCGGCACCGGCATGGCGTTCTCCTCGACGTTGCTCGGCGCGAACGCGGTTGCCGACTGGGTCCCCGGCGTCGGCGAGGTCGTGATGGTCGGCACCGGTCTGATCCTGGCCGGCGACTACGTCTACCACCACTGGGATCAGATCAAGCACGGGCTGAGCACCGCGTGGAACTGGACGTCGCACGCCGTCAGTACCGGCTGGCACGACACCACGCACGCCGTCAGCACCGGCTGGCACGACACCACGCACGCCGTCAGCACCGGCTGGCACGACACCACGCACGCTGTGAGCAGCGGCTGGCACTCGGCGACCAGCTTCGTCGGCGGTCTGCTTTGAGCAGCACGTGAGCACGGCGCATGCCGAGGCGATCGGCATGGGCATCACCGCCGTGTTCTTCGTCGGGATCACCTTCGTGGCACTGCGGACACAGCGGCGCACGGGGCAGCCCAATCAGTGGCGCTACGTTGCGCCGCTGGCGGCGCTCGTCGCCGTCACGTTCCTCGTCCTCAACCTCAACGGAGTCGTGATCCGTGGCGGCTGACCCGGAGGCGGCGCTGCCCGAAGACGGAGCGGAGTCCAGCCGGCTCGTCCGCGAGCTCGTCGCAGAGGTCGACGCAGGCGCCAGCGACGGCACGCTGCCCTCGCTGACCCGTGAAGACCTCTTCACCCTGTCCGACGCCCCCACGCTCGAGCACCCCGGCGACGTCGCGTGGTGGACGGGCTTGGACGACGGCGGCCGGGACCTGGTCCGACAGACTGCCGAACGCGGCTTGCTGGCACGGCAACTGCTGACCTCGTCGCCCGACGGCACGGCGTTCGTTCTCGACCCGCGGGTGCACGTGATCGCGCGGGCGCGCGCCGAGCCGTCGTGGCTTCTGGTGCTGGGCGAACCCGCGAACAGCGACGTCCAGATCGTCGGGTACGGCATCGATCTCGCGGCACGCGAAACGGCCGCCGTGTTGGTCTCGGCGCGTCTCGAGGGCGTGTACCTCAACCGGCTGCTGCCACCCGCGACTGCCATCGACGTGCTCATCGAATGGCTGACGCGGCCCACGCCCGGCTCGGAGCCGACGGGACGCACCGTCGAACTCATCACGCCGCACACCGAGGGCGACGAACGCCGGGAGCAACACATTCGCGCGATCGTGCTCGCGAGCAACGACGCCTACGCGCTCGCCGAGGTCGACCCCGCCGCCGACAAGCCCGGCGAACCGGAACCCGTGGACGAGGCGGCATTGCGCGCGTGGGTCGCCACGCGGGTGCCGGCCGATAGCCGACCTCGGTGACGCGCCGTCCGCGCGGTCGGCGGCGTCCGTCCGTTGCCCTACTGACCGTTGTTCTCCTGCTGCTCGCGGCGTGCACCTCGTCGACGCACGAGTCGCCGCACCACCGCACGCACTTCTCCCCCGGCCGCATCACCGGCACGACCAGCCCGAACATCGTGTTCGTGCTCACCGACGACCTGTCGATGAACCTCGTCGCGCACATGCCGCACGTCCTCGGGCTCGAGCACGCCGGTACGACGATGAGCGATTTCCACGTCGTGGACTCCCTGTGCTGCCCGTCGCGCTCGGCGACGTTCACCGGCGAGTTCCCGCACGACGACGGCGTCTTCCGCAACACCGGCTCGGACGGCGGGTACTCAGGGTTCAACGCCCATGGTGATCGCGAGCGTTCGTTCAGCATCGCGCTGCAACGCGCGGGCTACCGCACCGCACTGATGGGCAAGTACCTGAACGGTTACGACCCCGCGGACGGCGTGCCCCCGGGCTGGGACGAGTGGGACGTCGCGGGTAACGGCTACGCGCAGTACAACTACACGCTCAATGAGGACGGGCGGCAGCAGCATTTCGGCAGCAAGCCGCAGGACTACCTGACCGACGTCCTGTCCGGGAAGGCCGCCGGGTTCATCCGGTCCAGTGCCGCGCGGCGGGAACCGTTCATGCTCGAGGTGGCGACGTTCGCGCCGCACAAGCCGTCGACGCCGGCACCGCGCTACGCCAACGCCTTCCCGTTCCTGCGCTACCCCCGCACGCCGGCGTACGACGCGTTGCCCACCGGCGCGGCGTCCTGGTTGCGGAGCAGCCCGGCGTTGAGCGCGAGCCAGCAACAGTTCATCGACCAGCAGTACCGCAAGCGGGTGCAGTCCGATCTCGCCGTCGACGACCTGATCGGCAACCTGCAGCGCACGCTCCAGGCGACGGGTGCCGCGAAAAACACCTACTTCGTCTTCAACTCCGACAACGGCTACCACATGGGCGAGTACCGCCTGCTGCCCGGCAAGCAGACCGCGTACGACACCGACACGCACGTGCCGCTCGTGGTCACCGGCCCGGGCGTGCCGGCGGGCCGCGTCGCGCCACAGCTCGCCAGCAACATCGATCTCGCCCCGACGTTCGAGAACCTGGTCGGGGCGCGCGTCCCGAAGACGGTCGACGGCGTGCCGCTCACCCCCCTGTGGCACGGGCAGGCCCCACTCCTGTGGCAGCGGGCGTTGCTGATCGAGCACCACGGGCCGGCGAACGCGAAGAACGATCCGGACGGACAGGCCCTGCGCAGCGGCGCGCCACCGACATACTCGGCGGTGCGTACTGCCGACGCGCTGTACGTGCGCTATCGCAACGGCCAGCAGGAGTACTACGACACGCAGACCGACCCGAACGAGCTGCACAACATCGCCGCGGCCGGCGTGCCGCCCGCGCTGACCCACACGCTCGTCGCGCTGACGACCTGCCACGGCGCCGCCCAGTGCCAAGCCGCCGCCGGCGCCCCCTGACCACCCGTTTTCCCTTTCTTGCATGCTGAGCTGACCACTTTCGGGGCCCGAAAGTGGTCAGCTCAGCATGCAAGAAGGGGGACGGGCGTGAGGATTTCCGTCAGGGCCGGACGGCGTCGATGGCGCGGTAGATGCGTTGCTCGCTGACCTTGCGGGCGACGCCGAGCTGCTGCGCCCACAGGCTGACGCGGAACTCCTCGAGCTGCCACGCGATGTCGCGCACGTCCGCGCCGCCCGCACGAACCGGCGGCAACGCCCGGACGAGCTCGTCGTAGGCGTCCTGTACGGCACGCACCCGCGTCATCCGGCCGGCATCGAGCTCGGGGTCGCGCCGCAGCCGCTCGAGCCGGTGGCCGATCGCGCTCACGTAGCGCGGCAGGTCGCGCAGGTGCGCATGCCCGGCCGCGGTGACGAAGCCCGGTGGCAACAGCCGCCGGAACTGCGTACGCACGTCCTCGAGCGCGGCACGTTGCGCCGGCGCCTGAAGTGCGGACAGCTCCTGCAGCGCGAGCCGGACGTCGTGCGCGGCGGCCAGCGCCGCCTGCGCCAGCCCGGCCGTCTGCGCCGTCGTGGCCACGAGCTCCGCGCCCACCGTCGCGCGCAGCTGCCGGAAGTCGGCGCGCGTCCACACCGCGGTGGGCGCCAGCGCGTCGACGGCGGCGTCGGCGCAGTCGTCGAGCAACGCGGCCAGCGAGCCGTCCGGATTGCTCGCCAACATCAACCGCGCCCGCGTGTCCAACGACCGCTCGACGGCCTTCACCGGCGACGCGACGGACAGCCGGATCAGCCGGCGCTGTCCGGCCAGCATGGCGGCCTGCTGTTCGGGTTCGCCCGCGAACACCCGCACCGACACGGCGTCGCCGTCGTCGACGAGCGCGGGATAGCCGCGCACCTCGTGTGTGCCGCTTCGGCGTGCGAGCGTGCGCGGCAGCTCGTCGAGGTCGTCCGGCCAGTCGCGCAGACCGTGCCGTTCGATCTCGCCGGCCACTGCGGCGGCGACGGCCTCGCGCACCGGCGCGGTGAGCTCGTCCTGCAGCACCGCGAGGTCCTTGCCGCGCGCTACCTCCGCACCGTCCGCGCCCTCGACCACGAAGGTCATCCGCAGGTGTGCCGGCAGCTTGTCCGGATCGAACGCGTCCAACGGCACGAGGACGCCGGTACGACGGTGCAGCTCGCGCTGTAACCCGGCGAGCAGCGGCTCCTGCCCGGGCGCAAGCGCGCCGAGCACCGCGCGGGCCGTGTCCGGCACCGGCACGAACGCGCGCCGCAGGTCCTTCGGCAGCGAGCGGATCAACGCGACGACGAGTTCCTCGCGCAACGCCGGCACCTGCCACGCGAACTCGTCGCCACCGAGCCGGGCCAACACATCGACGGGGACGTGCACCGTCACGCCGTCGTCCGCCGCACCGGGACTGAAGGCATAGCTCACCGGCAGCGCCAGATCACCGGTTCGCCAGACGACGGGCGTATCGGCAGTCCCGGCTGCGGAGTCGTCGCGCAACAGATCGTCGCGGGTCAGCGTCAGCTGCTGCGGCGTCTCCCGCCGCGCCCGCTTCCACCACGCGTCGAAGTGCCGGGCAGAGACGACCTCGGCAGGGATGCGCGCGTCGTAGAACGCGAAGATCGCGTCGTCGTCGACGAGCAGGTCACGCCGGCGCGACCGCTCTTCGATCTCCTCCAGCTCCGTCCGCAGCGCGGCGTTGTCGCGGACGAACCGGTGCTGCGTGCGCCACTGCCCCTCGACGAGCGCGTGCCGGATGAACAGCTCACGTGCTTCGGCCGGCGCGACCGAGGCGTAGCCGACCAGCCGCCGGGTGACGAGCGGCAGCCCGTAGAGCGTGACGCGTTCGTAGGCCATGGCGGCGCCACGCTTCTCGCTCCAGTGCGGTTCGCTGACGCTGCGTTGCACGAGGTGCCCGGCGACACGTTCCACCGCCTCGGGTTCGACGCGCGCAGCGGTGCGGCCGAACAGCCGCGACGTCTCGACGAGGTCGGCGACGACCACCCAGCGCGGCGGGCGTCGGGTCAGCACCGAGCCGGGCGCGAGGACGAAGCGCGAGTTGCGCGCGCCGAGGTAGTCGCGTGCGTCGCCTTCGCGCATGCCGACGTGGCTCAGCAGCCCGGCGAGCAGCGCGCTGTGCACGCGGTCCGGCGAAGCGGGCTCATCGGTCTCGACGATGTCCAGGTCGCGCGTGATGCTGCGCAGCTGGCCGACGAGGTCCTGCCATTCCCGCACCCGCAGGTAGTGCAGGAACTCGTCGCGGCACATCCGGCGGAACTGGTTGCCGGAGCGTTCCCGGCGCTGCGCGCGCAGGTACGCCCACAGGTTCAGGTACGAGACGAAGTCCGAGTGCTCGTCGGCGAAGCGGGCATGTGCTTGCCGGGCGGCATCCTCGCGGTCGCTCGGCCGCTCGCGCGGATCGGGTATCGACAGCGCGGCGGCGATGACCAGCACCTCGCGCACGCAACCCTCTCGGTGCGCGGCGAGGATCATCGCGCCGACCCGCGGATCCAACGGCAGCCGCGCCAGCCGCCGGCCGACGTCGGTCAGCGCGCCGGCGCCGTCGAACGCGCCCAGTTCCTGCAGCAGCGTCACGCCGTCGCGCACGCTGCGCCGGTCCGGCGGATCGAGGAACGGGAAGTCATCGACGTCACCGAGCCGCAGCGCCGCCATCTGCAACAGCACCGAGGCGAGGTTCGTGCGCAGGATCTCCGGGTCGGTGTAGCGCGGCCGTGCGTCGAAGTCCTCGCGCGAGTACAGCCGGATCGCGACGCCGTCGGCCACCCGGCCGCAGCGCCCGGCGCGCTGCGCCGCGCTGGCCTGCGAGATCGGCTCGATCGGCAACCGCTGCACCTTGGTCCGCCTGCTGTAGCGCGAAATCCGCGCCGTCCCCGGGTCGATCACGTACCGGATGCCGGGCACCGTCAGCGACGTCTCGGCCACGTTGGTGGCGAGCACGACACGTCGACCCCCGAGCCCTGACGACGGAGCCGGTTCGAACACACGGTGTTGTTCGGCGGTGGGCAGCCGCGCGTAGAGCGGCAGCACCTCGGTCCGCTCGCCGAACTCGCCGCGGAGCACGTCGGCGGTGTCCCGGATCTCCCGCTCGCCGGACAGGAACACCAGCACGTCACCGGCCGGTTCGCGTTCGAGCTCGCGCACCGCATCGACGATCGCCTCGGTCTGGTCACGCAGGCGCGTGTGCACAATCTCGTGGTCGGGGTCGTCCGCGTCGTCTTCTTCGTCGACCGGCGCCACCGGCTGTTCCAGCGGCCGGTAGCGGATCTCGACGGGATACGTGCGCCCGGACACTTCGACCACCGGGACGTCAGGCCCGAAGTGTGCGGCGAATCGACCCGGCTCGATGGTCGCAGACGTGATGACGACCTTGAGATCGGGCCGCTGCGGGAGCAACTCACGCAGGTAGCCGAGCAGGAAATCGATGTTGAGGCTTCGCTCGTGCGCCTCGTCGATGATCAGCGTGTCGTAGCGCAGCAAGCGACGGTCGCGCTGGATCTCGGCGAGCAGGATGCCGTCGGTCATCAGCTTGACCAGGGTGCGGTCGCTCGTTTCGTCGGTGAACCGGACGGTGTAGCCGACGGCGCTGTCGGAAGAGCCGAGCGGCACGTGCAGTTCGTCGGCGATGCGTTGCGCGACCGTCCGGGCTGCGAGCCGACGCGGCTGCGTGTGACCGATCGTGCCGCGCACGCCGCGACCGAGCTCGAGGCAGATCTTCGGCAGCTGCGTCGTCTTGCCCGATCCGGTCTCGCCGGCGACGACGATCACCTGGTGCTCGCGGATCGCCGCGGCGATCTCCTCGCGCCGGTCGCTGACCGGCAGGTTGGGGTAGGTGATCGACGGCATGGCCGCGGTCCGGGTGGCCACGAGCTGCTCGCCGCGCTCGAGCTGCGCGGCGATCTTGGGCAGGTCGCGGGCGCGCGCCCGGTGCAGGCGCCGGCCGATCCGCGCGGCGTCGGCGATCGTCAGGCCGTCGAGCCGGGCTCGCAACTGCGCGACGGACGGTTCGGGCACCCGGCCACGATAGGCAGGCGGCGAACCTCGTCAGTCGACGGTGAAGATCCGCGCCGCGCGCAGGTCGCCGTCGGCGATGATCAGCTCGCCCATCGTCTTGTGCGGCTGCCGACGCTTGTCTGTCGGCGAGCCGGGGTTGAACGCGTGCTGCCCGTCATACGTCTCGTCCCACGGAATGTGCGAATGGCCGAACACCACCAGCTGTGCGTCCGGGAACATGCGGCGCAGCCGGGGCCCACGGCCGTTGGCCGGTCCGCTGTCGTGAACCATCGCGATCGGCAGGCCGGCCAGGTCCAGTGTCATGCGCTCGTGCGCACCCCACGCCGCGACGTCCGTGCCGTCGTTGTTGCCGAGCACGACGTGCACGGGCGCGAACGTCGCCAGCTCGTCGAGCACCTCTGCCGTGCACACATCACCGGCGTGCAGGATGACGTCGACGCCGTCGAGCGCCCGCGCGACCGCGGGCGGGCAGCCCTTCCAGAACCGCGGCGAATGGGTGTCGGACAGTACGGCGACGCGCATACCGACAGCCTGCCGCGTCCGGCACACCGCCGGGATCCGGGCCCACCGGCCTACGGCTCAACAGTTGCGCCACCCATTGATCCGTTCCGTAGACCGCTTGACGGTTTCGAACGTGTGTTCGATGATGGGCGGATGCTCGACGTCGCGATCCGTAAAGCAGACGGTAGCGCGGCGGTCGACTGGCAGCACGTGGGTGTGCGCACGGCTCCACCGCTGCCGGTGGCCGCGCCGCTGCGCACGCTGCTGCCGGGCGGACTGCGCCGTGGCGCCACGGTGAGCGTCAGCGGCTCGGTGTCGCTGCTGCTCGCGTTGCTCGGCGGCGCCTCGGCCGACGGCGCGTGGTGTGCATTGGTCAACTTCCCGCGGATCAGCGCCGAGGCCGCGGCCGAGTACGACATCGACCTGCGCCGGCTCGCGCTCGTACCGGCGCCGGGTGAGGGTTGGACGACGGTGGTCGGCGCGCTGCTCGACGCCGTCGACATCGTGGCCGCCCGGCCGCCGCGCAACATGGGCCAGCGCGCGGGCCGCGGGCTGGCTCCGAACGACGTCCGCCGCCTCGCCGCCCGCGCTCGCAGCAAGGACGCCGTGCTGATGCCCTTCGTGTCCGCCGACGAGCCGGCGGCCGGCGGTTGGCCGGGCGCCGATGTGCGGTTGCACGCGCGCGATGCCGCCTGGTCCGGGATCGGGGCGGGCACCGGGCGGCTGCACGGCCGGCAGCTGGACGTCGTCGCCGAAGGCCGCGGCCACGCCGCGCGGGGCAGGTCGGCGCGTCTGTGGCTGCCCGCCGACGGCGGCGGTGTCGGCGCTGTCACCGAGCTCGCGCCCGTCATCGACATCGCCGGCTGAGCACATGTCTCCTGCGAGGGGGTCCATCCGAGGTCGATATGCCCGGCCAGAAAAATGAGCCGGCAGATCTGCATCTGGTGCCCGGACTGGCCGGTCACCGTCGCTCGCGTGGAGGCCGGGCTGGACGACGACGCACCGATCGCGGTCGTCACCGCGAACCGGGTCGTGGCGTGCTCGCAGCCCGCGCGCGGACACGGCGTACGCCGCGGGATGCGCCGACGCGAGGCGCAGGGTCACTGCCCCCAGCTGGCGGTACTGCCCCGCGACACCGACGCCGAGGCGCGATT
Source organism: uncultured Jatrophihabitans sp. (assembly GCF_964246335.1). Classification (GTDB taxonomy): domain Bacteria; phylum Actinomycetota; class Actinomycetes; order Mycobacteriales; family Jatrophihabitantaceae; genus Jatrophihabitans. The sequence goes on along the minus strand of NZ_CAXTQF010000001.1, from coordinate 133,221 downwards.
GTTCGAGCCGGTGGTCGCGGCACTCGAGGCGCTGGCTCCCGGCGTGGAGATCACCCGGCCGGGGCTCGCGGCCATCGGCATGCGTGGTCCGACGCGCTACTTCGGCGGCGAGACCGGCGTGCTGCACGCGCTCTCGCGCGGCGTGGCCGGGTTGCCGGTGCTGGGTGGCGCCGACGTGCTGATCGGCATCGCCGACGGCGCGTTCGCAGCCGAGCAGGCGGCGCGGCGCGGAGTGGTCGTCGACCCGGGCGGTTCGCCGGCGTTCCTCGCCGACCTGCCGATCGAGACGCTGGACCCGTCCGGGGCATCCCCGCTGATCGACCTGCTGCGCCGGCTCGGGATCCGCACGCTGGGCGCGTTCGCCGCGTTACCGCCGCGCGACGTGCTCGCCCGCTTCGGTCCCGACGGCGCCTGGGCGCACCGGCAGGCCGGCGGTGTCGACGACCGTCCCGTCTCCGGGCGCCGCCCGGCGGTGGAGTTCGCGGTCACGCTCGACTTCGAGCCGGCGCTCGACCGCGTCGACACCGTGGCCTTCTCCGCGCGCGGCATCGCCGAACAGTTCGTCACCGACCTCGCGTCGCACGGGCTGGCGTGCGCCTGCCTGGAGCTGCAGGCGTCCAGCGAGAACGGTGAGGAGACGGTGCGGCGCTGGCGGCACGCGGGCGTGCTGTCGACCGTCGACGTCCTCGACCGCGTCCGCTGGCAGCTCGAGGGGTGGCTCAACGGCCCGCACCGGCCGACCGCCGGGGTGTGCCGGGTGCGGCTGCTGCCCGTCGAGACGGTGCCCACCGGTGCGCACCAGCGTGCCTTGTGGGGCGGCGCCGGGGACGACGACGAACGCGCGCACCGGGCACTCGCCCGGGTGCAGACGCTGCTCGGGCACGGCTCGGTGCTGACGCCGGTGCTCGACGGCGGCCGCGATCCGGGCCAGCGCACCCGGCTGGTGCCGTGGGGTGACGAGCCGACGCCGGTGCGCTCGCCCGAACAGCCCTGGCCCGGCCGGCTGCCTGCGCCCGCGCCGTCGGTGCTGCTCGACCCGCCTCGGCCGGCGCAGGTGCTCGACGCCAACCGCCGGCCGGTCGTGGTCACCGAGCGCGGCGCCATGCCTGCGCCGCCCGCGCTGTTCGCCATGGGTGATCAGCGCGCCGACGCCGTCGCGTCGTGGGCGGGCCCGTGGCCGGTCGACGAGCGGTGGTGGAGCGACGAGACGGCGCGGCGCGTGGTGCGGTGCCAGATCGTCGACGTCCGTGGCCGTGCCTACCTCGTCACCGGCACGATGAGCGCCGAACCGCACTGGCAGGTCGAGGCGATCTACGACTGAGCGTTAGGTTGCACGGCGGGAAGTGCTGCTCGTCGCGCAGTGCAGCGTCGCAAGAGGTGACAGGCAAGGCATGATCAGTCGATGCAAGACCCACGTCCAATCTGCCGACTGTGCCTGCAGCCAGCTAAGCGAATGTCCGATGAAGACGTTGTCCCGAACTGGCTGCGTGATCACATGATCCGCAGCATTGACGGAGAATCATCTTGGGCGGTGCACATCAAGCGAGTTCGCACCCGTGTGTGCGAAAGCTGCAACGGTCGAATGAACCGCTCTCTCGAAATGCCGGCCCAAGGTCTCGTGACAGCCATGTGGGACGGCGCCAAACTCCAACTCGATTACGCGGGCGCGCGCAACGTGGCCGCATGGGTCGTCAAAGTACAGACCCTGTACTCCCTGATGCGTCATTGGCGGAACGACGCCGCTCCGGCTGTTCACCCTGACGGCGCGGCTACTTGGTCCGCGGAACAAAGTGAGTCCATCCACCGAGATGATCTGCAGAGATTGATCGAACATGGGCGTCTTCCACCTGCAACGACCATCTGCGCGCTGTACATGGCCGCAAAAGACCGTTCCGCGCCGCTGGGGATCAGATCGGATCCGCAGCATCGCGGCTACTCCGCCACAAATCTCATGCCACTGATGTTTGAAATGGTCTATCGCGACTACGAACCAGGCCTACACAGCTCGGCCCGCGGTCTTGACGCACGATGGGTGCAACTTTGGCCGTTGAAACGCGATGCGACCGTCACGTGGCCACCGGCACTGGCCACGTCCGTTCTCGATGTCATCGATTATCAAGCTGAAAATATTCGACGGGCCCACTTCATGACGATGGGGGCTGATCGCGCCGCTTCCACCGGATGGTTACAGCTGGCCAAGACCTACGAAGAACTCGGCGTCAGCAGAAGCATCATTGACTGGGTCTAGTCCTTGGCCACACGAGTAAGCCTCGTACCGGCACGATGAGCGCCGAACCGCACTGGCAGGTCGAGGCGATCTACGACTGAGCGGCGACGATCTGACTCAGGCAACGCGGTGGTCCACCGAGGTGTATTACACGCGTAATACACACCTGGGGGACAGGTCACCTGGCCGCCGACAGCGGCCGTTACGGTGCAGCCATGGCGGAGGACGGTGTGCAGAAGGTGCTGCTCGTCGTGCACCACACCGCGTCGCCGGCGACCCAGGAGTTGCTCGAGGCCGCGCTCGACGGCACCCGCGCGGACGGCATCGAGGGCGTGGACGTGCGGGTCCGGCCCGCGCTCGGGGCGACGGTCAGTGACGTCGTCGACGCCGACGGCTTCCTGCTCGGCACGCCCGCGAACATCGGCTACATGAGCGGCGCGCTGAAGACGTTCTTCGACGCCATCTACTACCCGACGTTGATCGCCAAGACGGGCGCGCCCTACGGGCTGTGGGTGCACGGCAACGACAACACCGCCGGGGCCATCCGTGCGGTCGAGTCGATCGCCGGCGGCCTGGGCTGGGCCAAGGTCACCGACGCGGCCGAGATCACCGGCGCGGTCGACAAGGAGAAGCGCGAGACCGTGTGGGAGCTGGCGGCGACGGTCGCTGCGACGGTCAGCGGCGCGCTCGGCAGCTGAGCGGTCGGAAACCGCGGGCGCCGTTCGTCAGTGGACGGTCACCAACTGCGCCCCGCCGAAGACGCCGCTGGTGCTGTCGATCGCATCTGCGACGGCGATGTAGCGGTGCGCCTGCAGTCGGGCTCTCGTCCACGCCTGGTGGTGCGGACCGATGAGGCCGCCGAGCGCGAAGTCGGTGACGTCCAGGTCTTCGAGGTTGCTCTCGGTGGGATGCGTCAGGAATCGCTGGACATCAGCGTTCGAGGTGCTGCTGCTGATGCCGAACAGCACCAGCTCCTCCGGGTGCGAGCTGCCGTTGATCAGATGCAGGTAGCTGTGTCGCGACTGCGTTGCGGGCGCGTGCAGTGCCTTGCGACTGTCGATGCGATAGGCGCTCGACCCGGGCACCGAGGCGTTCACGCTCTTCCCGGTCACGTGCACCGTCGCGACCTTGGCAGCGGACAGGTGCTCGACCGCGACCGCGACCACGTAGTACGTGCCGCGGCTCAACGTCAGATACGTATCGGAGTCGAACAGCGACACCACGGTGAATTGCTTGAGCAACTTCGACGACTTGGTCGCACGCAGATCCTTGACGAGCGCAGCGGTGCCGGCGTGCTTGCGCTTGACGACCATCACCGGCTTTGCACTCGGGACCCGCAGGTGCGCCAGGCCGGGGCGTTGCTTGGCGAGCGTGTGCACGTAACCCTTCGTGGTTACGTGAAACGTGACCCGGGCGCGACCGTGATGTGTCGTCGCCCCTGCTGGGCCGGTTGCGCCGAGCACGAGCGCAACGGCGCTCGCGGCCACCACTGCACCCTTGATGATCTGACTGGTTCTGTTCACCGACGCCGCCTAGCTGGGTTGATTCGTGAGCACATCCGCCGCGCGACGCACGACTGCGGTCAGTATCAGGTGGTTGACGCAAGAACCACCGACCCGGGCAGGTAACAATCTGGTGAAGTTATGGTAGCCGAGCACAGTTGGCTACGGAGTCGTACAGGGCGCTCGGTTTGCCGTCCAGCCCGACCCCACCGCGGGCTGGACGGCACGTGCCGACCCATTGACATCACACAGATGACGGCGCGCGGGCTAACGTCCGGTGTACGTCACCTCACGCGCCTTTGATCTATACCCAAAGCCAAACACATTCCTCACATTGAATCGGTGGCAGTTGTCAAGCCGGCGACCAGGCGGGAAAGACGGCGGTATGTCCGATTTCGAGCAGGGTGACCGGGTGACCTGGAGCAGTCACGGGAGCACCGTCCACGGCACCGTCAAAAGCAAGATCACCAGCGAGACCGAGGCCGGCGGCCGGAAGGTCAAGGCGAGCGAGGACGAGCCGCAGTACCTCGTCGAGAGCGACAACGGGGGCGACGCGGTCCACAAACCGGAGGCCTTGCGCAAGTCGTCATGAGCGACAACGGGGACGCCCACGACGCCTGCTGCGCTGCGAGGGACGGTGAGCATCGGTGCAGTCGGTGGCAGTGTGTCTGGCGATCCTGACCGCCGCGATGACGGCGTGCACCGGTGATCGTGCGCTACGACCCGGCGCCCAACCCGCCGCCGAAGCCGGAGGAGAACGCGCGCCGGCGGCGGCGCTCGGCCTTGTCGCCGGCCTGCTTGACCTCGCCCGGGCTCTTCCCGGCCTCGGTGGCCAACTCCTCGGCGTCGCGCCGCGGTCCGTTCATCACGTCGTCGCGCCAGTTCATGTACTTCTTGATCAGTCCCATCGCCCCGGTATACCCGTCTCGGGAAGCGCGGATGCGGCTCGGCGACGGACGTGCGGCGCCCGTCAGTCCTTCGGCTTGGGGGTGAACAGCGTGCTCGCCCTGGTGGCCACACCGGTGCCGGCCGGCGTGCTGACGGTCAGCGTTATCCGGTACGGGTAGTTGTAGGGCAGTGGGGTTGCCTCGACCGTGCCCTGGCTCGCGCCGTTCGGGTCGGTGGTGCCGCTGGCGGTGTAGTCCGTGGTGTTCAACGCGGTGTTGAGGTACGTCAGGGTCCAGCTGTCCCCCGCGCACCCGGTGAGCGCGTAGGTCGACGTGATGGCCGCGCCCGTGAGGGTCAGGACGGGAGTGTTCGACAGTTGCTTGATCTGGCAGTTCGACGACGCGGCTTGTCCGCCACCCTGTCCGCCACCCTGGCCGCCTGACGCCTGCGCAGCAGGAGCTGCCACGAGGGCGACCGCGCCGGATGCCGCGAGCAGGGTGAGTGTCTTACCGATCATGGGGTGCTCCTTCGACCGAGGCCGTTGTCCGAGGGGCCGCGGGTTGTCCCGCGCACGGGTCAGTTATCGCGGCCGGCCGGTCGTAATCGCGATAGTCCGTTGGGACTAGTACGTGCGCAGCCCGGCGAGATGCTCACTGGCATGATTCGAACGCACGTTCTACCATCACCGGGTGGGCTGGGAGAACCCGGAGATTCCGTGGCGTGAACTGGAGCGGCGCCTGTCCGGGCGCCCGCAGACTCCATTCGCGCAGCTGCAGAGCCAGCTGCACGGCGACGGCGGCGACTCCCCCGCGTGGTCGCGCAAGCGCGAGGCCTACGAGCCGGCACAGCTGATCCGCCCGACGGGCACCGTGCCCTACGGCGAGCTGCACGCCCACTCGTCGTTCAGCTTCCTCGACGGCGCGTCCGACCCGACCGAGCTGGTCGAGGAAGCGGTGCGGCTCGGCATCGAGTCGTTGACGCTCACCGACCACGACGGCGTCTACGGGCTCGTCCGGTTCGCCGAAGCCGCCGACCGTTACGACCTGCCCACCGGCTTCGGCGCCGAGCTCTCGCTCGACATCTCGACGCCGATCACGCAGGCCGAGCGCGACATCGCCGCACGCGTGGGCATCCCCGATCCGCCCGGCACGCATCTGCTCGCCCTCGCCCGCGATCCCGAGGGTTACGCGCGACTGTCACGGGTGATCGGGCGTGCGCATCTGCGCGGCGGCGCAAAGGGACGCCCGGTCTACGACGGGCTCGAGGCTCTTGCCGCCGAGGCGGACGGCCACTGGCTGGTGCTCACCGGGTGTCGCAAGGGTGCGGTGCAGCGGGCACTGGGACGCGGCGGGCAGTCCGCTGCGCGCAGTGCCCTCGTCCGGCTGGTCGACCTGTTCGGCCGGGACAACGTCGTCGTCGAACTCACCCACGATCTCGACCCGCTCGCCGATGAGCGTTACGAGGTGCTCGCCGCACTCGCCGACGAATTGCGCCTCGACCTCGTCGCCACCACGGCCGCGCACTACCACGGGCCGCCGCGCCGGCCGCTCGCCACGGCGATGGCCGCGGTCCGGGCCCGCAGCACGCTCGACGACGTCGACGGCTGGTTGCCGAGTTGGTCCGGTCAGCACCTGCGCAGTGGCGCCGAGATGGCAGCGCGGTTCGCCCGCTGGCCGCACGCCGTCGCCAACGCGGCGCGGCTGGCGAAGGAGATCGCGTTCCCGCTGTCGCTGATCGCACCGGACCTGCCGCCGTTCCCGTGCCCGGACGGCCTGGACGAGATGGGCTACCTGCGGCAGCTGACCTACGAGGGCTTCGCGCGGCGCTTCGCCGGCGAACCGCACGCGGCCAAGGCGCGAGCGAAGATCGAACACGAACTGACGATCATCGGCGAGCAGAACTTCCCCGGTTACTTCCTCGTCGTCTGGGAGATCGCGCGATTCTGCCGGGACAACGGCATCCTGTGCCAGGGCCGAGGGTCCGCGGCCAACTCGGCGGTCTGCTTCGCGCTGGAGATCACCGCCATCGACCCCGTCTACTACGACCTCATGTTCGAGCGCTTCCTCGCGCCCGAGCGCGGTGAGCCGCCGGACATCGACATCGACATCGACTCCGACCGGCGCGAGGAGGTCATCCAGCACGTCTACGCGATGCACGGGCGCGAGCACGCCGCGCAGGTCGCCAACGTGATCACCTACCGGCCCAAGTCGGCGGTACGCGACGTCGCCAAGGCTCTCGGCTATTCGCAGGGCCAGCAGGACGCCTGGAGCAAGGAGATCGAGCGCGGCTACTACTGGAGCTATACACCCGACACCGGCGAGCTCGGCAACAAGACCACGGCCGATGAGCTCGCCGAGGTACCGGAGCGGGTCGTGCAGTTGGCCGAGCAGCTGCAGAACATGCCGCGGCATTTGGGCATCCACTCCGGCGGCATGGTGATGTGCGACCGTCCGGTGATCGAGGTGTGCCCGGTCGAGTGGGGCCGGATGAAGGACCGCACCGTGCTGCAGTGGGACAAGGACGACTGCGCCGAGGTCGGCCTCGTCAAGTTCGACCTGCTCGGCCTCGGCATGTTGTCCGCGCTGTCCTACTGCTTCGAGATGATCACGAAGCACCACGGGGTGACGTACGAGCTCGCGACCATCCCGAAAGAGCAACCGTGCGTCTACGACATGCTCTGCGCGGCCGACTCGGTCGGTGTGTTCCAGGTGGAGTCACGCGCGCAGATGGCCACGTTGCCGCGGCTCAAGCCGCGCGAGTTCTACGACCTCGCCTGCGAGGTCGCGTTGATCCGCCCCGGCCCCATCCAGGGCGACTCGGTGCATCCGTTCATCCGCCGCAAGAACGGCGACGAGCCGATCACGTTCCCGCACCCCAAGCTCGAGCACGCGCTCGCGCGCACCAAGGGCATTCCGCTGTTCCAGGAGCAGTTGATGCAGATCGCCGTCGACGTCGCGGGTTTCTCGCCGGCCGAGGCCGACAAGCTGCGTCGCGCGATGGGCTCCAAGCGCGGCGTCGAGCGCATCGACGCCATGCGCGAGCGGCTCTACGAGGGCATGCGGGCGAACGGTCTCGCCGGCCCGGTCGCGGACGAGATCTACGAGAAGATCAAGGCGTTCGCGGCGTTCGGCTTCGCCGAGTCGCACTCGATCTCGTTCGCGCTGCTCGTCTACGCGTCGTCCTGGCTCAAGCGGCACTACCCCGCCGCGTTCTGCGCCGCACTGCTCAACGCCCAGCCGATGGGCTTCTACTCGGCACAGTCGCTGATCCACGACGCCAAGCGGCACGGCATCGAGATCCGCAAGCCGTCGTTGGAGCACTCGTTCGCCGGCGCCACCCTGGAATCAGGCGACGGGCCGTCCCAGTGCGCCTGCCTGCACGCGCCGCAACCGGCGGTCCGGCTCGGCTTGGGTTCGGTGCGCACGATCGGCGACGAGCTGGCGCAGGCCATCGTCGCCGAGCGGGAACGAGGCGGGCGCTACGAGTCGATGGCCGACCTCGCGCGGCGCGTCGGGCTGGGTGCGGAGCAGGTCGAGGCGCTGGCCACGTCCGGCGCGTTCGCCGGCTTCGGCGTCGGGCGCCGCGAGGCGCTGTGGAGTGCAGGCGCCGCGGCCACCGCCCGGCCCGGGCAGCTCGACGTCGTGACCTTCGACGAGCAGGTGCCGCCGCAGCTGCCCGCGATGACCGGCCCGGAACAGCTGATCGCCGACATGTGGGCGACGTCGATGACACCGGACATCTACCCCACCGCGCTGATCCGCCCGCAGCTCGATGCGCTCGGCATCGTCACGGCGGCAGGGCTGCGCCGCATCGACGACCACACGAGGGTGACCGTCGGCGGCGTCGTCACGCACCGGCAGCGCCCGGCCACCGCTCGTGGCGTCACGTTCCTCAACCTCGAGGACGAGACGGGCATGGTCAACGTGATCGTCGAGGAGTCGGTGTGGGAGCGGCACCGGCGGGTGGCGCGCGAATCCGGTGGCCTGCGCATCCGCGGCATGCTCGAGCACACGCACGACGGCGTCATCAACGTGCTCGCCGAACGTATCGAGCGGCTCAACCTCGGCCTGCACACCAAGTCCCGCGACTTCCGATGAGCGACGCGAAACCGGGCGATCTTGATGCGCTGGACGACCCATGACCCGGCCAGAACATCAAGATCCGTTCAGATGGCAGACCACGAGCGACGACGACGCGCTGTTCGCCACGGACGAGCTGTTCCTGCACGACCTCGGCTCCGGGCGCATGTCCGATCTCGAGTTCCTGCACGTCACCGCCAAGCGCATCCTCAACCACGTCCCGGACGGCTCCCGCGCGCCGAGCAACTGGACGATCAACGTGTACCGCGGCTGCAGCCACGCGTGCACGTACTGTTTCGCCCGGCCGACGCATGAGTACCTCGGCCTCAACATCGGCAGCGACTTCGACCGCAAGATCGTCGTGAAGATCAACGCAGTGGACCGGCTGCGCACCGAGCTCGCCGACCCGAACTGGCGCGGCGAAACGATCGCGATGGGCACGAACACCGATCCCTACCAGCGCGCCGAGGCCAAGTACCGCCTCACCCGAGGCGTGCTCCAGGCGCTCGCCGAGTACCGCAACCCGTTCTCGATCCTCACCAAGTCGCCGCTGGTGGTGCGCGACCTGGATGTCCTGCTCGAGGCCGCACAGCACGCACACGTGTCGGTCAACTTCTCGCTCGGAACGCTCGACCGGCGCGTGTGGCGGGCCACCGAACCCGGCGCGCCCGACCCGCGACGGCGGGTCGACGCCATGGCACGGCTCGCCGCGGCGGGGATCAGCACCGGGGCGTTGATCGCGCCGATCCTGCCGGGCCTCAGCGACGACGCCGCGCAGCTGCGCGAGGTGGTCTCGGCCGTCCGCGATGCCGGCGGCCGGCTGCTCGGCATCGGACCGCTGCACCTGCGACGCGGCACCCGCGAGCACTTCCTCGACTGGCTGCGCGACTTCGACGCCGACCTGCACCGCAACTACCTGCGCCGCTACGCGCGCAGTGACTACGCGCCCGAGCACTATCTCGCGCAGCTGTACCGCCGCGCCGGCATCGAACGCGTCAGCCGGCGGAGCCTGCGTTGAACACGCCGGTCATCAGTTGGTCGAACACGCCCTCGACGTCGGCGCGCGCCTGCACCGGGTCCTCGGCGCGCGCGACGTAGAGCGCCGCCTCGTCGAGCGCGCCGAGCAAGACGTGCGCGAGCGGCGGGGTCGGCTGCGGGCGCAGGTGCCCGAAGGTGATGGCCAGCTCCAGCAGCTGCTGCACCAGGCCGAAGCCGTACCGCAGGCCGATCTCGCGCCAACGCTCCCAGCCGAGCACGGCCGGCGCCTCGAGCAGCACGATGCGCTGGACCTCCGGCTCGGCGCAGGCGTCCAGCCACGCGCTGGCGCCGAAGCGCATCAGCTCGGGCGGCGTGCGCTCGCCGACCTCGCTGACCTGCGCGTCCAACCGGGCCATCGTCTCGGCCTCGACGGCCTCGAACACCGCAGCGAACAGCTCGGTCTTGTCCGCGAACTGGTGGTAGAGCGCGCCGCGGGTGACTCCGGCTGCCCGCACGATCTCCTCGGTGCCGACGTCGGCGAACCCCCGACTCGCGAACAGCGGCCGCGCGGCCCGTACGAGGGCGTCGCGCGTGGAGGCCGTCCGATCGGCCTGGGTGCGCCGGTTGCTGGTCATACAGACTGTATGTATGTTGGAGCGGTCACGAGCCGACGATAGCGCCGTAGGAGGACAGCATGTCCGCACCGCACGCCGCCGAACACGCCGAGATCGAGCTGCCTCAGGGTCGGATCCGCTATCGCGACGTCGGGCCGCGCAATCCCGAGGCACCCGTTGTCGTGTTGGTGCACGGCTTTCTCGTCAGCGGCTCGCTGTGGACCGGCGTGGCCGACCGGCTCGCCGCCGCGGGCGTGCGGTCGATCGCGCCGGACCTTCCGCTGGGTTCGCACCAGCTGCCGTTGACCGAGGACGCCGACGTGAGCCCGCGCGGCATCGCCCGGTTGGTGCTCGATCTCGTTGCCGCCCTCGAGCTCACCGACGTCACGCTGGTCGGCAACGACACGGGCGGCGGCCTGTGCCAGTTCGTCATCGACACCGACGCGCAGCGCATCGGCCGCCTGGTGCTGACCAACTGCGATTGCTTCGACCAGTTCCCGCCCCCGCCGTTCGGGATCGCGATGCGGGCGGGCAAACACCCGGCGTTGTTCCGCGCGGGGGTGCGCACGGCCCGCGCGACGGTCATCCGGCACTCCGCGCTCGCCTACGGCCCGCTGGTGCGCGATCGTCGGGCGCTCGACCCGGAACTCACCCGCAGCTGGGTCGACCCCCTGGTGCAGGACAAAGCGATCGCTCACGACCTCGCAAAATTCTGTGCCGCTCTCGACCCTGCGGAACTGCTCGACATCTCCACCCGTCTGGCCGACTTCGGCAAGCCGGTGACGCTCGTCTGGGGCGCGGCCGACCCCTTCTTCAAGCTGGCGCTCGGCTGCCGACTGCGCGACGCCTTCGGCAACGCGACGCTGATCGAGATCGCGGACGGCAAGACGTTCGTGCCCATCGACGAGCCGCAACGGTTGAGTGACGCCATCGTCGGAGCGGGCCACCGACTCGCGCGCTGAGGACGACCCGGGAGGCCATCCGACCTGCCCGGCGCGGTGCGAAAAAGAGCCCGGCCTGCTGATCTTGCAAGATCCCGCACCGATATGGGAATGTACTTCACGTCGATCTAACACTGGGTGGGGCCACTGGAAGATCGCGTCCGAGCCAACAAGCGCTCACGCCGTGGAGTGGACCGATGCCGATCAACCGACAGCAGTTCTCGCTTCGTCGGCTCTCCCTGTCCAGCGTCATGTGGTACGCGTGCGTCGGACTCGGCTGGACGCTGATGGGCTGGGCTGTCTGGCACCTCGCGACCACACCGGAATTCCGTCTGGCGCCGACCTTCGTGACCGTCGCGGTCCTCGTCCCCGCGCTCGAGGTGCTGCCCGTCGTCCAGGGCCGTGGACACGATCCCGAGGGCGTCGTGATGTCCATGGCGTTCGCTGCCGCGATGCTGTTCCTGTGGGGCATCTGGCCGGTCGTCCTGGTCGTGGCTGTGGGTTCGATCGCCGCCGACCTGCGCGTCGGGAAGGCGTGGTGGAAGGTCCTGTTCAACCCCGCGCAGTACGCGCTCGCCATGGGCGCAGCCTGGCTCGTCCTGTACGCGGCCGGCGTCACGGTGTCGCCAGCGCACCCGTTGGCTAATTTCCATGCAAGCTACCTGTGGTGGATGGCCTTGGCGTGGTTGGTGTACTTCGTCGTCAACCTCGTGCTCGTCGGCGCGATGGTCGCCGGGACGTCGTTCATCACCGAATTCATCCGCCGGGACTTCTGGCACTCCGCGGTGATGAACTTCGCGGTACTCGCGTTGTCGCCACTCATCGTCATCGTCGGGCAGCACTGGTGGTCGCTGATCCCGTTGCTGCTGATCCCGCTGCTGCTCGTCTACTACACCGCTCAGCAGTCGCTCCAACGTGAGCACGCGGCCGGACACGACAACCTGACCCATCTGCCGAACCGGTCCACACTGAACTACGAGCTCGGTCAGGCGTTCGCGACACACGTCCGCGAAGGGTCACCCTTCGGGCTGCTGCTCATCGACCTCGACGACTTCAAGGCCGTCAACGACACGCTCGGCCACCAGATGGGCGACGAGCTGCTCGTCCAGTTCGCCGAACGGCTGCGGGGCAGCATCCGGGTGGGTGACATCGCCGCCCGCCTCGGCGGCGACGAGTTCGCGGTCATGGTGTTCGACGCCGACAGCGAGCAGGTCTACGCGGTCGCACGACGCATTTGTGACGGTGTGTCCGGTCCGGTGACCCTCGGCGGCCTGACCGTGGAGGTCGACCTCTCGGTCGGCATCGCCGTGGGTCCGGGCGACGCCACCGACCCGGCGGCGCTGCTGCGTCTGGCCGACGTCGCGATGTATCGCGCCAAGGCGCAGCGCACCGTGATCGAGATGTATTCGCCGGAACACGACGACAACACCGCGTCGCGGCTGGGCCTCGTCGGCGACCTGCGCAGGGCCATCGACCGCGACGAGCTCGAGCTCTACTACCAGCCGAAGCTCGCGAACGACCGGACCCCGATGGGGGTCGAGGCGCTCGTGCGATGGGAGCATCCGCAGCGCGGGCGGGTGAGCCCCGACCAGTTCGTCCCGGCCGCGGAGCGCTCGGGCATCATGCCGCTGCTGACCGCGAAGGTCATCAACCTGGCGCTGTCACAGATCGTCGCCTGGCGCGCCCAGGGCATCAACCTGCCGGTCGCGGTCAACATCTCGCCCACCGACCTGTACGGCGCCGACCTGCCCGATCTGATCGCCCGCGAGCTCGCTGCGCGCCGCCTGCCCGCGGACGTCCTCCAGCTGGAGATCACCGAACGCGTCGCGACGCACCACCTCGAGCAGTCCCGCGCGACGCTCGACCGGCTGCGCGCGATGGGCGTGCTGATCAGCCTCGACGACTTCGGCACCGGCTACTCGTCACTGTTGCGACTCGGCGCCCTGCCGGTCGACGAGATCAAAATTGACCGGATCTTCGTCTCGCGGCTCGACGAAGACGTTCGTGCGTTCGACATCCTCGCCACGCTGGTCGGACTCGCTCACGCGCTGGGTGTACCGGCCATCGCGGAGGGTGTCGAGACGCAGGACCAGCTGCATCTGGTGGAGAAGGTCGGCTGCGACGGCGTTCAAGGCTGGTACATCGCGAAGCCGATGCCCAGCGAGCTCGCCACCGAATGGATCCGTGGCCGGCTCGCAAGCTCGCCCCTGCCGGCGCCCCAGGCCACCGCGACGCCGCATGACCGGTCGGTCGAGACGTCTGCTCTGGTGCTATCGCAGCCTCTGGGGCAAGCTCGCTAGAACAGAGCTTCGAAGGAGGTTGCCGTGCAGATCGCCGACGTCCTCAGGCACAAGCGAGCCCGCGACGCCGCCGAGGTGTTCACGATCGTGCCGTCGGAGACGGTCGCCACGCTGCTCGCCACACTGGCTGAGCACAACGTGGGCGCCCTCGTGGCCGTCGACGGTGATGACGTCGTCGGGATCGCCAGCGAACGCGACGTCGTGCGTCGTCTCGCCGCGGACGGTGCCGCCGTGCTCGAGCAGCCGGTCGAGCAGATCATGACGTCGACCGTGCTCAGCTGCGCCAGCGGCGACGCGGTCGACGGCATCGCCGAGACGATGACGCAGCGGCACATCAGGCACATGCCGGTGATCGACGACGGCCGGCTGACGGGCCTGGTCTCCATCGGCGACGTCGTGTCCAGCCGGATGCGGCAGCTGGAGGACGACCGCGGTCAGTTGGAGCAGTACATCAACGGCTGAACGGTTGCCGCTGGCCGACTCAGTTCGCGCCAGATACGTGACTGTGTTTGGTTTACGTTAGCCGCAACCGGGTAAATATGGGGTGCTGACGTTCGGGCTGGGGGCGGACCACGCGCACGAGTTCGACTCCTCGCCGCGACCCGTCGAGGACTGCACAGCCTGCCGGTCCACCGCCGCCCCAGGAGCAGTTTCGCATCGCCCCGCACCGCGTTCTCGACGCCTGTGCCGGGCGCTCGACGCGACCCTGGACACCCGGTGAGACCGGCCGCCATGGACAACCGTCCATGACACCGAAGCAGCCGGGCAGGAGGCAGGCATGTACGCCACGCACCGCCCGCTGCTCGATGCCCTGCAGGCACGCGGCATCGATGCGCACCTTCTGCAAGAGGCAGCCGACGAGGCCCAGCGCTCGCTGCGCTCCGTCCGTGACGTCCTGATCAACGACTCGATCGTCACGGAACTGGAACTGACCGAGGCGTCCGCGGACGCAAGTGGGCTCAAGAGCGTCGACCTCGTGGGCTATCCCCTCGATGCCGCGGCCATGAAAGCCATCCCGATCTCCACAGTGGTCCGGCACCGCGTGCTGGGCATCGGCATGGACAGCGGCACGCTGACGGTCGCGATCTCCGACCCGGACGATGTCTTCGCCCTCGACGACGTCCGCGCAGCCACCGGACTCGCGATCGAGCCGGTCGTCGCGGCGCGCAGCGAACTCCGCAAGCTCATCGACCGACTCAAGCGCGAGGAGACCGACCTCGCCGAGCTGGCCTCGACGCTCGGCGCCGAGGTCGCGCAGGCCGAGGTGCAGGTGTCCGAGGACGACGCGCCGGTCGTCCGATACGTGAACAGCCTCATCGACCAGGCGATCCAGAGCAGGGCTTCGGACCTGCACCTCGAGCCCACCGAGAGCGACGTGCGCGTGCGCTTCCGGATCGACGGTGTACTGCACGAGGTCGACCGCGTACCGACCGCGGTCCAGTCGTCCCTGATCTCGCGCCTGAAGATCATGGCAAGCGTCGACATCACGGAGCGGCGTGTGCCGCAGAACGGTCGCATCACCGTGCGACTGGACGCGAACAAGGTCGATCTGCGGCTCGCCACGCTGCCGACCGTCTGGGGCGAGAAGATCGTCCTTCGCGTGCTGGACACCGGCGGCATCGACCTCCAGCTGCGCAGGCTCGGCTTCACCGACCGCAGCTACGAGCGCTTCTCGGCGTCGTTCACCAAGCCGCACGGCATGGTGCTGGTGACCGGGCCGACCGGCTCGGGCAAGTCGACGACGCTCTACGCGACACTCTCCGAGATCAGCAAGCCCGAGGTCAACATCATCACGGTGGAGGACCCGGTCGAATACCGACTTCCCGGCGTCAACCAGGTGCAGGTCAACAACAAGGCCGGGTTGAACTTCGCAGCCGTGCTTCCGGCAATTCTGCGCTCAGACCCCGACGTCGTGCTGATCGGCGAGATCCGGGACCGCGCCACTGCGCAACTCGGCATCGAGGCCGCACTTACCGGTCACCTCGTGCTGTCCACGCTGCACACCAACGACGCGCCGTCGGCACCCACCCGATTGATCGAGATGGGCGTGGAACCGTTCCTCGTCGGCTCCTCGCTGGACTGCGTCATGGCGCAACGCCTGGCCCGCCGGCTGTGCGACTGGTGCAAGGAACCGTACGTACCGTCCCCGAGCGAATTCGACGGACGCGCGTGGCCTGCGCATGTCGAGATGCCCGAGAAGCTCTGGCGCGCCATCGGTTGCCGCTCGTGCGGCAACACCGGCTACCGCGGGCGGCTCGCCGTCAACGAGGTCATGCCGGTCTCCGAAGAGATCGAGCGACTGGCCGTCCAGCACGCCACCGCCACCGAGATCAAACGGGTCGCGGTCGCGGAGGGCATGGTCACGCTGCGCGAGGACGGCCTGATGAAGGCGATCGCAGGCGAGACGACGGTGGCAGAGATCTTCCGCGTCACCGTCTGAACCGGTTTCCGTCGGTTGCACGACACCGGAAACGTCCAAGCCCTGCGTTGATTCACCGCCTGAAGTGCGGACAAATCCGGACACAGTCCAGCATTCGCACGTCGGGCGCAAAAAAGTTGTGAACTAGACGTTAGATTTCGCCGTGTCTCGGTTAGTCTTCACGCTGAGCAAACATGAAATCTGTGTGAGCTGATTTCTTATCTCGTGCACCTGCGGGGGTTGCGCGAGGCCGATCGATTCTCGTTCGTGCCCGAAAGGACCCCCGGTGGACGCATTCTCGCCGCTGACGCAGCCAGCCGACATGGCCGGCTCGTCCGTCGCGCTGTACACCGGTGCGCTGCTCGACGCGGCGCCCATCGCGGACCTGCCGGCCGCCTCGCCTTCGCTGCCGCCGAGCGTCGACGGCCCCGCGCACAGCGCACCGGTCGTCCGGCACGCGACGCGCGACAGCGCGCTTGCCAAGGGCCTGAACCACGACGACTACGCGCGCACCCAGCTCAACGCCATGCTGACCGCGATGGTCCGCGCCGGCGGGTCTGACCTGCACATCACCGTCGGCCGGCCGCCGATGGCCCGTATCCACGGCGACCTCACGCCGCTCGCCGGCTTCGACGACGTGCTCCGGCCCGCGGACACCGAGGCCATCGTGCGCTGCGTCGTCACGCCCGGCCAGTGGGCACAGTTCGAGCGCGACCTCGAGTTCGATCTCGCCTACAGCCTGGACGGCGTCTCCCGCTTCCGCATCAACCTGTACCAGCAGCGCAACTCGTTCGGCTCGGTCATGCGCTCGATCCCCTACGAGATCAAGCAGCTGCACGAACTCGGCATCCCCGAGCAGATCGAGCGGTTCGCCGCGCTGCCGCGCGGGCTCGTCCTAGTGACCGGCCCGACGGGCTCGGGCAAGACCACGACGCTCGCGGCGCTGCTCGACCTCGCCAACCGCACGCGCAAGGACCACATCGTCACGATCGAGGACCCGATCGAGTTCGTGCACGCGCACAAGAAGTGCGTAGTCAACCAGCGCGAGCTCGGCGTCGACACGCACAGCTTCGCCGAGGCACTCAAGCACGTCCTGCGCCAGGACCCGGACATCATCCTCGTCGGCGAGATGCGCGACCTCGAAACGGTGTCCACCGCGCTGACCGCTGCCGAGACCGGCCACCTCGTCCTCGCCACGCTGCACACGCAGTCCGCGGCCCAGACGATCGATCGCGTCATCGACATGTTCCCGGCGCACCAGCAGCAGGAGATCCGCGCGCAACTGTCGACGGCGCTGCAAGGCGTGGTCACGCAGTCGCTCGCACGCCGTCCCGACGGCAAGGGCCGAACGGTGGTCTGCGAAGTCATGTTCGCCACCGCCGCGATCCGCAACCTGATCCGCGAGGGCAAGAACCACCAGATCCCGTCGTTCATGCAGTCCTCCGGCGGCGACGGCATGCTGACCTTCGACGCGCACCTCGCGCAGCGCGTGCACGAGGGCCTCGTCGGCTACGACCAGGCTCTGAACATCTGCCACGCGCCCGAGGAGTTCCGCCGGCTGGCCGGAGGCGCCCGATGAGCGCCCCAACCGCGGAAAAGGCCGCCAAGGAGCGGACGTTCGCGTACGAGGCGGTCGACGCCAAGGGCCACCGCAGCAAGGGCTCCATGGACGCGCCGGACGAGGCCGCCGTCGCGGCCGGGTTGCGGGCCCAGGGGTTGACGCTGCTCACCGTCCAGCATTCCGGGACCGGCCTCAACCGGGAGATCCGCCTGCCCGGCATGGGCAACGGGGTCGGGCTCAAAGACCTCGCGATCTTCAGTCGCCAGTTCGCGACGATGGCGAGCTCGGGTCTGTCGCTGCTGCGCTCGCTGACCATTCTCGAGGAGCAGACCGAGAAGCCGGCTCTGGCCAAGGCCATCCGCGAGGTGCGACGCGACATCGAACGAGGGTCGTCCATGTCCCAGGCGATGGCGAAGCACGACAAGATTTTCCCGCAGATCATGGTGGCAATGATCAACGCCGGCGAGACGGGCGGCTTCCTGGACGCCGCACTCGAGCGCCTCGCCGTCAACTTCGAGAAGGACGCCAACCTGCGGGCCAAGATCAAGTCGGCGATGACCTACCCGACCATCGTCATCTGCTTCAGCCTGCTGATGATCACCGGCGTGCTGATCTTCATCGTCCCGGTGTTCGAGAAGATGTTCAAGAATCTCGGTGGCACGCTCCCGCTGCCGACGCGGATCATCGTCACCACGAGCCACAACGCCGGCTGGATCTTGCCGCTGCTGGCAGTGATCGTGATCACCGGGACCAAGCTGTTCAAACGCAAACTGCGCAATGACCCGGCGTTCCGGCTGCGCTTCGACGGCCTGAAGCTGAAGATCAAGGTCTTCGGCC
Source organism: uncultured Jatrophihabitans sp. (assembly GCF_964246335.1). Taxonomy (GTDB): domain Bacteria; phylum Actinomycetota; class Actinomycetes; order Mycobacteriales; family Jatrophihabitantaceae; genus Jatrophihabitans. The sequence continues at coordinate 114,875 of NZ_CAXTQF010000001.1, read as the reverse complement.
CGCTGTTCACGAAGATCGCCATCAGCCGCTTCGCGCGCAACTTCGGCACCCTGCTCGCCGTGGGCGTCCCCGTGATGCAAGCCCTCGACGTCGTCGGCGGCACCACCGGCAACGCCGTCATCGGCGCGGCCATGAAGGACGTCGGCAACTCGATTCGCGCCGGCAACACCATGTCGGCCCCGCTGGCCGAGCACCCGGTGTTCCCGCAGATGGTCGTGCAGATGATCGAGGTCGGCGAAGAGACCGGTCAGATCAGCAGCATGCTCGACAAGATCTCCGACTTCTACGACCACGAGGTCGAGGTCGCCACCGAGTCCCTGACCGCCGCCATCGAGCCGCTGATGGTCGTCGTCATGGGCGCGCTGGTCGGAGTCATGGTGATCTGCCTCTACCTGCCGATGTTCACCGTGTACCAGCACGTCGCAGGGGGCCAGTGATGGCCCCATCCACACTTCCGTGCACTCGCACGGAGCGGTCCGCCCCATAACCGGCCGCACGGCTCCGGAACGCCCGCTCCGGAGTGTCCCCCTAGAGTCCACGGAGGCTCAGATGTTCCGCAACACGCTCGACAAGCTGATCGCGATCCGCGAGGACAAGAAGGCCGAGGACGGTGGCTTCACCCTCATCGAGCTGCTGGTCGTCGTCGTCATCATCGGCGTCCTGATCGCGATCGCCATCCCGCTGTACCTCAACTACGAGAAGGGCGCGGCCGACAAGTCGGCGCAGTCCGACCTGCGCGCGGCAGTCAGCACGCTGAGCCAGTGCTACAGCGAGAACAGCAACGCCTACCCGGCGGTACCGACCGGCGGCGCCGACGCGACCGGCTCGCTGCAGTTCACGTGCGGCACCACCACCGAGACGGCGAAGCTGTCGTCCGGCACGCACCTGAAGTACGCGCAGGGCACCAGCTCGGCGAGCTTCACGCTGGCGGCCTGGAACACGAACGGCCACAAGAACGCCGACTCGGCCGGCAACGAGTACACGTACGACAGCACGGCCGGCGGCACCATCGGCGGCTGACCGCGGAATCTCTCGCAGGGGCGGGG
>NZ_CAXTQF010000001.1:31132-113819 GCF_964246335.1 uncultured Jatrophihabitans sp. | reverse complement strand
CGCTCCCACCCCCCGCCGGCGCCACCCTGCGGCGGCCCCCCGCGTAACCTCCCCCGGGGGGGGGGCGCTGGGCCCCCCCCCCCCACCGCTCGACTCTCAACTCCACATCCCTCCTAGCCCAAGATGGAGGTGACCCATGCCCCCCAGGGTCCGCCCCCCGCTCCATCGAGGCCCTGCGGACAGCACAACGACCGGCGACGCCGGCTTCACAGTGCTCGAGGCGCTGGTCTCCTTCACTCTTCTCGCCGTCGTCGGCGCCGCCAGCGTCACGGCGTCGGTCAATGTCACGAGCACCTCGAACAATTCCGGCAACCGGGTCGCCGCAGCGAACCTCGCCCAGCAGGATCAGCAGGCTGCGCAGGCCTTGCGCTACCCCACTTACCCTGCAGCCATAGCTGCAAGGTCCGTCGTGGTCGGCAGCACCACCTACACCGTGACGCGCACGGTCACCGGTTCATGCCCGCTGCCGCCGAACTACGACACGAACCCCTACATGACGGTGAAGAGCATCGTCACGTGGCCTCCGGCCAGCACGGCGCGCACGGTCACCATGGCTCAGGAACTGGCATGTTGAAGCGGGCGCGCCGACGCGACGACGCCGGCATGACGCTCGTCGAGGTCATCGTCGGGATGACTCTGCTATCCGTCGTGGGCGCGGTCGCGGTCAGCTTCTTCATCGGCACGGAGGCGCAGGCGAACCGCGTCACGGAGCAAAGCCTGGTGGGTGCCACCGCTCGGACGGCAGTCGCCCAGGTGACCAAGCTTCTGCAGGTCGCCGACACGCCCACGGCGAGTCCGGGCGACGCTACGAACCGCTTCGTGAACATGACGGCGACGGACGTGACTTTCTACGCGAACATCGCTGCGACCAACCGCAGCGGCACTGCGCTCCGCGGAGCTCCGACGAAGGTCGACATCCAGCTGACGAACGGGACCCTTTTTCAGTATCTGTACGCGCCACAGGGCAGCATCGCGCCCGCGACGTATCCGACGACCGCCACCTCGAAGACCGCGCTGGTCAGCGGCGTCACCAACTCGACCGTGTTCACGTACTGCTCGGACGCCACCGATCCGTCGTCGAGCTGCACCGTCACAACGAATGCAGCGTCCGTATCCCTGGTTCAGATCACCCTGACCGTGCAGGGCGCACGAGGGACGAACGCGCAGGTCGTGCAATCCGGCGTCGCCATCACCGGAGCCGTGTCGTGATCGCGTCGCGGCTGGGCCGGCGCGACGGCGACGAGAGCGGGTTCGCCCTGGTCTTTGTCCTGCTGGTAACCGCGATGGCCATGATCGGCCTGGCCACGACCTTCTCCGTGGCGGCGCCGAACATCATCGCGAGCAAGAAGAGTCAGGATGTCGCGGCCGCGCTCCTGGCCGCTCAGTCGGGCATCAACGACGCCGTCGCCTACTTGACCAACGTGCCGGCGTGTCGGTCGGAGACGCGCATCTGCCCACAGGCCCTCGGCGCCGATAGCGCAAGCCTCAACCGACCGTCGCTAGGCACCGCGCAGACGTTCCACTGGACGACTGCCACCTCGGTGACTGCCGATCAGGATGTCCGACTGACCTCGACCGGCACGGAAGACGGCGTCAATCGCACGCTGATCGCCGACCTGTCTCTCAATCCCAGCATCCTGCGCTACGGCTACTACACCGATTACGAGTCGCAGTCACCCACGTTCTTCGACAACTACTTCACCCAGCGCAACATAGATATCACCGACTCGAGCGTCTACGGCCAGACGAACTACAGCGGTTCGGTGCCGCAGGTCGCTTCCTGGAATGGCGCAAAGGCGGCCGTCACGTACCCCGATTCAGTGTGCGGACAGCATTACTACAGCGACTCAGCGACGCTAAAAGGACGCGCCTCGGTCGGCTCCACATGGCAAGAGACCGGAACCGTGAACGGGAGCGCGACAACGCACACGGGCCAGTGCGAACTCGTCTTCACGACCGGCATGGTGGCGAACGGGCCGACCTACACACGCGACGCGCTGTTAGTCAGTGACCTCGGCGGCAACGGACCATTGTTCAAGTCGCCGGTCGACACCCTGTGGGGTTACCCGGGGCACGACAGCCCGGCCCCATCGAACAACCTGTATTACCGGCAGAACGAGAAGGGCGCCACCGTGGACCCGTCGGGCCAATCGCCCGAGCTCGCTACCCAGGACATCACGCTGCCGACCACGATCGGCACCGACGGAGTCGAGACCAACAGCTGCGTCTACTACGGGCCGACCCGAGTCGTGCTCAACGGCGACGGCACGGCAACAGTGACCAGCCCGGCGACGAAGTCGAAAGCCTCCGGCGCGGACACGGGCTGCTACCCCAACGACGTCTCGAAAGGTGTCGCGGGCTGGACCTACAACTACACGACGACCGGTAGCGGCACCATCTATGCGAAGAACCTCAACACGCCGAGCAGCGGGACGTGGCCGCAGTCGACGCTGACCACCGCAACCTCGCCATCGGCCAGTAACGAAATTTTCTACCTGCCGGCGACCGGCGGCACCGCCGCCGATCCGTCCCCCTCTGCGCACAACCACTCGACGTCCGCGCTGTCCTCGGGTTGCTCGGGCTCCACGAAGTACGCGGCAACCGCCAACGCCAAGTGTGCGTGGACGGGCGTGACCACGGCCACCGATGCCACCTCGGCAACCGGTTGGACTGCGGATTCACGCGGTAGCCAGAAATGCTCGGCACTCACCAACTGGGCTGACCGAGCGACATTTGAATGCGATTACGGCAACCTGTCCAGCACAGCGACACCGTCAGCTTCGACGAACGGGTACGGCACACTCCGCTCAAAAATCCAGAGCGACATCGCGGCCAGCACGTGCCTGTCCGGTGACGCGAGTTCGCAGGCGACGTGCCTTGACACCCTCGTCACCAATGACCTGAGCAGCCAGACCACAACGACCAGTCGGTATGTCGCCACGGCCACCGCGGGAACGCCCGTCGTAACGAACACGACCGTCGGCGCCACGCCGACGTCTGCGGTGTCCGGCGACTCGTTGTTCTCCCCGCTGAGCGCGGCAAACGAGACCCAGACCGTCACGCCGGTGACAGTCACCGTGTATCACGAGACCAAGTCCCGTTCAACCTGGGGCAGCGACGTCGCCCAGTTCACGCTGACGAGCACCCAGACGAATTGGAACTTCACCCCGGCCAGCACAGCGAGCATGTTCCCGAACCCCAAGGACGTGACGCAGTATGCGATCGGCGCTACGTCGGCAGGCGCCGCGGCCGGCTCGTCCGGAACCTCACAGCCCGGTGACCTTTACGTTCAGGGTGTCAATCAGGGCACGCTGAGCCTGATCGCGCAGAACAACGTGGAGATCACCGGCGACGTCACAAAAGGGAGCGGTAACGACAGCTCGTCCTCCAATCCGGTGAGCATCACCGCCGGCAACGACGTCCGCAATTACCACCCCGTGTACTGCGCCGACCAGGCCACAGCAGACATCACGCAGACGACGGCTGGTTTCTGCCCGAACGATCTAACCGGGCTGACGTCAAATGGCGTCGTCTCAGGCAACGGGACCTTCTACTCATGGGCACCGCAGGCGCAGTACACGAACATGATCGCCAGCGGGAACCGAACAATCGATGCGGCCGTATTCACCCTCACCGGCTCGCTGCGGACCGACAACTACGACCGCGGCACGCTTGTCGGCAATCTGACCGTCAACGGCGGCATCTACCAATCACATCGCGGCGCCAACGGGGTGCAGAACAGCAGTGGCGGCAATGTCGCCCGGACCGGCACCGTCCTCCAGTACAACTATGTCGATCTTCAACGCGGGAACCTGCAATACGTGCCGAGCGCCCGGTACAGCACTAACCCGCGCGTCTGGAACATCGTCAGCATCTCGGCGGGCTCGTGATGACCACGCCGCGCCGCTCCCCATATGCAAGGAGTTTCTGATGGCCAACCCCGTTTCGATCGGACTCGACATCGGCTCGGTCTCGGTCCGTGCCGCCGAGGTGCGGCGCGGCAAGGGCCGGCCGATGATCGACCTCTTCGGTGACGTCGCGCTGCCCGACGGCGCCATGTCCGGCGGCGTCATCAAGGACGAGCGCGCGGTCACCGATGCCGTCCGAACGCTTTGGTCGAACGAGAAGTTCAGCTCCAAGAAGGTCCGTCTCGGCATCTCGCACCGTCAGGTCGTGGTCCGCGAGGTCGAGATCGCCAATCTGCCACCAAAAGAGATGAAGCAGGCACTGCCGCACCAGGTGCGCGACTCCGTGCCGATGCCGATCGAGCAAGCGATCTTCTCGTTCCGTCCGCTCGAAGACGCACCGAAGAAGGAAACCGTGCGCGGGCTGCTCATCGCGGCGCCCAAAGAGCCGGTACTCGCGACGGTCCAGGCGGTCGAGCGAGCAGGGCTTCATGTGGAGCACGTCGACCTCGCAGCCTTCGCGGTGCTGCGCGCAGTCGCCTCCGCGACCACCGGCGCCGAGGCGATCGTCGACATCGGCGCGAGCACCACTGTGTTGGTCATCCACCGTGGCGGCGTGCCGGAGATCGTGCGCACGATTCCCCGCGGCGGCGAAGAGATCACCCGCATGCTCAGCGCGCGGCTCGGCCTGTCCACTGCTGAGGCAGACTCCCTCAAGCGGTCACTCGGCGAAGCGCCGCCGCAGCTGCGCAGCGACGCTGTCGATGCTGTCCGCGACGCGCTGCGCCCGCTGATCAGCGAGCTCCGTAGCTCGGTGACGTTCTATCTCAACAACGGACACCAGCGGTCCCTGAACCACGTCACGGTCGTCGGGCGAGCTTCCTTGCTACCAGGGCTCGCCGACGAACTGCACGCGAGCACCAACGTGCCGGTGCGCGCCGGCGACCCGCTGCGCTTCGTGCGCTCCGCGCAGCACCGGGACAGCCGCGACGAGCTGATGGAATTCCGGGCCGCAGCGGCGGTCTCGGTCGGCCTTAATCTGGGAGCAGCGTCATGACTACCGTCATCGAGCCGCCCGTCGGGCCGCCACTGGTGTCGGGCGCACACGTGTCCGAACCGCTGTCGACGATCACCGCAGACCTGATGCCGGACGAGATTCTCGTCGGACGGCGGGTTGCCTTCCTCAAGCGGAGACTGGCCGTCGTCATGGTCGGGCTCGTCGCGCTCGTCGTGCTCGGCGACGCGCTGGCGCGCGAGCAGACGAGTAGCGCGCGTAGTGACCTCTCAGCCGCAAACGACCGGACTGCGTCGTTGACCCGTCAGTCAGAAGGCTTCAGCACCCTGCTCACTACCAAGGCCGACACGCAGAGCATCCGGACCCAGCTGGCGGGTGCGATGGTCGACGACGTTTCGTGGACGGCGCTGTTGAACAAGCTGGCGCGCCCCGCGCCGGCCGGCCTACAACTCACCGCTGTTGCAGCGCAGCTTCCCGGCCCCAATGCCGCTGACGGTGCGGGCGACGCCACGAACACTGCGCCGATCACGTCCGCGCAGCCGATCATCGGCACGATGACACTATCCGGCGTGGCGCGCAGCTGGGCCTCGGTCGCGACCTACGTCAGCGGACTCTCGGCGATCAACGGCATCACCGCCGTCAACCCGTCCACCGTATCGGCCGTCGCGGGGACGCCCGGCGTGTCAGCGCACAGCATGATCTTCACGATTACGTTGTCCCTGACGAAAGCCGTACTGAGCAATCGGTACGCGGCGGCGCCGAGCGCGAGTCAAGGGGCTACCGCCGCCCCTGACGCAAGAACGACGACCCCCGCTGCCGCAGTGAACGCCGTGCCAGCTCCGAGCACAGCGCGTCCCCGACCCGCAACGCACTCGCCCGTGGTCAAGCCACACGCCGAGGGCCACTCGACGCGGCACGTCAGCAAAAAGCGCTCGCGCGTCTCGCGCGGTTCCCAGGAAGCGAATTGACATGACCCGTACCCGCACCGAACGATTCTGGCTCGGCGGTGGCGTCGCCGTCGCCCTGCTCATGGCCGTCGTCGGCTACTTTTTCCTGATAAGCCCGCAGCGCGCCGAGACGGCGGACGTGCAGGGTCAGGTGGCGAACGCCCAGTTGCAGGCAACGACACTGCAATCGCGCATCGTGAGTCTCACGGCGGAGCAGAAGAAGCTACCGACCTACCGGGCGGCCCTGGCCCAGGCCCAGGCGGGCCTGCCGTCGCTCGACGATCAGTCGGCCAACCCGAGCCTGCTGCGTTCCCTGCAGGCAATCGCCCGCGCGACCTCCACCAGCGTTTCCACGCTGACCGTTGCCGCGCCCTCGGCCAGCGCAGCACCCGCTGCGCCCACCGGCAGCGCCAGCGGGGGAAGCGCGTCACCGAGTGCGTCGCCCAGCAGTACGGCCGCTAGCGGGGCGGTCGTCGCGTCCAGCAGTCTCTACTCCGTGGCGATCACGGCCGCGGTCAGCGGCACGACCAGCAACCTGACGGCATTTCTCACTCGACTGCAGCTGCACCAGCCCCGCGCACTGCTGGTCAGCGGCGTCACCATCGGCACCGCGGGCACCCAGCCCGGCGCTCATAGCGACCAGACGATGACGCTCACCATGACTGCATTCGTCCGACCGTCGTCAGCTGCGGCGCCCGCAGCGGCGACGCCGTCTGCAAGCCCGGGCACTCCGTAGGAGACCGAGTGCTCGCTCGACGCCGCACCCTTCGGGTGCGTCGGCCGGATCAGCGGGCACGGCCGGCAGGCCGTGTCCGCTCGATCCGGCACAACGTCCGCCTTGTCTGGGGAGGCACCTGGCGGACAGCAGAAAGCGGGGCCGCGGCCAGGCAACGACCGGGGCGGTCAGGGCCTGGCTGCGGTCCCGCAGCTGCACCAACGATGACGTGAGGAGGTACGGACCATGAGCTTCGTCGTCGTGCTCGCGATCGCCGCGGGTGTCCTCGGCCTCGCGGTCGGGTCGTTCCTCAACGTCGTCATCCACCGCGTGCCGCGCGGCGAGTCGGTGGTGTCTCCGCCGTCGCACTGCCCGCGGTGCCACTCGCGCATCAGGTCGCGGCACAACGTTCCGGTGTTCGGCTGGCTCGTCCTGCGCGGACGCTGCTTCGACTGCGAGCTGCCGATCAGCGCTCGGTACCCCCTGGTAGAAGCTGCGACCGGCGCGCTGTTCGTCGCGGTGACCCTGTGCTTCGGTGTGACCGCGACCCTGCCGGCCTACCTCTACCTCGCCACCGTCGTGGTGACCGTGGCGATGATCGACGTCGACCTGCGCCGGGTGCCGAGCGCCGTCGTACGGCCGTCCCTGATCGTGGCTGCCGTGCTGCTCGCGACGCCTGCCGTCGTGGACGGCGACTGGTGGCGCATTGCGCGTGGACTAGTCGGGGGTGCCGCGCTGGTCGCGGTTGTGTTCGGCATCGGAGCGGTCACCCAGCGGCTCGACGCGAGCGCAGGCGCGCTTGTCGCCATGCTCGGGCTCTACCTGGGCTGGCTCTCGTGGACCGCCCTGCTGCTCGGCGTGCTTGCCACGGCCGCCCTGAGCGGCGCAGACGCGGCTGCAGGCGCGTCGTCGGAAGCCGACCCCGGAGGTCCCGTCGCAGTCGCGGTGGCCTGTCGCACCCGCGTGCCGCTCGCGGCGTGCCTGTGCGCCGCGACGATCGTCGTCGTCCTGAGCACTGCGTCCGCATCCGGATTGCCGGCACTTCGATGAGGACGGCAAAACGTCTTAGTGCGTCGGTGGCGATCACCGCCGACGCCGCCTCGCAATGCGATGTGTGCCTCGCGCACACGTCGCATTGAGCACGTGTCCTCGGACGCGTGAGCTGGTGCCGGCGGGATCCGGCTGGGGGGCTCGCACCCGCCGGCACCAGCACCCTTGTGCGGTTCAGCCGTGCTCGCGGAACCCGCGCGTCGGGTAGTCCTGCCGATACTCGTCCCACTCGTCGCCGCGCTGCGGCGCCACGCCGTAGGCTGGGCGCGAACGGCGCTCGCCGTCCTGCTCGATCAGCCTGTTGATCAGCTGCTGCTGGTCGTCCGAGCGCGGCACGTCGGTCAGCGTCTCCTGCCCGTGCTCGCCGGCCGACTCGATGGTCAGCGTGCCGGCGCCCACGATGCGGTCCCACAGCGACTGCACGAACCCGACGTCGTTGATGCGCTGCAGCGAGATGTCGCGGCCGACCCGGCGCAGCACGCCGCGGCGGATCAGGACGCGGTGCGTGGTGAAGATGTAATGCGTCGTACGCCAGCGGATGGCCGGCCCGAGCGTGAGCCAGCAGACCAGCAGCACGGCCGCCACGACGATGGCGATGACCGCGGCCTCGCGAGCAGTGCCGCTGTCCGGCGCCTTCGCGATGCCGAAGCCGGCCGCGGCGCAGATCACGAGGAACCACAGCGTCGCCGGCACGAGCGTGATCCAGTGCGGGTGCAGCCGCTCGACCACCTGCTCGTCCTCGGCGAGGATCTTCTCCGGATACGCCACGACGACCTCCCCTCGACGGGTGTGAGGCTATCCGGGCGCCGGCCGGACGTGTGTGACGTCGCCGGCACCGATTCGCTGCTCGCCGTGCGCGGTCGCCAGCACGAGCCGGCCCGTGTCGTCGACGTCGCGCGCGGTGCCCAGGAGCGGCGCGCTGCCCTCGACGTCGACGCGGACGTCGCTGCCGAGTGTCACGCACCGGGCACGATAGGCCGCCGCGATGCCGCTCGCTTCGGCGTCACCGGCCGCTGCCGCCCACGCGGTGAGCCGGTCGTCGAGCCGGTCGAGGATCGCCGCGAGCAGCTCGGTGCGATCGACCTCGGACGCCCCCTCGAGCGCCAGCGAACCGGCCGTCGGAACGGGCAGCTCCGCGCGCTGGGTGTCGACGTTCAGGCCGACCCCGACGACGGCGTCCGGCCCGGTCGTCTGGGCGAGGACACCGGCCAATTTGGCGCCGGACGCCGCAGCGAGCAGGTCGTTCGGCCACTTCAGCGCGGTCGCGACGCCGGTGCGGTCCTGGACGGCCTCGGCCAGCGCCAGCCCGGACAGCAACGGCAGCCAACCCCACTGCGCGAGCCCGACGTCCGGGCGCACCCGCACCGAGAACAGCAGGCCGGCGCGCGGCGGCGACGACCAGCCGCGGTCCAGCCGCCCGCGGCCCTCGCTCTGGTGTTCGGCGACCAGCACGCGCAACGCGTCCGGGCCGGACCCGGCGAGCAGGTCGGCGTTGGTGGATCCGGTCTGCTCGACGACCTCCAGCCGCATCCAGCGGGCGGGCAGCCGGGCGCGCAGCACGGCGACGTCGAGCGGGGCGCGCGGCATGCGGTCACCGTAACCGCGGCCGTCCGGGCGTCCGCGAGATCGGTCACCTGCGGCGGGCCGGTCCGCACGGCGCCACTAGGCTCCGATGCCATGGCAGCAGACGCGGTTGGGCCAGACATCGACCCGCACACCACGGCCGGCAAGCTGGTCGAGCTCGAGCGGCGTTACGACGAGGCAGTGCACGCGGGTTCCGAGCGGGCCGTCGAGAAGCAGCACGCCAAGGGCAAGATGACCGCCCGCGAACGCATCCTCGCGCTGCTCGACGAGGGCTCGTTCATGGAGTTCGACGAGTTCGCCCGGCACCGGTCGACGTCGTTCGGGATGGAGAAGAACCGGCCGTTCGGGGACGGCGTGATCACCGGCTGCGGCACCGTCGACGGTCGGCCCATCGCCGTCTTCAGCCAGGACGTCACCGTCTTCGGCGGTGCGCTCGGCCAGGTGTACGGCGAGAAGATCGTCAAAGTGCTGGACTTCGCGATGAAGACCGGTTGCCCCGTGGTCGGCATCAACGAGGGCGGCGGCGCACGGCTGCAGGAGGGCGTCGTCTCGCTCGGCCTGTACGGCGAGATCTTCCACCGCACGGTGAAGGCGTCCGGCGTCATCCCGCAGATCTCGCTGATCATGGGCGCTGCGGCGGGTGGGCACGTCTACTCCCCCGCGCTGACCGACTTCGTCGTCATGGTCGACAAGACGTCACAGATGTTCATCACCGGACCCGATGTCGTCAAGACGGTCACCGGTGAGGACGTCACCCTCGAGGAGCTCGGCGGCGCCCGCACGCACAACACCAAGAGCGGCAACGCGCATTACCTCGGCTCGGACGAGGACGACGCGATCAATTACGTCAAATCGCTGCTGAGCTATCTGCCGTCGAACAACCTCGACCCGGTGCCGGTGTACGAGTCGGACGTCAGCGACGTGCCCGACGAGTCGGACGCGTTCCTCGACACGTTCATCCCGGACTCGGCCAACATGCCGTACGACATGCACGAGGTGATCTCGCACCTGCTAGACGACGGCGACTTCCTCGAGGTGCAGGAGCTGTTCGCGCCGAACATCCTCGTCGGGTTCGGCCGTATCGAGGGGTATCCGATCGGCGTCGTCGCGAACCAGCCGACGCACCTCGCGGGCTGCCTGGACATCGACGCCTCGGAGAAGGCGGCACGCTTCGTGCGTACGTGCGACGCGTTCAACATCCCGGTGCTGACGCTCGTCGACGTGCCCGGCTTCCTGCCCGGTGTCGACCAGGAGCACACCGGCATCATCCGCCGCGGCGCGAAGCTGATCTACGCGTACTGCGAGGCGACGGTCCCGAAGGTCACGGTGATCACCCGCAAGGCATTTGGCGGTGCGTACGACGTGATGGGCTCGAAACACCTGGGCGCGGACATCAACGTCGCGTGGCCGACGGCGCAGATCGCGGTGATGGGTGCGCAGGGCGCGGCGAACATCCTCTACCGCAAGCGATTGGCCAAGGCCGACGATCCCGAGGAACTGCGCGCGAAGCTCGTGCAGGAGTACGAGGACGAGCTGTTCAACCCCTACGTCGCCGCCGACCGCGGATACATCGACACGGTGCTGCCGCCGTCGCAGACGCGTGCGTTCGTCGTGCGTTCGCTTCGGATGCTGCGCAACAAGCGCGAGTCGCTGCCGCCGAAGAAGCACGGGAACATCCCGTTATGAGCGACAACGAGCAGGCGCGGCCGGCGCTGCTGCGGGTGGTCGGCGGCTCGCCGACCCCGGAAGAGCTCGCGGTCCTGACGGCGCTGGTGTCCGCGGCCGGGGGTGGTGACGAGTCCGCGCCGCGGGTCCGTCGCGGCGGCTGGGACGACCCGTCGGCCCTGCACCGGCGGCAGCTGACGCCCGGCCCGAACGCCTGGCGCTCCGCCCTGCGCTGAACGTCACCCGCAGCGATTCGCGGTGCGGCGTTCGACGCCGCTGTCGGTCACCACCCAAGGCGGTGTCGAGCAGACGCCAACAATCCGTCGCCGCGGCGACAAATAATTGGCGTCTGTCGGGTCAGCCCGATGTGGGTGGCGTGCCGGCGCCCGAGCCTGCAGCGACGCTCAGTGGCCGGTGTAGGTGGCCTTGCCGGGGCCGTCGCGCAGGAACGACGCGACGGCATTGCGCAGGTCGTCGGTGCCGAACAGCGCACCGCTGAGCTGCGGTGTCACCGCGTCGGCCGCGCGGGTGCCGGCCGCAACCTGGGTCGCGACGATCGCCTTGGTGGCCGCGTGCGCGCGCGTCGGCCCGTTGGCGAGCCGCAGCGCGAACTCCCGCGCCGCCTCGGCGAAGCCGTCGTCGGGTAGCACCCGATTGACGACGTTCCATCGCTCCAGCGTCGCGGCGTCGTACAGCTCGCCGGTGTAGACGAGCTCGCGGGCGCGGGCGGGGCCCGCGCGTTCGGCCAGCCGCTGCGGACCACCCATCGACGGCGTCAGGCCGACGACGATCTCGACCAACCCGAACTTCGCGGACTCCGCGGCCAGCAGCAGGTCGCACGCCAGCGACACCTCGAACGCGGCGGTCAGGCACAGCGCGTGCGCCGCGAAGACCGTCGGGACGGGCAGCGACTCCAGCTGGTGGATCAGCTCGAACAGCGAGCGCCACAGCGCGGCGCCCGACTCGGGCGTCAACGGCTCGAACAGGTGCACGTCGACGCCCCCGGACACCGCCCGTCCGTTCGCGCGGATCAGCAGCCCACGGGCGTCCGGCGAGGCGGCCACCGACGCGACCGCAGCGCGCAGGCCCTCGATCAGGTCCTCGTCGAACAGGTTCAGCGGCGGGGCGTCGAGAGTGATGACCGCGAGGGGTCCGTCGTGGGCGAGATCGACCGAAGGCATGACCGCAGGCTATCCAGATGCCGCACCGCTGCGATGGCGATCGTGATGATCGTCGCCCACAGATAGATCGCGACGCTGTGGTGTGTATGGACGAGGTAGCACAGCCCCGGGGCCAGCACGATCGGCAACCACTCCACCGCGCCGGACAGCGCGACGAGCGCCAGCAGGATCCCCGCGTACCACCCGAAGGTCGGGGTGAACACGACGAGCGCGAGTCCCACCACGACCACCGCCGACCGCTCGACGTGCTCCGTGGGCCCGCGCAACCAGGCCCACAGCGCGGCCACGGCGACGATGCACACCGCGACGATCGTGTTCGCCGGGTGCGGCACCACCTGCCGCAGCAGCAGCAGGCGCTGCCCGCTGTTGTACTGCTCCTCCTGCAGGTAGCCGGGCAGGTAGCCGATGACGGCCGAGCCGGCTGCGATGAGGTGCGGCACGTAGACGAGCACGACGAGCCCGGCGGCGGACACCGCGGCGAGCCACGAACGGCGCATCAGCGACGGCAGCACGAGCACCGGATAGAGCTTGACCGCGATCGCCGCGCCGACGAGCGCGCCCGCACGCCACGGCCCGCGAGCGATCAGAGCGAGCACCACGAACAGCGCCGCCAGCCAGTCGATGTGCGCGTTGTTGGCGAATTCGATCACCACGACCGGACTCCACGACCACAGCGCAGCTGCCCACGCCGGACGCCGGCGCAACAGCAGCCAGCCGAGCGCGAGCGAGCCGAGCGCCCCGGCCAGCTGCAAAGGCAGATGGTTCCCGTGGCCGCCGAAGGACGCGAGCCGTAGGACGTCGAAGGCTCCCTGCGCCACCGGCGGGTAGATCGTGTGCACGGTCGGCCGGTTGATCGACGTGCAACCGCCGGGGAAGCGGTGGACGCAGTGCGCAAGATCGCCGGGACCGCCGAACAACGACGGCGTGCGCAACCTGGCCAGTGCCGGCGACGCCGCCGTGTGGGTGTACGGGTCGATGCCGGCGAGCTGCACCTTGGCGTCCCACATGTAGCGGTAGTCGTCGTCGGAGGTCGTCGGCGGGTGGGTCAGCGCGATCGCGCTGAACACCGTTGCGGCGCCGAGCACGACCACGCCCGCGGTGCGTCGCGTCGGCCGCAGCCGGGCGAGCAGCAGGACGGCCAGCACCCACAGCGGCGCGGTGGCCTCGATCAGCCACTGCGCGTGGTGGACGTGGCTCAGCGAGTCGTAGCGCAGCAGCCAGGCGAACAGCACCGCCTGCGCGGCCAACACGATGCCGAGCGCCGTCGCGGTCACCCTCCGCGCAGCCGCCACCACCCGAGCCTGCCAAATCCGGTGGAACCGCGACGCACCGACTCGTCGAATGTCTTGATGTCGTAAGCATCGGCTCGAGGTGGACGGGTGACAATCAACAAGTGGCCACACGACTGACGCTCGGCGCACGCCCGAAGCTGTGGCCGCATTTCACCAGCACCCTGCGCTCGACAGCGGTGACCGCGCGGGTGGGCCGGGTGCTGGGCATCTGCTTCGGCATCTGCTTCGTCACCGGCATGCTCAGCCACTACCAGTACCAGCCGTGGTCGTGGCTGCCCGAGCCGTCGGCACCGAAGTACCTCTACCGCATCACCCAGGGCACGCACGTGCTGACCGGCACGTTGTGCATCCCGCTGATCCTGGTCAAGTTGTGGTCGGTCTATCCCAACCTGTTCCAGTGGCCACCGGTCAAGTCGACGAAGAACGGGCTGGAGCGGCTGTCGATCGCGATCCTCGTGTCGTCCGCGCTCGTGCAGCTGACGACGGGGTTCCTCAACGTCCTCAACTGGTACCCCTGGCCGTGGAGCTTCGTGCCGGTGCACCGTTTCCTCGGCTACGTCGTCATCGGCTCGATCCTGCTGCACATCGCGATCAAACTGCCGGACATCAAGTACGGCCTCGGTACCAAGCTCAAGCAGGGCGATGTGCTGAACGAGCTCGGCTGGGAGGAGAACCCGAACGCGTACAGCAACAACGACAACACGCATCAGGAAGCCCCACCCACCGAAGGCATCTCGCGCCGCGGCGTGTTCATCGCGGCCGGCACCGGCGTCGGCATCGTGGCGGTGACCGCTGCCGGGCAGACCGTCACCCCGCTCGAACCGATCGGCCTGCTCGCGGTCCGGCAGTTCCCGAAGGGCCCGCTGCACGTGCCGGTCAACCGCACGGCACACCAGGCACGCATCACCATGGCGGGATCCTCCTATCGACTGTCGATCAAGGGTCCGAAGCCGTTCGCGCTGTCGATCGCCGAACTCGAGGCGATGGCGACGCACGAGGAGAGCTACCCGATCACCTGCGTCGAGGGGTGGAGCGTCGGCGCGCACTGGCGCGGCGTACGCCTGGTCGACCTGCTCGAGCGCGCGGGCGGCGACGCCGGCTCACGAGTGAGGGTGACGTCGATGGAGCGCCGCGGCTCCTACAACCACTCGTTCGTCGACGGCCCGCAGGTGGCGGCGGCGTTGCTCGCGACGCACCTGAACGGCGAACGCATCACGATCGACCACGGTTACCCGATCCGGCTCATCTGCCCCGACCGTGCCGGTGTGCTGAACACCAAATGGCTCGAGTCGGTGGAGATCCTGTGATGAACGCTCGCGCGGTGTGCCGGCGGCGAACATGAGGACGCGCGTACTGATCGCCGTTCCCGGCGTACTGCTGGGGTTGTTCGGCATCTTCCGGCTGCTGACCCAGATCGACGGCGCGGACCTGCTCGTGCTGTTCATGTGGCTGGTCGGCGCGTTGATCATCCATGACGGCATCCTGTCGCCCGTCGTCGCGACCTTCGGCGCCGGCATCTCGCGGGTCGTACCACCGCGGGCGCGGCGCTTCCTGCAGGGCGGTCTGATCGCCGCGGCACTGATCACCGTGGTCGCACTGCCGCTCATCTACCGGCAGGGCACGCAGCCACGCGTCAAAGCGATCCTGCAGCAGAACTTCAAGGCCAATCTCGGCATCCTGTTGCTGATCGTGCTGGTCGGGTCGGTGCTGCTCTACGTCGCGAGCGTGCTGCGTCGCGGCGCTCCCGCGTCCGCAAGCGCGCTGCCCGACAGTGCGCAGAACTCCCGACCGGACGCGGACCACGACTCGACGACCGAGTAGCCGCCGGCCGCGGCGTACCGGGCCAGCGCGCGCCGGCCGACGAGCGCCCAGTCGAACAGCGGGCCGACCGGCCGACCGTGCTCGGTGAAGCGCACCGCCAGCACGTCGTCGGCATCGTCGTCGGCAGCGACCTCGACCAGCACCCGGCCGTCCGCCGCGAGCAGCGCGCGCACGCGGCGTAATAGACGCGCAGGATCCCCGCCGATGCCGATATTGCCGTCGATCAGCAGTGCGGTGGGCCAACGTCCCTCGCCGGGCAGGTCGTCGAAGACATTGCGGCGCAGGGCGAGCATCCCGCGCTCGCGATTGAGCGCCACCGCCGTCTCGGCGATGTCGACGCCGAGCGCCGGCACGCCGCGCTCGCTGAGCGAGGTCACCAGCCGACCAGGGCCACACCCCATGTCGATCACCGGCGCCACGCATCGACTCAGCACGGTCTCGTCGGCGGCGTCGGCGACGGCGAGCCAGCGCCGCACGTCCAGCGTCACGACCCGGCCGTCGTCGGTGCACAACCCGAGCGGCCCGCCACCGCCGAGCGCGCGTTCGAACGGTGCGAGTGCACCCGCTTCCATCAGCCGCTCCCGTTCACGCCGCGCGTCGCATCCCGGTGAGGACGGCCGCGAACCGCGTGTCGGGCGCCGCGGCGGCGACGGCATCCGCGTCCGCGACGGTGTCGACGTCGGTGAGCACGCCGAGCAACTGCACGTCCAGCCCGGCCGACTGCATGCGGCGCAGCTGCTCGGCACCGGTGTCCGACGTCGACATCGGCACGCCGGAGATCACCGACCGGGCGACCGACGGATCCCGGAAGCCGATCGTCCAGAATCCGCCGTCGGTCGCCATGCCTAGGCAGGCGTCGTACCGCACCGGGTCGAAGGCATCGAGGTGGACCGGCCGCAGCTGCGGGGTATCCATGCCGACGAGCACGGCCGGGACGCCGGCATGTGCCGCGTCGAAAGCCGCGCCTAACCGCTCGTCGAGCCCACCCTCGGGCTGATCGACGTGCGTCCAGCCGTGCGGTAGCCACCCGCTGACGTCGCCGTCGAACGCCAGCACGTGTTTCCTCGCGCGGACCGCGTCAGCAGCCGCGAGCGTGTCGTGCAGCGCCGCACCGGCGAGCGTTGCCGCCTGGTGGTGGGTCAGCGGCGGGACGAGCCGGGTCTTCACCCGTCCCGGCACCGGTTCCTTCGCGATGACGAGCACCGTGCCGAACGCGGTGGTCACGAGGCCAGCACCGCGCTCATGTCGCGCACCGCCTGCACCGTCCCGCGCAGCGTGCCGGTGACCTTCGAGCGGCCGGCGCGGGGCAGGTAGGCGACGTCCAGCTCCTGCACCGCCCAGCCGGCCTGCACCGCACGTAGCACCGTCTCGACCGGGTAGCCGCTGCGCCGGTCGGCGATGGGCAGCGCCAGCAGCGGGGCGCGGCGGGCGGCGCGCACCGGGCCGATGTCGCGCAGTGACAGCCCGGTCCGGGCGCGGACACGCCGCGCGAGCTCGCGGTTCGCGAAGCGCGAGCTCAGCGACCAGGCGCCCCGCTCGGCCGGTACCCGACGACCGACCACCAGGTCGGCGCCGGCCTCCAGCGCGGCCACGAACTGCGTCGCGACCGCCGGGTCCAGGGAGGCGTCGCAGTCGCAGAACATCACGAATTCGGCCGTAGCGGCCTCGAGCCCGGCATGGCAGGCGGCGCCGTAGCCGCGGCGGCCGCACTCGACCACGAGCGCCCCGCGATCGCGGGCCAGCTGAGCGGAACCGTCGCGTGAGCCGTTGTCGACGACGATCGCCCGCGCCTGCGGCGGTATGCGATCGAGCACCCAGGGCAGCGCGGCGGCCTCGTCGAGGCATGGCAGCACGATGTCCACGACTGCCACATACCCAGAGTAGGCAATGCGTGTCGCGAGACTCTTACAGTGCCGTGACGAGCGGACGCCGGGCCCAACACCTGACCACGCCCTCCATACGATGATCCGATGGCGTACGTGTTGGTCGTCGACGACGACGACACGGTCGCCGCCGTCGTGCTCAACTACCTCGAGCGGGCCGGCCACAGCACCCGGCACGTCAGCGACGGCCCGTCCGCGATCGAGTCCGTGCGCGACAAGCTGCCCGACCTGATGGTGCTCGACCTCATGCTGCCGGGGATCGACGGGCTCGAGGTGTGCCGGCGGGTGCGGGCCCAACACCGGGATCTGCCCGTCGTCATGCTGACCGCACTGGCCGAACCCGACGACCGCATCGCCGGGCTCGAGATCGGCGCGGACGACTACGTCAGCAAGCCGTTCTCGCCGCGCGAACTCGTCCTACGCGTCGATTCCGTGCTGCGCCGCGTCACCGCGCCGGCGCGCTCGCAGACCGCGCAGCTGCTCACCGCGGGCGACATCGCGGTGGATACCGCGGCCCGGCGCGCCACCCGAGAAGGTGCCGAACTCGCACTCACCGTGCGCGAACTGGACCTGTTGACGTTCCTGCTGGCGCATCCGGGGCAGGCTTTCGGCCGGGAGCAGCTGATGCACGAGGTGTGGGGCTGGACGTTCGGTGACCAGTCGACGGTCACCGTGCACGTGCGCCGGCTGCGCGAGAAGATCGAGAAGGACCCGAGGCACCCGGCGTTGATCCAAACGGTATGGGGCATCGGTTACCGCTTGGAGCTGCCGTGAACCTCACGATCGGTAACTTCGGTGCGGCGCTGCTCTGGTGCGTGATCGGCGGCGTCGCAGCGTGGCTTGCGCTCACGCCGGTGCGCCGCCGGTCGACGACCGGCCTGCTCGTCACCCTCGTGCTCACCGGTGCCGCTGCGTCGGCGTGTGCCCTGTGGGGCGCGATCCACGCGATGCTTGTGCCGTGGTGGAGCTGGCAGACGGTGATCGCGGTGACCGCGTTCAGCGCGCTGGTCACGGGCAGCGCGGCGTTCGCCGTCGGCCGCCGGCTCGCCCGCGACAACGCGGCACTGCGCACGGCCGTCGCCGACGTCGGTGCCGGCCGGCTGCCCGAGACGGACGGTCCGCGGCTGAGCGCCGAGGTCGAGCAGGTGCGCAGCGAACTGAGCGCGACGGCCGCCGCGCTGGCCGCGACGCGCGAGCGCGAACGCGGCCTGGAGTCCGCGCGCCGCGAGCTCGTGTCGTGGGTGAGTCATGACCTGCGCACGCCGCTCGCCGGGCTGCGCGCGATGGCCGAGGCCCTCGAGGACGGCATGGCTGACGACCCCGAGGTGTACTACAAGCAGATCGCCGCGTCCGTCGAGCGGTTGAACCAGATGGTCGAGGACCTGTTCGACCTCTCGCGTATCCAGGCCGGCGCGACATCGCGCGACATGGAGAGCATCGCCCTCGGCGACCTGGTGTCGGACTGCGTCGCGGCGCTCGAACCGCTGGCCACCGCGCAGGGCGTGCGGCTCGTCGGTCGCGTGCACGAGGACGTCGACGGGACGACCGAGGTGAACGGCAACGGCCCGGAGCTCAACCGCGCGCTCACGAACCTGGTGGCCAACGCCATCCGGCATACCCGGGCTGCCGGCAACGTGGACGTGCGCGTGAGCGTCACCGGCGAGTTCCGGACGCATGCCGAGGTCGAGGTCCGCGACGAATGCGGCGGCATCCCGGATCGTCATCTGCACCGCGTCTTCGACGTCGGCTATCGCGGTGAGCCCGCGCGTACGCCGGACGCTGCCGGCCGTAACGGCGCCGGCCGAGGTGGTGCCGGCCTCGGGCTGGCGATCACCCGCGGCATCGTCGAGGCGCACGACGGCACGGTCGAGGTCCGCAATACCGACGACGGCTGCAGCTTCCGGGTGCGTCTCCCGGTCTCGACTCAGTCGAAGCGCTGATCAGCCGGCGAGTTCGCGCATCCCGTCGGCGAAGTCGACCGCCGGACGCCA
The DNA here is from genome assembly GCF_964246335.1 of uncultured Jatrophihabitans sp. GTDB lineage: Bacteria > Actinomycetota > Actinomycetes > Mycobacteriales > Jatrophihabitantaceae > Jatrophihabitans. The sequence goes on along the minus strand of NZ_CAXTQF010000001.1, from coordinate 94,770 downwards.
GCCCAACTCCTGCCGGGCGCGCGACGAGTCCGCCGTGACGTGCCGGACGTCGCCGAGCCGGTACGCGCCGGTGATCGATGGCGCTGGGCCGCCGACGGCGTCGGCGAGCGCGGCGGCCATCTCCCCCACCGTGCGTGGTATGCCCGAGCCGACGTTGTACGCCCGCACGCCGTCGTCGTGCGCAAGTGCGGCGACGGTTGCCGCAGCCACGTCGCGCACGTGCACGAAGTCGCGTCGCATGCCGCCGTCCTCGTTGACCTGTGGCGCCGCACCGCCGCGCAGCGCGGACAGGAAGATCGCCGCGACACCGGCGTAGGGCGTGTCCATCGGCAGGCCCGGGCCGTAGACGTTGTGGTAGCGCAGCGCGGCCACCGACGATCCGGTGACCCGCGCCCACGACGACGCGAAGTGCTCCTGCGCGAGCTTCGCGGCCGCGTAGGCGTTGCGCGGATCGAGCGGCGCGTCTTCGGGCACCAGGGCCGGCTCGAGCGGGCGCCCGCAGATCGGGCAGGGCGGCTCGAACCGCCCCGCGCGCAGGTCCGCCTCGGCGCGCGCACCCGGTCGGACGTCGCCGTGCTCGCGACATCGGCCGAGACCCTCGCCGTAGACGACCATCGAGCTGGCGAGCACCAGCCGCCGCACGCCCGCGTCGGCCATCGCGGCGAGCAGCACCGCGGTGCCGTGCACGTTCGAGTCGGCGTAGTCCGGTGCGTCGGCGATGTCCACACCCAGGCCGACCTTCGCCGCGAGGTGGATGACGGCGTCCGCACCGGCCAGGGCCGCGTCGACGGACGTGCGGTCACGCACGTCGCCGACGACCAGCCCGTCGAAGGCCGGCGGGGCGCCGCGGTGCACATCGGCACGCAGCGAATCGAGCACGACGCTCTCGTGGCCGCCCGCGGCGAGTGCCGCCCGCACGTGCGTGCCGACGAACCCGGCGCCGCCGGTGAGCAGCACCTTCACGGCAGGACGTGCGACGACGGGTAGCCGGAGGTGTCGGCGCAACTGCAGTCGTCCTGTCTCTCGGGCAGCTGCTCCAGCGTCGCGATCAGCAGGTCGCGCAGCCGCGGCAGGTTGGCGGCGAACTGCTCGAGCACCTCCGCGTGCGTGACGCCTTCGCCGGCCTCGACGCCCGCGTCGAGATCGGTGACGACCGCAAGCGTCGTGTAGCACAGCGCGAGCTCGCGGGCGAGCGTCGCCTCGGGCATCGCCGTCATACCGATGATCGACCAGCCGTGCGACTGGAACTCGAGCGACTCGGCACGCGAGGAGAACCGCGGGCCGTTCACCACGACCAGCGCGCCGCCGTCGTGCACCGCGCCGCCGTCGTGCACCGCGCCGCCGTCGTGCACCGCGCCGCTGTCGGCGAGCGCGGCGGCACGCCCGCGCGGGCAGTAGGGATCGGCGAAGGTCGCATGTCCGACGCCGTCCCCCGCGCCGAAGAACGTGTGCTCGCGCCCGGACGTGCGGTCGACGAGCTGGTCCGGCACGACGAGCGTGCCCGTGGGCAACTGCGTGGTCAGCGACCCGACCGCCGACAGGGAGACGACCTGCCGCACGCCCTGCGCGCGCAGCGCCCAGAGGTTGGCGCGGTACGGCACGACGTGCGGCGCGAAACGGTGTCCGCGTCCGTGCCGCGGCACGAACACCACGTCGCGCCCGGCCAGCGAGCCGTGTGTCAACGCGTCGCTGGGCGCGCCGTACGGCGTGTCCACGGTGCGTTCGTCCGGGTCGTCGAGCAGGGAGTAGAAACCGGAACCGCCGATGACGCCGATGGGTTCGCTCACTGCCTCGGGCACACGGCAACACTAGGACGTCGGCAGGTAGTAGGACGTCCTAAGATCAAGGTCATGGACCGCAAGCACTACGACGAGGACCACCGCGCGTTCGGCGAGGCGTTCCGTGCCTTCGCCGACAAGGAGCTGGTGCCGAATTACCTCGAATGGGAACGCGCAGGGATCGCGCCCCGCGAGATCTTCGCCGCGGCGGGGCGCAGCGGGTTCCTGGGCATGGCCGTGCCCGAGGAGCACGGCGGCGGCGGCGTCGAGGACTTCCGCTTCAACCAGATGCTGAACGAGCAGATCGCCCTGGCCGGCGTCACCGGCGCAGGCCTCGGCATCTCGCTGCACAACGACACCTGCTTGCCGTACTTCCTGTCCTTCGCCGACGACGAGCAGCGCAAGCGCTGGCTGCCGGGCATCGCGTCCGGTGAATTGATCACCGCCGTTGCGATGACCGAGCCGGGCGCAGGTTCCGACCTCGCCGGCATCCGTACGAACGCGAAGCGCGACGGCGACAGTTACGTCGTCAACGGCTCGAAGACGTTCATCACCAACGGCATCAACGCCGACCTCGTCATCACGGCGGTGCAGACCGGCGGCAGCAGCGACGACCGCCGCAGCGGCGTCTCCCTGTTGATCCTCGAACGCGGGATGCCCGGCTTCGAGCGCGGCCGCAACCTGGACAAGCTCGGCCTGCACTCGCAGGACACCGCCGAGCTGTCGTTCACCGACGTCCGCGTCCCCGTCGACAACCTGCTCGGCGAGGAGGGCAGCGGCTTCGCGCAGCTGACGCAGAAGCTGCCGCAGGAGCGCACGTCGATCGCGGTCAACGGCGTGGCCGAGGCGACGGCGGCATTCCAGGAGACGCTGCAGTACGTGCAGGATCGCAAGGCGTTCGGCAAGTCGATCGCGTCGTTCCAGAACTCGAAGTTCGTGCTCGCCGACGTGGCCACCGAGATCGACGTCGCGCAGGCCTTCCTGGATCGATGCGTCGACCGGCTCAACGCCGGCGAACTCTCCGCCGCGGACGCCGCCAAGGCGAAGTACTACAGCACGGAGCTGCAGGGCCGGGTGATCGACAAGTGCCTGCAGCTGCACGGCGGGTACGGCTACATGACCGAATACCCCATCTCGCGCCGGTACGCCGACGCACGCGTCACCCGCATCTACGGCGGCACCAGCGAGATCATGAAGTCAGTGATCTCGAAGTCCTACGGCCTGTGACGGCGTCCCGCGGGCTGGTGACGTTCGTCCTGGCGTCGCAGTCGCCTGCTCGCCTCGCGACGTTGCGCCGGGCCGGCGTCGAGCCCGAGGTGATCGTGAGCGGCGTCGACGAGGACGCCGTCGACGCACCCACGACCGCCGAGCTGGTGACCCGGCTCGCCGTCGTGAAGGCGCAGGCGGTCGCCGATCGGTGCCCGGACGCCCTGGTGCTCGGCTGCGACTCGCTGCTCGACCTGGACGGCGTCGCGCTCGGCAAGCCAGGCACGCCCGACGCCGCGCGCGACCGCTGGCGGCAGATGCGCGGGCGGACCGCGGCGCTGCACACCGGGCACCACCTGATCGACACCGCGACCGGCCGCTCGGTGACGCGTGCCGTCGCCACCCGGCTGCGCTTCGCCGAGGTCACCGACGACGAGATCGACGCCTACTGTGCGACCGGCGAGCCGTCGGCCGTGGCCGGCGCATTCACCATCGACGGGCTGGGCGGTTGGTTCGTCGAGCGCATCGACGGCGACCCGCACAACGTCGTCGGGCTGTCGCTGCCGACGGTGCGCGCCATGCTGCACGAGCTCGGCCACTCGCTCGCCTCGATCGGCTACCCGGCGTCCGACTGACGAACCCGCACCGTCTTCCCACCCGGGATGGCCGCTCTCGCGCGCAAAATCGCGACCATCTCGGGTGGGAAGGCGATGGTCAGTCGCGGCTGAGTGGTGACAGGTCGGTGACGACGCGCGCGGCGCCCTGCAGCCGGCGCGCGATGCTCGGGGGCGCGTCGGTGTCTGCCGCGGTGGCAGTGCGGTAGGTGTCGGTCGGCGTCTCGCGCCCGCGCAGCCGCAACTGCCGGCCGTGCACCCAGTGCGCGCGCTCGGCGTCGTCGGCGGCGTCGACGGTCGTCGCGCTGGCGAGCACCCGCCCGTCGACGCGCTTGGCGAGCTCGGTGAGGCGCGACGCTTCATTCACCGCGTCGCCGATGATCGTGTACTCCAGCCGGCTCGCGGAGCCGATCTGACCCGCGATGACCGGACCCGACGCGACGCCGACACCGATGTCCACCTCACCCGCCTCGGCGACGCGATCGCGGATGGCACGCGCCGTGGTCAGCGCGGCCGTCGCGGGATCGTCCAAATGGGCCGGTGCGCCGAAGACGCAGAGCACCGCGTCGCCCTCGAACTTGTTCAGCAGGCCACCGCACCTCTCGACCTCCTCGACAACGATCTCGAAGAAGCGGTTGAGCATCTCGACGAACGCGACCGGCTCGGTCTCGCGCGTCAGCTTGGTGGAACCGGTGATGTCGACGAACAGGGCCACGACGTCCAGCGATTCACCGCGCAGCGTCACGCCGCTGTCGATCGCCCGCTCCGCGACCGCAGACCCGACGTGCCGGCCGAAGAGATCCTGGATGCGTTCGCGCTCGCGCAGCCCCGCCACCATGTCGTTGAAGCCGTTCTGCACCAGGCCGATCTCGCCGGCGTCCTCGATGTCGACATTGCCGCGGAGGTCGCCGTCACCGACCTTGCGCAACGCATCGACCATGCCGCGCAACGGCTCGCCGATGTCGCGGGCGGACAGCGCGATTGACAGCCCGCTCACGAGCAGCGCGAGGAGTGCGACGACGATGCTGACGCCGACGATGTGCGTCTTCCCGTGCGGCGAGGTGAGCACCACGATGACACCGACGATCGGCGTTGCCGTCGTCAGCACCCAGTTCAGCATCAGCCGCCAGCGCACGCCGACCACCGGTACGGTCTTCGGCGGTTGCGCGGCGAGCGCGAGCAGCGCGACCGGCTGGTGCGCGCGGCCGATGAGCAGGTAGCTCAAACCGGCCGTCGCCAGGCCGGCCAGCGCGATGCCGGCACCGATGCCGAATGCGGTGTGCCCGTCCTTGCCGACGATGGCTGCGGTCGCCGACACCACCACCGCACCGATCGTCCACAGCACGACGGTCAGCGCGGCGATGCGTAACGGGAAGCGCAATGCGAGCCGGGCGTCGGCGGGCGAGGGTTGCTCGCCGCGCAGCACCCACCGCAACGTGCGCCTGTGCAGCAGCAACGCGGTACCCAGACCGACCACCACCGCGGCGGCGGTGAACACACCCGATGCGATCAGTACGTCGACCAGCTGGCGATGCGTGGCCGTCTCGTTCAACCCGACGCTGGCCACCACGACGACGCCGACACCGATGATGTTGGTGAGCACCGCCAGGGCGGCCATGCCGAGCAGCGTGCGGACGAGGAACGGCAGGTTGTTGGCAACCTCCCGGACGTCGAGCGGTTCGCCGGTCCGAGGGCCGGCGTCCGCGACGCGCTGCACGACGCGATCCACGCGTCCATTGTCGCCTACCGACGCCCTCCCCGCCGGTTCAGCAGCTCGCTATTTAGCCTGCGCCACAGCGATTTGCCGCACTCGTCGCCATTTCTCGTAGTTGTTCACCGGCTGTTCGCGCGCACGCTGCGCAGCCAAGGCCGCGAGCACGGCGGCGACCTCGACGGGAGTGGCGCTCACGTCGGTGGCACCCCGTGCCGCTTCGCGGCAACGTCGCGCGACTTGCCGACCAGCACGGCGTAGCGCCGGATCAGCTCGCCGCGCAGCTCGCCGGGTTCGATGACGGCGTCGAGGACGAGGTCCGCGGCGAGCCGGAGCAGGTCCACGTCCTGCTCGTACTCGGCTCGTTTGGTCGCGACGTACTCGTCGCGCTCGTCGGTGTCGGCGATCTCGGCGATCTTGTTCGCATAGACGGCGTTGACCGCGGCCTGCGGACCCATGATCGCGATCTTCGCGGTCGGCAGCGCGATGCAGGCGTCCGGCATGAAGCCCGGGCCGGCCATTGCGTAGAGCCCGGCGCCGTACGCCTTGCGCACGATCACCGACACCTGCGGCACGGTCGCCTCGGACACCGCGGTGATCATCTTGGCGCCGTGCCGGATGATTCCCTGCCGCTCGACATCGCTGCCGATCATGAAGCCGGGCACGTCGGCCAGGTAGAGCAACGGGACGTTGAACGCGTCGCACAGCCAGATGAAACGCGCACACTTGTCGGCGGAGTCGACGAACAGCACCCCGCCGCGCACCGCGGAGTTGTTCGCGACGATGCCCACCGGCCGCCCGTCCAGCCGGCCGAACCCGACGACGACCTCCACGGCGAACAACGGCTTGATCTCGAAGAACGAGCCGTCGTCGACGAGCCCGTCGATCATGCCGTGGATGTCGAACGGTGCCGACTCCTGCGCCGGCACGCAGTCGTCGGCGAGCTCGACGGCGGCCGGCTCCGCTGCGCTGTCCGGCGCCGGCTCGCGCCAGCACGTCGGCAGGTAGGAGAAGAAGAGCCGGGCCTGCTCGATGGCGTCCTCGTCGTCGTCGGCGAGGTTGTCGCCGCAGCCGGACACGGTGGCGTGCATGCGCGCGCCGCCCATCTCCTCCAGCGTCACCTTCTCGCCGACGACCATCTCGGCCATCCGCGGCGAGCCGAGGTACATCGACGCATTGCCCTCGACCATGATCACGATGTCGCAGAACGCCGGGATGTACGCGCCGCCGGCGGCGGACGGACCGAACAGGCAGCAGATCTGCGGCACCTTCCCGGACAGCGCCACCTGGTTGTGGAAGATCTTGCCGGCGCCGCGCCGCCCCGGGAACAGCGCAACCTGATCGGTGATCCGGCCACCTGCGGAGTCGATCAACCAGAAGATCGGCAGCTCCTCGACGAGCGCACGCTCGGTGATCCGGATGATCTTCTCGACGGTGCGCGCACCCCACGAGCCCGCCTTGACGCTCGGGTCGTTGGCGACGACGAGGGCAGGCCGGCCGTCGACCAGCCCCTGGCCGGTGACGACACCGTCGGCGGGCAGGTCGGCGGCGAGTGCGTTGGCCAGCTGCCCGTCCTCGACGAACGAGCCGTCGTCGACGAGCAAGGCGATGCGCTCGCGCACATAGAGCTTGTGCTGCGACGCCAGCTTCGCGGCAGCCTTCTCCGACGGCGCCAGCGTGCTCTCCCGCGCGGCGCGCAGCTCCTTGTCGTGCACGGCTACTGCACCGGCAGGCCGAGGCCGCGGGCGATCAGCATGCGCTGCACCTCGGACGTGCCCTCGCCGATCTCGAGGATCTTCGCGTCCCGGTAGAAGCGCGCGACCGGGAACTCCTCCATGAAGCCGTTCCCGCCGAAGACCTGGGTCGCGATGCGGGTCGCGGTGACCGCGGCCTCCGTGGAGTACAGCTTGGCGATCGCGGCAGCCTGCTTGACCGCGGTGCGCGGACGGCCGGCGTCCTTGAGCCAGGCGGCCTTGTACGTCAACACGCGCGCGGCCTCGACCGACACCGCGAGGTCGCTGAGGGAGAACGCGACGGCCTGGCGCGCGCCGATCGGCTGCCCGAATGTGTGCCGCTCCCCCGCATAGCGCACGGACACGTCCAAGCAGGCCTGGGCCAGTCCGACGGCCAACGCGCTGATCGCGATCCGGCCGTCGTCGAGCACCGCGAGGAATTGCCGGAAGCCGTCGCCCCGGTTGCCGAGCAGGTTCGCCTCCGGCACCCGGCAGCCGTCGAAGGTCAAGCCGTGTGTGTCGGAGATGTGCCAGCCCAACTTCGCGTACGGCGCTTCGACGGTGAACCCCGGCGTGCCGGACGGGACGATGATGCTGGAGATCTCGTCGTCAGCGGTCTTCGCCGTCACGGTGACGAGCGAGGTGATCGCGGTGCCGGAGTTCGTGATGAACGCCTTGGCGCCGTCGATCACCCAGTCCCCGCCGTCGAGCGTCGCGCGGGTGCGGGTGGCTCCGGCGTCCGAGCCCGCCTCGGGCTCGGTGAGGCCGAAGCCGGCGAGCGTGCGACCGGCCACGAGATCGGGCAGCCAGCGCTCCTTCTGCTCGTCGGTGCCGTAGGTCAGGATCGGGTTGATCCCGAGGCCGACACCGGCCTCCAAAGTGATGCCGATGGACTGGTCGACGCGGCCGAGTTCCTCGATCGCCACGCACAGCGTGGTGAAGTCCGCGCCCGCCCCGCCGTACTCGGGCGGGGCAGTCAGGCCGAACAGGCCGAGCTCGCCGAGCGCCTGCACGGTCTCGACCGGGAAGAACTTCTCGCGGTCCCAGCGCGCGACGTGCGGTGCGATCTCACGTTCGGCGAAGTCGCGGACGACCTTGCGGAACGTCTCGTGGTCCTCGGTCAGTTCGAACGACACGTGCTCGCCTCCGGTGGCGCCTTGACGTTTACGTCAACGTGAGGCCACCATAGCGCTGTGGCGAGCCCGGCGAAAGAGCGGACGTGGACCGTCGGCGAGCTCGCCGACGAGCTCGGGGTCACGCCCCGCACGCTGCGTTTCTACGAGGCCGAGGGGCTGCTGACGCCGCGCCGCTCCGGCAACAACCGGGTCTACGGCGCCCGCGACCACGCCCGCATGCGACTGATCCTGCGGGGCCGCCGGTTCGGCATGACGCTCGCCGAGTGCCGCGAGATCGTCGACATGTACGACGGGGCCGCGTCGTCGGAACAACGTCAGCTGCGGACCCTGCTCGGCCGCCTCGACGAGATCGCCGCCGACCTGCGCAACCGTCAGGCGGACATCCGCCGCACGCTGACCGAGGTCAACGACGTCGCCGCGCAGTGCCGCGAGCGGTTGACCGAGTTGGGCTGACCAGCCACCTAGCCGGCCGTGGCCAGCTCGGCCTCGGCCGCCTCGCCGTGCAGGCGCACACCGGCACGGCGGTCGTAACCGGCCGACCACGCGGCGACGCCGAGTCCGAGCAACGCCAGAGCGGCAGCCACCGCATTCGGCGACGAGTACCCGAAGCCTGCCGCGATCACCGCGCCGCCGAGCCACGCGCCCAGCGAGTTCGCGATGTTGAACGCCGCGTGGATCGAGGCGGACGCGAGGTTGGGTGCGCCGCCGCCGAGCGCGACGATGCGTGCCTGCAACGCAGGCAACATGGCCATGCTCGTCGCCGGGAAGGCGAAGATCGTGAACGCCGCAGCGATCTCGTTGTGCGAGGTAAGCAGGAAGGCGAGCGCGATGACGACCTCGGCGCTGAGCGCGCCGTAGATCGTCGGCATCAGCTTACGGTCGGCAAGGCGGGCACCGACGAGGTTGCCGGCCGTCATGCCGAGTCCGAAGAGCACCATCAGCCAGGTGACCGACGACGTCGCGAAGCCGGCGACGTGCGTCATCATCGGCGCGATGTAGCTGAACGTCGCGAAGAGCGCGCCGCCGCCGATCGTCGCGATGCCGAGCGCGAGCCACACCGGCGGGGTGCGGAACGTGTTGAGTTCGCCGCGCAGCGCGGAACGTGCGGACGCTGCCCGGTCGGTACGCGGCAGCACCACGGCAATGAGCGCGGCAGCGAGAATCTCGACGAGCGCGACGCCGACGAATACCGGCCGCCAGCCGAGGTGCTGGCCGGCGAAGGTCGTCAGCGGCACGCCGACGACGTTCGCGGTGGTCAGCCCGGCGAACACGACTGCCATCGCCTGACTGCGCCGCGACGCGTCGACGAAGCTGCTCGCCGCCACCGACGCGACGCCGAAGTACGCGCCGTGCGGCAGGCCGGACAGGAAACGCAACGCCAGCACGGCGTCAAATGACGGCACGAGTGCCGTGGCGATGTTGCCTGCGGCCAGCGCCGCGGCGAGGCCGATGAGCAGCCCCTTGCGCGGCAGGTGCGAGGTGAACGCGGTGACCGTGGGTGCGCCGACGACGACCCCCAGCGCGTACGCCGAGATCAGGTAACCGGCCTGCGGGATCGACACGTGCAGGCCGTCGGACACCTCGGGCAGCAGCCCGAGCATCACGAACTCCCCGGTGCCGATGCCGAAGCCACCGAGAGCGAGGACGAGCAGGGCGCGGCGCGTGTGCGTCAGTGACGACAGCGACGGCAGACGCATGGAACAAACCTTCCGAACGATCGGGGGCCGCAGATCGCGGTACGCCCTCCAGTGCAACCGTAAGCGGTTACGGGGATGTTCCCGAGCGATGTTCATCCGGTGGCCAGCTGCCGGCACGCAGGCGCGGCGCGCTACCCGCAGGAACGTGCGGGCCGCCGGACGGTGGGCTGCCGGTAATGTTCGCCGCGACTGCGAGGACGGGGTGTCGTGTACGCCCGCGCAGGCCCCGGCGGCCCGAGATAGGAGTCGAAACGTGCAGAAGGTGCTGATCGCGAACCGCGGCGAGATCGCCGTGCGGGTCATCCGCGCGTGCCGCGACGCGGGATACACCTCCGTCGCCGTCTACGCCGACCCGGATCGCGACGCGCTGCACGTGACGAGCGCCGACGAGGCGTACTCCCTCGGCGGCACGACGCCCGGCGACTCCTACCTCGTCATCGACAAGGTGATCGAGGCCTGCAAGCAGTCCGGCGCAGACGCGGTGCACCCGGGTTACGGCTTCCTGTCGGAGAACGCCGACTTCGCGCAGGCCGTCCTCGACGCCGGCCTGACCTGGATCGGGCCGTCGCCGAAGTCGATCGCCGACCTCGGCGACAAGGCGGTCGCGCGGCACATCGCCGAGCGCGCCGGCGCGCCGCTGGTGGCCGGCACCAAGGATCCGGTCAAGGACGCCGACGAGGTCCTCGCATTCGCCGAGGAGCACGGCCTGCCGATCGCCATCAAGGCCGTCTACGGCGGCGGTGGCCGCGGCATGAAGATCGCTCGCGAGATGAAGGAGGTCGCCGACCTCTACGAGTCGGCGGTGCGTGAGGCGACGTCGGCCTTCGGCCGCGGCGAGTGCTTCGTGGAGCGCTATCTCGACCGCTCGCGGCACGTCGAGGCGCAGGTGCTCGCCGACCAGCACGGCAACGTGATCGTCGTCGGCACCCGCGACTGCTCGCTGCAGCGGCGCAACCAGAAGCTCGTCGAGGAAGCGCCCGCGCCGTTCCTCACCGACGACCAGCGCGCCACCATCCACGCGTCGGCGAAGGCGATCTGCCGCGAGGCCGACTACTACGGCGCCGGCACGGTGGAGTACCTCGTCGGCAACGACGGCGTGATCAGCTTCCTCGAGGTCAACACGCGGCTACAGGTCGAGCACCCGGTCACCGAGCAGACCAGCGGCATCGACCTGGTGCGCGAGCAGTTCCGCATCGCCGAGGGCGAGCAACTGCGCTTCACCGAGGACCCGGAGCCGCGCGGGCACGCGTTCGAGTTCCGGATCAACGGCGAGGACCCGGGCCGCAACTTCCTGCCGGCGCCGGGCACCGTGACCACGTACGTCGAGCCGGCCGGCCCCGGTGTGCGCGTCGACTCGGGCATCGCCGGCTCGTCGGTGATCGGCGGCGCGTTCGACTCGCTGCTCGCCAAGCTGATCGTCACCGGCGAGACGCGCATCGAGGCCTTGGAGCGCGCCCGCCGCGCGCTCGACGAGTACGTCGTCGACGGCATGGCCACCGCGCTGCCGTTCCACCGCGCGGTCGTGCGCGACGAGGCGTTCACCAGTGAGCCGTTCACCATCTTCACCCGTTGGATCGAGACGGAGTTCGACAACCAGATCGAGCCGTTCGCCGGCGGCGCAGCGGGTGACGCGACCGACGCTGGAGCACGCGAGACGATCGTCGTCGAGGTGGGCGGCAAGCGGCTCGAGGTTTCGCTGCCCGCCGGGTTCGGCGCGGGTGGCGGCGGTGGCGGTGCCCGCCGCGCGGCACCCAAGCGTTCGGCCGGCAAGAAGGCCGGCGCCGCGGCGTCCGGCGATTCGCTGACGGCACCGATGCAGGGCACGATCGTCAAGCTCGCCGCCGCCGAGGGCGACACCGTCGAGGCGGGGCAGGCCATCGTCGTGCTCGAGGCGATGAAGATGGAGCAGCCGCTCAACGCGCACAAGGCCGGCACGGTCACCAACCTGCAGGCCGAGGTCGGCGCCGTCGTCACCGCCGGGAGTGTCATCTGCGACATCAAGGATGCGGAATAGCACCCGTACGCGGCTGACCGGCTAGCGGCGCGGGTCAGATGGGCACGGTGCCGTTATGGCAACCGAACCGATCACCCGCCCTACCGCGATCCACCACGTCCGGCTGACCGTCACCGACATCCACCGCTCGAAGGCGTTCTACCAGCAGCTGCTCGGCGAGGACACGATCGCGTTCGACATGAGCGACAAGGTGGACGAGCCGGGCGTGCGCGAGGACCAGACGCAGCTCTACGGCGGCACCGGCTTCCAGATCGGCGATCAGTTGCTGGGCCTGCGCCCGGTGGCAGCGGCCGGTGACAGCTTCGATTCCACCCGCGTCGGCCTGGACCACGTCGGCTTCCTGGTCGGCAGCGAGGACGAGCTCAACTCGGCCGCGCAACGCCTGAGCGACGGCGGTATCGAGCACGGCGAGGTGCAGACCGTCGCAACCGGCATGATGATCTTGTCGATCCAGGACCCGGACGACATCAACATCGAGCTCATGTACATGCCCGAGAGCTGAGCCGCGCCCAGCCTCCGTTGATCAACAGCAGGAAACGCACCCCAGGGCGACCATTTCCTACTGTTGATCACCAGGGGAGGGTGGCCGGCGGCCACGCCACTCCCGGGGAGGTTGGACGGCGGCCACGCCACTCCCGGGGAGGTTGGACGGCGGCCACCGCCAAAACCCGGTGATCAACAGCAGGAAACGCACCCCAGGGTGACCATTTCCTACTGTTGATCAGCGAGAGGGTGGGCGCGAGGGGTGAGCGCTGGGTCAGGACTTGCGCGCGTTGATCCGGGTGATCATCTCGGCGCGGCGGCGGGCCAGCGTGGCCATCTCCTCGGCGCGGCGGCGGACGCCGTCGGCGTCGGTGCCGTCGGTGAACACCATGGCCCAGCCCTCGCGTTCGAGCTCCGGGATGCGCTCGACGATCTCGGTCTGCGCGACGTGGTGCGTGCCGGTGAAATCGTGCGTGTGGTCGACGACGGCGACGAGCACATGCCCCTCGGGTACGTCGGGCAACGCCGCGACGATCACGTCGGCGTTGTCGGCGAAGACACCGGCCGCCTGTGCCTTGCGCAGCGCAGCAGCGTGCGCCTCGGGCGAGTGATCACCGTGGTTGGTCATGACAACACCTCAATCCAGATCGTCGTGCAGCATCAGCCGGCGCGCCGCCTCGGCCACCGAGCCGGCCAGGGACGGGTACACGCCGATGGTGCCGGCGAGGTCGTTCACGGTGAGCCCGCGCTGCACCGCCAGCGCGATGGGGTAAATCAGCTCGGACGCGTCGGGCGCGACGACGACCCCGCCGATGACCGCACCGGTGGCCGGCCGGCAGTACATCTTGACGAAGCCGTCCACGTGGCCCTGCATCTTGGCGCGGGCGTTGGTGGCGAGCGGCAGCGTCACCTGGCGCGCGGGCACCGCGCCCGACGACACGGCGTCGTAGCCGACCCCGACGGTGGCGATCTCCGGGTGCGTGAACACGTTGGCGGCCACCGTCTTGCGGCGCAGCGGGGCGACGGCCTCACCGAGCGCGTGCCACATGGCGATGCGCCCCTGCATGCCCGCGACCGACGCAAGCAGCAGCACGCCGGTGCAGTCGCCGGCGGCGTAGATCGACGGCACGTTGGTGCGCGACACACGGTCGACACCGATGTAGCCGCGGTCGGTGAGCCGCACCCCGACGTGCTCGAGGCCGAGCGCGTCGACGTTCGGCACCGACCCGACGCACATCAGCGTGTGTGACCCGATGACGGTGCGGCCGTCGACGAGCTCGACCACCACGCCGTCGTCGGTACGGCGCACCGCGGCGGCGCGCGCGCGGCGTACGAGCGTGCCGCCGCGGCTGGTGAAGACGTCCTCGATGACCCGCGCGGCGTCCGGGTCCTCGCCGGGCAGCACGTGATCACGGCTGGACACCAGCGTCACCGGCACGCCCAGCTCGCTGTAGCCGCTGGCGAACTCCGCGCCGGTCACGCCGGAGCCGATGACCACCAGGTGCTCCGGCGCGCGCTCGAGGTCATAGACGTCGCGCCAGGACAGGATCCGCTCGCCGTCCGGCACCGCCGTCGGCATCGTGCGTGGCGTACCTCCGGTCGCGAGCAGCACGACGTCGGCCTCGACGATGTCGACAACGGCGCCCGAGGCGGGGTCGAGAACCTCGACGCGGTGCGCCCGGGGCGGCTGCTCGACAGCGAACCGGCCGTGGCCGCGCAACACGGCGACGCCCTCGTGCGCGAGCCGCGCCGCGATGTCGTCGGACTGCTGCTGGGCCAGCAGCTTGATGCGCTTGTTGACCGCCGCGAAGTCCACGGCCACTTCCCCGGCCGCCGTGCCCACACCGACCCGCGGGGCGTCGCGCAACGCGGTGACGCGGTCACTCGTGGCGATCAACGTCTTGCTCGGTACGCAATCGGTGAGCACGCAGGAACCGCCCACGCCGTCGCCGTCGAGCACGGTCACCTCGGCGCCGAGCTGCGCCGCGACGAGCGCTGACTCGTAGCCGGCCGGGCCGCCGCCGACGATCACGATGCGCGTCACCACACGATTGTGCCGCCGGGCCGGCATCGTCGGTACGCTCCCCCCGATATGGGCGAGCACGACAGCGGGCTGTACGCGGCGTACGGCTCCAACATGGACCCCGAGCAGATGCTCGAACGGTGTCCGCACTCGCCCGCCGCCGGCACGGGTTGGCTGAGCGGCTGGCGGCTGACCTTCGGCGGCGAGGATCTCGGCTGGGACGGCGCGCTGCCGATGGTGGTGCCCGACCAGCGGGCGCAGATCTTCGTCGCGCTCTACGAGGTGTCCCCGCCCGATCTCGCGAAGCTCGACTACTGGGAGGGCGCGGACACCGGGCTCTACAACCGGATTCGGCTGCGCATCAACACCCTCGATGACGAGGTCGTCGCGTGGGTCTACATCCTGGACAGCTACGAGGGCGGCCTGCCCTCGGCGCGCACGATCGGGCTGATGTCCGACGCCGCCCAGGCCGCCGGCGCCCCGGACGACTACGTCGCCGATCTGCGCGGGCGCGAGTGCCGGTCGTTGGGCGAGTAGCTCAGACGTCCAGGCCGAAGTTCCCGACCTCGCCCAGCGGCACGCTGAGCTGGACGTGCTGCTCGGCGTCGACGTCCCGTGCCGCGACGACGACATGTCCCTCGCGCGGTCCTGCACCCGTCACGCCCTCCGGGCGCAGCCGCAGCGTGCGGTCCCCGTGCTGCATGGTGACGACGTCGGTAGGCCGGTAGGGGTCGACGGCGCTCGGCTTGAACCGCCAGCGGCCGTTGTCGTACAGCCCGGCGGTGAATGCCTGCGGGTGCAGCTGACGCTTCTCCAGCCAGTTCGCCAGCCAGCTGCCGGCGCCCGGCCGCCGCCAGTTGGACGGCGCGCCTCGAGCCACGTGCTCAGGCTAGTCGCGCGTTGGCTCGGCGCCGTCGAGTGCGGCGCGCGCCACCGCCACGGTGTAGCGCACCCCGACGTCGAGTGCGGCCTCGTCGATGTCGAAAGTGCCCTGGTGCAGGTCGAACGCCGGACCCCCCGGGCGACGCACGCCGAGTCGGGCCAGCGCGCCGGGCACGCGTTCGAGGTACCACGCGAAGTCCTCGCCGCCCATGCTCTGCTCGGTGCTGACCAGCGCGTCCTCGCCGAGCGCCTCGAGCACGGCACGCCGTTGCACCGCCACCGCGGCCGGGTCGTTGACGACCGACGGCACGCCGCGGGTGTAGTCGACCTGTGCGCGCGCGCCGAGCGGCGCGACGAGCTCGTCCACGAGGTCGCGCACCAGCGGTCCGGCGGCCTCCCACGCATCGTGGCCGAACACCCGCAGCGTCCCGAGCAGTCTGCCGCTGGTGGGGATCGCGTTGGCGGCGCGACCGGCCTGCGCCGATCCCCACACGAGGCTCAGCGACGCGCGCGGGTCGACGCGCCGCGACAGCACGCCGGGCAGGTCGGTGATCAACCGGCCGAGCGCGTAGACGACGTCCTGCGTCAGGTGCGGGCGGGCGGTGTGCCCTCCGCTGCCGGTCAGCACGACCTCGATGTGGTCGCACGCCGCGGTGATCGCGCCGACCCGCACGCCCACCCGGCCGGTCTCCAGCCGCGGGTCGCAGTGCAGCGCGAAGATCTGCGAGACGCCGTCCACAACGCCCGCTGCCGTGGCGTAGTACGCGCCGCCCGGCACCGTCTCCTCGGCCGGTTGGAAGATCAACCGCAAGGCACCGTTCGTCGGCGGGTCGAGCGCCAGCTCACGTGCCGCGGCCAGCAGGATCGCGGTGTGCACGTCGTGCCCGCAGCCGTGGCACATGCCGTCCACCGTCGACCGGTACGGCACCGCCTTCTCGTCGGACAGCGGCAATGCGTCGATGTCCGCGCGCAGGCCCACGACCGGTTCGCCACTGGCGGCATTGCCGATCTCGCACACCACACCGGTGCCGTCGGCCATGATCCGCGGCGCGAGCCCCCAGGCGCGGAGCTGGTCGACGATCAACGCCGTCGTGCGCGTCTCGTGGTAGGCGATCTCGGGATGGGCGTGCAGATCGCGGCGGATCGCGACGACGTCGAAGTCCGGTGAGACGTCCGGTCTGGCAGCACTGCTCACAGTTTCAGCCCGTCCTGCATCTCGGCGAGCAGCTGATCGACGACCGGCTCGAGCGCCCCGTCGTGCGCCGCTGCCATGGCGCGTTGCCGCTGGTAGCTGGCACCGCGCTCGATGAGCCGCGGGATCGTCTCCAGTTCGTCCGCGCATTCCAGACGCCGTGCGGTCGGCAGCAGGTCCTCCACGAGGTTCGTGACGGCCTCGGTGACCGGCTGCAGCCGCCCGGTGTTGTCCACGACGATCTCCGCATCGAGGCCGTACCGCGCGGCCCGCCACTTGTTCTCGCGCACCAGCCAGGGCCGCGGCACCGGCAGCGTGTAACCGTCGTCGAGCTGGCGGTCGAAACGTTCGACGAGGCACTGCGCCAGCGCGGCGACGCAGCCGATCTCGTCCAGCGAGGGCAGGCCGTCGCAGATGCGCAGCTCGACGGTGCCGAAGTTCGGGTGCGGCCGGATGTCCCACCACACCTCGCGGATCGACTCGATCGCCCGGGTGGCGACGAGCAGATCCATGTAGCGCTCGAACTCGTCCCACCCGGACAGTTGGTACGGCAGTCCGGCGGTCGGCAGCGCCTCGAAGATTTTCGACCGGTACGACGCCAGCCCGGTGTCCGACCCGATCCAGTACGGCGACGACGCCGACAGCGACAGGAAGTGCGGCAGGTAGCCGAGCAGTGCGTTGACGATCGGGATCGCCTTCTCCGGCGCCCGGATGCCGCAGTGCACGTGCACCCCGAAGATCTGCAGCTGCCGCGCCATCCACTGGTTGCGCTCGATGAGCTGCAGGTAGCGCGGGTTGTCGGTGACCTCCTGCGTCGCCCAGTCCGTGGTCGGGTGCGTCCCGCTGCACATCAGGCCGGCGTCGAACTTCGCCGCCGCCGCGCTGACCTCCGCGACGGTGGCCGCGAGGTCGGCCTTGGCCTGCTCGACCGTCTGGCAGATGCCGGTGATCACCTCGACGCACGACTGCAGCAACTCGTGCTTGGCCTTCGGGTGCTCGCCGTCGCCCTCGGGTGAGATGGCCTCGAGAACGGCGTTCGACACACCGGTGAGCTGGCGGGTCTGCAGGTCGACGAGCTCGAGTTCCCACTCCACGCCGAGGCTGGTCCGCTGCGACGAGGTGAAGTCGATGCGCATCGTCCGAGCCTAGAGGTGCCGGGTCGATCGGGGCGTCTTCAGGCCTCGACTGCCGCGGTCCGCAGGGCGTCCACGACGGTGCGCACGGCCGGGGTGGGTTCCTTGCGCGACTGCCGGTACAGCACACCGATGCGCCGCGCCCCGAGGCCGGGCAACGCCAGCTCGCGCACACCCGTGGGATACGCCGCCAGCGCGAGCATCGGGACGAGCGTCGCGCCGAGGCCGGCCGAGACGAGCAGCAGCGCGGCGGTGAAGTCGTGGCACAGGTGCGCCGCGGGCAGCTTGACGCCGCTCGTGTGCCGCACGCGCCGCATCGCCTGCCCGACGGCACTGTCGCGCGGCCCGTCGATCCACGGCCGCTCCGCGAGCAACGCGAGGTCGTCGACCTCGGCCCAGTCCTCGGGCACGACGACGCGGAACGGGTCGTCGTAGAGCGCCTGGTAGCGCAGTCCTTTCGGCACCGGCCGGCGCTGGTGGGCGTCGTCCTCGACCAGCGCGAGATCGGTGCGCCCGGCGAGCAGGTCGGCCGCGGCGGACTGGTCGTCGAGCTGGCGCACGCTCAGCGTCAACGCCGGGTGCTGCCGGCGAAGATCGGTGATCGCGGTGCCGGCGAAGCCACGCAGGGCGGTGAGGAACGCGGCGAAGGTGACCGGGCCGGTGATCGCGTCGGACAGCGCACTGAGCTCGGCCTCCGCGGCGTCGAGCTCTTCGGCGATCGCGTTCGCGTGCGAGATCAACAGCCGGGCTGCCGGCGTGAACTCGACCGCGCGCTGCCCACCCCGCCGGGACCGGTCGATGATCACCACGCCCGCCTCGCGTTCCAGGGCGGCCAGCTGTTGCGAGACGGCGGACGGCGACACGTGCAGCGCGGCAGCGGCGCCGACGACGCCGGCGTAGCGGTCCACGGCGCGCAGGACGATCAGCCGACGGGGGTCAAGTTCCATGAAGTAAAGCTTCACTCCGAGTTGATCGGAATGCAATAGTCTTTCAACCGCTCATGCGCCACACTTGAGGAGTCCAGGCCGTACCACACAGAAAGATCCAGGCCATGTTCTCCCAGGCTCGACCCTTCACCGCATCCAACAGCAAGCTCGCCTACGCGCAGGCGTTCAGCCGCACCGACGGCCGGCACGCCGAAGCCCCCGCGGCCGCCCGGCACCATCATCTCGTCGCCAAGTTGCTGCGCCGCAACGGCTGACGCCGAACTGCGGCGTCAGCCGCGGAACACCCGCTCGACCGCGTCGGCGTCGTGCGCGTCGACGAGGGCGAGCACTTCGTCGCCGGGCTCCAGCACGGTCGTGCCGCGCACCTGCACGAGCGCACCCGATCGGCTGATCATGCTGATCCAGAAGCCGTCGCCGACCCCGATCGCGGCGACCGTACTGCCGGCGGCCGGCGAGCCGGGCGCGACCGTGAACCGGCGCTGGCCGCGTGGCTCGTCCTCGAAGCGCATGCCCGATGCGAACGGGGCCGGGCGAGTCTCGCGCATCGGGACACGTGCGCGCCGGGCCACGGTGGGTACCAAGCCGCCTTGCACGACCACCGACACGAGGACGACGACGAAGATGACGTCGTAGATCCGCTCGGCGTGTGCCGCCCGTTCGGCGAGGACATACGTGCCGAGCAGGATGGGTACCGCGCCCTTCAACCCGCTGAACAGCACGAACGCGCGTTCGCCACGGGTGAGCCGCACCGGCAACAGCACAGCACCGACGAACAGCGGGCGCACGACGACGATCAACAGCGCGGCCAGTCCCAGACCCGCCCAGAGGTCTCCGCTGCTGACGATCGCGCCCAGGTCGACGGACAGGCCGAGGACGACGAAGGCGACGATCTCCGCCAGCCCGGCCAGAGCCCCGCTGAACCGTTCGATCTCGCGCTTGAACGGCGCACGGACGTCCCCGACGACGATGCCCGCGAGGAACACCGCGAGGTAGCCCGACCCCTCGACAGCTGTGGTCGCGCCGTACAGGGCAAGCGCGAATGCGACGGTCTGCACCGGGTACAGCGCGTCGCTGGGCAGCGTCACGCGCCGCATCAGCAGGCGGAGCAGCCAGCCGCCCGCGAGCCCGGTGACCGTGCCGACGGCGAGTTGCAGGGCGAACTGACCGACACCGCTGCCGACAGCGGACCAGCCGCCACCTGCGGCGCCGAGCAGGCTGACCATCACGGCGATGCCCACCGGGTCGTTCGCGCCCGACTCGCCCTCGAGCAGCGTGCCGGACCGGCCGGACACCTCGCGCCGGCCCAGCACGGAGAAGACGACTGCGGGGTCGGTCGGCGCGAGCGCGGCGCTCACCAGCAGTGCCGACCGCCAGTCGAAGCCGAAGATCAGATGCGCGCCGACGGCCAGCGCCGCCGAGGTGACGAGCGTGCCGGCGATGCCCAACCAGGCGACGGCGCCGACATTGCGCCGGATGCGGCCCAGCCCGATGTGCATGCCGCCGTCGAGCAGGATCATGACCAGCGCGACCGTGACGATGCGCTGGTTCGTGACGACGGTCAGCGCGCCGAGGCTCGGGACGAGGTCGGAGGCCGCAGCCGCGACGATCAAGAAGAGTGCCGGTGCGGGGATTCGCAGGAGCTGCGCGAGACGTTGCGAGCCGATGGCCGCCAGCAGCGCAAGGGCGAACAACAGCACGACCACTGCGTAGTGCGCGAGATCATGCATGTGGCGCAGACCTTTCCGGGCAGCGGTCGGACGACGCCGACCAGACTTCCCGGCACACCGCCTAGCAGCTTAGGCGAGCGCTACCGCAATCGCCTGCCGCCCAGTGACGCCAATGCGCTGGGTGAGCAGGTGCAGTCGGCGACCCACCGCTGGCCGTCGCGCTTGCCGGTGACAAAAACCCACCAACTCGGCGTAGCCGAGCGGCGCTTCATCAGCTGCGCGGCGTAGCTGCCGAAGTCGATCTCGATGGTCCCGTCCTGGCTCGTGCAACGTCCGGACTCGCTGTCGGCGTCGATCCGCGGGCAGTTCAACGCGTTGATCAGCTCGGCGAACGGCCGCTGGTATTGCGGCAACAGGCGGCCGGTCTGCGCGGCACTCTCGCCGCCGGACTGCGACGTCACCACGTTCCGAACGACCGCGACCTTCGGATCACGGTGCGCGGCCGAGGCCCGGCTCGCCGACACGGCGCAGCCGGCCAGCACCAGGCAGGCCGCAACCGCGCTCAGGACGCGCCGACGATTCACGGCGATCATCTTTACAGAAACTAAACACCGAGACAAGAGCTAGGTCAGGGGCTGACGTCCAGCGCGGCGAGTATCTGCGTGGCGGCCTGGTCGGGAGTCAGCTCCGCGGCACGCACCGCGGCCTCGGCGCCGTGCACCGCGTCGCGGACCGGGCGCTGGTCGAGCCGCGCCAGCAGCCGGTCGCGCACCATCGCGCGCGTCCACTCGACGAGCTGCTCGCGGCGCTTGCGCTCCAGGCCGTCGTGCGCGTCGAGCCACGACCGGTGCCGCTGCACGTGCTTCCACACCCGGTCCAGGTTGATGTCGTGCAGACCGCTGCACGTCACGACCGGCGACTGCCAGTCGTCGTCACTGCCGCGCAGGCACCGCAGCGCGGCCGACAGTTCGCGGCCGGCGCGCTCGGACTCGCTCTCATGCGTCTCGTCGGCCTTGTTGACCGCGATGACGTCGGCGAGTTCGAGGATGCCGCGCTTCATGCCCTGCAGCTGATCGCCGGTACGCGCAAGCGTCAGGAACAGGAACGTGTCGACCATGCCGGACACGACGTACTCGGACTGGCCGACACCGACCGTCTCGACGAGCACGACGTCGTAACCCGCGGCCTCCATCACGAGCAGGGTCTCGCGAGTCGCCTGCGCCACCCCGCCGAGCGTGCCCGCGCTCGGCGACGGCCGGACGAAGGCGTGCTCGTCCGCGGCGAGCCTGGTCATTCGCGTCTTGTCGCCGAGGATCGAGCCGCCGGTGCGGCCGGACGACGGATCGACGGCGAGCACCGCGACGCGGTGGCCGTCGGCGATGAGGTTGACGCCGAGTTGGTCGATGAACGTGGACTTGCCGACGCCGGGCACGCCGCTGATGCCGACCCGCTGCGCGCCGCCGGTGTCGGGCAGCAGCCTGCCGAGCAGTTGCTGCGCCTGCTCGCGGTGGTCGGCACGGCGTGACTCGACCAGCGTGATCGCGCGCGCGATCGACGCGCGCCGCCCGGCGCGCACGCCGTCGGCCAGCTCGTCCACCGTCACGTCGCCCTCACCGCCGTCGCACCCCCGCCGCCCACCTTCTTGCATGCCGAGATGACCATCTCCGGCCCTCGATTCTGGTCATCCGGGCATGCAAGAAGCGAACAGGCGGGTCAGGAGGGTGACGACGAGAGCTGCTCGGTGAGCTTGTCGAGCAGCTCGAGCGCGGCCTGCGCGATCACCGTGCCGGGCGGGAAGATCGCCGCGGCACCCGCCTCGCGCAGCGCGTCGAAGTCCTGCGGCGGGATAACCCCGCCGACGACGATCATGATGTCGTCGCGGCCCTGCTCGGCGAGCTCGTCGCGCAGCTGCGGCACGAGCGTCAGGTGTCCCGCGGCCAGTGAGTTGACGCCGACGATGTGCACGTCGGACTCCACCGCCTGCCGCGCGACCTCGCCCGGCGTCTGGAACAGCGGCCCGACGTCCACGTCGAAGCCGAGATCGGCGAACGCGGTGGCCAGCACCTTCTGGCCGCGGTCGTGCCCGTCCTGGCCCATCTTGGCCATCAGGATGCGCGGCCGTCGGCCCTGCGCCTCGGCGAACGCATCGGTGGCCGCGCGAGCGCGGTCGATGACAGCCACGTCGGAACCCGCCTCCTCGCGATACACCCCGGAGATCGTCCGGATGGTCGCCGAGTGCCGACCATAGACCTTCTCCAACGCGTCGGAGATCTCGCCGACCGTCGCCTTGGCACGCGCCGCGTCGATCGCCAGCTCGAGCACGTTGCCCGACTTGTCGTCGGCGGCCCTGGTCAGCGCGTGCAGGGCGGAGTCGACAGCGTCCGCGTCGCGTTCGTCGCGCAGCCGGTCCAGCTTGTCCTTCTGCTCGCGCCGGACTCCGACGTTGTCGACCTTCAGCACGTCGAGCAGGTCCTCCTCGGCGAGGCGGTACTTGTTGACGCCGATGACCGGTTGCCGGCCGGAGTCGATGCGTGCCTGCGTACGTGCCGCGGCCTCCTCGATGCGCAGCTTGGGCAGCCCGTTGTCGATCGCCTTCGCCATGCCGCCGGCCTGCTCGACCTCGGTGATGTGTGCCCAGGCGCGGCGCGCCAGGTCGTAGGTCAGCTTCTCGACGTAGTACGAGCCGCCCCACGGATCGATGACACGTGTGGTGCCCGATTCCTGTTGCAGCATCAGCTGGGTGTTACGCGCGATGCGTGCGGAGAACTCCGACGGCAGCGCCAGCGCCTCGTCGAGCGCGTTGGTGTGCAGCGACTGCGTGTGGCCCTGGGTGGCGGCCATGGCTTCGATGCAGGTGCGGATCGCGTTGTTGAACACGTCCTGTGCGGTCAGCGACCATCCGGACGTCTGCGAATGCGTACGCAGCGAGAGCGACTTGTCGCTCTTCGGGTCGAACTGTGCGACCAGCTTCGCCCACAGCAGCCGGGCTGCGCGAAGCTTCGCCACCTCCATGAAGAAGTTCATGCCGATGGCCCAGAAGAACGACAACCGCGGCGCGAACGCGTCCACGTCGAGGCCGGCGGCAATACCGGCGCGGAGGTACTCGACGCCGTCGGCGAGGGTGTACGCGAGCTCGAGATCAGCCGTCGCCCCGGCCTCCTGGATGTGGTACCCGGAGATCGAGATCGAGTTGAACCGCGGCATGTGCTGCGAGGTGAACTCGAAGATGTCGCTGATGATCCGCATGCTCGGCTGCGGCGGGTAGATGTAGGTGTTGCGGACCATGAACTCCTTGAGGATGTCGTTCTGGATGGTCCCGGTCAGCTGTTCGGGCTTGACGCCCTGTTCCTCGGCGGCGACGACGTAGAGCGCGAGCACCGGCAGCACGGCACCGTTCATCGTCATCGACACCGACATGCGGTCGAGCGGGATGCCGTCGAACAGCTGCCGCATGTCGTAGATCGAATCGATCGCGACACCCGCCATGCCGACGTCACCGACGACGCGCGGGTTGTCGCTGTCGTAGCCGCGGTGCGTGGGCAGGTCGAACGCGATCGACAGGCCCTTCTGTCCCATCGCGAGGTTGCGCCGGTAGAACGCGTTCGACTGGGCGGCGGTGGAGAACCCTGCGTACTGCCGGATCGTCCACGGCTGGTTGACGTACATCGTCGGGTACGGCCCGCGCAGGTAGGGCTTGATGCCGGGGTAGGTGCCGAGGAAGTCGACGTCGTCCAGGTCTGCCGCGGTATAGAGCGCGGCGACGTCGATTCCCTCGGGTGTTTCCCACGGGGCAGCGGGCTCGGCACCCGGCGCGCGAGTGCCTGCTGCGTCGCCGCGCAGCGTGGCCACGCCGAAGTCGGGGATGCTCATCGGCCGATCCCCAGGGCCTCGAACGTCCGGCCCAGCGCGTCGAAGACGTCGCACCCGACCGACAGGTAACCGTCCACCCCGGCTGCCTCGTGCTTGCCGGCGAGCCAGATCAACGTGGCACCGGCGTCGCGCAGTGCCTGCGCGGTGGCGTCGGCCTGGTCGGCGTAGAGCTTGTCCGGACCGCAGATGCAGGCGACGGACGTGCCCGCGGCGGCAAAGTCCTCGACGCTGCCGGTGACGGTCTCGACGCCGCCGGCAGCGAACAGGTTGGTGGCGAACCCGGAGCGCGCGCTGTACTGCGCCTGCGTGCCGAGCGCGGCCAGGAACACCGTCGGGCGTTGCGGCGCGGCGTCCGCACGATCCCGGAAAACCTCGTAGTGATGGGCCCAGCGAAGGCTCGGCAGCAGGCCGGACACGGGCTGCGCGAGCGCAGGCCGGTCGACCGGCTGCTCCGCAACGAAGGCGTACTCGCTGACACCCGTGATCGGTGCGCGGCGGTGGGCGATGTCGTCGTGGCGCTGCGAACGGATCGGCGCGAGGAACGTGTCCACGGTGCCGTCGTCGAGCCGGGCGAGCACGCCGCCGTTCTTCTCGACGTCGGTGAACACCGTCCACGCGGCGTCGGCGAGTTCGTCGGTCAGCGACTCGACGAACCACGACCCGCCCGCGGCGTCGAGCACCCGCGCCAGCGACGACTCGTCGTGCAGCACCGCGTGCGTGTTGCGCGCGATGCGCCGCGCGAAGTCGTCGGACTGGCCGATGGCGGAGTCGAACGGTGCGACGGTGATCGCGTCCGCTCCGCCGACCGCAGCGCTGAAGCACGCGACCGTGGTGCGCAGCATGTTCACCCACGGGTCGCGGCGCGTCATCATCGCCGCGGACGTCACCGCGTGCTGCCGCTGGCCGCAACGGTCGGCAGCGGCACCGGACAGCTCCGCGACGCGGTCCCAGACCCGTCGCGCGGCGCGCAGCTTGGCAATCGACGGGAACTGCTCGGCAGTGACCGCCCAGCGGAAGTCGATCGCGGCGAGCGCGTCGTCGACGGACAGTCCCGCATCGACCAGCGCCCGCAGGTACGCCACGCCGACGGACGTCGCGAGGCCGAGCTCCTGGGCGTCGGACGCGCCGGCGTCGTGGAACACGGTGCCGTCGGCCGTGGCGATGCGCAGCCCGGGTGCGTCGCCGCGCACGGTGACGAGGTCGGCGAGTGAGCCGACATCTGCCGCAGCACCGGTGCGCGCCCGCAGGCCGATCGGGTCGGCCCCGAACGAGCCGGACAGCTCACCGGCGGGCACGTCACGGCCGGCAGCCAGCGCCATGTACGCACGTGCGGCTGCCGCGGTGTCGACGCCGGCGTCGAGCACGACGGGCGCGAGGTCGAGGTACACGCCGTCTAGCGCGCGACCCAGCTCGTCGACCGGCAGGCCCGCCCCGCCGAGCACCAACCACGTCGAGGTCGCGCCGCGTTCGAGATCGTCGAGGACCGCGCGGTTCACCTGGGTCGCGTCGCGTCCGGCGTGCAGCGTGCACACGTCCCAGCCGGCCACCGTCGCGCCCTGCGCCGTCGCGCCGCGCACGAACGGCGGCGCGCCGGGAACACCGTCGGCCTCGGGCGCGTCGTCGGCGGTGTAGAGCGGATCGATCTCGATGCCGTCGTACGTCCGGTAGGCGAGCGCGGCCTCGGGATCGTCGGTCTCGACGCCGGATTTGGCCAGCACGCCGGCCACGAGTTCGCGCCATTGCGCGCGCGTCGGGGCCGGGAAATCGGCCGCGAGCGCCAGGCGATCGGGCTCGGCAGGCATTCTCAGGATGCTAGGTGCACCGCGCACGAAACGTCGCGGACGGTGGCCGATATCTCGTAAGCACTGCAGAACCAGCTGTGTTTTCCCGGAATCGGACAACGTGGCTGCTCTTCCGTTCGTCCTCCCTTCATGCAGGCCAGCCCTCGCACCCGAACCGCCCTTTCCGCCGCCGACGTGCGCGACCTGCGCACGATGCTCGAGGAACAGCGCGAGTTCCGGATAGAGCAGCTGATGCACCTGCACGGGCTGGGCAGCGAATCGCCGCTGGCGAGCCCGGATCCGGAGGTGTTCCGCTCGCTGGACGACGGCGCGCGCAGCGCCCTGCGCGACGTGCAGGCGGCGTTGTGGCGGATGGACGAGGGCAGTTACGGCCGGTGCACCTCGTGCGGCGGTGACGTCGAGGTGGCGCGGCTGGAGATCCTGCCGCAGACCGCGACCTGCCTGCCCTGCGCCCGCGCGATGTGACCGGCGGGCCGCCGCCCGTTTGCACCCGCAGCCGTCGCTATCGACCCCGTCCGAGGTGGCGTTAGCGACGGTTGCGGAGGCAAACCGACCCGGTGCAGGGCGGCGGGTAACGTCTCGCCGGTGACCGACGCTGCCGACACAGCACGCGCCGCGCAGGAACTCGCGGAGCGCACCGGCGTCGAGCGGCACGATGTCGCGATCGTCCTCGGCTCCGGCTGGGTGCCGGCGATCGACGTGCTGGGCGCCGCCGACGCCGAGCTCGCCTTCACCGAGCTGCCCGGCTTCCTGCCGCCCGCCGTCGAGGGCCACGCCGGGCGCATCCGCTCGGTGCAGGTCGACGGCGTGCGGGTGCTCGGCTTCCTCGGGCGCACGCACCTCTACGAGCAGCGCGGCGCCGATGCGGTGGTGCACGGCGTGCGCGTTGCCGCCGCGGCAGGCTGCCGCACGATCGTGCTCACCAACGCCTGCGGCGGTCTGCGCGAGGGCCTGGCCGTCGGCGACCCGGTGTTGATCAGCGACCACCTCAACCTCACCTGGCGTTCGCCGCTCGTCGGCCCGCGCTTCGTCGACCTCACCGACTGCTACTCGGCGCGGCTCCGGGCGCTCGTGCGCGACGTCGACCCGTCGATCGCCGAAGGCGTGTACGCGATGTTCCCCGGGCCGCAGTACGAGACCCCGGCCGAGGTGCGGATGGCCGGCATCCTCGGCGCGGACCTGGTCGGCATGTCCACCGTGCTCGAGGCCGTCGCCGCTCGTGCCGAAGGCTGCGAGGTGCTCGGCATCTCGCTGGTGACGAACCTCGCCGCGGGCCTCGGCGACCCGCTCGACCACGAGGACGTGCTCGCCGTCGGCCGCGCCTCGGCCACCCGGATGGGCGAGCTGCTGCGCAAGGTCATCCCGCGCATATGACCGCTGCATCGCCCGGGACGGTGCTGCTCACCGGCGCCGCCGGTTCGATCGGCAGCGCGCTGCGCGAAGGGCTGCCGAGCCTCGGCTGGGCGGTGCTGCCGTTGGACCGCGAGCCGGTGCCGGGCGGCATGGTCGCGGAACTCGCCGACACCGCGGCACTGGACCGGGCGCTGACCGGTGAGCCGCGACCGACCGCGGTCGTGCACCTGGCCGGGGTGCCCTCGGAGGCGCCGTGGCCGGTCATCCGCGACGCGAACGTCGACGGCCTGGTGCAGGTGTTCGAAGCCGCGCGCCGCGCCGGGGTGCGCCGCGTGGTCTACGCGTCGTCGAATCACGTCAGCGGCTTCACGCCCGTGCCGTCGCCCGACGCGGTGCCGCTGCCTGCGGACCTCGCGCCGCGCCCGGACACGCTCTACGGCGTCAGCAAGGCGTTCGGCGAGGCGCTAGGCCGCTACTACGCCGACCGGTACGGCATGCAGGTCGCCTGTCTGCGGATCGGCAACTTCACCGAGCGGCCCGACGACCGCCGCACGCTCGCGATGTGGCTGTCCCCCGGCGACGCCGTGCGGCTCGTCGACGCGTGTCTGCGCGCGTCGGCGCTGACCTTCGCCATCGTGTGGGGCATCTCGGCCAACACCCGCCGCACCTGCGACCTTGCCGCCGGACGGGCGCTGGGTTACGAGCCGCGCGACGACTCCGAGGCCTACGCCCATTCGCTGGACGAGCCGCAACCCGACCCGTCGGACGGGCTGCTGGGCGGCGGGTTCACCTCGCCCGGGTTCGGCATCGACGAGGTGGCGGCGCGCTCGTGACCGAACCCGACCTCGACGCGGTGCGCGCCTGGATCACCGATGACGTCGACCCGGCCGATGCACGTGAGCTGCAGGCACTCGTCGACGCGGGCGCGCACGACGAGCTGACGCAGCGCTTCGCCGGCCCGCTCACCTTCGGCACCGCCGGACTGCGCGGGCCGCTGCGCGCCGGCCCGAACGGCATGAACCGCACCGTCGTGCGCCGGGCCGCCGCCGGACTGGCTGCGCACCTGCACGCCGCCGGACATCCGGCCGGTGCGCCGGTCGTCGTCGGGTACGACGCGCGGTACGGCTCGCGCGATTTCGCCCACGACTCGGCAGCCGTGTTCGCCGCGGCCGGGTTCGCCGCCGCGGTGCTGCCCGCGCCGCTGCCCACCCCGGTGCTGGCGTTCGCGACGCGCCGCCTGCACGCGGTGGCTGGCGTGATGGTCACGGCGTCGCACAACCCGCCGCAGGACAACGGCTACAAGGTCTACGCGGCGGACGGTGCTCAGATCGTGCCGCCCGACGACGTGCAGATCGAGGCGGCGATCCGCGACGTCGCCTCGGCACGGGCTGTACCGCTAGACCGCGACGCCGTGCAGGTGCTCGGCACCGACATCGTCGACGCGTACGTCCACGCCGTGCTCGCCGCCGTCGACGACGACAACGGACCGCGCGAGCTGCGTATCGTGCACACCGCGATGCACGGCGTCGGCAGCGAGACCGCGCTCGCGGTGCTGCGCCGCGCAGGCTTCGCCGACGTCACCGCCGTGCCGCAGCAGGAACGTCCGGACCCGCAGTTCCCGACCGTCGCGTTCCCCAACCCGGAGGAGCCCGGCGCGCTGGACCTGGCGCTCGACCTCGCCCGCGCGCGGCAGGCCGACATCGTGATCGCCAACGACCCGGACGCCGACCGCTGCGCCGTTGCGGTGCCGGACGCGACGGGCGCCTGGCGCACGCTGCGTGGCGACGAGGTCGGCGTGCTGCTCGCCGACGAGCTGATGCGCCGCGGCGTGCCCGGTACCTACGCCACGACGATCGTCTCGTCGTCCATGCTCGCGGCGCTGGCAGCCGCACGGGGTGTGCCCTACGCCGAGACGCTGACCGGCTTCAAGTGGATCGCGCGGGCAGCCCCCGACCTCGCGTACGGCTACGAGGAGGCGCTCGGGTACGCCGTCGCGCCGCAGCTCGTGGCGGACAAGGACGGCATCAGCGCGGCGCTGCTGGTGGCGCAGCTCGCGGCACGCGAACGTGCCGCCGGCTCGTCACTGCTGCAGCGGCTCGACGCGTTGGCTACGGAGTTCGGCCGCTACGCCACCGACCAGGTGTCGGTGCGGGTGGACGACCTCGGGGTCATTGCCGAGACCATGCATCGACTGCACGCCGAACCCCCGGCATCGCTGCTCGGCGAGCCGGTGCAGGCGGAGGATCTGCTGCCCGGCGCCGACGTCCTGCGCTGGCGGTGGCCCGGTGGCCGGGTGGTGGTGCGCCCGTCGGGTACCGAGCCGAAGCTCAAGGCGTACCTCGAGGTGGTCGAGGCATCCGGCTCGGCCGAGCGGGCGAACGCCGCGCTGGCACGGCTGCGTACCGAGGTAGCCGCGCTGGTGGGCTGAGGCTCAGTGCGTCGGCACGACGCCGCCGCGCAGCCACGTCGACCACGAGACGTTCCAGTCGCCGAGTCCGGCCCCCGCCGTCATGGTCGGCCCGTTGCTGTTGGGGAACCGGACGACGTCACCCACCTCGGACTGCGCGTAGAACGCCGCCGCGTCCGACGGGAGCATATTCGTGCAGCCGTTGGACGAGTCGACCCCGCGGTCGATGTTCGAGACGTTCCACGGCGCGGAGTGCAGGTACTCGCCGCCGTAGGTGAGCCGCTGGGTGTCCTTGATGCCGCATTCGTCGTAACCGGGGCCGTGCATGCAGATGCTGGCGCCCTTGGACATCACCACCTTCGTGCCGCGCGCGGTGGGAGTCTTCTTCGCGCCCAGTGAGACCGGGAACTTGTCGATCACCTTGTCGTCGCGGCGCACGGTCATGACATGCGTCCGATCGTCGACGGTGGAGATCATTGCAGCGCCGGTGAAGAACGACAGCTGCGCGTCGTCCGCGAAGTGGTAACCGTCGCCGGCCGACACCCCGTGCGCCGCAAGCGACACGTAGACGCGCGCATGCGCGCGCCAGTAGGTGCGCGTGCGCAGGTGCGCCTCGAGCGGGTAACCCTTCTGCCGAGTCGACGGTTCGAAGTACCAGTCCGCGTCGACCGCGTGGCCGTCCACGGTCACGTTCGTCGCCCGCTGGAAAGCTCTGGCGTCGGTGATCCGGTGCGAGATCAGCACGACGACCGGCATGCCCACTCCATAGGTGGCGCCCGAGTCGGTGGTCACCCGCATCCGCACCGGCTTCGTCACCGCGACGGGCGCGGCGGGCACCGCGGGCGTCGCAGAGCGCACCGAAGAGGCCGACGAGTGCGCAGTCGAGCCGGCCGCCACCGGCCGCTTCGCCGGTCCCGCACGGGTCAGGCCGAGGACCAGCCCGACGATCGCCACGACCACCGCCGCGGCGGCCGCCGGCGCGAGCCACGCCCGACGCGGGCGGGCCGCCCGCTGCGACTCGGTAGGCGCACCCGCGAAGCGCGGCAGCGGCGGCGCGACGTCGGCGCGCACCCGTGCGCGGGCCTGCGCGTCGAGCGCCTCGGCAAGCACCCGCTCGACGTCGTCGCCGCTCACGACTCGCCCCCGAGCACCTTGTGCAGCGCGGCCAGCCCACGGCTCGCGGCCGACTTGACCGAGCCGGCGGTGATCCCCAGCGCCTCGGCGATCTCGCGCTCGGACAGTCCGGACCAGTACCGCAGCACGAGCACCTCGCGCTGGTGCCGCGGCAGGGAGTTGACCGCGCGCAGGGCGGCGCGGTGCTCGTCGCGCAGCAGGACGTCGTGGTCGGCCGGCGCCGTCGCCTCCGGCTCGGCGACCTTGAGGTGTTTGCGCACGGTGTGCCGGCGACGCAGCACGGAGCGGGCCTGGTTGACCACCGAGGTGCGCAGATAGCCGAGCGCCGCGTCCGGGTCACGCAGGTCGGCCGAGCGCCGGTGCAGCGCGACGAATGCGTCCTGCACGACGTCCTCGGCGCTCGCGATGTCGTCGACGAGCAGCACCGCCAGCCGGACGAGGTAGTGCCAGTGCGCGGTGTAGAGCGCGTGGATGTCGATCGCCTGCGCGCGCAACCGCTCCCGCTCGTCCGGTTTCACCGGCGCCAACACTGCCACACGACAAGGACGCCCGAGGTGCCGTCGAGGTTGTGTGTGCCGCGCCACGCCCGGCGGCGCGGGCTACCGCTCAGGCGCCGGCGGAGCGCGCCGGCAGCGTGCGCGGCGCGCGGCGGCGCACCTGCACCCGGCCGTTGTCGATGCGGGACTCGAGCCGGGTCTGCGGCCGGGTGGCCGGCCCGGAGCGCACCTCGCCGTCGTCCAGGGAGAACACGCTGGCGTGCCAGGGGCAGACGACGCAGCCGTCCTTGATCTCCCCTTCGTCGAGCGGGGCGCCGCGGTGCGTGCAGCGATCGGTCAGCGCCACGACGTCGTCGCCGCGGCGGGTCACCAGGATCGGCACGCCGTCGACGTTCTGCCGGCCGAGCGTGCCCTCCGTCGGCAGGTCGTCGACGGCGCACAAGTGCGTCCATTCCTCGGGCAGCGTCTCGAACACCGTGGTGTCCACGCCGACCCCCTGCGCATAGGACATATGGCCACCGAGCCAGCCCGCCGCCGACACCACCGCCGTCCCGGCTGCACTCAGCCCGATGCCGAGACCACGGCGCCCGCGGCCACGCGCCAGCCAGCTCAGGCCGTACAGCGAGATCGCGCCGTAGTTCAGCAGCGCGTGCACGAGCCCCACGCGGCGCTCCGCGCCGTCGACCGTCAGCCAGTCCGACGCCCCGGTCGCCGCAGCCGGGACGGCCGTCACGACCCCCAGCCCGATCAGCCGGCGCGCGGCGTCGTCCTCGCCCGCGAGATCCATGGCGATCGCGGAGCTCCACGCGCCGATCGGCAGCGCGACCAGCGCCGGATGCGCGGGATGCCCGATCGGCGTTCCGCTGAGCACGTCCTCGACCGGTCCGCTCGGGATCAGCTTGCCGATCGAAGAGTTCAGCGTGGCGGCCAGACCGTCCAGGCCCTGCGCGTTCTCGATGCGGTCGACGATGCTCTCGGCAAGGCGGGACGTGCGCATCACGGGCTCCCTGAGGTCGATTACGCGGTTGGCAACCGCCTACCCGAATTCGCGCTTCGTCCACCACCGCCGGTCGCCTACCGTCGACTCATGCGGACGCACAGGCGCGAGGAGCCGGGACCGGGCCAGGAGTCGGTGTGGGACTACCCGCGGCCCCCGGCGCTGGTGTCCTCGACCCGACGCGTGGTCGTCGCCGCGCCGCGCGGTCCGGTTGCGGACACGACGGCCGCCTACCGCGTGCTCGAGACCAGTCATCCGCCGACGTGGTACCTGCCGCCGTCCGACGTCGTGGCCGGGGCGCTGACGCCGTCGAGCGCGGCGTCGACGTGGTGCGAATGGAAGGGCGCGGCGACCTACTGGGACGTGTTCGGAGTGCCCGCGGCCGCGTGGTCCTACGAGCAGCCGACCTCGGGCTTCGAGCCGATCGCCGGGTACCTGGCGTTCTCCCCCGCTGCACTGCGCTGCGTCGTCGACGGCGAGGCCGTGCGCCCGCAGCCCGGCGGCTTCTACGCCGGCTGGATCACCGACG
The DNA here is from genome assembly GCF_964246335.1 of uncultured Jatrophihabitans sp. Classification (GTDB taxonomy): domain Bacteria; phylum Actinomycetota; class Actinomycetes; order Mycobacteriales; family Jatrophihabitantaceae; genus Jatrophihabitans. Next base: position 61,965 of record NZ_CAXTQF010000001.1, on the reverse strand, counting down.
ACGTCGTCGGCCCGTTCAAGGGCGGCCCCGGCACCTGGGGCTGGTGACCCGCTCGTCCTCGCACGTCCCTCGCTCGTCCCTCCCGGTTCATCAACTCCCTCCCGCTGATCAACAGTCGGAATTGGCTGCCCAGACGACCAAACGCTCCTGTTGATCAGCGGAAGGGGTGGTTCGGACCCGCTACCGCGGTCCGCTCCGCTTCCGGTTCGGACCCGCTACCGCGGTCCGAACTGACGGTCGCCCGCGTCGCCCAGGCCGGGAACGATGTAGGCGTTCTCGTTCAGCCGTTCGTCGACGCTGGCGGTGAACAGCTTGATCGGCAGGCCGGAATCCTCGAGCGCCGTCAGACCCTCGGGCGCGGTCAGCGCGCAGACCACGGTCAGGTCCTGCGCGCCGCGCTCGACGAGCAGCCGCAGGCAGTGCAGCAGCGAGCCGCCGGTGGCGAGCATCGGGTCGAGCACGATGACCGGCCGGTCGGCGAGCGAGTCGGGCAGCGACGCCATGTACGCGTGCGGCTCGTGCGTGCGCTCGTCGCGCGCCAGGCCGACGAAGCCCATCTGCGACTCCGGCAGCAGGTTGAATGCCGCCTCGGCCATCCCCAGCCCGGCGCGCAGCACCGGGACGAGCAGCGGCGGGTTGGCGATGCCCGTGCCGACGGTCGGGGCGACCGGTGTCGTGATCGGCACCTCGGCGCGGGCGAGGTCGCGCGTCGCCTCGTAGACGAGCAGCGTCGCCAGCTCGCGCAGGGCGTAGCGGAACTCGGAATTGGCGCTGCGTTCGTCGCGCATGACGGTCAACCGCGACTGGACGATCGGGTGGTCGACGACGTTCACCTGCAGGCTGGCCACGGGACCGAACCCTACTGACCCACCCGGCCGTCGATGCGCTCGCGCAGCAGGTCGGCGTGACCGCAGTGCCGGGCGTACTCCTCGATCATGTGCACGAGGATGTCGCGCAGCTGCACCGCGTCGTCGCCCGTCTGGGCGCCATGCGTCGCGAGATCATCCTGGCCATCCACGTACTGCTGGGCGAAGGCGATCTCGGCGTGCCAGCTCTCCATCGCCTCCCGCACGCACTCCGGTTCGGCGGTGACGCCGTTGAACTCCCAGTCCCGGTCCTCCGGGATCCGGAACGGACGGGTGCCGTCCTCACCGGCCATGACGTTGCGGAACCAGTGCCACTCGACGCCGGCCATGTGCCGCACCAGGCCGAGCAGGGACATCGTCGACGGCGGCACCGCGCGCCGGGTCAGCTGCTCCGGGTCGAGTTCGGCGCACTTGAGTCCCAACGTCAGCCGGTATCGCCGCAGGTAGTCGAGCAGCGTGCTGCGCTCGTCGACGCACTCGACGACGTCCATCTCGCGCGGGTCCTCGGCGGCGTCGGCCCACATGTCGCGGTGCACGGTGGCCTGCGTCCACCGCTCAGGAGTGGCGTCGTTGGCGATGTCGAAATCACGCATGGCACCCATCGTGGCGGACGGCGCGGGACGCGCGCCAGCGGTTTCAGCGGCTCGGGCGGGCGCCCAGCCAGATCGGGTTGCTCAGCGCCGCCATCGGGCCGAGCTGCACATCGGTGCCCTCCGCGGTGCCGCTGCCCGCCGTGCCGTCCGGCCGCGGGTGCCGGACCTCGACCCGCACGTAGGCGGCCAGCGAGGGCGTCGTCGTCCACTCGACGCTGCCGTTACCCGTCGCCGGCAGCGAGCTCTGGACGGTTTGACCCTCGTCGGTGATGAACCGGACGACGCCGTTCGGCACGCCGCCGACGTCTGCCCGCACGCGCACCGGTTGTTCGGGCGCAGCGCGCAGCCGGTCGCCGATCTGCGCGGTGCGGCTGCCGACGGACGCCGTGAAGGCCAGCGAGACCGCGGCGGATTCGGCAATCCAGTTGCGCCCGGCACGGATGCCCGCCACCAGTGCGTCGTGCGCGAGCCGGTCGGCGTGCACGACGTTGTGCGGCAGGCCGATCACCTGCGGCTCGCTGTGCGCGTCGCTGTTGCCCATCGCGGGCAGCCATCGCCCGTGTTCGCGCGCCGCCGCGACCAGCATCGAGTCCCACGTGTCGACGGCCGACTCGTCGTCGACCGTCCACGGGCCGTTCCACACCTCGACGGCGTCCGCGCCGTCGTAACCGAACTTCCAGCGGCAGGCGACGTACGGGCAGTAAGGGTGCGCGGGCACGGCGATGCCACCCATGTCGTGGATCTGCCGGACGAAGTCGTCGTAGACGCCGTCGCGGGCGCGGTAGCGCCAGTCGATCCACTGTCCGGGCGGCAGACCGAGCGCGAGGTAGTGGCCGTTGCGGGTCGTCACCTCTTCACCGGTGACGATGAGCAGGTCGTCGGCGGCGTACTGGCCCCACACCGCGTGCGACGCGGACGTGTTGTGGTCGGTCGTGACCATGAAGTCGAGCTTCGCCGCCCGCGCGCCGGCCGCGACCTGGTCCGGCGTGCGCTTGCCGTCGGAGTAGACGGTGTGCAGATGGCAGTCGCCGCGATACCACTCGGCGCCGCGCCCGGCAATCTGCTGCGGCGGGTAGTCGGCCAGGAACGCCGGGCCGCGCGGCCCGTACGTCAACGTCACCCGGACGCTGTAGTCGAGGCCCTGCTCGGCGACCTGGTACGGGCCGAGAACGACGTGCCAGGTGCCGCCCTCGACCGGCCCGGGCAGGTAGCCGGGCGTGGCGGAGGAGTTGCTGATCGCGAACTCCGTGCGGAAGCCGCCGGACCACCCGCGGAAGCCGGTCCGCCGCCCCCCGTCGTGGTCGGCGAGCTCGATGCCGCGCTGGTCGAAGATGCCGATGTCGCACGAGTTGGACAGCGCGCCGGGCGGCACGCTCGGCTTGCTGTAGCTGTAGGACACGGCGATCTGCGTGACGCCGCGCGGCACCCGCACCGGCAGGTACACGAAGTCGGCCGCGCCGGGCTCCAGATGACCGGTGATCGTCTTCGTCGCAGTGCCGGACTTCGGCTGCGCCTCGGCGAAGGACATCGGGGCGAGGGTGATCGCAGCGGCACCGACGGCACCCGAAGCGAGCACGGCGCGGCGCGAGACGGACAAATCGGCAACAGTCATGTCCGCGAGACTGCGCTCTGCGGGTGAACGACAGTCGAACTCCGGCACTCCTACGATGGGCGGGTGACGGTCATCGACAGCCCGCGGGGCGCTTCCGGTGCGCTCGACGATGTCACGCGTGACGACGCGACACTGCGCCGCTTCCTGCACGGGCTGCCCGGCGTGGACCAGGTCGGCGCGGAGGCTCGCACGGCCTCGCTCGCGACACGCAGCATCAAGACGACAGCCAAGGCCTACGCCATCGACACCGCGATCTCGATGGTCGACCTCACCACGCTGGAAGGCGCCGACACCCCCGGCAAGGTGCGCTCGCTGTGCGCGAAGGCGCTGCGCCCCGATCCGTCGGATGCCTCCGTGCCGGCCGTCGCGGCGGTCTGCGTCTATCCGGACCTGGTCGAGACCGCGGTGCACGCGCTGCGCGGCTCGACGGTGCAGGTCGCGTCCGTCGCCACCGCGTTCCCGTCCGGGCGGGCGGCGCTCGCGACGAAGCTGCAGGACGTGCGCGACGCCGTCGGTGCCGGAGCGACCGAGATCGACATGGTGATTGACCGCGGCGCGTTCCTGGCCGGGCGTTACCTGCAGGTCTTCGAGGAGATCGTCGAGACCAAGGCCGTGATGGACGCGGGCGCAACGGACGCCGGGCACGCCGTGCATCTGAAGGTCATCCTGGAGACCGGCGAGCTCGCCACGCTGGACAACGCGCGCCGCGCGTCATGGTTGGCGCTACTCGCCGGCGGCGACTTCATCAAGACGTCGACGGGCAAGGTGTCACCCGCGGCCGCGCCGCCCGTGGCGCTGGTGATGCTCGAAGCGGTGCGCGACTTCGCCGCGGCGACGGACGAACGGCGCGGCGTCAAGCTCGCCGGTGGCATCCGGACGTCGAAGGATGCGGTGCGCTACCTGGTGCTCGTCAACGAGGTGGCCGGTCCGGAGTGGCTGACGCCGCAGCTGTTCCGTTTCGGCGCGTCGTCACTGCTCAACGACCTGCTGCAGCAACGGCACAAGCTGGCCACCGGCAACTACGACGGCCCCGACTACGTGACGGTGGACTGATGACCAGCGGCCCGTTCGAGTACGCACCCGCGCCCGAGTCGCGCGACATCGCGCGGCTCAAACCCAGTTACCAGATCTTCGTCGACGGCCAGTTCCGCGACGGCTCGGGCGACGCGGTCAAGACGATCAACCCGGCCGACGAGGAGCCGCTCGCCGAGGTCAGCGAGGCGGGCGTGTCCGACGTCGAGGACGCGGTGCGCGCTGCGCGGCGCGCGTTCAACGGCCCGTGGTCGGCGATGGGCGGCGCCGAACGCGGCAAGTACCTCTTCCGCATCGCGCGCGCGATCGCCGAGCGCGGCCGCGAGCTTGCGGTGCTCGAGTCGCTCGACAACGGCAAGCCGATCCGCGAGTCGCGTGACGTCGACATCCCCACCGCGGCGGCGCATTTCTTCTATTACGCCGGCTGGGCGGACAAGCTCGGGCATGCGGGGTACGGCCCGGCGCCGCGCCCGCTCGGTGTCGCCGGCCAGGTCATCCCCTGGAACTTCCCGCTGCTGATGGCGGCATGGAAGCTCGCGCCGGCGCTTGCCGCGGGCAACACCGCGGTGCTCAAGCCGGCCGAGACGACGCCGCTCACCGCCCTGGTCCTTGCCGAGATCATCGCCGAGGCGGACCTGCCGCCCGGCGTCGTCAACGTCCTTGCCGGCGGCCCGGCGATCGGCCAGGCGATCGTCGATGCCGACGTCGACAAGGTCGCCTTCACCGGCTCGACGGAGGTCGGCAAGCTCATCGCGCGGTCGGTGGCCGGCACGTCCAAGAAGCTGACGCTCGAACTCGGCGGCAAGGCGGCCAACATCGTCTTCGACGACGCGCCACTTGATCAGGCCGTCGAGGGGATCGTCAACGGCATCTTCTTCAACCAGGGACAGGTGTGCTGCGCCGGCTCGCGGTTGCTCGTGCAGGAGTCGATCGCCGACGAGCTGATCGCCGCGCTGCAGCGGCGACTCGGCACGCTGCGCGTCGGGCATCCGCTGGACAAGAACACCGATGTCGGCGCGATCAACTCCGCTGCGCAACTCGCCCGCATCCGGTCGCTGGTCGACTCCGGTGAGGCTGAGGGCGCGACGCGCTGGTCGCCGCCGTGCGAGCTGCCCGATCGCGGTTTCTGGTTCGCGCCGACGGTGTTCACCGACGTGTCGCAGGCATCGCGCATCGCACAGGAGGAGATCTTCGGGCCGGTGCTGTCCGTGCTGACCTTCCGCACGCCGGACGAGGCGATCGCCAAGGCGAACAACACGCCGTACGGACTGTCGGCGGGCGTCTGGACCGAGAAGGGTTCGCGGATCCTGTCGATGTCGTCGCGGCTGCGCGCCGGCGTGGTGTGGGCGAACACCTTCAACCGCTTCGATCCGACGTCGCCGTTCGGCGGATACCAGGAGTCGGGCTTCGGTCGCGAGGGCGGTCGGCACGGATTGGCGGCCTACCTTGACGTCTGATCCCGACGCGCTGTCCCGGCTGCCCGTGCGCAAGACGTACAAGCTGTTCATCGGCGGCGCGTTCCCGCGCTCGGAGTCCGGGCGCGTCTACCCCGTGCACGCGGCGTCCGGCGAGCTGATCGCACACGCCGCGCAGGCGTCGCGCAAGGACCTGCGTGACGCCGTGCTGGCGGCACGTGGTGTGTTCGGCAAGTGGTCCGGCGCGACGGCGTACAACCGCGGCCAGGTGCTGTACCGCATCGCGGAGATGCTCGAAGGCCGGCGCGCGCAGTTCGCCGAAGAGGTCGCCGCGGCCGAAGGCGTCACGCACGATGCCGCTGTGGTCGAGGTGGACCGGGCGATCGACCGCTGGGTGCATTACGCGGGCTGGGCGGACAAGTACGCGCAGATCGTCGGCTCGACCAACCCCGTCGCGGGGCCGTACTTCAACTTCTCCCTGCCCGAACCGACCGGTGTCGTGGGTGTGCTCGCCCCCCAGGACACGTCACTGCTGGGGCTGGTCTCGGTGCTCGCGCCGGTGCTGACCACGGGCAACACCGCGGTCGTCGTCGCGTCGGGTGCGCGGCCGTTGCCGGCTTCGTCGTTCGCCGAGGTGCTGGCGACGTCGGACCTGCCCGGCGGCACCGTCAACCTGCTCACCGGCGCGCCGGCCGAGCTCGCGCCCTGGCTGGCCGGACACCGCGACGTCAACGCGCTGGACCTCACCGGCTGTGCGGACGACCTCGCGCTACGCACTGAGTTGCAGGTCGCCGCCGCGGACAACGTCAAGCGCATCTTCGTGCCGCGCCACGGCGAGAACTGGCGCGACGATCCGGGGCTGACGCGGCTCAACGCGTTCGTCGAGACCAAGACCGTCTGGCATCCCATCGGCGTCTGATCTCTGGTCAACTCCCGGCCAAGCTGAACGCCGCGACGAACAGCATGATCAGACCCCACACGACGCTCCAGCCCATCAGCGCCGTCCACGCCAACGTGAGCCCGAAACCTCGCCGCCGCCACACGGCCGACGCCTCGGTTGATTGCGCGGCACGTGCCCGTGACCGGGCGTAGTGGCCGACAACGATGCCGGCGAGCGCGAACGCGGTTCCGAGGAAAAGGAGTGGGCGCAGGGACTCGCTGTGCCATACGCACCCGAGCAGGCAGACCAGCGCTGCCGTCCCCAGGACGCCCGGTGCTGCGATGAATCGGCTCGGCAGTCGCGTAACGCTTGTGCTGGACATCGGTTCCAACCTCTCGATTTCGCTGCCCGCTGTGCACGCAGCTCGACTCCTCGCTCCTATCGACCCTCGCCGAACGGCCTCGACGACTCGAGAGCACAACTACTCAACAGCGCGCGCCCGCACCGCTCGGTGGGGCAGGCGCGGCCGGTCTCAGGTCGCGTCGTCCCAGACGGACATCGTGAACTCCGAGCCGCGATCGCCGACGATCAGCCGGCGCGGTTGGCGCGGCTGCCAGTAGGTGTATTCCGGCACCGTTGGGTCGCGCCGGCTCCAGGCGATGCGCCACCAACCCCACCAACCTTCGCCGACGTCGAGCTCCCTCGTCTCGATGAAGGGCAGATGCGCCGGCAGGTGTCGGCCGGCGCGGTCGCGTGGGTGCTCGCGGTCGTCGACACGTAGCCGCCGGCCGAACTGATTCTCCACGACGAGCTCGTAACCGACCGAGCGCAACAGCGTGTCAAGCGTGTTGACGCGCGGGGACGTCCCGCCCGCTTCGATACGCTCGATCGTCTGGCGCGGGACGCCGGACACGTCGGCGAGCTGCCGCTGGCTGAGCCGGCGCCACCGACGCGCCGCCCGTAGCGCCGAGCCCGCATCCACGCTCGCCATCCTCCAGGTAGGCGGCTCGGTCTCGTCGAGTGACGCCGCTCCCTGTGGACGGCGGGGCGTCATGCGGGATGACGGACCCAAGCTGCTGGCATGATCTTTGGCATGACAGGTGTCCTCGCTTTGGCCTCCACGACCGGCGGTACTGCTCAGCAGCTCCTGGCGGCAAGCAAAGGCCCCGGGTCACCGTTCCTGTACGTGCTTCTCGGCGTCGCCATCATCTTCATGATCGTGTACGTGATACGCCGGAACCGGAAGTAGCTCTTACCGCTTCCGCACGAGCGTGACGATGATGATCACGACGACGATCGCCATGAAGATGACCACCGGCACCACCACAGCCGGATTCCACGTGCCGCCCACTGCTAAGAGCATGACCTAACGGCCCCGGATTTTCCGGATGATCGTCACCGCGACGATCACCACACCAACGGCGATGAAGATGCCGACCGGCACCGCGACGGCTGGATTCCAGGTGCCTCCGGTGACCGCTAGATCCACGCCTCCGATGGTACGAGCCGGTTCCGGCCGGTCATGCGGGGATGTACGGACCCAGATGTCCGCGCCGCCAGCCGTCGCTGCGCTCGCAGATGCCGTTCTCTGGGTTACGCGGCTGTAATTCCGTGCCGGCCCGTTGTGGAACTAGTAGTCTCTTCCCAGAGATGCGATTCTGGGAGCGAGGTGGCGAAATGACGGGTAAGGCAGAGGCGCTGCAAGAGCTGCTGCAATCTGCGCGCACCGAGCGAATCAACGCTCTGGCGGAGCTTGAAGTTCTTGAGATCAAGATCCGCGAGGTCCGTGAGCGTGCCGCCGCTCTGACGATCGACGAAGAGACGCTTCGCGACCTACACCGTCGTTGGTTTCCCGGCCCGGATGACGATGACCACCATGTCGAGAACGGCAATCCCGTTGTCGCTGTCGGCGGCGATGACTGGGCCGCCATGACCCGCTCTGCTGCCGTAGAGCGCGCAATCATGATGATGAACGCCAGCCGGCCGACGGTCAGCCCCGGCGACATCGAAGATTTCCTCGCGAAAGCGGGCCGCTCCGATACTCGCGACGAGATCGGCGGCGTCACCGCTTATCTGAACCGGACCGGCAAGATCCATAGCCAGGGTCGGGGTAAATGGGTCTACGGACCTGACCCCGAGCGCGTCCGGCACCTGATCTCTCTCGGTGAAGAAGCCATCGAGAGTCTGCCGCGAGCCTCTTGGGAGGCCACTACCTAGGAGACAAGATCAAATGTTGTTGAAGCTGCCCCGCTACCGTGCCAGGCCCTACCAAAGTCTCACTCGGTAGCGGGGCGTAACACCCGGGCCAGTGTCCGAAGCGGCTGCAACCGCTGCGGACACGTCTAGGCGCTGGGTGCGCTTAGCTTGATTTTAGCGCACCCAGCGTCGCCTACCTGTCTCATTCGGCGGCGATCTGGTACACGCGTGCTCGCGAGACGCCGAGCGCGGCGGCCACGTCCACGGCGCTCATCTGCTCGCGTGCGGCACGGACGGCGTCGGCACGAAGCACCCCCATCTTTTCCAGGGCGTAAGCCAACGCGGTGATCTCGTCGTTGGCTGCGCGGGCGCGCGTCACTGGGTCGGCCTGCTTCGCCAACCGCTTCTCGACTGCGGCCACGTAACGATCGGATTCCATACTCACAATTGTCAAGGTACCCCTTGACGCACGTCAAGGGAGGGCTATACATTATGGAGGTGAGCAAGCACGAGTTCAGCATCCCGAAGCTGGCAGCACTCGTCCCCGACGAAGCCGCCGCCTACAAGTTCCTGGAAGAACTGCGCTGGACCGACGGCACCCCGGACGCGTGCCCGCACTGCGACGCGGCCGGGAAGTTCTACTACCTCAAGCCCGCAGACGGCATCGCTCGCGCGACCCGCACCGGCAACCCGACTCAGCGGCGCATCTGGAAGTGCGCGTCCTGCCGCCGCAAGTTCTCCGTCCTGACCGGGACGCCGATGCACGGAACGAAGATCAGCATCCGCACGTGGGTGCTCGTGATCTTCGAAGTTGTCGCGTCGAAGAACTCGATCAGCGCTTGGGAGATCAGCCGCAAGTACGAGATCCACAACGAATCCGCGTGGTTCCTGCTGCACCGCATCCGCGAGGCCATGAAGATGGACCCGGTCGCAGGTCTGCTCGGCGGCGCCGTCCAGGTCGATGAGACGTGGATCGGTGGGGAACCGAAGAACCGGCACGCCAACGACCCCCGCGAAGCAGCGCGCAAGGCGCGTCCCGGCCGCGACGGTTACGCCGCGTCAGACAAGCAGCCCGTCGCCGCTCTCGTCCACTACGAGACCCGCTCCGTGCACGCGGTCGCGGTGCCGAACGTGACCGGCGCGTCCCTGCTGCCCGCTATCGAGCACGTCATGGACCTCAAGCGCACCGTCCTGCACACCGACGGGCACTCCGGTTACAAGAACATCGCCGGCCAGTTCCGCGCTCACGAGTACGTCGACCACAAGGCCGGCGAGTACACGCGCGGCAACGTCTCCACGAACCTCGTTGAGGGCTTCTTCTCCCAGCTGAAGCGGTCCATCAACGGCACGCACCACTTCGTTAGCACCGAGCACCTGGACCGCTACCTCGTGCAGTTTGCGTTCATGTACACCTACTGCCGCGCCGACGACTCGCAGCGGATGCGGGCACTGGTCGGCAACATGACCGGCCGTCGCCTGCCCTACAAGCCCCTCACGAGCCACTGAGCGCGGGTAACCTCGCCGTATGGCAACTCCGGACGTGCCCGCCGACGCGGACCCCGTGGAGGTGTTGCGCGGTTTGCTGCGCATGACTCCAGAGGACGCGGCTCAGGCCCGGGTCAACGCGCGAGAGGCCACACAAGCTAGACGCGGACAGCACGTCTCGTCACCGGTTCGTCGCGCGCACGAAGCCCGCGCAGACGGCGAGCAGTAGTAACCAGCTCTAAGTGGTGGGGGCGACGATAGCAACCACGGCCGCTTCGGCGGCACTCGCGGCGGCCGAAGCGCGCCGAGCGTTGTCGTGCGCAGACTGCAATTGGCTGGCGATATCCGTCTGAACGGCGGGCGCAGGAATGGGCACCCAGAATTGTTTGATCTCGTTCGGGTAGATTTCCAACTGGCCTGACGATCCAGATTGCCATTTGTAGGTCTGTTGCCGACCGATAGCCGAGTTAAGGAACACGGCCAGAAAAAGCGGGTTCATCTCGTCTGGGTCGTTAACCCGGAGAACCGTTACGTGGTTATCGACCACTGATTTCTCATCGTGTAAGACACAATTTGCCCGACCGATCGTGCCAACGCCAGTTGAGTTCAATAAGATATCAAATTTTCGCGTCCGCGAGCCGGGTTTTCGCTCCCAGAAATCCATAGTTGTGCGAGCTGCGCCATCAATGTTGATGAGGTGTTCGCTGACGTGTTGGCTGTTGATGACTAATACGTCGCCATCAGGCACGTACTCGGGCTGCGATCCGCGTCTTACGTATGAGACCAGCGATCCAAGCTGTTTGGCGCGATTTCGCTTTGCCCTTATGTTGGCTTCGATAGCTTTGTACTTGGGTTGGAAATGATCCGCATCGGAGCGCATAGCATCGACTACGTCCGACACTGTCTGCGTCCAGAATGTCATTGCCAAAAACCTAACTGCTCACGTTTCGCGAACTCCACAAAACCGTCTGCGATCGAGTTCAGATCGTCATCTATTATTTTGTTGCCTTCAGAATCTCGGACAAAGGCACCATCTGATTCGCGCCGATACAAATACCGACCCGATGAGTCCTTGACTGGAAGCTCGTTGACCGCCATGAAGATGTTGTAATCGCTTGACCTATCGGAATCGTCGGACCATTTCTGTATAACGATAACCGAGGTTTTTCGTATTGGTGAACTTCTGGAAAGTGTTTGCGCTGAGGCTGACGACGGCTAGAATACGGCCATGCGCCCGGAGGTAAGTACGTAGATATTCGGCGCTGACATTGTTGAAATTGCCTTGCGGCAGGACAAGCGCCATGCGGCCACCTGGCTTCAGAAACTTCATGCACCGTTCCACAAACAGCACGTCCCGGGACACGCTGTTGGCGCGCTTCGTCTTCCCCGGTGATCCCTTGTAAGCCAGGTCGTAACGTCCCAGCACCTCTGGCTGCTTGATAGAACCAGCAAACGGCGGGTTCGTCATGATGACGTCGAACGCGGCGTCGGGGATGCTGTGCACAAGGCCATCATCGCGGCCGAGCCATTCGCGGGGGTCTAGCGCGCTGACGCGGAAGATGTTGGAACGACCGTCGCCAGCTATAAGCATCATTGCTCGCGCGACGCGCATCAGGCGAGCGTCGAAATCAATACCGAACAATCGGTTACCGGCGTACTGTGATTTCTTAGTTTCGAAATTCGATTTGTACTTGGCCGTCAGGTAGCGAGTAGAAACCCAATTTAGCGTGTGGATGAGAAAACCCGCCGGTCCACATGCTGGATCGAGCACTCTTTCCGATTCTTTCGGGTTCAGCATGCGAACGCACATTTTGACAACCGGGCGAGGGGTAAAGTACTGGCCCTTGTCACCCTTTTGCTCGGGGTTAATCAGATATTCGAAAGCTGCGTCAATAACGTCGAGGTCGGCATCAAAAAACCGTTTGTCTTGAAATTCGGAGGCAACCGCGACAAGAGCTTCGGGCGAAAGCTCGATGTTTTCGTTTGCGCCGAAGATGTCCGGCCATTGAACACAAGCTTCTCGAAATATTGCGTTGATGTGCTTGTATTGAATCGCTGGGCTCTCGGTAGTTGTCCGAAAGTCAAGCGGTTCGTAGTCGCCTTTTTCGGATTCGTCGTACAATTTAGCGAAGATAAGTTTGAAAATTTCGTCGAATGTCGAAACACCAGCGTTCGTCAGTACAGTGTTTTCTAGATACTGAACTTCATCTTTGAGATCTTGCAATCTAATCAAATCAGCCTTGACGATAGCACTTTTCACATCGTCAATAGTTTCGCCGGTCGCCGGCAGCTTCTTGACTGACTCGAATATGTTCGGGTTGGATCGAAGCTGGTTGACGCGTGCGCCGCCGTTGACCCACGCGCCGAAATACACGCCAGTCGCGTTCATGTATGAGTGAAGCTGATCCAATCCATCGAGACGCTTAGGCTTCTTGCATTCAATGATGATATGCATATGCTCTTTGGTGCTGTCGCTATAGACGACGATGTCAGCTGCCTTATTGGCAAACGACGAACCCATCTTAATGCGAACCTCGATCGCGATCTGATCTAGGTCGTACCCCAGCTCATCGCGCAACTGCGCAAGCTCAAGTTGCCGGACGATCTCTTCCGGCCGTGCGAGCTTGACTTTCTGACTGACGAGACACGTCAGGTAGTAACGCCCACCTCGAACCAACATGGGAAGCGCGTGTCGAGCAGCTTCGGGGTACAGAGTGAGCTGATGCTTGACTTGGGCGTCACCGAAGATCGAGTCGAGGGCCTCGTCGATGTCAGCCGGTTTCATCCGGGCCACCACGTCGCTCATCGTGGATATCTTCGCATCCTGCTAGCCCGTTTACCGGCTGAAATCGCGGGCGAGAAGCTCCCGGTTTGACCAGCGTCTTGGGTCCGTCATCCCGCATGACGCCGACGGCGGAACGCCTTGTGGATGGCCACGCACGCGTCGCCCGCGAGTGAGCGCCGCGGCCGACGAGGTCGAGCACTTACTGCCCCGCCACGGACCTAGAGGATTGCCCACACAAACGTGCCGCGGGACTGCTTCTCGAACCCAGAGGTCTGCCCACACAAACGTGCCGCGGGACTGCTTCTCGAACCCAGAGGTCTGCCCACACAAACGTGCCGCGTGCGCCCGCGAGCAGTGCGCGTTGTCCCGCGAGCCGTATTGGCTGCTTCTGTGCGTCTCGAACAAGGGTCGGCACGAATGTGTGGGCAATCCTCTAGGACCGAATAAGGCCATGTGTTGTCGGCGGCGGGACCAACCGAACGCACGCGGCTATCGTCGGCGGCGATGCCTGCAGAGCCGACCCAAACCGCGGACACCGCGGACACCGCGGACACCGCGGACACCGCGGGCGCTGCTGACTCGGGCGGCGCGGTCTACACCCACGGCCACCACGATTCCGTGCTGCGCTCGCACCGCACCCGCACCGTGGCCGATTCCGCCGCCTACCTCGCGCCGCACCTGCGGACGGGCATGACGCTGCTCGATGTCGGATGCGGGCCGGCGACGATCACGGTCGAGCTTGCCGAGCGGGTCGCGCCGGGACGGGTGAGCGCAACGGAGATCAACGATGCCGCGCTGGACATCGCGCGACGTGAAGTCGCAGCGCGCGGGCGCGACAACGTCGACCTTCAGGTGGCCGACGTCCACGCGCTGCCGTTCGACGACGACACGTTCGACATCGTGCATGCGCATCAGGTGCTGCAGCACGTCGGCGACCCGGTGCGCGCGCTGGCGGAGATGCGGCGCGTGTGCCGGCCGGGCGGTCTCGTTGCCGCCCGCGACGCGGACTACGCGGCGTTCACCTGGTGGCCGGAGATCCCGGAGCTCGACGAGTGGCTACGGCTGTACCGGCTGGCAGCCAGGCGAAACGGCGGCGAACCCGACGCGGGACGCCGCATGCTCGCGTGGGCGCACGCTGCAGGCTTCACCGACGTGACGCCGACGACCAGCACCTGGTGCCGGGCGACCCCGGCTCAGCGCGAGGCGTGGGGCGGCATGTGGGCCGAGCGCGTGCTGCACTCCGATCTCGCGCGGCAATTGATCCGCGACGGTGACGCCGACGAGGCGCAGCTGCAGGCGATCTCGGCAGCGTGGCGGGCGTGGGTGCAGGAGCCCGACGGCTGGTTCGCGCTGCTGCACGGCGAGATCCTCTGCCGCGCCTGACCGCTGTCCGAAGCACCGCGGCCGGCGAACCGGCTACTTCGCCGCGCGTAGGGCAGCGAGCAGCTTCGCGCCGTCGGGCACGCCGAGGCCGGTGCACGCGTCCCAGCCGGCATCCGCGGAGTACGCGCCGTTGCTGCCCTCGGTGATGTCGCGAAAGCCGGGCGGCGAGGCAGTGGCCGTCGCGCCGGCGTACAGCTTGGTGTGCACGAGCCCCAGTGGCTTGCCCAGTTCCGCGGCGAGCCGGCATATGAGCCCTGCCCACAGGGGCGCAACGGCGCTGGTGCCGCCGAACACGGTGTCGGTGCCGTCGACACGCACCTTGTAGCCGGTCTGCGGATCGGCGTCGCCCGCGACGTCCGGCACGCCCCGGCCGACCTTGCCGCCGGCACCGGCGCGCTTGGGCAGGCCCGCTTGCTTCTGGTACGCCGGCACCGGGAAGGCGTCGCTGATGCCGCCGCCGGTGGCGCCGCCCTGGCCGCCGTCGTCCCACACCGTCTCGGCCGATGCCGTGCCGCTTGAATCGATGGTCAGATGCGTGCCGCCGCAGCCGAGCACGTGCGGGCTGGACGCCGGGAAGTCGGCGTGCGGCGCGCTGCCGGACTGGTTGTCCGTGCTGCCGTTGTCACCCGCCGCGGCCGTCACCGTGACGCCGAGCAATGCGGCGTCGGCGCAAGCGTTGTCCATCGCCGTGCGCGCCGACGCGCTCCACTGGTCCTCGCTCTGCCCCCAGCTGATGCTCATCGTGGTGGGCGCCGGCGTGGCGTGCGCCGCCTGCGTGATGGCGTCGAGGAACCCGCTGTCGGTGTTCGGCGCGAAGTACACGACCTGCGCCGCAGCGGGCGCGATGGCGCCCGCGACCTCGATGTCGAGCAGCACCTCCCCGTCGGCACCTTGTGGGTCCTTGCCCGCGACGTTCGTCGCGCCGTCGACGCCCACCGCTGTGACCTTCGGCGACGTCAGTTTCAGCTCCGCGAAGTACGCGTCCAGGTCGGACTGCGCGAACCCACCGCCGAGCTCGATGATCGCGATCGTCTGCCCGGCGCCGTCCGAGGGCGGCAAATCGTAGGCCTGGGCGATCTGCAGCGGCGTGTAGCCGGACGTGGCCGCGGCGGCACCGGCGACCGCATAGCGCGTCGCCGCCTGCGGCCGGTTGTCGAGGCCGAGCACACCGACCAGCAGGCCGCCGAGTTCGGCGGACAACGCGAGCTCGCCGTTCGGCTGATAGGCCGACGCGCCGTCGGCCAGCCGCACCTCGCGCAACTCGGTACCGAAGAGCGCGTTGACCGCCTGCGCCGCTCCGCGCACCTGCACCAACCGGGTGCCGGCGTCGGCCGCGACGACCTCGGCGCCCGCGGCGGTCACGGCGGCACGCACCGCCTCCAGATCGTCGGGTTGGGCGCCGTAGCGCTCGGCGAGCTCGTCCACCGTGAGCGGAGCTGCGTCGAACGCGGCGTCATCGGGTTCGGCGCGCCGGCGTAGCACCAGCGTGGCCGTGACCTCGGCGGCGGTGTCCAGGGGGCCGACGACCGACGCGTCGGCCCACAGGGTGCGCAGGTTGCCGGTGAACGGCACGCGGTTCTCGCTCATGCCGTAGATCATGGACCCTGCCGACGACAATTCCGACCTCGACCGGACTTCGGGCGGCATCCGAGACCCGGGTCCTGGCAGGTAGGTTCGCGCGTATGACGAGCTCCGCCGCCTCGATCGTCCCGATCACCCTCACCGTCAACGGCCGCACCGGCCTCACCCTGTGGGCGCCGCCCTGGGAGGACGAGGACGGGGACGAGTGGCACGGTTTCCTCGGCGACGGCGCCAAAATTCTGCTCTACCCGAACGCCGACGAACTCGCCACGTTCATCACGTCCGGCGAGGAGAACGACCTGTCCGATCACCCCGGCTGGGGCCAGGTGCTGAAGTCGACGCCGGCCGAGCTGCGTCCGGACGGCGATGACCACTACGACCTCGATGCCGTGTACGAGTGGGCAGGCGACGAACCCGACCCGGTGCACGTGTCCGCGCTGGCCAACGTCGTCGACATGGTCGCCAAGATCGCCGACTGCTGCGACGACGGCGCGCTGCGGCGGCTCGTCGAGGACACGCCGGAGTACGCCGAGCTGACCGACGACGAGGTGAGCTACCAGGGCAAGGACGGCCGCAAGCGCTGGAACGAGCTCGGCGACACCATCGCCGACTCGTGGGAGCGGGCGATCAACCGCGTCGACTCGTGGCTCAACTGGCAGGGCGAGTACGACGAGGAAGACGCCGAGATCCTCGACGAGGAGGCGCTGTGGGCGCGGGTCGGCGCGCAACCGATCGAGCTCGTCGTCCAGGACACGACGTACTACACCGTCCGCGGCGAGGTGCTCGTCGACGCATCCAGCACGAACACCGAGATGGCGTTCATCGGCGGCGACGAACGGGTCGCCGTGTTCACCTCGGTCGCCGACCTCGCCGACTACTGCCGCACGGCCAAGGGTCACCGACTGATGAAGCTCGAGTGGTGGAACGAGCTGGCCGACGTCGAGGACGACGCCGAGTTCACGCCGGAGGACGACGCCCGCTTCGACCTGCGCAAGCCGACGCCGGATGCGGTGGCCGTCGCCCGCCAGCTCGCGGACTTCTGCGGACTGCACGACGACGTCGAGGTGCTCGACGGACCGCGCGTCGACCGTGACGACTGGCGCGCGCTGGTCGACGAGATCGAGTCGTGTTTCGAGAAGGCGGACTGATCCGCTCCACCGCCGGGGTCGCCGTGTTGGCCGCGACCGTGCTGGCCGCGCTCGCGGCGTGCACGGACGGTTCCGGCGGCGGTTCGTCGACGCCGTCGCGTCCACCATCGTCCACCAAGCCGCCCGCGTCGTCGCCCCACAGCCCGACGGCCAGTTCCCGCGCACCGGCACCGAGGCCGGCCGCGCAGCAGGCGCTTGACGCGATGAGCCTGCGTGAACGCGTCGGTCAGCTGCTGATGGTGGACTCGCCGTCCACCGCCGTCGGCGGCGCAACGCGCACAGCCGTCGAGGCCCACCACGTGGGCGCGGTCATCCTCGACGGCACCAGCACGGCCGGCGTCAGCACGACGCGGGACGTGACCGACCGGCTGCGGCGCCTCGCGCCACGCGACGTCGGGCTGCTCATCGCCACCGATCAGGAGGGCGGGCAGGTGCAGCGGCTACAGGGCGCGGGGTTCACCCGCGTGCCGAGCGCCGTCGCACAGGGCGCGTTGACGCCGTCGACACTGCAGCACGATGCGCAGCAGTGGGGCGACGAGCTGCGGCGGGCGGGCGTGGACGTCGACCTCGCACCGGTGCTCGACACCGTCCCGCCCGGCACCACGCACAACCCGCCGATCGGCGACCTCGACCGCGAGTACGGCCGGCATCCCGACGCGGTGAGCACGCACGGAGTCGCCGTACTGCGTGGCCTCGCCGCAGCGCACGTCGCCGCGACCGCCAAGCACTTCCCGGGCCTCGGCCGGGTCGCCGGCAACACCGACACGACGGCCGGCGTCACCGACACCGCGACCACCCGGAACGACGCCTACCTCGCGCCGTTCCGTGCCGCGGTGCAGGCGCACGTCCCGTTCGTGATGATGTCGACGGCGATCTACCGCCAACTTGATCCGGGCACACCCGCGGCGTTCTCACAGCCGATCGTCACCGGGATGCTGCGCGAGCGACTCGGCTTTCGCGGCGTGGTGATCAGCGACGACGTGGGCGCGGCGAAGCAGGTGGCGCGCTACTCCCCCGGCGAACGAGCGGTGCGTTTCGTCGCAGCCGGCGGCGACATGGTGCTTACCGTCGACGCGTCGCAGGCGGGTGAGATGTGCGACGCGTTGGTGGCGCGGGCGACGAGCGACAAAACCTTCCGCACACTCGTCGACGCGGCCGCACTGCGCGTGTTGCAGGCCAAGCAGGCGTTCGGCCTGCTGCGGTAGCGCGTCAGCCCATCAACGCCGCATAACCGGGCTTGACGACGTCGTTGATGATCGCCAGGCGTTCGTCGAAGCCGATGAATGCGCTCTTCAGCGCGTTGACGGTGAACCACTGCAGGTCGGCCCAGGTGTAGCCGAACGCCTCGCTCAGCAAGAACATCTCGCGGGTCATCGACGTACCGCTCATCAGCCGGTTGTCGGTGTTCACGGTGACCCGGAAGTGCAGGCGACGCAGCAGGCCGATCGGGTGCTCGGCGATCGACGCGGCCGCGCCGGTCTGCACGTTGGACGACGGGCACATCTCCAGCGGGATGCGCTTGTCCCGCACGTACTGCGCGAGCCGGCCCAGCCGGGCGCCCTCGCGGGTGGTGCCGGTGTCGTCCGCGACGATGTCGTCGACGATGCGCACACCGTGCCCGAGCCGGTCGGTGCCGCACCACTGGATCGCCTCCCAGATGGACGGCAGCCCGAACGCCTCGCCGGCGTGGATGGTGAAGTGGAAGTTCTCCCGCCGCAGGTACTCGAAGGCGTCGAGATGGCGCGACGGCGGGTAGCCGGCCTCGGCGCCGGCGATGTCGAAGCCGACGACGCCGGAGTCGCGGTAGTGCGCCGCGAGCTCGGCGATCTCCAGCGACCGCGCCGCGTGTCGCATGGCCGTCGCGATCGCGCCGACCTGAATGCGTTGCCCCGCGGCGGCCGCGTTGGCGGTGCCCTCGGCGAACCCGTTGAGCACCGCCTCGACGACCTGCTCGAGGGTGAGCCCGTTGTCGACGTGCAGTTCGGGCGCCCACCGGACCTCGGCGTAGACGACACCGTCCGCCGCGAGGTCCTCGACGCACTCACGCGCGACGCGGGTGATGCCCTCGACGGTCTGCATGATCGCAACCGGGTGCACGAACGTCTCGAGGTAACGCACCAGCGACCCGGAGTCGGCCGACTCGCGAAACCATGCGGCGAGTTCGTCGACGTCGTAGCTGGGCAACGCGTCGTAGCCGATGCGGCGGGCCTCGTCGATGATCGTCGCCGGCCGCACGCCGCCGTCGAGATGGTCGTGCAGCAGGACCTTCGGCGCGGTGCGGATGGACTCGAAGGTCAGCGGGGTCGGCATGAGGTCACGTTATCGATCTGGCTTCACGGCACGAGCGGGCGCACCTCGTGCGCGACCCGCTGCACGAAGTCGGTGAGCGGCACGTCGTCGGCGAGCGAGCGCAGCAGCACGTGGGTGACACCCAGCTCGGCGAGTGCAGTGACCCGCTCGGCGGTGCGCTGCGCGGGCTCGTCGGCCGGGACGCCGCGGAACACGACGACGTTCCCAGCGCCGTCGCGACCGGAGTCCGAGCGCGCCGCGAGGTAACCGGGCAGGGCGGCGCGGACGGCATCGTCGTCCACCTGCTCGTCGAGGATGACGCCGTCGGCGAGCTCGCCGCCCACGGCGACGGTCTTCGGCCCGCGGCCGCCCACCACGAGCGGCGGAGCCTGGCGCGTCGGCCAGTCGAGCGCGACGCCGTCGAGGCGCACGTAGCGGCCGGACGTCGTGACCGTCTCGCCGGCCAGCAGCGCGTGCAGCGCCTCGGTGTATTCGCGCAGCAGCGCCATCGGTGATTCCACGCGCGCGCCCACCTGACCCATCCAGTCGAGTACGCCGTGGCCGATGCCCGGGACGAACCGGCCGGGGAACGTGCGCTCGATGGTCGCGATCTCCATCGCGGTGAGCGCGACATTGCGCAGCGGCACCGGCAGCAATCCGATACCGAGCGTCAACCGCTCGGTCCAGGCCAGCGCGGCGGCGGCGCTCGCGATGCCGCCCTCGCGGAAGCAGTCCTCCCACACCCACAGTTGCTCGAGCCCCGCGGCGTCCGCGGCCTGCGCCACGGCGCGCAGCTGTTCCGGTGGTTGATCGGGCGGGAAGATGGCTCCGAGCGTCGTCATACCCGAATCCTGTCACCCTCCGCCGACGGTGCCCCAGCCCCTTCTTGCATGCCGAGATGACCAAATTCCGGGCCGGAATTTGGTCATCTCGGCATGCAAGAAGCGAACAGGGCGGGGGTCAGGCGATGCGGTCGAGGATCAGGGGGGACGGCTCGTACACCGTGCCGATGTCGTAGGCGCCGTGCAGCGCGTCGAGCGCGCGGTCGAAGCGGCCGGCGTCGTCGGCGTGCAGCTCGAGCAGCGGCTGACCGGCCTGCACGGTATCGCCGGGTTTGGCGTGCAGCACCACACCGGCACCAGCGGACACCGCGTCCTCCTTGCGCGCCCGGCCCGCGCCGAGCCGCCACGCAGCCACCCCGACGGCCAGGGCGTCGAGCCGCGCCACCGTGCCGGACGTCGGCGCCGGCACGGTGTGCGTCTCGCGCGCGACCGGCAGCGCCGCCGACGGATCGCCGCCCTGCGCCGTGATCATCGCGCGCCAGACGTCCATGGCACGTCCGTCGCGCAGCGCGTCCGCGGGGTCGACGTCGACGAGCCCCGCACCGGCGAGCATCTCGCGGGCGAGCGCGAGCGTCAGCGTCACGACGTCGCTCGGGCCGCCGCCGGCGAGCACCTCGAGCGACTCGCGCACCTCCAGCGCGTTGCCCGCGGTCAGGCCGAGCGGCGTCGACATGTCGGTGAGCAGCGCGACCGTGTGCGTGCCGTGCTCGGTGCCCAGCGCGACCATCGTGCGGGCCAGCTCGCGCGCGTCGTCGACCGATTTCATGAATGCGCCGGTGCCGACCTTCACGTCGAGCACCAGCGCCGACGACCCCTCGGCGATCTTCTTGCTCATGATCGACGACGCGATGAGCGGGATCGCCTCGACGGTGCCGGTGACATCGCGCAGCGCATAGAGCTTGCGATCCGCGGGCGCCAGTCCGTCCCCCGCCGCGCACACCACCGCGCCGACCGAGCCGAGCTGGCGCAGGAACTCGTCGTTGGACAGCTGCGCGCGCCAGCCGGGGATCGACTCGAGCTTGTCCAGCGTGCCGCCGGTGTGGCCCAGGCCGCGGCCGGACAGCTGCGGGACGGCTGCCCCGCACGCAGCGACCAGTGGCGCCAACGGCAGCGTGATCTTGTCACCGACGCCGCCGGTCGAGTGCTTGTCCGTGGTCGGGCGGGTGACCGACGACAGGTCGAGCGTCTCCCCCGACGCGATCATCGCGGCGGTCCAGCGGGCGATCTCGGCACCGGACATGCCACGCAGGAGGATCGCCATCGCGAGCGCCGACATCTGCTCGTCCGCGACCGCGCCGCGGGTGTAGGCGTCGATCACCCAGTCGATCTGTGCGTCGTCGAGCGTGCCGCCGTCGCGCTTGGTCCGGATGACGTCGACGGTGTCGAACGGCTCGCTGCCGCGACCGGTGTCGAACGCCTCGCTCACGCCAGGTCCGCCGGGCCGAACGCGAGCGGCAGCACCTCGGCCATCGTCTTCGTACCCTCGGCGGTGTCGACGAGCAGGTCCGGGCCGCCGTGTTCCCACAGCAGCTGCCGGCACCGCCCGCACGGCATCAGCACCGACCCGTGGGAGTCGACGCACGCGAACGCGACGAGCTGGCCGCCGCCCGTCGCGTGCAGCGCCGACACCAGGCCGCACTCCGCGCACAGCCCGACACCGTAGGACGCGTTCTCGACGTTGCAGCCGACGACGACCCGGCCGTCGTCGACGAGCGCCGCGGCACCGACCGGAAACTGCGAGTACGGCGCGTACGCGCGGCCCATCGCCTCGACGGCGGCCCGCCGCAACATCGGCCAGTCGATCTCGGTCATCCGGTCGCTCCTTCGGTAGTGACCTGCAGCGAGCGCACGCCGCGGATCACGAACTCCGGCCGCCGCACGGGCGTCTCGGCGAGCGCGAGCCGCGGGAAGCGGCGCAGCAGCGTGCCGAGTGAGCTCTGCAATTCGACGCGGGCCAGCGGCGCGCCGACGCAGAAGTGGATGCCGGCGCCGAAGCCGAGGTGCGGGTTGTCCCGGCGTCCGACGTCGAAGCGGTCCGGGTCGGCGAACACCGCGGGATCGCGGTTCGCGGCACCGAGCAGCGCGGCGATCTTGACCCCGGCGGGGACGACGACGTCACCGATCTGCGTATCGGCCACGGCGGTGCGCTCGAACAGCTGCAGCGGTGAGTCGAAGCGGATCAACTCCTCCACCGCGCTCGGCACCAGATCGGGGTCGGCGCGCAGTGCGCCGAGCTGGTCCGGGTGCTGCAGCAGCGCCGTGACGCCGTTGCCGACGACGTTCACCGTTGCCTCGTGACCGGCGTTGAGCAGCAGCGTGCAGGTGGTGACGAGCTCGTCCTCGCTCAACCGGGCACCGTCGGCGTCGGTCTCCGCGATCAGCGACGACACGAGGTCGTCGCCGGGCGTGCGGCGGCGTTCGGCCACCAGTGCACGCAGGTAGGCGACGAACTCGGCCGAGGCCTGCTCCGCAGCCGCGCGCTGCGCGTCGGACACCGCGTACTCGTACATCTTCACGATGGCGTTCGACCACGGACGCAGCAGCGGCCAGTCGGGCTCGGGCACGCCGAGCAGTTCGGCGATGACCTGGACGGGCAGCGGCTCGGCGTAGTGCGCGATGAGGTCGACGGAGGCGCCGCCGCCGCCGGCCTCGGCCACGCCATCGGCGAGCCGCTCGGCCAGTCGGGCGATGCGCGGGCGCAGCCGCTCGACGTGTCCGCGCGCGAACGCCGCGGCGATCAGTCGGCGCAGGCGAGTGTGCGTCGGCGGTTCGTTCTCGAGCAGCGAGTTGACGTGGATCAAGTCGAAGGCAGGCATCGGGACGCTCGGCCAGCGCGGCGCCCACAGCCGGCCGAGTGAACGCGCGCGCAGCACCGCACTGGCCGCGGCGTGCGTGAACGTCAGCCACATCTGCATGCCGTCGTGCCATTGCACCGCACCGTCGGCCCGCGCCGCGGCGAAGTGCGGGTACGGGTCCGCGACGACGTCGGGGGCCGTCAGGTCCAGTTCGGTAGCGAGCCGCACGGCGGGGTCAGGCCCCTTGCCCGCGCCGCCACGGCAAGCCGTCGGCCGCCGGCATGCGCAACCGTTGCGACGCGATGGCCAGCACGAACAAGGTGATGATCTGCGGGCTGTAGGTGGCGAACTCGTCAGGGATGCTGTCGGTGGTCAGGTACCAGATCAGCAGCAGCGCGGCCGCCACCAGCGCGACAATCCCTTGACGGAGATGTCGGCGGAACAGGGCGTACGCCGCTACTGCGAACAGCACGATCGCGATCAGCAACAGCAGTGCGTGCACGGTTTTGTCGGAGAACTGCTGCTGCAGCGCATCCGTGTAGCCGAACAGGCTGGAGCCCGCGAGCAGCCCGCCCGGCCGCCAGTTGCCGAAGATCATCGCGGCGAGGCCGATGTACCCGCGCCCGGCAGTCTGATTCTCGTGATAGATGCCGGTGTACTCGACGAGGAACGCACCGCCGAGGCCGGCCAGCAGCCCGGAGACGACCACCGCGGTGGACTTCATCGTGTAGACCTTCACGCCAAGCGTCTCGGCTGCCGTCGGGTTCTCCCCGCACGAGCGCAACCGCAGGCCGAACGACGTGCGCCACAGGACGAACCAGGTCAGCGGGATCAGCAGCAGCGCGATGATGGTGAACAGGTTGAGGTTGCTCAGCACGCCGTTCACGAGGCCGGCGAGATCGGAGAGCAAAAACCAGTGGTGGTTCTGGATGCGGGTCAGGAAGTGGTCGGCGGCGTGCCAGTCGAGTGTGGAGAAGGTCTTGACCTTCGGTGACTGGGTAGGGCCGCCACCGGCCTTCAGGGCAGCAGGCGTGTTGAAGTAGATACCGGACAGGTACTTGGTGACGCCGGGCGCCAAGAGGTTGATCGCGACTCCGGAGATGATCTGGTCGACGCCGAAACCGACCGTCGCGATCGCGTGCAGCACACCGCCGATCAGCCCCCCGAGCAGGCCACCGACGAGCAGCATCCACGGACTGCCGGTCTTGTAGACGAACTCGGCCGCGAACCAGGTGCCGAAGATCATTTCGCCCTCGAGGCCGATGTTCACCACACCGGACCGCTCGGACCACAGGCCGCCCAGGCCGGCGAGCATGATCGGCATCGCAGCGTTGATGGCGCCGCCGAGTGCACCGTCGGACGTGAGGTCGCTCTGCCCGCTGATCACCCGCGTGAGGCTGAGGGCGACGAGTCCGAAGAACGCGGCGAGCACGAGCCGGGTCAGCGTGCGGTTGACCACGTCGGCGCGCCGGTCTGCACGCAGCCCCGCGTCGGACACCGCCTGCGCCGAGGCGTCACGGATCGTCATGCCTGCGCACCGTCCGCGGGCAACGGATCGGCACCGGCCGGTGGCGCAGCCAGTTCACGGCCGACCCGGCGCTGCTGCAGGCGCAGGCCGTAGCGCCGCACCAGCTCGTAGGCGACGACCGCGGACAGCACGACGACGCCCTCGGCGATCGCCACGATCGAGGTCGGGATGTTGTTGATCTGCAGGATGTTCGACGAGGTGTCGAGGAACGCCCACAACAGCGAGGTGAAAACGATGCCCAGTGGGCTGTTGCGGCCGAGCAGCGCGATCGCGATGCCGGTGAAGCCGATGCCCGACGGCGTGCTCAGCGAGTAGTTGTGCGCCTCGCCGAGCAGCACCGGCATGTTGACCAGTCCCGCCACCGCTCCGGAGAGCAGCATCGCGATGAGCACCATCTTCTTCACGTTGACGCCGCTGGCCTGCGCGGCCGACGCCGAGCGCCCGGTGGCGCGCAGGTCGAAGCCGAACCGGGTGCGCGACACCAGCAACTGGAAGCCGACACCGACGATGATCGCCAGGACGATCAAGCCGTACACCTTGGTGTCCGCCCCCGGAATCAGCGGAAACCCGCGCACCTGCCCGGAGCCGTCGATGGGTTTCGTGGTCAGGCTCTCGCCGGACAGTTGGCCGAGTCGCTTGGGCGTCAGCAGGTAGGCGATGACGCCGGTCGCGATGAAGTTGAGCATGATCGTCGAGATGACCTCGCTGACGCCGCGGGTCACCTTCAGCACTCCGGCGATGCCGGCCCACACCGAACCGACCAACATGGCCACCACGACGATGGCGATCTGGTGCAGCCCGTTCGGCAGCGCGACCTCACCGCCGAACGCGGCGGCCAGCAGTGCGGCCAACTGGTACTGGCCGTCCACGCCGATGTTGAACAGGTTCATCCGGAAACCGATCGCCACCGCGATCGCCGACAGGTAGTACGTCGTCGCCTGATTGACGATGGCGGCCAGCTGATCGGCACCGGTGCCGTAATCCACCATCTGGGTGAGGGCGCCGATCGGCGCGTGCCCGGTGGCCAGCAGGACCAGCGAGGTGATCACCGCGGCGAAGGCGACGGCCAGCACCGCAGCGAATACGCCCAGGCCGAGCCTGCCCAGTCGCTCTCTCACGAGTCGGCACCGGTCATCGCTGTGCCGAGCTCGCTCGGCGTGACGGTGCGCGGATCCATTTCCGCGACGAGCCGCCCGCGCAGGATGACGCGCAGCGTGTCGGACATACCGATCAGCTCGTCGAGGTCAGCGGAGATCAACAGGACGGCCAGGCCCTCGGCACGGGCAGTGCGCAACAGATCCCAGATCGCGGCTTGCGCACCGACGTCGACGCCGCGCGTCGGGTGCGAGGCGATCAGCACCTGCGGGTTGGCGCTCATCTCCCGCCCGACGATCAGCTTCTGCTGGTTGCCACCGGACAGCGATGCCGCGGTCACGTCGATACCCGGCGTGCGGACGTCGTAGCTGTCCACGATGCGCGCGGTGTCGCGCTTCGCGCCGCGCACATCGAGGAGCGGCCCGCGGGCGTTCGGCCGCTCGGTCTGGTGGCCGAGCATCCGGTTCTCCCACAGCGGCGCCTCGAGCAGCAGGCCCTGGCGGTGCCGGTCCTCGGGGATGTAGCCGATGCCGGCACGGCGCCTGCGCCGCGTCGACCAGCCCGAGATGTCCTTGCCGTCCAGGGTGATGCGGCCGGTGGCGCCGGGGCGCAGCCCCAGGATCGCCTCGACGAGCTCGGCCTGGCCGTTGCCCTCGACACCGCCGACGCCGACGATCTCGCCGCGCCGGATGGTGAAGCTGATGTCGTCGAGCACCGGGCGTCCCTCGGCCGAGCGGACGGTCAGCCCGGCGACGTCCAGAGCCACCGTGTCGGTGATCGTCGATTCACGCAGTTCGGGGACCGGCAGTTCGCTGCCGACCATCAGCTCGGCGAGTTGGCGCGCGGTGGTCTGCTTCGGGTCCACCGTGCTGACCGTTGTCCCTCGCCGGATGACGGTGATCTCGTCGGCGACGGAGAGCACCTCGTCGAGCTTGTGCGAGATGAACAGCACGGTCAGGCCCTCGGCCTTGAGCTCGCGCAGGTTGCCGAACAGCTCGTCGACCTCCTGCGGTACGAGCACCGCTGTCGGCTCGTCGAGGATGAGGATGCGCGCGCCCCGGTAGAGCACCTTGCAGATCTCGACGCGCTGCCGGTCGCCGACGCCGAGGTTCTCGACGAGCTCGTCCGGGCGCAGGCCGAGCCCGTACGCGTCGGAGATCTCGATGATCTTGCGTCGGGCAGCCCGCTTGTCGAGGCGGGCGCCGCGCGTGGGTTCGGCGCCGAGCACGATGTTCTCGAGCACGGTCAGGTTGTCGGCGAGCATGAAGTGCTGGTGCACCATGCCGATGCCCGCGCGGATCGCGTCGCCGGGCGACCCGAAGTGCACCGGCGAGCCGTTGATCTCGATCGTCCCCTCGTCCGGCTTGTGCATGCCGTACAGGGTCTTCATCAGCGTCGACTTCCCGGCGCCGTTCTCGCCGACGATCGCGTGCACATGACCGCGCCGCACCGTGATGTCGATGTCGGAATTGGCGACGACGCCCGGGTAGCGCTTGGTGATGCCACGCAGCACCACGGCATCGTCGGACCCTGCCGACGCCGCTGCGGGTACCTGCCCTGACGCCGCGGATTCAGCGCTCATACGGGTAGCCACACCGTCCTAGGAAACGTGCAAGCGGGAGAACCGAGACCGGTCCGGAAAGACGCTATACCGCGCCTTCCCGGACCGGTCCGGACGTGCAGGGTCAGGGCTTGGTCGGCACCGTGATCTGCCCGCTGATGATCTGCTGCTTGTACTTGTTGATGGTCGCCTCGTAGGGCTTGATCTTCGGGTTGGACGTTGCGTAGCCGACACCGTTGCCCTGCAGGCTGAACCGCTGGACGCCGGCCTTGAACTGACCCTTCGCGGCGGTCGAGATGAAGGAGTAGACCGCGGTGTCCACACCCTTCAGCGCGGAGGTCAGGATCAGGGACTTCTCGTTGGCCGGCGCAGTCTGGTACTGGTCGGAGTCGACGCCGATCGCAAGCTTGTTGTCCTGTTTCGCGGCGTCGAACAACCCCGCTCCGGAACCGCCCGCAGCGTGGTAGACCACGTCCGCACCGGCGGCGTACATGCCGAGCGCAGCGGTCTTGCCCTTGGCCGGGTCGCTGAATCCACCGAAGTCCGGCGGCTGGGTCAGGTACTTGACCTGGATCTTGATCGACTTGTTGATCACGTGCACGCCGGCGTCGAAGCCCGCCTGGAACTTCTGGATCAGCGGCTCGTTCACGCCGCCGATGAAGCCGACGTTCTTCGTCTTCGTCGCGAGCGCCGCGGCGACGCCCACCAGGTAGGAACTCTCGTTCTCGGTGAACAGCAGGCAGGTCACGTTCGGCTGCACGCCGGTGCCGCCCTGCGCCGTGGTGGTGCAGTTACCCGCGTCGTCCACGATCGCGAAGTGCGTCTTCGGGAACTTCGGCACGACCTTCTGCACCGCGGTGGCGTACGCGAATCCGACGGCGACGATCGGGTTGTAACCCGACTGGGCCAGCAGCGTGAGCCGGCTCTCCTTCGACTGCTCGCTCTCGCCCTGGGTGGCTGCGAGTTCCTTCGTCTGGACGCCGAGGGTGGTCTTCGCCTTGTCCAGCCCTGCCGCCGCGAGGTCGTTGAACGACTTGTCCCCGCGACCACCGACGTCGTAGGCCATGCCGACCTTGACGTTCTTGGTCTGCGCGCCGCCGCTGCCTGCAGCCGCCCCGCCCGAGGACGGCGAACCCGAGCCGCTACTGCCGCTGCCGCCGCCGCTGCTGCCACATGCCGCCAGCGCCACGGCGGCGGTCACCGCCAGCGCGCCGACCCTCATCCCACGCACGATGCGCAAGACCGATCCCCTCACTCTCGCCTGACCGTGCCGCACCCGGCGAAGGCCACTCCCCCGCTCGGGCGCCGCGGCACGTGATGGGCAGACGGTAGTGCCTGCCGTCTCGGCGCCAGCAAGCGTCCCCGGCGTCGAGACCGGATTGTTGCGCGCAGACCATCCGCGGTACATGTGACAGGTCGTGCCGACCAGGCCGTCCGGCCCGTCGGCGTCAGCCCGCGATGCCGAGCACGAACGGATGCACCACCTCCGCACCGGCCATCCGCAGCGCCCGCGCGACGACGGTGAGTGTCCAGCCGGTGTCGGTGACGTCGTCGACGAGCAGCACGGCGCGGCCCGCGACCTGCGCAGCAAGCTCGCCCGGCAGCCGGTAGGCCGACCACACGTCGCGCAGCCGGAACGCGCTGTTGGCCCGGCCCTGCGCGGACGCGCCAAGGTGCTCGACCGCACCGAGGTGCGGCAGCCGGCCGACCTCGGCCCGCCGCGCGGCGGGGGGGCCGCCCCGCCGCGGGTGCCGCCGCGACCCGACGTGCACGACGACCTCGGGACGGCGTTCCCAGCCCCACGCGGCGAGCACCGCGATGCTCGCCCGCAGCAGCTCGCCCGGCAGCGGCGCGTCCGGGGCTTGATCGTCCGCGACCGCGCGCACCGCCTGCCCCAGGCCGAGGTCGGTGAACCGGGCGATCGCCCGGCCGGCGAGCGGTTGCTGCGCGGCGTCTATGCGGCCGCGCACGTCGACGCCGAGGTTCGGCATGGCCGACGGCCACATCCGGCGCGGGTCGAAGGGCACGCCGGGGCGCGCCAGCGTGTCGTCGGCAGCGTGCACGGCGGCGTCCGCGACGTCGGTGTCGAGCTGCAGGCCACCGCAGTTGTCGCAGCGCCCGCAGTCGTCGGCGTGCGGGTCGTCGAGCTGCTCGCGCAGGAACCGCAGCCGGCAGCGGTCGGTGGCGAGGTAGTCGAGCATCGCCTGCTGCTCGTCGCTGCGCACCTGCGCGACCCGCGCGTACCGATCGGCGTCGTAGTGCCAGGGCTCGCCGGTGGCGACCCAGCCGCGGCCGACCCGCCGCACTGCGCCGTCGACGTCGAGCACCTTGAGCATGGCTTCCAGCCGCGAGCGGGAGAGCTCGACGCGGGTCTCGAGCGTGGCGGTGCTGACCGGGCCCTCCTCCGCGCCGAGCACGGCCAGCGCCTCGCGGACCTGCGCCTCGGCCGGGAAGCCGACGGACGCGAAGTAGCTCCAGATGGCGCGGTCCTCGGCGCCGGGCAGCAGGATCACCTGCGCGTCGTCCACGCCGCGGCCGGCGCGGCCCACCTGCTGGTAGTAGGCGATCGGCGACGCCGGCGCCCCGAAGTGGACGACGAAGCCGAGGTCCGGCTTGTCGAAGCCCATGCCGAGCGCCGACGTGGCCACCAGCGCCTTGACCCGGTTGGCGAGCAGGTCGTCCTCGGCGGCCAGCCGCTCCGCGTGTTCGGTCTGCCCGGTGTAGGCGGCGACGGCCAGGCCGCGCCCGCGCAGGTAGTCGGCGACGTCCTGCGCGGCCGCGACGGTGAGCGTGTAGACGATGCCCGAGCCGGGCAGCTGCTCGAGCCGGTCGGCCAGCCAGGCGAGGCGGTGCGCCGTGGACGGCAGCGCAGCCACGCCCAGGCGCAGCGACGCGCGGTCGAGGCTGCCGCGCAGCACCAGCACGTCCTCGGCCGCGGTACCGAGGCCCAACACGTCGGCGACGTCGGTGACGACGCGGCCGTTGGCGGTGGCGGTGGTGGCGAGCACCGGGATGCCCGTGGGCAGTTCGGGCAGCAGGGTGCGCAGCCGACGGAAGTCGGGCCGGAAGTCGTGGCCCCAGTCGCTGATGCAGTGCGCTTCGTCGACGACGAGCAGGCCACAAGACGCGGTCAGCTGCGGCAGCACGTTCTCCCGGAAGTCGGGGTTGTTCAGCCGCTCCGGCGAGAGCAGCAGGACGTCGACCTCACCCGCGGCCACCGCGTCGTAGGTGGCGCGCCATTCGTCGACGTTGGCGGAGTTGACGGTCGCCGCGTTGATGCCGGCGCGCTGCGCGGCCGCGATCTGGTTGCGCATCAGGGCGAGCAGCGGCGAGACGATCACCGTGGGGCCGGCGCCCGCAGCGCGCAACAGGGCGGTGGCGACGAAGTACACCGCCGACTTGCCCCAGCCGGTGCGCTGCACGACGAGCGCGCGGCGCCGGTCGGCGACCAACGCCTCGATCGCGCGCCACTGGTCGTCGCGCAACCGGGCGTCCGGTCCGGCCAGCGCGCGCAGATGCTCTTCGGCGCGCTCGCGCAGCCCGGCACGCTCGATCGTCGTGGTCACCGGACCTGTCTAGCAGCGGCCGGTGACGTTCTTGGCCACGGCCTGAGTCCGTCACGCACCGGAAACGTGCGCCCGGGATCGTGGAGGGCATGACGACGACACAGACCACGGAGCCCCGCGCCCTGCGAGCCCGCCTCGCGACGGCCCTGCGCCGCCTGCCCGCCGCCACCGACGCCTACAC
>NZ_CAXTQF010000001.1:0-31122 GCF_964246335.1 uncultured Jatrophihabitans sp. | reverse complement strand
GTCGTGTGGCGACCCTGCGGGTCGACACGCCGACGAACCACCCGCAGCGTCGCCACGCGCACCCGACCGTGCACACCCTGCAGGGCGACGCGCCGGGTACGAACCTGTCCAGCGTGCACAGTCGCCCGTGAACGCCCTCGATCGTGTCGTACGCTCTCGCCGCCGCGATGGCGCAGCCGGGTGTCCGAAGGAGATCGAGTGCGTAAGGCCTTGTCAACCACAGCTGTCATCGCTGCGCTGATCCTGGGCGGGTGCAGCAGCTCCACGGCCGGCCGCGGGTCGACGACTCCATCGTCCTCGACACCGACATCGCGCCCCGCGTCGACGTCAGCGGGCCCGGCTACCCCCACTTCCTCAAGTGCGGCCGAGCCGAGCGGCACGAGCGCGATCGACAGTGCGTTGCTGCGCGTGAGCGATCTGCCCACCGGCTGGAAGGCGACGCCGCACGACGCGTCGGATGACAATTCCGACGACAAACAACTCGATACTCGCCTCGCGCGGTGTATCGGTGTCTCGATCCCGCCTGGGGCCGACGACAACGACGCCGGCACGGTGCACTCGCCCGATTTCAAGAACGGCGACAACGAGATCGACTCGGAAGCCGGGCCGGCGCGCGATGTCGCGGCGCATAAGCGCTTTAACACGAAGGTGTTGGCTTCGCCGAAGGCCGACGGCTGCCTGACCAAGTTCCTGCGTGTCGAGATCGCCAAGTCCACGCCGGCCGGCGGAAAGATCGGAAAGATCAAAGCGCACGTGGCCGGGCGGTCGAGCCAACAGCCGAGCAATGTGCAGATCAACTTCGCTGCGCAGCTCGAGCTGACCGCGAACGGTCAGACGATCAACCTCTTCATCGACCTCGTCGACATGATCGGCACGAAGGTCGGCGCCGAACTCGACTTCGAAGGGATCGGTGCTGCCATCCCGACCTCGACCCAGCGGGCTGCTGTCTCGGCCGTCGCCGCCCGGGTCGCCGACGCGTGATGCCTGAGCGGAGCAGGATCCTGATCACCGGCGCGAGCTCGGGTCTCGGCGAGGCCATGGCACGCCGATGGGCAGGGCCGGGTCGCACGCTGGTGCTCGCCGCGCGGCGCAGGGACCGGCTCGACGCCCTGGCGCACGAACTCGCCGACACGGGCACCACCGTCGACGTCCGCACCCTCGACGTCACCGACCCCGACTCCGTGGCGGACACGATCTCCTCCGCCGCGCGCGAGCACGGCGGGCTCGACCGCGTCGTCGTCAACGCAGGAGTCGGCGGCGGGGTGGCCCTCGGCACCGGCCGCGCGGACGTCAATCGGCGCACGCTCGTCACCAACACGGTCGCGGCCTTCGATCAGGCGGACGCCGCGATGAGCGTGTTTCGCGAACAGGGCGACGGCCATCTCGTGCTGGTGGCGTCGGTCGCCGGCGTCCGCGGCCTGCCCGGTGCCAGCAGTGCCTACTCGGCCTCCAAAGCCGCGGTGATCGCGTTGGGTCAAGGTCTGCACGCCGAGCTCGTCGCGAGCAGGTCACGCATCCGGGTCACCACGGTGCTCCCCGGCTTCATCGCGACCGCGATCAACGAGGGCCGCCGGCCGCCCGGTGTCCTGACGGCCACGCTGGACAAGGGCGCCGACGCGCTCGTGACCGCCATCGACAGCGAACGGCGCCGCGCCGTCGTCCCCGCCCTGCCGTGGACCCCGATCGCCCGGCTGCTGCCGCTCCTGCCGGACCGGCTTGCCGGACGGGCCGGCTGAGGGACCTGCGAGAACACAGCCGGGTGTCTCCCGCAGCTCTTTGATGTCGGGCCGACTACAACACGCGCGCCGCCGGGTACCGTTGCCGTGTTGGGACAGCAGCCGACCCGGACCTGCGCTGTGCAGGCGAGCATTCGCTTAAGCCGGGACCCCGTGACCGCCCGCTAGGGTCGAGTACACGTGATTCGCCAATCTCCTGGCACACCTGCCGTCGGCTCCCAGACGGTTGCCGGCCCGGCTGACACCGCACGCATCGCCGCCGCGATCCGGTTCGTGACGGCTGGGGAGCGTTGTCCCGCGAACGACGCCGCCGCCATGCTGGTCTACGCCGCGGTCCGGACAGGGCGTGATCTGCCTCAGCTCGCCGACGACGTCGCCGAGGCGGCGGACCTCGCGCAGCGGTGCCAGCTCATCGGCCCCGCCGTCGTCGAGCACAGTCCGCGCAGCCCGATTCGGACAACACCCCGCTATCCCACCTGGAGCACACGTGAAAACTGACACCCTCTCCCGCTCGATGCACGACGTAGGTCTCGCGGCGTGGTTCGGCGGCACGCTTGCCAACGCCGTCGCCCTCAACGCCGCGGCCGGCGCCGCCGGCAGCCCACGCGACGCCGGTGCCGTGGCGAACGCCGGCTGGAACCGCTGGACACCGGTCAACGCAGCAGCCATCGGCGTGCACCTCGCCGGCAGTGTCGGTCAACTGGCGGGCAATCGCGACCGGCTCCGGGCACAGCACGGCGTCGGCCAGATGGCGCTCGTCAAGACGGGCATGACCATCGCAGCGCTCGGCGCGACAGCCTATGCACGCGCGCAAGGGGCGAAGATCGCGGCAGCGGGCAACCCGCCGATGCACGACGGCACACGTGAGCAGCCGCAAGCACCCGGTGACGTGGCCGGCGCAGCACGCCAGCTCACCGCGTTGCAATGGCTCATTCCTGCTCTGACGGGCGGGCTCATCGTGGTCAGCTCGTTCGCCGGCGAGCAGCAGCGGCCCGCCGCCGTGCTGTCCGGGCTACGCCGCCGCGCGACGCGCTGAGTCGAGGCGAGCGCCGGTGGCGCACGCAGTCGGGTAGCGCCGTCGCAGTCGGTGCCTCGGTGGGTTCACGTGGGCGACCCAGGTGATGCGCCGGAACCGGGTGGGGAAACACGGAGTACGACGGCTTGCCGTCGAAGGCGTCGAGCAAAGGCGTGACGACAACACGTGTCGACGCCGGCCTCGCTCGACGGACGCGTGTTCAGCGCGACACGTCTGTGCCGCGGTAGTCCCGGAGGACTCATGAACCGCCTCAAGAAGACGGCATCCGCCGTCGCCGCCACTGCGCTCGCCTCGGGTGCGACGCTTCTCGTCCAGGCCGCCGACGCTGCGCCCGCGCAGGCCGCGGCCCCCGCCGACGCCGCCTTCGTGGTGGCCAACCAGCAGTCCAACCTGGCCGAGATCTCACTGGGACACCTCGCCGGGTCGAGAGCGCAAGATGCTGCGACGCACGCCATCGCCACGAAGACGTTGTCCGATCACCTGACAGCAAAGGCGAAGCTCACCGCGGCGGCCAAGAAGGCGGGCGCCTCGGTGCCGGATTCGCCGAACCAGATGCAACTGTCCGTCGCGGCTGCACTGAAGAGCGCCCCGGCGGGCTCGTTCGACCTCATGTACGCGCAAGCGCAGGTCACCGCACATGAGCAGGCGTTGGCAGGTGCACGGCAGGAGCTCGACTCGACGAGCAACGCCGGGCTACGCACGTACACGAAGTACTACATCGGGATCGCGTCGATGCACCTACGGATGGCGCAGGACGAGGTGCGGGCGCTGGGTGGTCGGGCCACGACGGTGCCGGCCGGCACCGGCGGCGCGGCGGCCACGAACGTCACGTCTGCCACCGAGCGTGACCTCGGCATCGGCGCGGGCGCGTTGCTGATCGTCGTCGGCCTGGGTGCAGCAGTGCGTCGACGCCGGTACCCCCAGCAGTGATCGTGCGACGCCGGCGCCGGCGCACCGGGGTCTTGGCCACGGTGCTGATCGGCGCCGGCGTTGCGGTCATCGTCGTCACGCTGCGAACCAGCCAGGCGCCGCGGGCACTCCCGCACCCGTTCGCGG
Source organism: uncultured Jatrophihabitans sp. (assembly GCF_964246335.1). Taxonomy (GTDB): domain Bacteria; phylum Actinomycetota; class Actinomycetes; order Mycobacteriales; family Jatrophihabitantaceae; genus Jatrophihabitans. Next base: position 27,294 of record NZ_CAXTQF010000001.1, on the reverse strand, counting down.
CCACCCCGGCCACGACGGCCACCGGATCCCCCCGGACCCAGCAGCCGACGACTCGCGGGCCGGCGGTACCCACCGCCAGCGCGCCGGGAGTGGGTACCGGCAGCGGGCCGCCGGTGCGTGTCGTCATCACCCGTCTGCACATCGATGGCCGAGTCCGGCCTGTGCTGTCGTCCGACGGTCAGATCGACGTTCCCGTCGACCCGGCCCAGCTGGGCTGGTGGGCCGTCGGCGCCGCGCCGGGGTCGGCTGTCGGCTCGACCGTGATCGTCGGTCACGTCGACAGCGCCCGGAGCGGGCCGGGAACCCTCTTCCACCTCGACCGGGTCAGGCGTGCTGACCGCATCGACGTCGGCATCGCCGGCGGAAAGCGCATCGCGTATCGCGTCGACTCGCTGACCGACGTCAAGAAAACCACCGGGCTTCGAGCGAGCCTGTTCGATGCAGCCGGGCCGCCGAAGCTCGTCCTGATCACCTGCGGTGGCCCCTTCGACGAGGCGACCCGCAGTTATCGCGACAACATCGTGGTCACGGCTCATCCGACGTGATCGTCGCCACGCTGACGAAGCCGTGAATCGCCACCGGGACGACGAAGGCCCCACCCGTAGGTGGGGCCTTGTCGTGTTCGGGTCTACGCGATACCGACGGCTTCCTTCGCGATGGCGGCGACCCGGGTCTGCGCAGCGTTGATCACGCCGCTACGGTCCGAGTGCGCCTCTTCGTAGGCGATCACAGCGCGCACGTCCTCGACCTGCTTGAGGCCCTTCACGGCCTTCGCTGCGTCACTCACGGACAGCGTCTCGTAGTGCTTGATCGGTAGCTCCGCGGCGCTTAAGGCCCCGAGTTGACGGCGGGTCTGGTGAATCGCCTCGGCGGCGTCGGTGTCGCCGTCACTGCGAGCGATCTTCTCGCCACGTTCCAGTGATGCGTTGCGCCCGACGGCCAGCGATTCCCGGACAGCGCCGGTGAACTGGCTCGCTTTGTCGGCCACGGCCGTCAGGCGGATACGAGTCTGCTCGGTGGTCTGCTGCACGCCCTGCACAGTCCGGTTGACCGTGTCCGTGGCGTAGCGCACGGGCAGGTTCGCGACCCGCGATGCGCCACCTGCGACGCGCTGGATCGGCGTAGCGCGCAGGGCGGCGGGGCCGCCCAACGCGTACTCGGCAAGGACGATCGTCAACCATTGGACGGTGGCCGAGTGCGCGGTGATCAACGTATCGGCCAGCTTGACGATCGCGCGCTCGCCGGCAGCCTCGGCGAGAACCTTCACATAGCGTGCCCGATCAAGCAGTTGATGTTCGAGTGCGAGGTCGCCCAGCAACGCCTCATCCAGCGGCTGCGGCTGCTCGACCGTGGCCTTGACGACTCCGGTCAGCCGACCGATGGCCGGGCTGACGACGTCGGGCAACCCGCCGAGGTCGCGTACCGCCTGCCGCAGCAGCGCGGTGCGCTGCACGGCGTTCTCGCCGTTCTGGGTCAGTTCACGGCGAACCGCGTCGGTGCGCGCCTGCCCAACCCGTATCTGGGCTACCTGCGCTTCGGTTTGTGTCAACAACGCCAGCGCGCGCAATTGACCGACAAGGTTCGTTGTATCGCTCATTGCCGTCTGGTACCCCGTTGCCCGCCCGCGCACCCCACAACCGGACGTATCCCACCTGACGTCTTAATCACCGCAGCCATCTTCCGACCGGCGGGGGTGCGAGCGTAATGTTGCAAACTCGGGCAGCAACGAGCAGCGGCCGGGGACTCAGGAAAGCGGTCTCTCGGAATTTACGATGACCATTTCTCGCCAGACCGACGCCGAAGTCGACGAGCGTGCAGACTTGCAGCTCGCGCGAACCGCTGAGCTGGGTGACGGTGACCAGTCCGAACGCGAGATCATCGCGAACCTGCAGGACAGATTGATCCAGAGTGAGATGGCCTACGCCCACCTGGAAGGCGCGATTGCGTCGTCGCGGCGGATCGGGGCGGCGATAGGCATCGTCATGGCCGTTTCGAAGGTCACCGAGGAGGCCGCGTTGGGCGTCCTGAAGACGATCAGTCAGCGGCAGAATCGCAAGCTCCGCTTGGTCGCCGACGACATCGTGCTCACGGGAACGTTCTGATCGGCGAATCGCCACTTGCGCTCAGCCGGTCCCTGCACGCTGCTGTCAGAAGATGCCGGCTTGATGGTGCGCCTGGTGACGGCAGCGGCAATATGCACGATCACCCCCGTACCCGGCTCGCCAATAGCCGCAGCGCACCCGCGGTGGTCGACGTAGCACCATCCGCACGAACACCGTCGTCGGATCCTCCGGCCGTGATCCGTTGTGCCCGCACGTCGGGCACACCTGGCGCGGTGTCGTCGTGCGCGGTTCCCAAGGTTGTGCGGCGCGCAGATCGGATAGATGCGTGGCGCCACGCCCCCACGGCATCATGATCACTGCAACCCGTCGCGGACGCGGGCCGAGATCATCACAGCACTGTCGGTCGGTAGTGCCCGTCCTGCCAATGGTCGAGCCATCGTCAACGCTGATCCACGAGAGCGGAGGCCAGCGAGCGGCGGGCCCGGAACAACCGGCTGCGCACCGCCGGTGGTGTGCTGTCGGTGACGACGGCGATCTGCTTGTAGGTCAGTCGGTGGAAGTGATAAAGCTGCACGACGCAGCGATCGTCTGCAGGCAGCGCCGCTACCGATGCGCGCACGGCGGCTGTCTTGTCACGTTCGCACGCGATCTCGGCAGGGTCGCTACCGGCCTCGCCCAGATCATCGTCCCCATCGAACAATGGGGTCCGCGCCGATCGCGTCGCGCTGTTCAGGGCGTGCCGGCGCGTGATCTGGAACAACCAGGTGCCGAACGCCGCCTCTCCGCGAAACGTTGCGAGCCCCTGCCACGCTGACAGCAGCGCCTGTTGGGCGACGTCCTGCGCGTCCTGCGGATCACCGACTATGCGCAAGGCGACGCCGAACACGAGCGACGCGTGTTCCCGCGCCAGTTGCTCGAAGGCGGCGACGTCACCACCGCGGGCTCGGCGAACCAGCGCGCGAGTACCCGATGACTCGGCCACAACTACTGCTTCCTCGTAATCCGGCTGTGGCCCAACCGCATACGACTCGGGGTGCGCTGAAAAGGGCTGACGAAATGGGCCCGCAATGACGACGCACGGCGGTGAACTCCGGCCGATCCTGCCGTTGTTTACACCGTCAACTGACAGTAAGCCATCCGACCGCATCCGTCCACGTTCGCGGCGATTCTTCCCGCAGTTGTCGCCGCGCGTTCGCCGAGATCGAGACGACCGACGCGGGTCCGTCCCAAAGATCTTGAGAATTGTTGCGACCTTCGCCCGGTCGCGGTGTCTAACCGGTGAGGACCTTGACCCGAGGTCGACGATGTGCGGCCGGCACCCGTTGCCGCCGCGCCCAGCAGAGGACGACCGCATGTCGGCAGCGAGCAGGCGCCGCCGACAGGGGTCGCTGCTCTGTACGCACGTGGCGGCCGGAATCTTCCGCGGGGGAGGTTCCGGCCGCCACCCCTCCCCACCCGGCGGGCCGGCGCACGACCAAGCCGCACGACCCCGGATACGCGATCACGACGCCAACCACCGTTCACCGTTCAGGAGACAGATGGACTCAGCAAGCGACGCATCCGGCGCGGCGCCCATCTTCATCGTCGCCGTGAGCTACCTCGGCCCCGACCTGCCCGCCCTGGTCGGAGCCGCACGCACGCCGCTGGTCGAGCACGCCTACGACGCGGCGACCGGCCGGCTTGCCCATTCGAACCAGAGCACCCGCGTGGGTTTCGCGCAGCCGGCGCCAGGCTGGCCGACCAGGCCGCGCGCCCGGCGGTGCGGTGAATGCACGATCACGGTGGACCTCGAGGTGGGCGCCAGAGTCGCCCGGACGCTCGCCGCCCACACCGAGGGCCACCACCGCCCGTGACCAGCGAGACCCGTGGCACCGTCGTCGTGGCATTGGCAGCCAACATCGGGGTCGCCGTCATCAAGCTGGCCGCCGGATTGGTCACCGGTTCCGCGGCAGTGCTCTCCGAGGCCGCGCACTCGGTGGCGGACACGCTCAACGAGGTCTTCCTGCTGGTCTCGTTGCGCAGGTCCGAGCGGCCGGCCGACGCCACCCACCCGTTCGGCTACGGCAAGGAACGGTTCTTCTACGCCCTCATGGCCGCGATCGGGATCTTCTTGTCCGGCGCGGCGTTCTCCGCCTACCAGGGCGTGTCGGCGCTGGTGTCCAGCGCATCGGATGAGCAACCGTCCCTGCTCGAATTCGTGATGATCTACGTCGTGCTGGCGGTGTCGCTCGTGCTTGAGGGCGCGTCGTTGCACAAAGCCGCGAAGCAGGTTCGCGGAGAAGCAGCGCGCGCCAACCGCGGCGTCGTGTCCTTCGTCGTGCGCAGCCCGGATCCCACCGTCAAGACGGTCGCCGGTGAGGACTCGGTGGCCGTCATCGGCGTACTGACCGCGGCAGTCGGAACGATGATGCACCAGATCACCGGCGTCGAGGCGTGGGACGGCGTGGCCTCGCTCGTGATCGCCGCCCTGCTCGGCTACATGGCCGTCGTGTTGGGGCGCGACACCAAGGAACTGCTCATCGGCGAATCGGCCGACCCGGTCGTCCGGGCCACCGCCTTCGCCGTGATCACCAGCCGCCCCGAGATCACCGGTGTCAAGGAAGTCCTGACCATGCAGCTGGGCCCGTCGAGCGTGCTGCTCGCCGCGCGGGTGCAGTTCGAGGACGACCTGGCCGCCCGGCGCGTGCAGCTGGTGTGCACCGACATCGAGGGTGAACTGCGTCAACGGCTCCCTGAACTCACGCAGGTGTTCCTCGATCCCAGCGCCGTCACCACGTCCGAGCTCGCCGATACGCAGCGACGCGAACGGCAGACCCTGGTCGACGTCGACGAGCTGAACGGCCCGGGCGGAGCAGAGGCGTTGCGACTACCCCGGCGCCGCTCGGCGCGCCGCACCAGCTCGACCGAGTGAGCACGGGCAACGCGGCAGGTTCGCGCACCCTCCTTCGCCGGTCAGTGGTCGACGGTGTCGACGAAGTGCAGGATCGCGTCGGCGGCGCGCTGCGGTGCTTCGAGCGCGACGTAGTGGCCCACGTCGTCGAGCTGCACCGAGGTGATCGGCCCGGCGGTGATCTCGGCGAGGGTCGAGCTGGTCATCGGGCCGCCGAAGGCACCGATGGCCAGCGCCGGAAGCTCGAGCCGTGCGGCGGCCATGGCCCTCAGCTCGGACCCCTCGCGCAGCATCGATCTGTACAGACCGCTCGCGCCCAGCCACCCGCCGGGGCGCGAGAAGCACCGGGTGAATTCGGCGATGTCCGCGTCGTCGACACTGCCCTCGACGGCGGTCATCGACGGGAACGCCCAGGAGGCGAGCAGTTCGCGTTCGCGCCCCGCCAGCAACATCGTGCTGATGCGCGGGTCGGCGAGCACACCGATGTGCCACGAGCCGCCGTGGGTGACGTCGGCCAGCGCCTCCAACCCGAAGCCGGCAAGGCCCATCTCGACGGCGACCAGCGAACGCAGCGCTTCGGGATGCGCTGCGGCCAGCCGATAGGCCGCGCCCCCGGAGATGTCCTGCGCGACGAGATGGACGGGGCCGACGCCGAGCCCGGTGATCCATTCGTACAGGTCTTCGGCGGCTGTCGTGCTGGTGTGGTCCGCACCGGCGACGGCCGAGTCGCCGAAGCCGCGTAGATCGACGGCGAACACGCGATGCGTGTGCGCCAGCAGCGGGATCAGCTTGTGGAACGTCCACCACGATTCGGGAAACCCGTGCACGAGCACGATCGGCGAACCCGTCGTGCCGGCGGCGACGTGATGCAGGGTCGTGCCGTTGACCTCGACGACGTGATGGGTGACCTCGGCGATGGTGGCACCTTGCGCGGCGCTGGGTGCGATGTGCATGCGGCTCCTCGGCCTGGGACGGTTATTTGACAATGTGGTTGTCAATCTAGGATTGCGCAACTAGGTTGTCAATGCCGTGCTCGGTACGGTCAGCCGATGGAGACCGGCGCCGGAGCCCGACTGGCCACTCTCCTGTTCGAGACGTTCGGGGCGATGGTCGACGAGGTGCTTGCCGAGCTGGCACGCAGCGGCCACCCGGGGTTGACCGTGGCCAACGAGTTCGCGATGCAGGCCATCGACAGCGGTGCGACCAACGCTGCCGCCCTGTCCCGCAGCCTCGGCGTGACCCGGCAGGCGGCAACCAAGACCATCGCGATACTCGAGGGTCTGGGCTACGTCGTACGCGACTCGGACGACAGCGACGCGCGACGCAAGAACGTGCAGCTGACCGATCTCGGGCGGCGTGCCATCACGGTCGGCAGCGATGCGTTCGACCGCATCCGGGAACGCTGGGTCGACACGGTCGGGCCGCGACAATCGGCCGCCGCCGAGAAGGCACTGACCGCTTTACGAGCGGAGCTCAGGTCGCAACGGCCGCGCGAGTAAGCAGGCATGAGAACCGTGCGGGACAACGGAGAGATCACCACGATGTTCAACAAGCGCTCGGACATGGTTGTCCACGAAGAGGCTCCGTACAACGCCGAGCCGACGCCGGCTGCGCTCGCGGCCTCGTTCGTGACGCCGACCGACACGTTCTACAGCCGCAACCATGGCCCCATCCCTGACCTCGACCCGGACGCCTGGCGGCTGCGCGTGGATGGACTCGTCGAGCAGCCACTCACGTTGACGCTCGCCGATCTGCAGACGAGGTTCGAGACCGTCACCGTGGCTGCCACCATGCAGTGCGCGGGCAATCGACGGGCCGGGCTCATCGCGGTCCACGACATTCCCGGCGAAGATCCCTGGGGGCCGACGGCCACGTCGACCGCGACCTGGACCGGCGCGCGATTGAGCGACGTGCTCGCCGACGCGACGCCTGCGGCCGCCGCCCAGCACATCTGCTTCGAGGCCCCGGACGTATCGCAGATCGCCACGCCGCCGGCGCCGTACGGCGGGTCGATCCCGATTGCGAAAGCCAGCGCACCCGAGGTGTTGCTGGTGTGGGCGATGAACGGTGAACCCCTCGAGGCGGTGCACGGAGCACCGCTGCGTGTGCTCGTGCCCGGATACATCGGCGCCCGGAGCGTCAAATGGCTGCAGCGCATCACCGCGTCGACCGAGCCGTCCCAGAACTACTTCCAGGCCACGGCCTACCGGCTGCTGCCCGCCGAGGCCGACCCCACGACCGCAGGCCCGGGTGATGGGCTGTCGCTGGGCGCGGTCGCCCTCAATTCGGCCGTTCTCACCCCGGCCGACGGCGCATCGGTGCCCGCCGGCCCGGTGCCCGTCAGCGGCTACGCATTCGCCGGGGGCGATCGCGCCGTCGCCCGGGTGGACGTCTCCGTCGACGGGGGATCGACCTGGATCCAGGCTGACCTCGGCCAGGATCGAGGCGGTTGGGTCTGGCGAATGTGGCACGCCACCGTCGAGGTCCCGACCGGCGACGTCGAGATCATTGCTCGGGCGTGGGACACCTCGGCCGCGTCCCAACCGGAGGACCCGGCGCCGTTGTGGAACCCCAAGGGCTACGTGAACAACTCCTGGCCGCGCATCACTGTCCGGGCAATCGCCAGTGACGGCATAACTCGTCGGTAGATTCCGACGCAGCCATCAACCGTTCACAGGCGCATGATCGCCTGCGCGACGTCGCCCAGGTCGTCGTTCAGTTGATGATCGCGCGCGGGCAGCAGGTGTGTGTGCGCTTGCGGGACAGCACGCGCGTACAGATCACAATGCGCCGGCGGTGCCGTCTGATCGTCCGAGCCGTGGAACAGATGCACCGGCGCGCCGGCGGGCAAGCGCGACCCCAGGTCCGGCGGCAACTCGAACTCCTCGCCGGGCCAGCCGCCCACGCCGACGAACGGCGCGGCGATGAGCACGATCGCGCGCAGCCGTACTGGTGGTTCGCACTCGGCGAGATAGTTGACGAGGATCGTCGCGCCCACCGAGTGGCCGACGACTACTGCGTCGTCGCCGAGGGCCGCGAGGTCCTGCGCAATGGCCGCACTCCATGGCGCGTAGGCCGGGTCGTCCTCATGCGGCATACGTGGGTAGTGGACCTGGTAACTCGCCCCGAGCGCCTTGCGCAGACTGTCGACCAGCGCGGCGTCCCAGTCGTCGTGCACCCCCGCGCCGCCGCCCTGGACGAACAACACGTCTACGGCCGACGGCATGCACTACCCCTTCCGACAGGATCGTCGCCTGCGACGTTAGGCGAAGGACTGGTCGGGCGCGAACGACGCGTGCGCCGGCCGCGCGGCCTGCTGTAACCGGGCCTGCGCGGCGGGTGGCACCGTGGTGTCCAATGGGAGAAGAGGAGGGGCAGTGGCCAAGATCGCGACGATCATCTGCTTGATACTCGCCGTGCCGGTCGTGCTGCTCACCGCCGTGCAGGCGTTGCGTGACCGACCGCTGACCAAGCGCGAAGTCGTTGCCGCTGTCTTGCTGGAGGTCGGCGTCGTGCTCTACGTCGGCACACGCGTCGGACAGTTGATCGGTGGCCACCGCCCGCACAGTCTGGTTCTGACGCTGGCCTACCTGCTCGGCATCTTGGTGGTCATGCCTGTTGCTGCGGCGCTCGGCATTGCGGAGCGCAGCAAGTGGGGCCCTGTGACGCTCGGCGTGGGCGCGCTCGTCGTGTGCGTCCTGTTCCCGCGCATCGACCAGGTGTGGTCCGTGCATGGCTGAGCGGGCCCCGGTGTTGCGGACCGGCCCGGGCCGACTGCTGACGTTCTTCTACGGCTTGCTCGCCGTCGCCGCGACCGGCCGATCGGTGTTCCAACTGGCCACGATGTTCAGCCGGGCCCCTACTGCGTATCTGCTGTCCACGCTCGCCGCCGTGATCTACGTCGTGGCCTTCGCGGCGATCATCACCGGCCGACGGGGCGTGGCCATCGCTGCATGCACTGCGGAACTCATCGGCGTCGTCGTCGTGGGAACGCTGAGCTTGCTGGTCCGGCACGACTTCCCGGACAGCACCGTGTGGTCGGACTACGGCAGCGGGTACGGCGGCCTGCCGGCGGTGCTGCCGATACTCGCGCTGATCTATCTGCGTCGGTCTTCTCCGGAGCGCACCGCACGCGTGCGGTCGTAACCCGCCCCTGCTCTTCTCGTTGTTCCCTTGCGACATCGTCGTCCGTCTCGGGGGTTACCGGTCATGCCCGCATCAGCCACGAAGTCCTCGCCTGTGTATCGAGTCCTGGCACCCCTGGTCGGTGTTGTCATGGCCGGGCTGTGCGTCGTCCTGGGCGCCCCCACGGGTTCGGCCGCGGCCGGTCGCTACGACGACTACGTGTCGCTCGGGGACTCCTACACCGCCTCGGCCGGCTTCGCGGCCAACGGGCTGCCGACCACGCAGTTCGTGCCGGCCGGATGCGCGCAATCGACTTCGGACTATCCGCACCAGGTGGCGAACCTGCTGCACGTCGCGCATTTCACCGACGCCTCGTGCGCGGGCGCGACCACGAAGGACTTCACGGCGACGCAGGACACCTCGGCGGGTGACAACGCTCCGCAGTTCAACCGGCTGACGAAGAAGACGGATCTCGTGACGATGGGCATCGGCGGCAACGACGTCGGGCTGGTCTCGCTGGCCGAATCGTGCATCGTGGACAGCCTGCAGAACACGTCATGTCGAGCGGCCAACACGGTCGCGGGCAAGGACCAGGTCGCCGAGAAGATCCGCGCGACGCGGGCCGTCATCGTCAACGCCATCGCGGGAGTCCGAGCGCGCGCCCCGCACGCTCGCATCGCCGTCGTCAACTACCTCGACGCCGTGCCGAACGACGGCCGGGCCTGCTACCCCTACTTCCCGATGACGCAGGAAAACGTCTCGTGGTTCACCCAGAAGTTCAAGGACATGAACACGATGCTCGCGAGCGCGGCCAACGCCGAGCACGCCACGCTCGTCGACACGTACGCGCCGACCATCGGCCACGACGTCTGCCAGTCCCCGACCGTGCGCTACGTCGAATCCAGCGGCGGCCCGTCGCTCAACCCGGTCGGCAGCATCGCCGCGCCCTTGCACCCGAACCAGGCCGGAGCCAACGCACAATCCGCGATCGTCTTCGCACGCCTCACCCGCTCCTGATACGCGTCATACGCAGACCCGCTCACAGCAAGAACGACGGGCCAAACGTGATCCGCGCTGATCACCGTCGATATGCGCCGGTCAGCATGCTCAGGCAATCACGCAGATGAAAGGATTTGGCTCGATGGTGCCCTCGCTCGAGATCGATCCGTCCGACCAGCTCCTGCGCGGCGATGTTCTGCCGGCAGTGCTCTACGGTCGGACTGTGATCGAAATTGGCAGCCGCGCCCGCTCGCAGCCGCCACCACCTCATATCGTTCACGAAGCCCTAACGACCCCGGACCGCGACCCATCCCGTCCATGGCTTGACCTGCTCGACGACGAGCAAGCTCCGAAAATCATCGCGAGCGACCCGCCAACGAGCATCACCTGGTCATCAATTTGGACCAAGAGGCCAGACGCGGTTATCCGCTTCGACCTGCCGGGCGACCGCAACGGTACAAACCTTCGTTGGACCCTGCTGGTAAACGACCCCATCCCGGACGATGCACTCATCGGCCACATGCGCAAGCGGGTGAACCAGCTGATCAACGCCAGTCTGCGGTACACATTTGGACAATGACCGGCCAAGCACAGTGTCTGTCGCCGGATCGCGCGCCACTCTAGACGTCGATGGAGCGCTCGCGAGCCGTGGATAGGCGCTTTCGGCCTGTCAGTGCATGGCCGCGCAGATGGATCGCTTAGGGCGCGAAAGCGGTCAGCCGGCGCTTCATTCGAAGCACCGAGGCGAGCCTTGCAGTCGGGGCGCACCGCTCCTTTGGTCAGATCTTGGCGTCGGAACTGCTGCACGCCGAACGAGCTCTCCGTGCTGGTGGCGCGTGCGCCCGCAGCACTCACCGCGGTGGGTGCCCGTCGCTTGCGGGTTGCTTTCTTTCGCAGGGACGCTAAACGATTGGCGCGGTGCGGTTTGCTTCCGCGAGGACCGCTTCTTGTCAGCTCGACGAACTCGCTCCTGCGAGTGAGCCTTTGCTTGGCTGTCCGTCTGGGACAGCTGCGCAGAGGGTGATTTCTGGTGGCCCGTCGAAGTAGGCGAGGGAGTCCTGAATGAAGGACTTGAAGACCTGGGTCTCGTAGCTGGCCTCGAGGGTTTCGCGCGATACCCATCTCTCAATAAAGACGAACTTATTCGGGTCGTCGAGCGCGCGGTGCAACGCCAACAACAGACAGTCCGGGCTCTCGTGGGTCGGCGCGACGATCTTGCGCAGAAATTTCTCACCCTCGTCTGCTTTGTCCTCGCGAGCGATGAAGGTTGCTACGACGATGACCTCGTGGTCGTGTTCGGCCATCAGGCCACCTCTGCGCTGGCGCGGCCGCCGTCGACGTCGAGGGTTGTGCCGCTGACGTAGCCGGCACGTGGTGAGGCGGCGAAGACGATGACGTCCGCGATCTCTTCGGCGCTGGCGACGCGCCCCAGGGTGGTTGCATTGCCGAGGCCGTCGAGGACCGGTCCGAAGTCGGCTGTGCCTCCGGTTCGTGTAGGTCCGGGTGAGATCCCGACGACGCGCACGCCGTCTCGGCCGAATTCGCCGGCCCATGATCGGGTCAGCGAGTCCATGGCTGCTTTGGAGGCGCCGTAGGCGGCCGTACCGGGCGCGGGGTGTTTGACCGCGACAGTGGTGAGGTTGACGACGACGCCGCTGCCTCGCTTCTGCATGGCGGGAACAAGTGCTGCCGTGAGCAGGAATGGCGCTCGGGCGTTGATGGCCATGTGCCGGTCGAAGCTATCGGCACTGGTGTCGGTCGTGGCGGCGAACACGTAGATGCCGGCGTTGTTGACCAGGACGTCGACCGGACCGGCGTCCGCGGCAAGCTGTATGACGTCGGCAGCGTGTGACAAGTCGCCGGCCACGAACCGAGCGGTGCCGCCCGCCTCGGTGATGGCTGCGACGGCGTTGCGGCCGCGCACCTCGTCGCGTCCGTGGACCAGCACAGTGGCGCCGGCGGCGGCGAACTTGCGGGCCGCGGCCAAGCCGATCCCGGACGTCCCGCCCGTGACCAGCACGACCTGATCGACAAATTCGGATGAGCTGGAAGGCATTGCACTCCTACATTGGGATGGAAATCCCAAAGTAGCAGATTGGGTACAGCCATCCCATTACACTGGACGCATGGGGCAAGAGCGAGATCGCAACACCCCCATGTCGCGTATGACCCGTAAGGGGCTAGCGACGCGGGAGCGCATCATCGACTACGCGACCGACCTGATGATCGACGACGGCATCGCCAACACGAGCATCGACGACATACGTCATGCCGCAGGCGTCAGCGGATCGCAAATGGCTCACTACTTCGCCGACAAGCACGACCTGATCGGCGCGGTCATCGATCGCGCCGCCGACAGGGTCATGGACGGGCAGCAGCCCTACCTCGACCACTTCGACTCCCTCGAAGCCATCGAGGCCTGGGCGGACTTGGAGATCAACTATCAGCGTTCCGCTGGCTGCCCCGGCTGTCCGCTGGGATCACTCGCGGCCGAACTGCTCGATGTCGACCCCTCTCTGGCCGCCCGCGTCCGCGACCACATGGACACATGGGCAGCCCGAATGAGCAATGGCCTGCGCGACATGAAAGACCGCGGCGATCTCAGGAAGAACGCCGACCCCGACAACCTCGCACGCGCGCTGCTGACCGGACTGCAAGGAGGTCTGTTCATGACCAACCTCACCGGCGACGTTGCACCCGTCGAAGCGATCATGACACGGCTCATCGATGACCTCCGACGACAGACAAACCCAACGCCGTCCTTCGGCTGACAAGACCGGCGTAGACGGAGAGCGTCGACGCGTCAGTGCACATCGCCACGCATCACTACCACGCTTAGCGAAGGTCCCTAACAGGCGCCGTGTCTTCAGCTGCATATAGAGACCAAGTTGCGCGCGCCGCGCCGTCGATAAGGAGCGCGGCCGACGGCGCCGACTCCTCGCATACGAATCGTTGTGGCTTCAAGCCATGAATCAAGAGCCGTCTCGTAGCTACGTGAGCGCGAGCGGTGGTGTACGAGCTCTCCGCTCTTAAGGTTCTGATGGCGCGTTGTGCCACAAGTAGCGCGGGTGAGACTTGTTAACTGGCTGTCTCGGCGGGACGATGTTGTGTCTGGCCTGCCGGCGCAGCGACCCGTCGCTCCGACGGCCGGTTGTCATGCTGGGCGACGGCGAAATCGCAGAACACCATGGCTAGCAGCACAGCTGGCGCGAGCAACGCAGCCGGCAGTTACAGTGCCTACCCGACCTCAGTACCTTTGATCAATGGGTCAGAGGTGAACGAGCAGGCCGAACGGTGCCGCGAGTTGATCAGTGCGCTCGGGCTGGCACAGCAGCGGGCAGCGTGGTCCGAGCAGGCCCTGTATCACTGCCTGGACTATCTCGGTGACACGCAGATGCTCGACGACATCGCGATCCTCGACGCGGCCGTCCACGGACCGCAGACCTTCTCCGTCTCCTATCGCAAACCCGGTTTCGGGTCGGCGAATGGATGGACCCTGGCCACGCTGGGTGACCGCGATCGGCACAAGACCCTGCGGCTAATGCCTCACATCCTGGATGAAGAGGCGCCATTAGACGCGTACACGTACGCGCGAGACTTCGTGATCGTCGGCATCATCGAACCCTTCGACACGACGGACTACACCGAACCAGACAGCGCCGGTGTGCGCTGGTTCGTACCGCCAAACTTTGGCGACGGTGGGGGCGACCAGCCCTCAACGTATTTGATGCTGACGTCTTGACGTAGTGGGACCGCTCGAAACATGTTTGCGGCGCAAGCGTCCAGCGACGACAGAGGCGCATGTCCTGAGAACCGTCGACTGCGCGCGCCGCGGCACGCGGCGGACCCGCTCGATAGCCGTCGTTCTGCGTGGCGCAGCGTCCGGCCAGCGAGAACACGACGGTCGCGATTGCCTAGCTCTCACGCCCGGCATCTGATCAAATACAGTCGGGAGGACATCGTGGCTAATGCGCAATCAGGCAGAAAACTCATCGGCCGTATCCATCTTGGGCAGGCCTTTGCCGAGTACGACTCGACGCTGACCGATCCGACAGTCTTCGTCCATACGCCAGCTCTGGACGCAGCTGGGACTTGGAGCAATCCTCACTGCTTCTTCATTGGGCGGCGCGGTACCGGGAAGACAACGATCGCGCGTCACGTCGAGTTGACAAATGGCAAAGCGATTTTAATCAGACCTGAACTTTTCTCTCCGAGCACGCGCGAGGTGCCTCCTGAGCAGTTCCGCGACGCAAAGCAGAAGCCTTTTCGTTCGCTAACCGCCGCCTTTCGGCGAAGCTTGCAAGCTGAGGTGCTGTTGGCGCGCGTCGCACATGACGACGTTTACCCGCGAACACTGCCTGACGCGCTCTTTACGGAGAATGCAGAATTCGGCGATTTGGATTTCGACTTGCGAGCCGTGAGCTATATCGGAAGTTTACTCGGGCCATTAGCGTCAGGCGACGATGCGGCATGGCTGACCGAGGTCAAAAAAGCAAAAAATATCTCGTCACTCATGGACGAAATGCCCGAGGCAAAGCACAATCGACAGATCGTGCTGATCGACGCGATCGACGACAGCTGGGACGGTAGTGACGTTGCCGTAATCTACCTAGCGGCACTCATGCACGCAGTGCTCGAGATAAACACACAGACGAACGGCATACGAACGCTGGTATTCATACGAGAAAATATCTTTGATCGCGTACGGGAAATGGACTCTGAATTTGCACGGCTAGAAACGTGTGTAGTCGGACTCGAATGGACTGAGCCACAACTTCTAGAAATGGTGGAGCGCCGACTCAATGCACCGCTAACCAGCAAAATACCTCTTGGCGGCGCAACCTGGGATCGATTCATTGACGGCGGCGCCGCGTCGCGAGCAGCCGTATTCAACTATTGCCAGCGGCGCCCCCGTGACGTCTTTACGTACATGGGCCTTGCGCTCGAAATTTCACAGTCTGCACGTCACGAACGGCTTGGGCTCGAGGACCTTCACGCCGCGCGACGGCAATTCTCGATCTCGAGACTCCGCGATCTCGGCGATGAGTACCAAGAAAACTATCCCCAGCTGAGCCTTCTGCTGTCCAAATTTTATGGCTTGGCGGGAAGATGGACGCTGAGAGGACTATCTGGCTTTCTGCAGCGCCTTTTGCTCGACAAACAGCTCACGGATGCTTGCGGAACATGGATCTGGTCCGTGTCCGACGACCAGACATTTGCTCAACTCCTCTATAGTATCGGTTTCTTAGGATACACGGAGTCCCCAAAGCGAGCGCACGCAAAGAGCACTACTACGTTTCGTAGCTTAGGTCCAACTGACTCAACCCCTCCACCTATCCGAGCCAGTACGGACCTAATCGTGCATCCTTCTTACTGGGATGCCCTAGATCTTCAGGATGTCCTCGTCCAGGACTTTACCGAAGCGTCGTCGTTCGGAGTGCGAGGTCTGCAGTTTGATCTTCCGGAGTCGCTCGAGTTCGACGCGTACTTAGAGAGCTTGCGGGAGCTGCTTGCGCGCCTCAGATCGGTACCAGACGGTCCCGCTCCAGCCTCGACGGCGTTCGAGGATTGCGTCGGAGACACTCTGAAACTCTGTTTCTTTCGGTCACTCGCCAATGTTGAAGACCAAGTGCGAGATGTCGATAATGTTATCCGGCGGGATTGGGTTGCTGCCAATCGCGGAACCGGTGGATTCTGGGAAATGTTGCGCCAACGGTATGGCGCCACCCAAATTATCGTTGAATGCAAAAACTATGAGGAGCTGTCAGCGTCTGACTTCCAACAGGCTAGCTACTACATGAGCCCTGCGGGAGGGCGCGTGGTGATCATTGTTTTCAAAGGAGAGATCAAAAATCATTATTTTGAGCATGTGAAACGCAGCGCAACGAAGGAGGATGGTTCACTCTTTCTTCTAAATTCCAAGGATCTTCAAGTGTTTATCCGCCAAGCTATCAATGGCAAGGTAAAAGAAGATCACCTGTTGGATCGCTTCGATCGCACCGTTCGAGCAATCTCCTGATTTCGTTATGCGTAGCCGTCGTAGCCAGTCCCCATAGAGCGAACCAGCGACGGGGGACGCGACGCGCATAGTCGGCGGTATGCGCCGTCGCGCAGCCAAGATCAGCTGGCGCGCGCGTCGGTGACTAGCGCGGCGGGCCGGCCAGCGAGTGGTCGTCCTGTTTCGCGGAACGTGCGGCGTTCGGCCGCGTGCGCAGGGCGCGGATGCCGAGCACGCCGATCGCGGTGCCGAGGATCAGCGACACCACCGTCAACACAAGGTGTACGCCGAAGAACGCGGTCATCCCGTGGTGCCACGAGCGCGGGTCGGCCCAGATGTTCTTCAAGAAGGTGGGCCAGATGATCCACGACCACACGCCGAACGCCACCAGGAACCAGCCCACGCGCCGTGACATCACCACGCCAGCAAGTATCCGGGTCGGCGCGCGTCGATGGCCGGGCGCACGGCCCCGCCGACCTACCCTCGACCGGTGCGGGTATCCGGTGTCGTGGCAGCGCTGCTGATCGGCGCCACAGCGCTCGCTCCGGCCGCGGCCGCAGGCGCGACGCATCCGGCGCCCAGCACGACGCACGTCGTCCCACCGCCCGCGCCGTCCCCCACCGCGAAAGGCAAGTCGCCCGAGGCGCCCGACCCGCACCCGCCGCTCGGCGGCATCGGCCCGGACGGCAAGCCGGTCGGCGGTGCGCAGCTGCTATCGCGCGGATTCGTGCTGCCGCCACACGCACCGGCGCTGCCGCAGCACCTGACCGCTGCCTCGTTCGTGGTGGCGGACCTGGACACCGGTGACATCGTCGCCGCGCGTGACCCGCACGGCCGCTACCAGGCCGCGAGCATCCAGAAGCTGCTGACCTCGATCACCGTCTTGCCGCTGCTGCCCGGCAACCGCACGCTGACGATCAGCCGCAGCGCCGCGGACACCGAGGGCTCGCACGCCGGCCTGGTCGCCGGCGGCACGTACACGGTGGACGACATCTTCCGCGGGCTGCTGCTCGTGTCGGGCAACGACGCGGCCGCGGCGCTCGCCGAGGCGGCCGGCGGCCGTGCGCACACCGTCGCACTGATGAACACCGAGGCGCGCACCCTGGGCGGCTACGACACCTTCGTGCAGACGCCGTCCGGGCTGGACGGCTGGCAGCAGCTGACGAGCGCATACGACATGACGCTGTTCCTGCGCGCGGCCGTCGCGCAGCCGCGCATCATCGCGTACGACACCGTCGACCGCGCGACGCTGCCGGCGCAACACGTCGCCGGCGCCGGCAAGGCCGCATCGCACGCCGTCACGCTCTACAACCAGAACTACGAGTTCCTGCACACCGTCAAGGGCGCGCTGCTTGCCAAGACCGGCTACACCGACGCCGCGCAGCACACCTTCGCCGGGGTCATCGAGCGCAACGGCCACCGGTACGGCGTCGTGCTGATGCGCGCGCAGCGCTATCCGCAGGACCAGTGGCAGCAGGCGACCAAGCTCGTCGACTGGGCGACGAAGTTGCCGGCCGGCACCGCGCCGGTGGGCAAGCTGCCCGTCGACCATGCCGTGGCAGCACCGGGTGTCGCCACCACGGGCGCCGCCGCCGTCGCCTCCACGACACCGTCCGCGACGACATCACGCTCGGGCACGCCGTCCCCGTCACCGAGCACGAGCAGGGGCTCATCGGGCTCGAAGGCCGGCCGCCTCGCGATCGTCGCCGTCGTCTTCATCCTGCTGTTCCTGCTCAGCCAACGCATCCGCCGCGCCGCACACCCCCGACGACCGGGTGACGAGCAGTACCGGTTGATCCCGCGGCGCGATCCGCGGCGACCACCGCCGCGCCGGCGCCCGAACCGTCCCGACCCGCCGGACGGCCCGGACCTACGCAAGCATCCGCCGGGCGAGTAACGCCCTACGCCCGGGGCCGCTTGCGCATCGCGGCCCGGGCGGCCGACCAGCTCGCCAGCAGACCGGCGACGGCGCCCGCACCGACCAGCGTCGCCGCGACGGCCGCCGGCGCAGGTGCACCGGGCGCGCGCGTCCGCCGGGTGCTCGCCTGCGCGTTGCCCACCTCGGACGGCATCACCGGCACCGAGTTCGCGGCGCGGTCGGCCGCGACCGCGGTGGCCATCCACGCGCAGGCGAAGAGCATGTAGCGGCAGACGAGCTGGATCCACACGAGGATGGCGATGACGCCGGCGAACGGTCCGGCGGTGGGGCTGTGCGAGGTCTTCGCGATCGTGTACGTGCCCAGGATCTTGAGGATCTCGAAGCCGACGGAGGCGAGCAGCACGCCCTTGATCGCAGTGCGTCTGCTGACCGTCATCTGCGGCATCCGGACGAGCACGAGGTAGAAGATCACCATGTCGCCGAGCACCGAGATCGCGATGCCGATGACCTTGAGCAGGATGGTGAATCCGGGCAGCGAGTCGAGGGACAGCGCCGTGAGGACCTGCTTGGTCAGTGACGTGCCGACCGCGGTCAGTGCCAGCGACACGAGCAGGCCGAGGCCCAGCGCGCCCAGCACGATCAGGTTGCTGACCCGGGACATGACGAAGTTGCGTTTCGGCGGTTGGCGCCCCCACACAGCGTCGATGGCCTCGCGCAGGTTGCTGATCCAGCCCAGACCGGTCAGCAGTACGCCGACCAGACCGACGATGCCCACCCCTGCCCGCTTGTCGATGGCGGTCTGCAGCGCGGTCTTGAGCGTGGTGCCGAACTGTCCCGGCACCTGATCGGTGATGTGCTTGAACAGGTCCTGCTGGGCGGCCGGGTGCGCGTGCAGGATGAAGCCGACCACGGAGACCGCGAGCAGGAGCAGCGGGAACAGTGCCAGGAAGCTGAAGTAGGTGATCGCGCCCGCGTACTGGTTGCCGTGGTTGCGGGTCAGCAGCTGGTAGGCCTCCAGGACGTGCCGCAGCCACCGGTACCGCGCCTGCAGCGCCGCCCAGCGGCCGGTCGCCTCGTCCTTCGCGCGGGTCAGCGTGCCCGCGTCGTCGCCGTCGTCGTCACGTGCTTCGGCGGAGTCGGCGCTCATGGCTGCTGAGTCTGCCTGGTCACCCGCCGAGGGGGAACTGCGCACGCCAGGCCCACTCGCCGCGCTCGTCGCGGGAGAACAGCACGACGTGTTCGACGGTGAATCGGGCGACGAAGTCCGCGAGCCCGTCGTAGGCCTCGTCGAGCTGCGCGTCCGCGATGTCCTGCGCGACGGTCACGTGCGGGTGGTACGGGAAGTCCAGCTCGCGGCCGAGCGGGCCGGTGCGGACCTCGCGCTCGAGGAGCTCGCAGTCGGCCACGCCCGCGGAGACCTGGACGAACACGACCGGCGAAACCGGGCGGAACGTGCCGGTGCCGGCCAGGTGCATGACGAACGGCTCGCGGGTCTTGGCCGCCCGCGCGAGATGCGCCTCCACCTCGTCCACCGCGTCCGCGGGCAACACCGTCGGCGGCAGCAGCGTGACGTGCGGGAACACGAGGTCGGCGTTCGGGTCCCTGACCTGGCGCCGCCAGCCGGTGAGGATGCTGGCGTGCGGCTGCGGAATGGCCAGCGCGACGCCGACAACGATGTCACCTGGCCGCATGTCTTCCTCGCGCATGTCGGCGTCGCTCACGTCGCCGGGCTCCCGGCAGCAGGTGCCAGCATGCCCACCCGCTCGTAGGCGATCCGCGCGGACTCGCCCGCGACGGCGTTGGCGCGCTCGGCGCCGCGGGCGAGGATCCGGTCGAGCTCGGCCGGATCGGCGAGCAGGTCGTTGGTGCGCTTGGCGAACGGCTCGGCGAACGCGGCGACGGCGTCCGCGACGGCGACCTTCAACGCGCCGTACCCGGGGGCGTCGGCGAACTCGGCCTCGGCCTGCGCGACGGTGCGGTCGGTGACGGCGGCGTAGATCGTCAGCAGGTTCGACACACCCGCCTTGTCGATCGGGTCGAAGCGGATCTCCGTCCCGGTGTCGGTGACGGCGCGCCGGATCTTCTTCGTGCTGACGGCCGGGTCGTCGAGCAGGTTGACGACACCGGCTTCACCGAGCGACTTGCTCATCTTCGCGGTCGGGTCCTGCAGGTCGAGGATCTTCGCCGTCTCGGCGAGGATGTAGGGCTCGGGGACGACGAACGTCTCGCCGTAGCGGGCGTTGAACCGCTGCGCGAGGTCGCGGGTCAGCTCGATGTGCTGACGCTGGTCCTGACCGACCGGCACGTAGTTGGCCTGGTAGATCACGATGTCGGCGACCTGCAGGATCGGGTAGGTCAGCAGCCCCACACTGACGTTGCCGCCGCGTGCGGACTTGTCCTTGAACTGCGTCATGCGCTGCGCTTCGCCGTACCCGGTCAGGCACTCCATGATCCACGACACCTGGGTGTGCGCCGGGACGTGGCTCTGCAGGAACAGCGTGCAACGCTGCGGGTCCAGGCCGGCCGCAAGCAGCTGCGCGACCGAGACGCGGGTGCGCGCGCGCAGCTCGTCCGGCGTCGGCGGATTGAGCGTGAGCGAGTGCAGGTCGACGACGCAGTAGAAGGCGTCGTTGCCGTCCTGCAGCGCCACCCATTGCTTGACCGCGCCGAGGTAGTTGCCGAGGTGGAACGAGCCGGCCGTCGGCTGGATGCCGGACAGGACCCGTGGCAGCTGCGGCGTTTGGCTGGTCATGGTCACTCGATTGTTCCACCCCTGGACATATTCACCGGACGCTGGTCGCTACCCGCCGTAGTCAGGTGTGGGCGCGATGGTCGGGCCGGGTGTGCGCCGCGGCGGTCGGCGCCTCGTCCGGCGCCGGCGGTGTGCCGTCGTCGCCCTGTTCCGGGGTCAGCCGCACCCGTGCCGCGCGGCGCCCCTCGGTGCGGACGACGGTCAGCCGCACGCCGTCGTGCTCGACGACGTCGCCCGTCTGCGGCAACCGGCCGAGTTCGGCCATCACGAACCCCGCGACGGTGGCGTACGGACCTTCGGGCAGCGCGACGCCGGAGATCTCCTCGATCTCGTCGAGGTTGAGCTTGCCGTCGACCTCGATCTCGCCACCGGCGAGCTGGCGCGAACCGTCGGCGTCGGCGTCGTACTCGTCGCGGATCTCGCCGACGACCTCCTCGAGCAGATCCTCGAGCGTGACGATGCCGTCGGTGCCGCCGTACTCGTCGACGACGATCGCCATGTGATGCCCCTCGTCGCGCATCTGCGCCATCGCGGCCAGCACGTGCACGCTGCCGGGCATCGCCTTGATCTCGCGCGCCACGCTGCCCACCGTGGTGTCGCGCTCGTGGCGCACGGTCGGCAGCAGCAGGTCGCGGATGTGCACGAAGCCGACGACGTCGTCCTGCCCGCGGCCGGTGACCGGGTAGCGCGAGTGCGGCGACTCGGCGGCCACCTTCGCCGCGCGGCTGACCGTCATCGACCGCTCGAGGAAGGTGACCTCGGTGCGCGGGACCATGACCTCGTCGATGGACCTTTGCCCGGCGCCGAAGACGTCGTCGATCAGCTGCCGCTCGTCGGTGCCGAGGGATTCGTGCGCGGCGACGAGGTTGCGCAGCTCCTCCTCGCTGATCGGTTCCCGCGCGGCCCCGGGATCGCCGCCGAGCAGCCGGACGATGACATCGGTGGACCTCGACAGCAGCCAGATCACCGGACGCAGGAACGACGCCGTCCGGGCCAGCGGTGGGGCGAAGAACTGCGCCGCCTTCTCCGCGCGCTGCAGCGCCAGCCGCTTCGGCGCGAGCTCGCCGAGCACGAGCGTCACGAACGAGATGATCAGCGTGACGCCGATGATGCCGGTCGCGCCGGCGAGGCCGTCGCTCCAGCCGAGGTGGACGAGCTCGTGCTTGGCCGAATCGGACAGCGTGACGGCACCGAACGCGCTGGACAGCAGCGCCGTGGACGTGACGCCGATCTGCACGGTGGCGAGGAAGCGGTTCGGATCCTCGGTCAGCTTGGCGACCGCCTGCCCGGCGCGGCCGGCCTCGGCCAGCGCCCGGATCTGGCTCTCGCGCAGCGACACCAGCGCGATCTCCGCGGCGACGAACAGCCCCTCGATGAGGATCAGCAGCAGCACGATGCCGACGTTGAGCAACGTCGTGCCGACCACGGGCAGGAGTCTACGGACTGTGCGGGCCGTCCCGGGTCCGGCGAGCCGTGCGGACGGTCGGGATCAGCCGCCGATTGCTCGCGCGGCGACGTGCGTGCGCGCGCCGGCCCGACCCTTGGCGGGGCGGGCCCCGTGCAGCGGCGCGATGCTCGCCGCGGGCGCGCTACCGCGCAGCAGCACCTTCGCGACGTAGCTCGGGTCGTCGGTCATCGGCACGTGCCCGACGCCGCGCATCATCAGGTGCTCGGCCTGCGGCACGACCTCCTTGGCGCGTGCGGCCTGCCACGGCGGCAGCACGAGGTCACGCGCGGCCCAGGCGATCGTCACGGGGACGTCGGCGGGGATCTCGCGGTCGAACGGCTCCGCGGCGCGCAGCAGGATGTCCAGTGCCGGCCGGGCGTAGCGGAAGGCGCGGGCGTCACCGATCGCCTGATCGACCGGGACGCGGCCGGGGTGTGCGCACAGCACGCGGTACATGACCTGCCGGCCGGCACGGCTGCGCGCGAACGATTCGGCGTGCTGACCCAGCCGGTCGCTCAGGGCGCAGAAGCGCAGGAAGATCGCCCGGGTGTAGGCGAACTCCGCGTTGTTGCGCCAGAAGCCCGCCGGCGAGAGCGCGGTGACACTGCGCGCGTCGCCCTCGGCGCCGGCACCCAACGCGATGAGGCCACCGAGCGAGTTGCCGGCCACGTGCGGCCGGTCGAGTCCCTGGTCGGTGAGGAACTCCTTGAACTCGGCGCGCAGGACGTCTTCGACCGGGAAGCCCTTGGTGACCAACGGCGGCGACTGGCCGTGCCCAGGGAGGTCCACCAGGATGACCTCGCGGTGCTCGGTGAGCCGGTCGAGGACCGGGTACCAGGCCTGCCGGCGATGCGTGACCCCGTGCACCAGCACGAGGGGTTCACCGGATCCGTGGCGCTCGCACGCGAGCATGACGCCCTCCCGACGTTCGCGTCGGGTGGTCTTCACCTGGCGCTGGTCGGGACGTTACCCACTGGAAACAGGAAAGTGGGTGCCCGCAGTCACATTTGACACATTGTCACAGGTACTTCGCGACCCGCTTCATCGCTGAGAGCGAGGCGCGCGGACCGGGAGCCGCGGGTCAGGCGAGCTGGCCGAGCGTGTCGTTCAGCGTCTTGCTCGGGCGCATGGCCGCCTCGGCCTTGGCGTGGTCGGGCTGGTAGTAGCCGCCGATGTCCACGGCGTCGCCCTGCGCGTCCGCGAGCTCCGCCACGATCGCCTGCTCGCCGTTCGCCAGCGCCTCCGCGACGGGCGCGAACGTCGCCGCCAAGTCAGAGTCGTCGGTCTGCGCGGCGAGTTCGCGCGCCCAGTACAGCGCCAGGTAGAAGTGGCTGCCGCGATTGTCCAGCTCGCCGACCTTGCGCGACGGCGACTTGTTCTCCTCCAGCAACGATGCGGTCGCGCGGTCGAGCGCCAGCCCGAGCACCTTCGCCTTCGCGTTGCCGGTCTTGTCCGCGAGCATCTCCAGCGACACCGCCAGCGCGAGGAACTCGCCGAGCGAATCCCAGCGCAGGTGATCTTCCTTGACGAACTGCTGCACGTGCTTCGGTGCCGAGCCGCCGGCGCCGGTCTCGAACAGCCCGCCGCCGTCCATCAGCGGGACGATGGACAGCATCTTCGCGCTGGTGCCCAGTTCGAGGATCGGGAACAGGTCGGTCAGGTAGTCGCGCAGCACGTTGCCGGTCACCGAGATCGTGTCCTCGCCCGCGCGGGCACGCTCGAGCGTGAAGCGCGTAGCAGCGGCGACGTCCATGATCTCGATCTGCAGGCCGTCGGTGTCCAGCTCGGCGAGCAGCGGGCGCACCTTGGCCAGCAGCTGCGCGTCGTGCGCGCGCGTCTCGTCCAGCCAGAAGACGGTCGGTGCGCCGGTGGCGCGGGCCCGCTCGACGGCGAGCTCGACCCAGTTGCGAACGGGTGCGTCCTTGGTCTGGCACATGCGCCAGATGTCGCCCGGCTCGACCTCGTGCTCGAGCAGCGTCTGCCCGGCGCTGTCGACGACGCGCACGGTGCCGGCCGACGCGATCTCGAAGGTCTTGTCGTGCGAGCCGTACTCCTCGGCCTTCTGCGCCATCAGCCCGACGTTCGGCGTGGTGCCCATCGTCGACGGGTCGAACGCGCCGTGCTCGCGGCAGTGCTCGACGGTCTCGGCGTACAGCGGCGCGTACGGCGAGTCGGGGATGACGAACTTGGTGTCCTGCAGGTCCCCCGCCGCGTTCCACATCTGGCCCGACGTGCGGATCGCCGCCGGCATCGACGCGTCGATGATGACGTCGCTCGGCACATGGAAGTTCGTGATGCCGCGGTCGGAGTCGACCATCGCGACGGCCGGCCCGGCCTCGATCGCCGCGGCGACGGTCTTGGTGGCCTCGGGATGGGCGGACAGCAGCGAGCCGAGGCCGTCGTTCGGGCTGGCGTCGGGGTAGTTGTCGTAGACGTCGCCGACGACGGCGCGCACCGCGTGCCCGAAGATGATCGGGTCGGAGACCTTCATCATCGTCGCTTTCAGGTGCACGGAGAACAGCACACCCTGCTGCTTCGCCTCGGCCACCTGCGCGCGGAGGAACTCGTCGAGCGCGCGGCGCCGCATGACCGACGCGTCGATCACCTCGCCGGCGAGCAGCGGTGTCTCGGCCTTCAGCACGGTGACGGTGCCGTCGGCGGCGACGTGCTCGATGCGCACGACATCGGCGTCTGCGACGGTCGTCGACTTCTCCGAGTGCCGGAAGTCGCCGTCGGTCATCGTCGAGACGTGGGACTTCGATTCCGTCGACCACGCGCCCATCGAGTGCGGGTGCTTGCGCGCGTAGGCCTTCACCGACGCCGGGGCGCGGCGGTCGGAGTTGCCCTCGCGCAGCACCGGGTTGACCGCGGAACCCTTGACCGCGTCGTAGCGGGCGCGCACGTCGCGCTCGTCGTCCGTGCTCGGGTTCTCCGGGTAGTCAGGAAGGTCGTAGCCCTGCGCGCGCAGCTCGGCGATGGCGGCCTTGAGCTGCGGCACCGACGCGCTGATGTTCGGCAGTTTGATGATGTTGGCGTCCGGCGTCTTGGCAAGCTCGCCCAACTCGGCGAGTGCGTCGGCCACCTGCTGCTGTGCGGTCAGCCGGTCACCGAAGTGCGCGAGGATGCGCCCGGCCAGCGAGATGTCACGCAGCTCCAGCTCGACGCCGGCCGGCGCTGCGAACGCCTCGACGATCGGCAGGAACGAGTAGGTCGCCAGCGCGGGCGCCTCGTCGGTGTGCGTGTACACGATCTTCGCCATGAAAGCGCCTTCCGTCCGAATCTCTTGACGTCAAGATATCTTACCGGCTATCCCCTGTGCGCACGGCCCTAGTGTGCTGAACATGACCTCCAGCCGCAGCAGGTCCGCCGTCGACACCGTCGCGGAGGACTACGTCGAACAGCTCGCCGACCACGACCCGATGTTCGCCACCGACCTGGGCCTACCCGGCCGGGACGACCGACTGCCCGACTTCACGCCCGACTGGTGGCAGGAGGGCGCGCAGCTACGCGCCCGCACTCTGGACCGGCTGGCGGGAACCACGCCGGCAGACGACACCGACCGGATCACCATCGCCGCCATGCGCGACACGTTGGGCATCGAGCAGGAACTCCGCGCAGCGGGTGGTGACGAGGCGCGCCTCGACGTGCTCGAGTCACCGGTGCAGACCATCCGGATGGTCTTCGACCTGATGCCGACGGCGACGGACGAGGACTGGGCGACGATCTCGCGTCGACTCGCTGCGGTGCCGCAGGCCGTCGCCGGCTACACCGAGTCGCTGCGCACGGCCGCCGCACGCGGCGAGGTCCGGCCGCACCGGCAAGTGGCCGCCTGCGTGACGCAGTGCGCGGACAACGTCGGCGCCGACGGATTCTTTGCACAGTTCGCTGCCCAGGCACCCGAGGGCGCACCCGCTGAGCTCGCCGCAAATGCGCAGCAGGCCGCGCAGGCCTACGAGACCCTGGCCGCCTTCCTGCGCGACGAGCTGCTGCCGCAGGCTCCCGAGCGCGACGCCGTCGGACGCGAGCGGTACGCCCTGCACCTGCGCTCGTTCCTCGGTACCGACGTCGACCTCGACGAGACCTACGCGTGGGGCCAGGAGGAACTCGCCCGCATCGAGGCCGAGATGACGGCCACCGCCGAGCGCATCCGCGCCGGCGCGGATCTCGAGCAGGCGATAGCAGTGCTCGACGCCGACCCGCAGCGGCACATCGACGGCACCGACGCGCTGCGCGCCTGGATGCAGGAGACGTCCGACGCCGCCGTCGCGACGCTGGCCGGCACGCACTTCGACATCCCCGACGAGATCCGCACACTTGAGTGCCGCATTGCCCCGACGCACACCGGCGGCATGTACTACACACCGCCCAGCGATGACCTCGTCAGCCGGCCGGGCCGCATGTGGTGGTCGGTGCCCGAGGGCGTCACATCGTTCACCACCTGGCGGGAGAAGTCGGTGGTCTACCACGAGGGCGTGCCCGGGCATCACCTACAGGTCGGGCAGACCGCCGTGCGCAGCGAGCTGCTCAATCGCTGGCGCCGCAACGCGTCCTGGGTGAGTGGGCACGGCGAGGGCTGGGCGCTGTACGCGGAGCGGCTGGCCGCCGACCTCGGCTGGCTCGACGACCCCGGCGACTACCTGGGCATGCTGCAGAGCCAGGCACTGCGCGCCACCCGCGTGGTGCTCGACATCGGCATCCACTGCGAGCTCCCCGCCCCCGCCGAGGTCGGCGGTGGCGCATGGACCTACGACAAGGCCTGGCAGTTCCTGACGGGGCACGTCAACCTGGGCGAGGAGCTACTGCGCTTCGAACTCGACCGCTACCTCGGCTGGCCGGGCCAGGCGCCGTCATACAAGATCGGCGAGCGGTTCTGGCTGCAACTGCGCGACGACGTGCGGCGCCGCGAGGGCGACGCGTTCGACCTGCGCCAATTCCATCGGCGGGCGCTGGACGTCGGCTCGCTCGGCCTCGACGTCCTGCGCACCGCCGTCCTCGGCTGACGTTGCGGCCGACCCACCCCAGCTGCCCGTCACCCGCGCGCCGTGTCTCCGCGCACCGTCTATCCGCGCCCCGTCTATCCGCGCCCGTCTCCCGCGCACCGTTGGTCCCGCGGCAACCCCCCTCGGTGATCAACAGTCGAT